>JANOBM010000291.1:0-31451 GCA_031411655.1 Planctomycetaceae bacterium
CCCTATGATCGATGGGAGATTCACTGTCATGGTGGCGAGGCTGCGTCGCGACGCGTATTGGCTGACCTGGAACTGGCGGGTGCCACCGTTATCGACCAGGATGGCTGGCAGCAGGCTCTGGGTTTAAGTCCGAATGAACGCGCGGGCTTGCGGCTGTTGACGGAAACCACGACTCCGCGCACGGCGACGATTGTCCTCGACCAACTCCGCGGAGCGATGGTTCGATTCGCGTCGCAATCCATCGGGGACCTGTTGACTGGGGGTGCGGAGGCGATTGTCGCAATCCAGTCACAGGCCCTCGCCATCCTTGAATTCACGGATATCGGATTGCATCTAACCAAGCCTTGGAGCGTCGTGTTGGCAGGGTCACCCAACGTGGGAAAAAGTAGCCTGATCAATGCATTGGTCGGCTATCAAAGAAGCATCGCATTTGACCAGCCCGGCACGACTCGTGATGTTTTGCACGCGGACGCGGTAATCGATGGTTGGCCGATACGGCTGAGTGACACGGCTGGGCTTCGATTGGATCCGTCGGGCGAGATCGAGCGCGAGGGGATTTCGCGAGCATTGAATTCAATTCGCCAGTCGGACCTTGTGGTTTGGGTCCAAGAGGCTTCAGAGCATCCCATGATCCGTGTGCATGGAGGTTGTGATGAGTTCTCGGACCTTCTGCCCCCGGGCTCGTTGGTCAAGCAGTTGAAGGTTTTTAATAAATGCGACCTGTCGACCTATCGACCGAACGTGGGGGCGGATGGGTTGGTGTATACCTCCGCGACGACAGGCTTCGGGATCGAATCGCTCCGTCAGCTTATTCGAACTCGATTGATTCCGGTTGTGCCGCCACCGGGAACTCCGATCCCAATCAGTCAGATGCAAATCGATTGTCTACGCAGCCTTGTCGCTACGACTGATTTGAAACAAGTCGAGGAACATCTAAACCGTCTGCTAAGGTGACTTTACTGGGACTGGCCATGTTTTTCCAAAAACCATGGCGTTAGAAGTCGGTGCATGCACTGCACGTCTCCGAACCCGGACTACATTCGGTGGCTCTTTTGGATTACGCTCGTTCGCTGGATAGTCCATTCGACCCAAGTATGACGGCAAACATGATCACGATAATTGATTACCAAATGGGAAATCTTCGCAGCGTGCAGAAAGCATGTGAGAAGGTTGGTGTGTCAGCAAAAATCACCTCAGACCCACATGAGATCGCCGCGGCCGAAAAGTTGATACTGCCTGGTGTGGGTGGTTTTGGCGATGCGATTGCGGAGCTTCACCGTCGTGACTTGGTCGAGCCGATCCGTGACTTTGCATCGTCAGGCCGACCACTTCTAGGAATTTGCCTGGGGCTGCAATTGCTTTTTGAGACCGGGTACGAAGGTGGCACCCATCGCGGCATCGGATTGTTTGCTGGCGACGTCGTTCGCTTTGATTGGCGGGCTCTAGGAATTGAGACGCCGCTCAAAGTTCCGCACATGGGATGGAATCAGGTTCGGAAAGTGGCGGCGGCACCGATTCTGCGTGACATCGATGACCTGACCTATTTTTACTTTGTTCACTCCTACTACGTCCGTCCTGCCGATCCATCGGTCGTGGCGCTTCGGTGTGAATATGGGATCGACTTCTGTGCGATGGTTTGGAAGGACAACATTTTCGCCACGCAGTTCCACCCCGAAAAGAGCCAAGCGGATGGCATGAAGTTGCTCGCGGGATTTGCCGCCTTGCCGTCGCAGGTGGGAACCGCTTGAGAATGGCGTTGACGTGAAGCTTGCGGAAAACTCTCTCGAGCTTTCTAGGGAACCATGACCTTCGCCCAATACGGGTGTTTGCGTTCCGCTCTGGTTCTTGCGTCCTCCAGCATGACTTCGAGGTCGCCATCGAAATTTACATCGACACGCCTAGTTCGATACCGGATGGAGATAGGTTGGTCCATCTGAACGCCCATCTCGGGCGAAAGATAAACGATGAATCGCTCTGCCGGGCCTTGAGTGATTCGTAGCTGGTTTCCTTCCCCGACCGATGCGACGATTTTAGCAGCACGTACTCGCTCGGCTTGATTCCACAGGATGGGATCGATAGCAACGCTCTCTTTCAACTCGGGCATTTCAAGCCACCAATAAAACTGATCGCCTATGCGCATCGAAGAGGTGTCAATTTTTTGGGGCGGTGCACCTCGTCGGTGAGAAGACAATCGCATCCAGTCGAACATTTTATGGATCTCTTCATAGAAGTATTCGCCGCCTCGACCGCGGTACATCACCACCATGGCGTTGAATCGAGGTGCCATGTAGTCGTCGAGCACATCGCCATACTTGATCAGTGGTGCGGGGGCACCTGCCAATTCACCAAAGACCAAATAAATAGGAAGATACGCGGCATTATCACCATAATGTCGAACGTAGTTGCCCGGTTCACCACTTACAGAAATCATTCCGGCCCAAAGATCGGGATGCGATATCGCAATATCCCAAGCAGCAGAGCCACCGTCACCAAGCCCGGTCAAAAAGACTCGATCGGAATCGATCGAAACTCGCCTCATCGCATCTCGAACTGCGGCCAATACCTCCGCATGTTCGCGTGGTGTTGACTCGTAGCCGCGTTGATGATCGCGAGTCCATTTTGGCGCGACGACAACGAAGCCATGGCGAGCGCCTTGACCCATCCGCGCGGATCCATCTTCGGTTGGCGAGCCAGCCCAGTAATCCAACTGATCCTCTGCCTTACCACCGATCGGATGGAGCGCCACGATGCACGGGTACGACCGTAACGGATTGTATTCCGGGGGCAGTTGCAAAACGTACTGGCCTATCGAACGTTCTGACGTTTTCTCATCGATCGTAAACATGCCAACGACCTTCGGGTCTCTGGCCTCCTCAGGGATCGCCATCGGTGGAGGCAGTAGTGGAAGCATCTTCGAAACGTAAACTGGATCGGCGCCTTCCATCGTCCGCAGTTTTTCCAATATGCCTTGACGCGTCGCATCGTCCTGCGAAGAGAGATACTCGTAGACCAGAGCGCGGACACCGACCAGGGACGTTGCGACGGCGATGTTTTGTAGGCCCGAACCTGAGCCGAGAAGCCAACCTCCCACGGCAAGCGAAACCCGACTGTCGACGGGAATATCGTCGACGCCCCCAAGCCGTGAGTAGTCGCTAAGCCGACTGAGTGTATCAAGTGAAAGCGATTGCTCGATCTCTTCAACGATCGACATCAAGGTTTGTTTAGGTGCGCCTTCCTCAAGAGAAGTCACTTGGCCTTTCAATTGCTCGATCGACCTGCGACCCTCCGCTAGTCGTCCTTCGATTGAAGCGATCGAATCCTGTACCTCTAGCCGCGTGACGCGGCCCACTTCGGCCAGCGGGAAGTTCTTAAGTATTCCCATGGCGAGCTCGTATTGCCCTGCTTCACGTCGTAGCTTCGCTTCATCAAGCAACTGAGAGCCCTGTCGCTGCACGATCGCCTGAAGTTGCGTACTAAGTCGTGGTTCGTTGGGGAAATCGCGAATGCAACGCTCAAGTTCCTCGCGCGCGTCGCCAAACCGCTCTCCTTCGATATAAAACCTTACGACCTCCAGGCGTCGGTCATAGCTCGTTTGATCGATGCGACGAGCGAAGATGGTTTTCAACTGTTCCGCAGAAATCGAATCGGTAGAAACTCGCATATCCCATATGTACGAAGGCGTCGATTTCAGGCCTTCGATCTTGGCGTAACGAGCATTGATTTCGGTGATGCCCTGAATGATGGAAAGCGGTGATCCGTCCGGACCACGGACGTTGATCACTCGGCGCCCGTACGCATTAAACGGGGACATCCCTAGAATCGGACCTAGTCCAGCGACCGTCTTTCCGCCCAAGGGCGCAGGTTGAGGCAGTTCGATCTTCTGGGACAAGTCCGCAACGGGGTTCACTTCAGCGACCATTCCTAATTTGTGAACGTAGGTGCGTCGCAAGCCGTCGTCGATCATCCATATCGGACGTAGTTGAACTTCGCCACCGCCTGCACCAGCGGTGAATGGGTTCTGATTGAGCGAAGCGATTTCGACCACCGCCCCGCGAATGAGTAGCCCGGATTGCAGTCGAATCTGCTCCTCTGCCAGCGCGAAGCACGGCACCAAGGCGGAGCATAGAGCCGAGAACAGGGCCAAAAGGCGGCCTAGCAAGATGCCGCGGAAAGACTCACCTTTCACAATGAGTCCGAACCTTTTAAATCGTAGCCTACTAGCGACCGCTGAAGAATTTCTTAAGTGCATTGTCGGCTGCTTCTCGTGAATCATCCGTCAAGGCTTTCTTGGATTCGACAGGCAACTTCCCTGGGGCTTTCTTCTCAGGTTTGACTAGCTTCTTCATCGTCGAGTCGTCACCGGACAACTCTGCACTGTCACCCTCGGGCGGTTTTTCAACACTGTCAAAGCGAAACTGTCGAGTGTCAGGATCCGAAAGTTTTCGAACCCGATCGATCTGATCCGCTTCATCGAGCCAACTGTTGACATCGATCGCTTCAAACCGGCTTCCTTCCGATGACTCGACCGTTCGAGCTGCGGCGTCGCCTACGTCCTTAACTTCGGGTTTCTTGGCCGACTGCAAGCCATGCTCGATAAGAACTTCAAACTCTAGCTTACCAACTCTCAGCTTGTCGCCACTCTCCAGCACTTTTGCTTTTTCAGGTGGCAGTCGTTTTTCATTGACGAATGTCCCGTTGCGGCTTTTAAGGTCCTGTACAAGGACGCGATTGTCACGAAGCACCATGATGCAGTGCTTGCGACTAACCGACTCGCTTTTGGGACGTAGGTTACACGACTCACTTCGGCCGATCAAAAACTTGTCGGTACTAACGCTGATCTCGGTTCCCGCGTGGCTACCCGCCATGACTTTTAATTTCACCTGCATTCAACACGCCTTTTTTTCGACCAACCGATGGGCCATCGACGACGCAACCCACGCGAACATTTCAGCGAAGAAGCGATCGCACGGGTTCATGGGTCGCACGGGTTCATGAAGGATGAAGGTAACGAAGAGCGACAGTAAACGTTCGCTAGCTCGCGACCATCATGCCGATGAAAACGGTGCTCAAATCAAAACAACACTGAACAATCTTTAAACCGGCAAACAACTTGCTACCGCCACTAACCATCCCCGATTCTAGACGCAATCATCGGCTTGCCTATGCCGTGAAAGCACGAAATATACTGTTTATTCTCTCTCTAACCATATTGCAAGTGGGATAAATGCCCCACTATTGCCGTGGCGGGACGTTTCCGACGTGCAGTTCTAGCGTCGCTCGGTCCAGTTTGGATGGCCATATCGGTCGGCTTCAATCTGTTCGGCCCGCTCAAATTCCGTACGACTGAGCCCGGAGCTGTCCCAATTGACCTGAAAAGCCGCTGCCAGGCGGGTCGCAAGCATTTGAACGAGTCCTCGGCCTGACCGGTCGGTCGATTCCACGCCAAGTCGCTGGAGCGCGCTGTGCGAACTGAGCTCCAGCAATCCAGGCAACTGCGGCGCCCCCGTCGATGCCGCCATCAACAGGCTGCCGTGCTGGAGGATGCCGTGTGCGCCGCGGCGCTGTGCACTTCCCAAAACCTTATACCCGGAGACAATCAAATCCTCCTCGGTTCTTCGTTGGAAACAGAGAAAAGGTTCAGCCGACTTCTTTTGGCCAAGATTTTGTCCAAAACGGGTAGCCTTTAATCCTGCTTCAGCGAGTGCTGTGATGATGCAGTCGTGAACGGTCCGGTACATCGAATGGGAAGCCCCGGTCCGCTGGGTCGGCGTCGCGATCGATAGGCTGTAGGTCAATTCGTGCTCGTGAACAATGGCACCGCCGCCGGTTGATCGTCTGACGACCTCAAGCACTTGACTCTCGGCGTGTGCGGCGCGGTTAGCAAGCGATTGAAAGTAGCCGAGCGATAAGGTGGGTCGTGACCACTGATAGAAGCGGAGCGTAGGAGGGGAGTTGGGGGTGAGCGATTCCAAGATTGCGGCGTCGACCGCCATGTTCCAACTCGCAGCTCCTGGCTTGTCGATGATCAATCGTGCCTTGCGAATAGGAACATTCATGGGGCCAAGCTCAGGCGCGTCAACCAGCAATCCTTCGTGTCGCGTACGAGTGGTGGCGTGACCATCTAGGCTTCTTCATTGCATCGTTGTTCGTACGCCGCATGATCGAGCAGTGAAGCAAGCGCCACGTCATTGGTGAGCCGTACCTTCAAGATCCATCCGAAATCATAGGGATCCTCTTTGAGGCGATCGAGATTCTCGGGAAGTTCGCTATGAACTTCGATAATCTCGCCATCGACGGGACTGTAGAGAGGACTCACCGCCTTGACGGATTCCACCTCGCCAAACTCTTCCCCAGCACTCACTTTTGCGCCGACCTTGGGAAGGTCCATGTAAACCAAATCGGTCAATTGTTGAATGGCAAATGCAGAGATCCCAATCGTTGCGACTTTACTGTCGCCTTGGGTAGCTACATCGGCCCATTCGTGAGACTTCGCGTACAACAATCGATTAGGGTTTCGGCTCATGGTTGAATTCCAGATCCATTCATTTCGTGAGGTAAAAAGAATCTTCGTCGTGGTTAACGTGACTTGTAGAACGGTAGCGGCGCGATCGTTGCATTTTGAGGAGTGCCACGATTATCAACACGCAAGTCGATTGAGCTCTGGTCATTGGCGCCACGGATTGTATCGGCATCGATCAGTGCCATCGCGATGGGGCATCCGAGTGTTGGGGACGGGGCGCCACTAGTCACCATACCAATCGTGCGGTTGGCTGAATCAAGTACCGAGCAGCCTTCGCGCACGGGGCGTTTACTGTCGAATCGCAGGCCAACTCGAATCCGTCTCGCTCCGGTGGCGGCAATCTTCCTGAGCGACTCATCGCCCACGAACGATCGCCCTTCCAAATTGCAGGCAAAGGAAAGCCCCGCCTCGAAAGGATTGATTTGCTCTGACAATTCGTGTCCGTATAGCGGCATTGCCGCTTCGAGTCGCAGTGTATCGCGGGCTCCCAGTCCGGCGGCGCGAAACCCTTCCTCGCGACCGGCAAGCAGAAGGTTTTCCCACACCCGCATCGCGTCTTCCGCGCGGACGATCAGCTCAAAGCCATCTTCACCCGTGTAGCCGGTGCGGGTCACTATCACAGGCTTACCGAATTGCTCAGTGATCACTCCGCGATAACGTTTCAGTTTGTCTACATTCGCTTTGAAAAGTCGAGTCGTGACTTCCAACGCCCTCGGACCCTGTATCGCGATCATGGCGGTGATCTCGGTGCGATCGCTCATCGTGACAAAAGGGAAATCCGCCAGGTGTGACGTGATCCAGCGGATGATTTTGTCGCGGTTGGAAGCGTTTACGACCAACAAGTGGAACGGACGTTGGCTGGGAGTTTCGAGACGGCTTACAAGCACATCGTCCAGCACTCCGCCCTCGGCATTACACATCAACGCATATCGGATACCGCCCATCGGCAAGTCCGTGACGCGGCGTGTGAGCAAATGGTCAAGTAGATCGTCAGCCCCCTCACCATCAAACCTTAATCGTCCCATGTGAGACACATCGAACAGCGCCGCTGAGGTACGACATGCTTGGTGCTCCGCGACAACGGATTCATACTGAATCGGCATATCGAAACCAGCAAACGGGGCCATCCGTCCGCCAGCATTTTTGTGCCAGCGATGGAGTGGCGTCACGGCGAGCGAAGATGCGTCCACGTTTACTTTGTGCCTTAGCGGTTCGCTTCGGATAGCCTGCCTTCTGTTCAGCGGCGGCAGGCATTTGGTACTGCTCGTATTCGGTATGAATGAACCGATCATTCATTAAGCACTAACGGGCTTCATAATCGGCCAAATCGTCGCCGAGCAGGGCCGCAGTCGACAACTTGCGGCGCGGTAAGTCTAGCCGGCAGCAACTGGGTGAAAAGCCCTGCATCGAGACCGCAACGCACTTTCAGACCATCATTTGGCCGACCGACTCGGCGTCTTTCCCATGGAATAGGCGTTCGATCAAGGCGGTAGGGTGCATGATCCACCAAGCGGCCAGAAGAATGAGAGCGATGCCCACGATCGCGACGCTACGACGGTAGACAACGCGTCCAAAAACGGCTCCTTCGCCAGCGGGTATTTTCATAATCGGTGCAATCGCCAATCCGAAGTCCTTGGCAAGTGATTCCGCATTGATCAGGTTCACCACCGGCACTCCCTGCTTCAAGAAACGGAGTGCGGTACAGTCTTTTACGCCTGTTAAATCGGCATCTTCGGCGGTGACAATCCCGTTACCTAGGATTGAATTTCCCTTCGTGCCGCGAACCGATGCGGCGCCACCACCGACGTTAATATACGCTGCGTACTTCTCTCCGCCGGCAGCTTCCGTAAACCGCTCCATTCTCGCATCGACCGACTTTCGAAGCGATTTTTCCCGAAGCGCAGGAACGTCGTTTCGGTCAATGACTTCGGTTAGCAATTCAATCACGTCAGGCGTCATCCCGACTCCGCGATCACCGACGCCACCAAGCGAGATGGCAATGCTTCGCGTTGATATCAATCCCTTGTCGAAAAGCAGGCGTTCCATGTCTGGCCACATCATTTCCGGGTCATTGGCGCCGTACTGGCTGGACGTTGCACTGGAAATGACGGTCGACTTGAGCCCCATTGCATCGGCAGCAGTGTAGGCCGCGATATCGAGCCCCGGAAAGGAACCGGTGCATCCGATCGCGACGCGATCACCGCGTTTCACGCCCGCTTGGTGTAACAATTCAACAACGACAGCGGCAAAGTTTGGATTGATCGAGGTCCGTTTTGCGTCCAAGTGGCCGACCTGTGTTGTGACCGGAGACATCGTCGGTCCGATCAGCATCGTTTTGGCTGGGTCCAGCTGTTTCGCCCATGGGCGTTTGAGTTCGATTCGTCGTTCGGTAATCGCACTCATTGCGACTTCTGCTCGTTTCGCAGCATCAAACTTCACATCGTTCAGGCCATCGGTTCGTTTCGCCGGAAAGCCTTCCACTGCGAGGAGTGCGATCAGCGATAACCCGCCAAGAGACAATAGCATCGCTTTGGAGACCTTCTTGGGACGGTAGTAAAGCGTCTTCATTCGGGCGTCTCCAGTCCTGCGGCAATTAACACCAGGCGAACCACCACCGATGCAACCAATAGCGGCGAAAGGGTCATGACCGGACCGGTGCGGTCCATCCAAAGCGCAATGAGTCCGGGAATAATAAATCCAACAACCGCTGCCATCGCGGCCGCAGGATCGGCACTATTCACCAAGGGATCTGCCATGGCGTGGGTCACCCCAGCGATGATTCCGCGCACGATCATCCCGACGGCAAAACCGATCACCATCGTGATCACGACGCGACGGCGGCCGTAAAGAATCGTGTACCTGTGGACTAGACGAACCAGCCCCCACGTGGCGAACGCCGCGCCGATGGTGAGTAAAATAGTAAGAGGTTTGTCGAGATAAAGTGCCAGGTAACCTGGCACAATCATCCCGCCAACCGTCAAGCCAAAGGCCTCGGTGAACAGCAAACTGACCACCAACCCGATAGCGATCGAAACAACCAGCGTTTCCACGAAGTTCCTATGCCTCTTGCAACACCAACGTGGGCAACGCAGCTACCGACAGGGGAGCGGGTTGAGCACGACGCCCGGTATCTTCGCGAAGTTGGAAGAATTCGGCCAGGGGCATTCCCACGCCGGCAATGTTTCCCATCCCCATGATTAACGTGGGCTGAGGTACACCTTCGCCGATGGCCGAAATGACTTCCTCCACCGACGCTGCCCCCAGCGCCACCAATCGCGAGGAATCCAGACCCGCGTCGATTGCAGTTCGCAAGAAAACGTCGGTTCCGGTTCCAGTGATGATGTAGCGGTCCGCCGGGCTCCAAACCGCACAAGCGCGGCCGAGTTGTTCGGATCGTTCGGGACGGTCGACGCGACAATTGATGATCGCGATGCGGCGCCTCGCTTGGGGGAACCAATGAATGGCTTTTTCCCAATTCTGTCCGGTTGATTCGGGGTCATTGGCAGCAAACGCGTTTACGAACCACCAAGTGGTGTCCAGGTCGCGGACTTGGTAGCAACGCATCGCACCGACGTCTGGTTCCGCCTCCCACATCCCCTTGAGAGCCACTTCCCGCTTGACGCCAAGGCTCTCGCAAACTCTCAAAGCAAGGGCGACGTTATCGGTGTGTTCCAAGTAGGTGAATCGGGCCATGTCAGCGTCAGTGATCTCAGCGATTTCGAATCCGCCGATCGTTTCCAGCTTCGAACCGCGATCCTCCGCCGCAGCGGCGAGCACTTCGATGCTATCGGCGCGAGATTCGGCCGTGAATAGCTTGCCTCTCACGGGCGTGGTGCCTGCCAGAGCGCGAGCCACGTCCAGCCGCGTAGGGCCCATGACGTCCATGTGGTCTTCACGTGCGTTGGTGATCACGCCGTGCGTGCTTCGCACAAGCTTGAGTTCGCAGGTCGCTTGCAAAGTGGGGTGGACTGCCATGCACTCAATCACGAGCGCTTCGGCCTTGTGCGCAACCGCAGCACGGACCACGCGTTTTTGTTCGATAATATTGGTGCGACCAGGACGGAACAGAGGCGATTCCGAGCCGTCAGGGAAGATCATCCGGGCGAGAGTCCCGGTCGCCTTCGCACAAGTGCGAATGCCGCCGGAGCGTAGGCCGGCGGCGATCAGCCGCGTTACCGACGACTTGCCACGCGTTCCGTTCACATGGACACGGATTGGAATCTGATTCAGACGTCGACGGTGTAACCAATTCTCTGCTACACCGGCAGCGACAAGTGCCAACGCTAGGAACGACACTACCAACAAAGTACTCATAGTTTTTTCTTGCAGGCCTCAACGGAAACCCAAAACGCACGGAACCCCACGCGGGTTCAAATAGGAAAAGAGTGGTTAGACGAGATGAGTCGATCCAAATTCATAAACCGGTCACAACACAGCCAACTTCGCATCACGTTGGTTTCACGGAAACCACACCCGTCAATGCTGATGTACATACCATTCCTCTGGCACGAGAGTTCGACGTCTCTAACCCCTAAAAAACAACAAAATTAGCCCGCAAATATTTGGAAGTTGCGATTTCAGTCGCTTGTAAGGGTTATTCCTGACAAACAATCCGACCATCCGATCAAGCATCGTCGCTTGAAAACCGCCACCGGCCGATCGAGATGCATGGCTGCGGTGGCATCTGCCCTGTCCCATGGCAGAGATTCGAGCGAGTCATCGGCTGTCCATTTCCATGCGAAGATCCACAACGCAATGGATGGAATCGCATTCGCGTCCCGGCACACACTCGCTAAGACGAATTGGCGAAATACTAGTTTCGAGTCGCCGCCATTCAAGCATTGATTTTTACGAATTCAGCTAATGGTGACGAAAACGTCGCTAATGACGTCGTCTGCTCTTTTTTGCTTTTTTCCTGGACACCTTATCGGGCTTGTGACGCTGTCCTTTGTTGTCACTCGACCCCGTTGTCTTCCAGGGAAGCTCCGTCGACGATTTGCTCTTGGAGACAAAATCCATCCACAATTGTCTTTCTCGCAAATCGACTTTCGCAATCTTCACCATCATGCGATCGCCCAACCGAAACTGGTTCCCTTCTTTAAAGCCCACCACCATCTGGCCGCGGCGCTCGAATCGATATTTGTCGTGGGGAAGGGAAGTCACCGGAATGAACCCATCGACCGGCAATTGCAAGCAACGTGCAAAGATCCCGTCGACGAATACTCGGCTGATCACCGCTTCCATCGTTTGTCCGATTTGCTTCTTCATAAAGTGCAGCAGCTTGAGCAGGATCAAATCACGCTCAGCCGCAGCCGCATTTCGCTCTTGGTCGCTACAGTGGAAGCCCAAACGCAAAAGCGTTGGAAACGGGTCATCTGGCGTTTTTTTGCCATCGATGATGTTTTGAACCAACCGATGGACGGTCAGGTCGGGATACCGACGAATCGGGCTTGTGAAATGGCAATAGTGTGCCATGTCGAGCGCGTAATGCCCTTCCGGATGCGGACCGTAAACCGCTTTGCTCATGCTGCGAAGCACCGCAAAATTGACGGCGTCCTCGAGTTCCGTACCAGCCACAAGATCGAGGATGCGCTGGATCTCAAATCGACTTTCGACCGCCGCGATCGGCAACCCCAGGTCCCGGACGAATTGTTCAAGCTGCTTAAGCTTGCGCCTTTCTGGCGGCGGATGGATCCTATGTAAAAAGCCTAATTCTTGGTCGTCCAGCCACGTCGCAACCGATTGATTGGCTGCGAGCATGAACTCCTCGATGATCTGATGGCTTTCGGTGTGCTTGACGACGTGTGCCCCTTTGACCTTTCCCGTCTTGTCGAGGTCAATCTTGACTTCGGGGACGTCCATGGTCAGCGAGCCACGCTTGAAACGACGCCGGCGCATGTCCATCGCCAAGGCGTGCATCTTGGCAAGCAAATCGCAAATCGGCTCGCCCCACGCTTCCCGTTTGCTCTCGGGGGCCAGCAAGAACTCGTCCACTTGATCGTAGTTCAACCGCATATCACTGCGGATCATGGAGTTGTAAACCTCCACGGAAGTGATCACACCGTCATCTTGAATTTCGATTTCAACTGTCTTGGTGAGCCGAATGCGATCGGGTTGCAAACTCGCCAAATGGTTGCTGATGATTTCGGGGATCATCGGCACAACGCGGTCGGGCAAATAGACACTCGTCGCTCGCCGCTGCGCTTCCTCATCGAGCGGGCTGCCCGCGATCACAAAGGTCGAAACGTCGGCGATATGGACCCATAGAATCGATCGCCCTTGTTCTTTTCGAAGCGAAATCGCGTCGTCGAAGTCGCGCGCGTCAAACGGATCAATCGTGATCGTCAGCAACTCGGTTAAATCTCTGCGGTTGCTATCGCCCCTCGCACGAATGTCGCCTTTCCCCGCTCCCTCTTCCGATGGATCTTTGTCGCTGTACTGGTCCGCTTGTCGCCGAGCCTCTTCCAACGCTTCGTCTGGAAAGTTGTCCGGCAATGCGTACTGCCGCATGATGGTGAGCGTATCGATCGCTGGATTGTTGGTCTTGCCAAGCACCTCGAGGATGACCCCTTCCCCGCCATTTCCCTGTTCGTCGGGAAAGTCGACCAGCTCGACAAATACCTTTTCGTCCCCTTCGAGCGGCAAGCCGCGAACATCACCCACGGAGATCGGCCGATCGTACGGAACTCCATCCAGATGCACCAACGCCAGCCCGCCGCGTAGTTCAAACGTACCAGTGAACTGGCGTCGTCCTCGAAGCAAGACCTTTTCGACGACGCCTTCTGGGTCATCGCTTCGCCGGTCACCACGTGGCTGCAATCGGATTTCGACGGTGTCTCCATCGAGCGCACCACCGGTCGCACCCGGCGGGACGAAGATATCGTCCGGTGCTGCGGCATCTTCGTCGTTGTCTCCCGGTCGAACGAAGCCAAAGCCGCCCATCGCCCGGCGAAACGTACCGCGAATGAGAGGAACATCCTTGCGAGTTTGAACACGCGCCGGTTCGGTTGGTCTTTTGCGAAGTGAACTTTCGCTCTGAGATTCGTCCTTCTTTTTCGGCTTGATGGCCTTCGGGAGCGAAGCCAAGCCCAGGATCAAATGATTCTCACCGTACACGACCTTGCCCTGAAGAACGAGCGACTTGATCACTCGTTTGAGCTCGCGAACTCCATCCTCATCGATTCCCAACCCCACTGCGATTTGTTTTGCCTTGCTCGGCTTAAATTCAGCCGCGCCGACCCATTGCAAAACACGGTCGGCAAGTTCTTGTGATACTTCCATACTCTCTAGGATACTCCATCGCGGGGACGTTGGTGCCGCCTCCGCCGTGGACAAACACTGAAACTCGGCGGTTTAATGCCACCGGGCGTGATTACGATACGATGGGGATCGGGAACCGACGACCCGCAGTTCGTCAAAAATTCGTTTTCGACTCGTTGATCAAATTCGATGTATTTTTGTTTTCCCGTATCCAGACGAGGATTTAGATTTTTGCTCTGCTGGCTCCGAATTCGAACAAAGGGTTTTGCGACGCGGGCGGCCCTGCTGCTCGTTTTCATACCGTCAGTTACCTGGCTAAGCGGTTGCTCCGACCCAACCAAAGTATTGCAGCAGCCACGATCGACCGAGACCGACTCGGTTGGTTTGGCGGCCAATCATCAACCGCCCATGGTTGCGGAACAGCAATCAGCGTTCATCGAACGACTGCGTCCGCAAGTTGAATCGTTTTGTGGTGCCTGTCACGCTCCTCCAGTGCCGGGGAGTATTGTCAAGGCGGACTGGCCCGGGGAGGTGTACCAGGGGTTCGAGTTCTATCGTTCGTCAGGTCGCCACGATCTTCATCCGCCGTCTCAAGAAGACGTGACGAATTTTTTTGTATTTCAGGCTCCTGACGAATTAACGATGCCCACCACCATCGTTGGCAATCCTCCCACTACGCTGAGTTTCCAACCAACGCCGGTTTTTAAAAAGTTGGATAGCGAAGCGGACTCGCGACCACCATGTATCAGCGGTATGAAGTGGATCAATCTCGGTAACGAGTCTGGCAGTGCGCTGGTGTACAGCGACCTCAGTACCGGCGGCGTCTACGCCTACTGGCCGCTGCGGAAAGACCAGGCTCCAAAACGTTTAGCCGTTTTGTATCAGCCCGCACGTATCGAACCATGTGACTTGAATGGTGATAGCAGGACGGATCTTGTTGTTGCCGACTTGGGCGAGTTCTTGCCCGCCGACAGCGACCTGGGGCGGATTGTCTGGCTAAGACGGCTTCCGACCGGAGACGAGTTCGAAAGGGTGATTCTGCAAGAGGGACTCGGGCGCGTGGCGGACGTACGTCCTGCTGACTTTGATAGCGATGGCGATACGGATCTCTTGGTCGCTGAATTTGGTTGGCGGAAGACCGGCAGGATTTTATTGCTCGAGAATCAAGGGTCAAACGACACAGAAAAACCAAGCTTTCAACTTCGAGAGTTAGATAGACGACACGGTGCGATTCATCTGCCCACCGTTGATCTTAATCATGACGGGCATCTCGACTTCGTCGCCTTGATCAGTCAAGAATTCGAATCGGTGGAAGCTTTTATTAATGATGGAAAAGGCAACTTTAGCCGTCAGGTGATTTGGAGTGCGCCCGATCCGGCGTATGGTTCGAGCGGTATCGAGATAGCCGATGTCGACAATGATGGCGATCAAGATGTTGTTTACTCCAATGGCGATTCTTTTGATCATGGAGCTAAGCCTTACCATTCCGTGCAGTGGTTAGAAAACCTTGGTAGTTTCCCATTTACGCATCATCACCTCACCTTTATGCCCGGCGTGCTCGCAATCAATGTGGACGATGTGGATGCGGATGAAGACCTCGACATTCTTGCTGTGTCCTTGATGGGCTTGCCGCTGAGTGATTCGCTGGAGGCTGCCGGTGTCGAGTCCGTCGTGACGTTAGAGCAAGTGACACCGGGAAACTTCAAACGAACAAGGCTTGAAGTTTCGGAGTCAAAGCATGGCACCATTGAAACCGGTGATTTCAATTCGGATGGCCGCACCGATATCGCCGTCGGCAACTTCTTCCGAAACGAGGAGGCCGGAAAGCCCGATTTCACGATCTGGCTGAATAGGCGGTAGAAAGGCCGAAGGCATCGCTGCACCGAGCGACAACCGATTCGGAGTACCAGCCGCGAAACGATGGGTGAACCCGCACCTAAACGGAATGTATAGTCGTTATACTGATCCTACGTGATCGGTCCGTCTTTTGGTGCGCCGATTCTCGTCGGTTGTTTACTCCGATTTTTAGAGACATAGAAGATGAATAAGTTTGTGATGACGTTAATGCTGAGTGTTATTTGCGGAGCTATCGTCCCTGGCTGTGGCGGATCGAGTGCAAACAAAGACGTGACGGCAGATGCGGACGCCGCGGCCAAAGCGGACTACGATGCTCAGATGAAAGCGAGCGAAGAGGCGATGAACAGTGCACCGCCTCAATAGTAAGAGTTTGCCGCGTCGGATTGTGATCCATACGAGACGAAACCACCGTTCGATCGTCAGTTGAGACCGAGCGAATGAGATGCGAGCGCCAGTGACGGTTTCGTCACTGGCCTTTTTTGCCTGTCGCCTAGGCATAAAAAAACCTCGGGTGCATGCGATATGCGGCCCGAGGTCTTCGTAAGACTACCGTTTTCCAAACGTGGTTTAGAACTCGGTGTTGATCGTTTCCTTGCCACCTTTTGTGCCAAGTGCTCCCCAGAGTCCATAAGGGCTCATGGAACCGGGACGATTGCCCAAATGGATATTGGCAGCGCGTGAATTCCCCGCCTCGATGGAGTCGGTCACGAACTTCACCGCGCCGTCCGCCATCAGTACGTGGCAGCCGCCTTGGTGTCGACTTGACATCGACGCAAGCAGCGTATTGCCTTCATTGTTGCCCCCGCAGATTTCGCTATTGGGCGGAAGGATCGTGTGGGCACCAGTGCATCCCACAAACATATCTGCCCAGCGATATCCCCGGCCGGACGCAGTCCCTGAAAGTCCGACACTTGCTGCCCAGAAACGCGGCCTCAATGGATCGATCTGGTTTTGAGGAGCATCGGCGCACCACTTAGGATTGTCACGAACTCCGTTGGGTGGATTCTGTGATGCGTTATTCGACTGCCGGGTTCGAATGTCTCGATCGCCGAGGTCGGTTGCGATTTCGCCCATCGCGATGGTATTCGCCGTTCCGTCCAAAATGTCTCGAAAGCCTACCTTCTCATGCAATAGGAAGATGCCTCGATCTGCAGCACGAGATTCCTGTACCCAATAATCTTCGGTGTTACTACCTTGGGAATCGGAACAGGGGCAGGCACCACCATTGCCGCCGACGGTCCAGTAGCTTCTCGCACCGCGGATCGACCAGTGAATGGAATCGCCTAGGCACGCAGCGTAGTTAGTTCTGCCCAAAGCCGGCAGTCCTGTTCCAGGGTCGCTAGGACACCGAAACGTCGAGACTTCCGTTGCCCATGGCCGGTAGGCTTGTATCTGAGGGGATGGTCCCATGGCGGGCCAAATCGCTGGGGTACCACCGTTGTTATCTAACGGCGCGGAGATTTGTTCCCACAAAGCCTGCTGTTCAACAAACGGGGTCAAGCCCACAAGCATGCTCAATCGCCAGTTTGAACTATTCGTAGGATTGGACCACCAGTTGGGAGACGTTGACAATTTTGTCCCACTGCCGTGAATTGGAAATTGATTGTAGGCAGCGTGGTAATTGTGGAGTCCAAGACCAATCTGTTTGAAGTTGTTACCGCAACTCATGCGTCTTGCGGCTTCTCGTGCAGCCTGGACGGCAGGCAGCAGCAAGCCGACCATCACACCGATAATGGCGATGACGACAAGTAGTTCCACAAGCGTGAAACCCCTTGCTCTTAAGTGAACTCTGTTCATTACAAAACCTCAATTTAAGGGGGGAAAGAAAGCCGGTAGGAGCTACAACGGTACACATAAACATCGGTGTTGGAAATAGACTTCAGCTTAAAAAAACTGCAACTTTACGGCCGCTGGCAAGCTAGTTCTCCATGTTCGCACAAGCGAGTTACCGCCCAGAAGGGCGTGGTTCTTCCATCAGGATGGGTGGATTGCGGATAGGATTGCGGATAGGGAAGTGCGTTAGCGCAATGATAAAGACGCTTTTCATCGACTCGATCGAACCAAAGCTCAGGGTTGGGCCAGAAATAAGATGATTTTTTGACCGGAGGTCCTGAAATGCGATCTCGAGATGCGATCCGCCGTCAGTACGGAGTTTTTTTCAAATCGTAAGCCGGCATTCCTTGTACCAGGAGCCACCGCGTGTCGGGCCCCAGACCGTCGATCGTTTCAAAGGTGCCATCGGGCCAGCGAACTGTGACCGCCAGGTTCGATGGGACGTTTCCGAGTCCGAAGTGCAACACTCGTTCGTTGCTGCACATGTACCCGTCTCCTGCGGTAGCGGTCGCGAACCAGTTTAGGTCCCCTGCGGTAATGTTCACTGTCGCACCAATGGCATTTCGGGAACATGATTGGCCAACAAGCTGTAGCTCGATGAAATGATGGACGGATGGTGTGTGGTTAATCAACAGGGCAACCGGTTCGGTCTGATGAGTGATCGCCATATCCATTTTCCCGTCACGATTCGCGTCAAGCACCCACAGGCCTCGACCAACATGCTTGCTGGCAAAATACTCACCCGTTATCACTTCACCCACCGACTCGAATTGGTTCTGTTTGGATTGACGAAAGACTTGTATGGGCTGAGCGTACGACGATTCAGCGGACAAATCTTCGTAAGAATCAACATGTCCGTTTGATACCACCAGTTCAAGCGTTCCATCATTGTCCACGTCAACTGCCTGGGTTCCGAACCCAACCAAGGGAAGGGTAGGAATGGAAAGGCCCGCTTGAGTCGTTTGGTCTTGCCATATCCCTGACGATTGCTGAACGTGGTAGGTGTTGTATTCACGCATGAAATTGGTGACATAGAAATCGATGTCTCCGTCACGATCGATATCGGCGGTGGCGATGCCCATCGAGCCCTGAGCGAGCGAACGAGCGTCCCCTGCAAGTCCCCGCGGAATCGCCGATTCGACGAGTCGAAACAACTCACCTGAATCGCGACTCCAGTAGTGGTTGTTGGTCATGTCATTGGCGACAAAGATATCAATGCCCGGGGTTCCATCGAATGAACCCACCGTAATGCCGAGCCCGCGACCAAGTACGCTCGGTATGGCTCCCCATGCTGCAGTGAGATCGATGAGTTCTCCGGTCGGGCCGCCTTTAAAAAACTCATCTGGCTCTGCCGAAAACGCTAGCGGCGAACAAGCCCGAGGTACGGTTCCTGGTGCTGCGTTGACATCGTCGCAGACTTTGGTTACCGGTTCGAGACCCGCGCAGTAGTTGACGACGATCAGGTCGGACAGTCCATCAAGATCAATATCCGCGATGGCACCACTAGACGACCATTGTGATCGTTGATTACGTACCCAACGATTGGTTCCATCTTGAAATGTGCCATCGCCTTGATTAATTAGCAAACGGTTACGCCCATAGTTTAAAATGTAGAAGTCCGCAAATCCATCTTCGTTTATATCGCCGACTGCTACACCTTGACCAAATCCCGTATCGTCTGTCGTGGAGAGTGCGGTCACGTCATCGAATTGTCCCGCCAAGTTTCTCATCAGCGAATTGGATGCCGAGTCTTGATTGGGTGGAGTACCGCCCGCCGAAACAAGGTAAAGGTCGGTCCAACCGTCCAAGTCATAATCGAGTGCGCCACCGCCACATCCAAGCGTTTGGAAAAAAGGCACGCCCGGCCCTACCACGTTGTCGCCGGTGCGCCCAAAGAAACGCAAGCCGCGCTCATTTGCTTCATTGTGAAGGCTGTACGTCGTAACGACCGGCGGTGGAGTCTCGGCAACGGCGACAGATTGAATCGGCTCGCCGCCAGTTTTGGTTTTCCTCACGAGCGAAGGCAATTCAACCGTCGAGAGATCGATTTGCAATTCCGGGTGACCCTCCATGATTTGCCAAGGGACGTTTTGATTTAGCTTTGCAACAATGGCTTGGCGTGCCGCAGGTACATCGGTCGCGGGATCCTCTGGGAAGGTGAGGGCTATCGCCGCCCATGCTTCTGCCTCCCAAAGTCGGCCAAGCTCAGTGAGGGTCGACACGATCTCAACCGAGATGGCACGCGAAATACTTCCCGTCCGAACAAAACGATTTTTCACTTGATGAAAACGGCTGAGTTGATCGATCCGCTGTTCGATTCCTTGGACGACATCGTTGGATAGCTTTGGCAACGCGCTTTCGTTTTGGTTAAAGACGCCTTGAAGCCTCACCCAAGCTTCGAGGACATCGGAATCTCGCCGTGCCGATTCCCAATAAGCTCTTACGGCCTGCGTGTACTGCTTGCGGTGTCTGGCCCAGTCACCGATCGTGAGCCAATACCCAGCGTGGCTTTCATAGTCTCCTTGCAATGCATCTGCCCATGCTTCGAGTTCTTGAAATTGTCCCGACGCTACAAGCGATTTACCTAAAAGCACCTGCGCGGGCAAGTCGGCTGGGTGTGATATTAAGATTTGCCTCAGCGCGCTAATCGCTTCCGCAAACAAACCTTTGTCAAAAGCTGCCTTAGCGTCCCCGATCAATGGACGTTTGTCGCTGGGGTTGCGAGCGATCATTTCACTCAATGGACTCGAGTCTAATGTCCGAAGCTCTGTGTTGCTAAGTGAGGTAAGGAGTTCCAGATCGAAACGCCGTTTTTGAATCAGAAATCGACCATGCGGAATGGCACGTGGCCGATTCTCCGTTCCGATCAGTAAGTCGAAAAGCAATCGCCGCGATTCGAGTTGGTTCGGCTGCGCCTCGACGACCTCGCTAAGGAACTCCATTCCGTTATACAGCTTTCCAGCCGCAGTCGTCGCAACGACCGCTTGCTCGTTGCGTTTCTCATCCGCAAACGATTCAGCGCGACACGCCGCGATCAGCAGGCGTGCAGCATCGTTCGGATGCTGGCTTTCGTGCGCCACTCGCGCCAATTTTGCGAGGACTTTGGGGTCATCGGGGTACTCGGTCGCTACCAACTCCACGTATTGCCAGGCCTCGATCCATCGCCCCCGTCGGACTTCCTCATTCATCGCGTCGAGCGGCGACTGCGACGCTGAGGGATTCCGCCAGGCCGATACTCGGTCGCAGCCGCTAAAAAGCAGGAGTGGGAGCAACGTTACAAAAACAATGAGACTCGCTAGCTCACGTTTTTCTTGACGCTCGTTCACCTGGATTGCGTATGATGAAAGGTGCTGCGGCCAATCAGCGGCAGCGTGTTCCTGGTCATTGATGGTTGGAGACTGCCTGTGTTTCATATCATTCAGCGATCGACATTCGTTGTCGCTACGGTTGTTCTGTCACTTTTCATTGCCGATTCGACCTTTCATGCGGCTTGGGCGCAGTTTGGTGGAACTCAGGACATGATGCTAGAAAAATTACGCCGCCAACAGGAGCAGGCGAATTCACAGTCGCCTTCGAACCAGGGAGTCGGCAACCAAAACCGCTCTGGTGGCCACTTGGGAGGTTCCCATCAGCCAAGTGTCAACAACTACTATATTCAGGTTCCTCGATATCCGTACCCTGGCTACTACAACCGATATCCGGCAACGAATCCCTACGGATATTCATACGGCGGCGGTTACGGCGGTTATTACGGAGATCCGTATTCTTCCGGACCGATCATCTATCCGCCAGCGGTGAACGTCGTCCCCCATGGCGTGCCATTGACTCCCCAAATGCTTAATGGAACGTATGGCGTTCCAGTCTATCCGATCAATCCTTACGGCGTTTACGGCCGAGTCTATGGTGATTTCGGGGCTTTGCCGAACCAAGCACCGCAGCCCAATGTCGCCGTCGCGCCGAATTTTGGCCGACAACCTGCGGGCGGGAATCCGCCGGTCATGGCTCCCGTGCCTCCGCAAGTTCAGGGCGACGCTGCACAAGCACCGATGAAGCTTCCGCAAGAGAGCGATGAGATTCGTCGGCGTGTGGCAGCCTTAAAGCCGAGTACCGACGCAGGCAGACTACGAGCGGATGAAATCCTTTCCGATGGTGACCGCGAGTTTCGTGACCAACAGTATCGTCGCGCGGCGGCTAAATACCGTGATGCCATTGCTAAGGCACCCGACTACGCCGCGAGTCACTTTCGGGCTGGCCATGCTTACATCGCCACGGGCGATTATGAACTTGCTGTGACTTATTTCGCGATGGCGTTTGAACTATCACGTACGATCGATCGCCCCGGTTTCTCGCTTGCCGATTTGTATCGCGGCAACGAGCTCGCCAAAGATCAGCAATTGGAAGCGCTCGCTGACGCGGTTCTGCGGCAACCAAACGACGGTGGGCTGTTGTTCCTTACCGGACTGACTCAGCATTACGATGGCCACCCGCTTCAGGCACGTGATTACTTTCGCCGCGCCGCTGCGATGCCTGGTCGGCATCAGCCGTATGCCGCGATGTTCGTTCCTAAGCCTGCCGAAGGCAAGTAACCGTGTGATCGCCATCACCAGTTCATTTAGGCTGACTTGATTCGGTTGGTGGGTTGCGGAAGGCCAGAAACAACTAAGGTCGATGTTCCCGTTGATCGGTTCTCGTGGCCGATCATTTCATCGCACGACTGCGTGGGCCGAGGCGGCCGAACATGCGATCGAGTTCGTCTCGACTGAAGAACAACGCCGTCGGTCGCCCGTGAGGGCAATGGTGCGTGTCCTGGTACAGTTCGCGTTGTTCAAGCAGGCTGGTGATTTCCTCCGGTGTGAGACGGTCGCCGGCTTTGATCGCTGCCTTGCACGCGATCGAATGCAGCAGTGAGTCAAGGATGTCGCGGATTTCCGGTTGCTTTCCGGCTGCGATAATCGATTCGAGCGATTGGCGTAGTAGTTCTGCAGGCGCGGTTTTGCCGAGCATCGCGGGATACCCGCTAATCAAAATCGTATCGCCTCCAAAGTCGTCGATCTCAATCCCAATTTTCTGCAATAGCTCTCTGGACTCGAGCGCAACGCAGCGTTCTGACGGCGTAAGCGAGACCGGTTCAGGCACCAGCAAACGCTGCGTCTCCAATCTTCCTTCACTACCAATCACTTTCTCACGGATCCGCTCGTACATCACACGCTCGTGCAACGCATGTTGATCAATCACAACCATACCGGCTTCGTCTTGGGTGACGAGATAGCGATTGTGAACTTGAAAGCCCAAGCTAGTCGCGTAATGGCTTTCGGAATCGTGCCTCGTCGACCCCATTGCATCGCCGGTATGGGCGGCATCGATACGGGTGAGAGCGGAGTCATCGTTCGAGTCGCTCGCATGGTGGGCGCCCGTGTTTGAACTTGGCGGCGTCAGGCCATTATCGTTGCGTTCCCAGGGAGCGATGTCGCGTGTCGATAGGCTTGTGGGACCATCGGGGAATGGTCGAAACGAAGGAGTGGATCCAGGCAATCGATCCATCGCGTCACCGAGACCTGTCCGGGCCCATTGAATGACGCTTTGGCGGTGCGCGGACTCTGATGGCGGCAATGTGGCGGTCGAACTGCTCGAAAATCCTCGCGAGTCGTTCTGCGATTCAGCCTGTGCGTACAAAGAGGTAGGTGCCGCGGTGGCGTGCTGGTGCTGGGTGGCCGCTGGGCCGACACGCATTGTCATGTCGGTCGATAAGAAATGATGACGCAATGTTTGTAGCAATCTTGCATACACGTGACCGCTGTCGGTAAATCGAACCTCGAGCTTCGTCGGGTGGACGTTGACATCCACCAGTTCTGGCGCCATCGACAATTGTAGAAAACAAATGGGATACCGACCGACCATCAAGAGTCCGCGATAAGCTTCGCCAAGGGCATGCTGAAGTGAGCGATCGCGGATATGGCGCCCATTGAGAAAGAGGTATTGCATCCGGGCATTGCCACGGCTGACCGAAGGATCGCATACGTAACCGGATACTTTGACCTCCGCATCGTCGCTATCGATGCGGATCAGCGACTGCGCCACTTCGTCACCGAAGAAAGACGCAATCCGTTGTGACCACTGGGTAGTAGGGGACAAGTCATAAAGGTTGCGGTCGCCACTTCGCAGAACCATATGCACATGAGGGTTGGCCAAAGCAAGCCGAGTGAAGGCTTCGACAATGTGACCGTTTTCGGTTTGGGCCGAGCGCATGAAGCGATGGCGAACCGGCGTGTTGAAAAATAAATTCCGGACTTCGATGACGGTACCAACGGGGCAGCCACACGGTGCCGGTGGCTCGATCACACCACCTCGTACTTGAATCTCGGCGCCACCGACACAGTCTTCGGTACGGCTGCGGATGGTCAGGTGGGAAACGGATGCGATCGAAGCAATCGCTTCACCACGGAAGCCAAGTGTTTGGACGTGAAACAGCGACTCATCGTCCGGCAGCTTGCTGGTTGCGTGGCTGCTAATTGCCAGCGGCAATTGATCGGCGGTCATGCCACAACCATCGTCCGCAACACGGATCAACTCACTGCCACCGCCATTCACAGCAACTTCGATGCGGTGTGCTCCCGCGTCGATGCTGTTTTCAAGTAATTCCTTGACGACCGAAGCTGGCCGTTCAATCACTTCGCCGGCAGCGATCTGATTGACTAAGTTGGGCGGTAATTGGCGGATGATTGGCATGGGGAGAGTCTACCGCAAGTCACCTTGTCCACCAACCCAATGCGGTTTCAGCAGCGAATCGTCGTTCGACATCGACAGGGACCATCGCTGGTGAGAAACGAAAAAGGCAAGCATTCTAGGGAGAATGCTTGCCAATCGTGAAATGGAACTTGCTTATCCGGCCGGCTGACTAGCGAATCATGATCAGTGAGCGGAGCTCGCCGCGTCGGATGACCAGACGGACGGGGCGTCCCGACTCTTGTTTCGCTTTCAACGCGTCCTTGAGTTGATCGGCCGACGATGCTGGCTCGTTGTTGATCTGCTCAATCACATCCCCAACGGCTAGGCCGCCTTGAGCCGCGATTGAATCGGCCTGAATGTCAGTAACGACAAGTCCAGTGGTCAGATCGCTCACACCAAGGTCATCGGCCCATTTCTTCGTCAACGGTTCGAGAGTTGCTCCCAAAACCGCATTCGCATCGCTACCGCTAAGCGTTGCTAGTCGTTCCACGGTTCGCTCTTGCAAGCTAACCTGCAATTCCATCGTTTTACCAGCTCGATTGATCGTCAACGACACACCCGTATTGGGTTGCTTGGACGCGATGATATTGCGGAGTTGGCTTCCACTGCGAACAGGCTTGCCATCGATACTGGTGACGACGTCGCCAGGCTGCAGGCCTGCAACGGCGGCCGGTTGGCCATTCACCACGCCACGAATCAGTGCCCCCGATTCGGTTTTGAGATCAAACTCGGTAATCACGGCCGGAGTGACGTCGCCAACTTGTGCGCCAAGGAAGCCGCGATGCACTGTTCCCGATGCGATGATTTGGTCGAGCACCGGCTTTGCGAGAGAAACGGGAATTGCGAATCCGATGCCCGCACTTGCACCACTTCGCGAAAGGATTGCGGTGTTGATACCGACGAGCTCACCACGAAGATTGACCAGTGGCCCCCCGCTATTGCCGGGATTGATCGCTGCATCGGTTTGAAGGAAGTCCTCAAAGCCATCGTCGCCACCGACAATGCCTTGAATACGATTTTTTCCACTGATGATGCCAGCCGTCACCGTTTGGTCGAGCCCAAAGGGACTACCGATTGCTAGCACCCAATCGCCAACTTGAATTGAGTCGCTATCACCAAAGGCAACCGGTTGGAGGCCGGTGGCTTCAACTTTTACGACGGCCACGTCGGTCGGTGGGTCGGTTCCAACGACTTTCCCTTCGACCTTTCTTCCATCGCTCAGTTCAACCAACAGTGTGTCGGCGCCTTCGACGACGTGATTGTTCGTCAGAATGTAGCCGTCAGCACGGGCAATGATACCGCTACCCATTCCGCTCTGTTCCGGCATCTGACCATCGGGAATCTCGAATTGCCGTCCAAATTCTTCTCGAAGCCACGGTGGAAGTTGGCCAAGCTCGGGAGGCAGGTTGCCACGGCGACCCACCCGTTGTTTAGCCACAGTCTTCGTGCTGATACTGACAACACTCGGCTTGAGGGCCTCGGCTACGTTGCGAAACGCTGAGGAAAGCCCTTCCGCATGTTGGAGATTCTCCTTTGCACCGAGAGCGCTGGTCACCTGATCGGCATAAAGTCCTGACGTCACTCGAGAGGGCAGGCTCATCACGACACCCGCTAGCAATGCCCCACAAAGGGTGGCAGTCAAAAGCACACTGAGGTTTTTCCAAGATGCATGCATGGCTTTAGTTCTCCAATAAGTAACGACCTGCGTCGGACGCAGCGGTTTGATCTGGAACACAACAGGAATCAATACAGCCCTTGGGGCTGAATGGTTTTGGGAAAATCGTCAAAACTGCCACTTTGGCAACAAATTTTGAGCTTCAGCGAGTATTGCAATCGCCGCACCAAAGCGATCCTTGAGCACATTATCCAACGCGAAAAGACTCTCTGCGATTCGGCTTGTGAGCATTAAGTTTGCTTTCGTAGACTCCGCCGATATCGCGGCCACATGGTGCCGCTGAAAAATGAAAACGCCGTGTAAAGAAACGCCGCAATTTGCTGACTTTTTTCGTCCCGCAGCGACTTCATCCGCTCTGTCATACAAGGCGACTTGTGGACAGACCGGTTGCGGCTGCGCGGTTCGGAATCTGCATCGCTACATTCTTTTGTGCCGTTTTTGGGCTAGCCGTTTTCTTGCCAGGCCTGATGGCCCAAGACCTATACGCGCCCGAGTTGCAGAATTCCGCCGGGATGATTGGTCGGCAATCCACCAATCCCAAACGGTTAACCCGCCAGCAAGCCTCCCCGGTGGCCTCCCCGGCGGCCTCCCCGGCGGATCGAGTCGACGCTCGGGCAGATGTCGTCACCCGTTGGACTGACACGATGGGCGAGGCATATGTTTTGGAAGGTCGATGCCGTTTTGAAACGCCCTTGGGAATCATTTCGGGTGACAACGGCGTGGTTTTACTTCGGCATGCACCGGACCTTGCCAACCCGTGGCTTGTCAGTGTCGCTGTTGCCGGCCATGTCCTGGTGGCCGGCGAACCGCGAGAGGGGACGTTTCAAGCCGGTTGGAAGGTCGGCATCGAACCGACTGTCGACGCGCCGCTATATCGCGGTGCGGCCTCCACAAGGCCGCCACTGATGGACTTATTGGATTCGAAGGCGATCTCGCGCGGCGCGGTTTCGACGGTCCAGTACGCACCGAATCTTGACACTCCGGGTTTGCTTGACACTCCGGGTTTGATTGAAACGGACCAAGCTGCCGCATTTCAAACAGCACCGGGGGCACCGATCGCGGCGCAATCGCAGTCGGGGCAAGGTTCGCTACCCGTTATCGACCCCGACGTACCTTTGATGCCTGCAGAACGAACCGATACCGGTGGCCCCTTTCGACTGGTACTCGGCGGTGGGTCACGAGCCGTCGAGATTGTCTCACGAGGCAGTTCGAATTCAGCACAAATCGAATCGCAGAATCGCCCGGAAACGGGCGAGACCGTCGTGGTCGCGCGCGGCGGTGTGACGGTTCTGATTCGTGATGTGCAGGCAGAACTTCCCGGTGGCGAGCGACTGGACCTAGGAACCGTTTCGTTATCCGCCGATAAGATCGTCGGGTGGCTTCCCATTGTGACAGGATTGTTCAGCGGAAGCACTTCAATCGACCAAGCGGAAGGCGAGTTCTATCTCGAAGGCAACATTGTCTTTCGTCAGGGTGAACGCGTCGTCTATGCCGATTCGATGTATTACAACGTCACACGCCAGTACGGCATGATTTTGTCCGCCGAAGCGATCACGCCAGTTCCGGAATTTGATGGACTCGTAAGACTGAAAGCCGACGTGTTGCAGCAGGTTGCCAGTGGTGAGTTTGTTGCGTTTGATGCGGCAGTCACGACCAGTCGGATCGGCGTGCCGCGATACTGGTTGCAAAGTGAGCAGTTGCGATTTTCTGATCAAACCAAAGCCGCGATCGATCCCGTTACAGGGGCCCCGGTCGAAGTGAGTGATCGTGTAGTCAGCAGCACCGGTAGCTTCGTTTATCTTGCTGGCGTCCCTGTCTTGTACTGGCCCACATTTCGCAGTGATTTGAAAGTGCCGTCTTTCTACATCACAGGAATCAAGGTGAAGCGAGACAGTATTTTCGGAACACAAGGGTTTGTTGATTTCGATCTCTTTCAGTTGTTAGGACTCGACAATCCACCAGACGGTGTCCGCGCTACGCTGTCTCCCGGGTACCTCAGTGAGCGAGGCCCGGCGTTGGGCAGCGCAGTGACTTACGACCGTTCTGATTTCTTCGGAATCACGGGGCCCACCTCCGGATTTCTCGATGCATGGGGCGTCTACGACACAGGCCTGGATGTCCTGGGTCGAGATCGTCGCGACCTTGTTCCCGAACGGGAGTATCGCGGGCGAGTCCTTAGTCGCCATCGACAATGGCTGCCTTACGATTATGAATTGATTGCCGAAGTTGGCTACCTCAGCGACCGCAATTTCTTGGAGCAGTACTTCGAAAATGAGTACGACCGTAACAAAGATCACGACACCTCATTGAGGTTGCGCAAATACTACTTCAACAATCTGTTTGAAATCTCCGCTGAGTCCCGCATCAATGATTTCTATACCGACACGCAGCGGCTTCCATCGCTTGACCACTATCTGCTTGGTAGCTCGGTCCTTAGTGATCGGTTGACGTGGTCCATGCACAATCAAGTCGGCTATGCGGAATTGAAAGTCGCGGATTCCCCGATTGATCCTCTACAGAATGCCATCACCCAAACGCCACTTCCCGGCGAAATCGCATCTCAAGGAATCATCGCATCCACACGACAAGAACTTGCGATGCCTCTGGAGTTAGGACCGCTCAAACTAGTTCCCTTTGTTTCTGGCGAAGCCTCGCATTACGGGGAAGGCGCCACGGGAGAATCGCTAACGCGTTTAATCGGTCAAGCTGGCATCCGCTCCACGTTGCCGATGTGGAGTGTCGATCGGAATGTTCAAAGCAGCTTGCTGAATGTTCGTGGACTTGCCCATAAAGTCGAGTTCTCGGGGGAGTATTTTTATGCGGATAGCGATGCGAATCTCGATGAGCTTCCGCTGTATGACCCTCTTGATGATGACGCGCAAGAAGAGTTTCGTCGAAGATTTTTCTTCAGTACCTTCGGGGGTGCGCTGCCGACACGATTCGACCCCCGGAATTACGCGCTCCGTCAAGGATTGCAACGATCCGTTACGAACCCTTCCGAAGTGATTGCCGATGACATGATGCAGGCACGACTCGGCATTCATCAGCGCTGGCAGACCAAGCGGGGTTTACCGGGCAGAGAGAGGATCGTCGATTTGGTGCGTTTTGACGTGGACACGATTTTGTTTCCCGAAGCGAATCGCGATAACTTTGGGGAATCCATCGGACCGACCACGTATGATTTTCGTTATCACCTCGGTGACCGTGTGACGCTTTTGAGCGACGGTTATGCCGATTTCTTTGACAATGGTCTCCGCTCAGTCAGCGCTGGTGTTCGAACGAGTCGTCCGGGATTGGGTGACGTCTACGCCGGCTTGATGTCGTTAGAAGGGCCTGTCAATGCGACGGTTTTGCGAAGTACGTATGACTATCGATTGAATGAAAAATGGATTTTAAGCGCCGCGAGTACCTATGATTTTGGTAATACCGGAAATGTGGGTCAAACCTTTTCGCTTACCCGTATTGGCGAGTCGTTTCTCGTGCGACTCGGCCTCGACATCGATAAAGGTCGTGACAACGTCGGACTCGTTTTTGCGGTTGAGCCTCGATTCTTTCCGTCGCGAACGATTGGTAGCCTAGGTGGTCAATTGATCCCATCGCCGGGCGCGGAAGGCCTTGAGTGATGACAAAAGATCCCGTCAATCCGCCCCACCTTTCAAACCCATTGATTACTCAGCGTCCACGGACTGTGATTGCGAAGTGGATTTCTCGATTCAGCGATGCCGGAAAGGGATTGGTGTTCGCGACCAAAGACCAAGAGAACATGCGAGTTCATTTCGCATTTGCGTTGGTTGCCTGCGGAATCGCATTCTGGCTTGATTTTGAGCTTTGGCGATGGTGCGTTCTCATTCTTTGTATCGCACTGGTAATCTCGGCGGAGTTAATGAACTCCGCGATCGAGCGACTGGTCAAAACGGTTCATCCGGACCACGATGCTGGGATCGCCGATACGCTTCACATGGCAGCCGCATCCGTGTTGGTTGCTGCGATCGGTTCCGTAGCGATTGGCGCTTTGCTCTTCGTGCCACCGTTCCTTGAGAAAATCCGATAGACTGGCAAACACAAGAGTGTCACGGCGTCCCGCGTTTCAACTTGAAATCCATGTCTTCTGACGATGCTCCCCAAACCGATGAATCGTTGTTGAGAGACTTCGAATCGCTTTGGAATGACGCAGCGGCGATTTGGGAAGAACACCACGCCGAGCCCGCCTTCGAAGGCTATGTAAGCGCCGATTACCTCGCTGTCTATCGTTCACTACTCAAGTTTCAAGGTCGCTGTCTGACGTTCTTGGAATGGGGATCAGGCCTGGGTGTCGTTGCCATCATGGCCTCGCGAATGGGCTACGAGGCTTATGGAATCGAGATCGAGCCGGAACTTGTCCAGTATTCTTGCGAGTTGGCCGATCGTCACGGCGGAGATGCAAAATTCGTTTGCGGCAGTTTCGTCCCCACGGAATACGAAGAGGAATCGATTAGCGGCGAAGAGTTTCAGCGAACGATTTGTGACGCCCAATCCGGTTATGAAGAATTGGATATGGAGTTGCGTGATTTCGATCTGGTGTATGCCTACCCGTGGCCCGAAGAACACCTCGTTTTTCAGAGTATCATGCGGCGGTGTGGAGCTCCTCGCGCGGTGCTTGTCTGTTACGACAATCGTGAAGGCGTGCTTATTAAACGATTCGGCAAACGGTAGATCCTATTTGTGAACGACCCTCGCACCATCACCGCGATCCACGAGGCAGGGCACGCCGTGATGGCGATGCATCTTGGGCGACCCATTCAGAAGGTCAGCATCATTCCCAACCGCACGCGATTGGGAGCTTGCGAGATCAAGAAGGGCCGCTTTCAACCATCCGACGATTGGTTGGAGGACGAGGTGTTAATTCTGTTTGCAGGAGTCGCCTCCGAAGCCCGGTTAACCGGCCGATACGATTGGAACGGCGCCAATCAAGACTTGCGGAATATACGCGCGCTCACACGATCAAGAGCAGGCAATGATACCCGCGTCGAAAAAATCGAACGGCGCTTTCTTGCCAAAACGGAGCACCTTCTTGCTGATGACGACCTTTGGAAAGTCGTGGAATTGATCGCGGCTGCATTGCTTGAGAAAGAAACGATCAGCGGTCGCGCCGCGATGCATCTCTATCAGCAAAGGACTCAGAAGAAGTCGTGAGACACTCGGTCGAGATGGGGGTCTAGCCCGATCTGTCGCATGTCGGCGGCGATTTGCGCCTCAGAGATCGATAGTTGATATCGTTGCCGCCGATGTAGCTGGCGAATCGATCGCTGCGCATGTTTGACTTGAAGTCGTAATCGTGCCTCGGCCATGCGGTTGTTGGGCCAAGAGGCAATACTCTCCGCTTTTTGGTCCCCATAAGCCAAGCGAAAAACGTCGTCATCGGAAGCGAGGAAAAGTCGTACTGTGCCAGGATCACCTTGACGCCCACATCGGCCAGCAAGCTGTCGATCGATGCGTGCTGCGGCATGAGGCTCCGAAATAATGACATGCAAGCCTCCTGCGGTCAAAACGTCATCTGCAAGCCGAATGTCCGTACCACGACCAGCCATGTTCGTGGCGACG
>JANOBM010000292.1:0-23145 GCA_031411655.1 Planctomycetaceae bacterium
TAATACGACTGCGGAGGAGATCGCGCGGGTGATCGCCGAGCGTGTTCGCGAACAGACAAAACAGCAATTTGGATCCGCGATTGCCACCATCGAGGTCGCGGTGGATGAAAATCATGGTCAATGGGGGATTTGTAGGCTGCCCTGGAACCCTACTTGAGTCTCCCACTCGGAAAAGTCGCCATATTCCGTACGACCGCGCACCAACGCTCCCTCTAATCGCAACGATCCGCGATGTCGGCAAATTCGAACCGCACGCGATGACGATAAGACAGTGATAATGATCTGTGCGAAAACCATTATCCGCTTTGGCGTTAGCCGCGGATCTCATCGGTTTTTGGGTAGGTTCTAAGTCATGGCTGCGGTTTGAGCTGCATCTTCAAGGAAGCGATTACGTTGGCAACGATGGAACACGCAATCTTTAATAACCAGGGCCTGGAAAAAGCCGCCATACTTCTGATGAGCCTTCCGAATAAGGCTGCGGCTGCGGTGCTGTCGAAGTTGCCCCCGCATTACATTGAGGCGGTTTCCATACGTATTGCGCAGACGGATTCCGTCGCCGGCGATATGCAAGAAGTGGTCATGGCCGAGTTCCTGACCAGTAAAACCAGTGCGATCTACGCTAGCCCCGGTGGTCTGGAGCGGGCGAAAGAGTTGATCAAAGAAGCGTTGGGCCGCGATGCTACCGAGATCATTGGCAATTTGCAGCAAACCATCGAGTCAATGCCTTTTGGATTTATCAAGAAGGTAGATCCGCAAACGCTACTGCAGTTCATTGTTGAAGAACATCCGCAAACAATCGCCTTACTACTTTGTCATTTGCCGACAAATTATGCAGCAGAAGTGCTTGCAGGCCTTCCGCTTCCCAAGCAACTTGAAGTGATCCGACGCGTGGCTACCTTAGGGCGGTCCAACCCGGAAGCCGTTGCAGAACTCGAAAGCGGCCTGGAACAGCGGCTAAGCAGCATGGTCAACCAACAGCATACCGCGACAGGTGGAATCGAAAGTGTCGCTGAAATTTTAAACGTGTCAGATCGCTCGGTGGAACGAGCCATCATGGAAACGCTTGCCAGCGATCAGCCCGAGCTCTCCGATGAGATCCGGCGATTGATGTTCGTCTTTGAGGATATTTCCAAACTTGCGGATCGTGACATCCAAACTCTGCTGAAAAATGTCGAAACATCGCAGTGGGCTCTTTCGCTCAAAGGTGCCAGCAAAACTCTGCAGGAAAAGATCATGCAGAATATGAGCGCTCGAGCTGCGGAGAACCTGCGGGAAGAAATGGGCTTTCTTGGAAGTGTTCGACTCTCGGAGGTGGAGGCGGGACAACAAAAGATTGTCGACATTGTCCGACACCTCGAAGATTCGGGTGAAGTTTCTCGGCCAACCGGCGAAACCGAAGAACGCTACGTCACCTAGTGCCGTTAGCGTCCGAAAACACGACCTTAATTGGGGCGAAGGGATTGCAATCGGTATTCCCAGGACGTTGTTGTGAGTGCGGGATTGTGGAGAGCGGCTTTTGCTTTTTCCGACTAGAATATCCCGCATTCAATATCGCCGCGCTCTCCGGGTCACGATTCATAAGCCGATCCCTATACCGATCCCACCATGTCGTCTTCCTTTCTCGGCGCAATCTATTCGTACGTTCCTGCGCTCGATTCGCTAAGAACGTACACGTTTACCTCTTTTCGCCGGGACGTGTTCGCGGGTCTGACCGTTGCCGCAGTTGCAGTGCCTCAGGCGATGGCCTATGCCAGTATTTTTGGTATGCCCGTCGAGATGGGGCTTTATACAGCGATCATTATGACGACGGTGGGTGCGCTGCTTGACTCGTCAAAACAGTTGATAAACGGCCCGACGAACGCGATTTCCATCGCGATGCTCAGCGCACTGTCAATTGTTCCCGAAGAACAGCGAATCTCTGCAGCCATCATGATGGCGCTTTTTATTGGCGTCATTCAAACGGGCATCGCGCTCTTGCGCTTCGGTGATCTTTCTCGGTTTATTTCTCACGCGGTGATCGTTGGTTTTACTTTGGGTGCGTCCGTTTTGTTACTTATGGACCAACTTAAAAATGTCCTCGGCTTGAGTAGCAAAGGAGATCCGCGCGATCACTTTCTGCTTCGCTTCTGGAAGACGATGTCCGAAGGCGGAGCCGTCCATTGGCCAACCTTTGCGATTGGGATCGCGACTATCCTGCTCGCCTTGCTGATGCGTTACTTGAACAAGCGTTTCAAGCTCGGACTACCCGAACTGCTTCTTGCAATTGCGATCGTAGCAATCGGGCTCGCGTTGATGGATCCGGATAAAACGTCGGGCGTTAAACTCCTTGAGCAGGTTCCTCGTAACTTGCCCTATTTCCAGCTTCCTGCGATTGATTGGACTTTGGCACGCGAGCTTTCAAGCAGCGCCGCCGCGATCGCTTTCCTTGGATTGTTAGAAGCCATGGCGATGGCGAAGTCGATTGCGGCAAAAACGGGACAAAAGCTGGATATGAACCAGCAATGCCTCAGCGAAGGTCTTGCCAATATGGCTGGAAGTTTCTTTCGCTGCTTCCCCGGTTCGGGCTCATTGACTCGTTCGTACATCAATCATACCGCCGGCGCGGCAACACAATGGTCGGGCGTGTTTAGCGCGATGGGTGTCGCGGCAACCATTCTGCTCCTTGCTCCGTTCGCTCAGTACATCCCCCGTGCTGCCTTGGCGGGCGTACTCATTTTGACCGCGACGCGCATGACCGACCTTGCCGCGCTTCGGTATCACTTGAAGGCAACGCGGTACGATGCGGTTCTTCTCATGGCCACTGCGATTTCAGCCGTTTTGATTTCAGTTGAATTCTGTATTTTGATTGGAGTGTTTCTTTCGTTCGCGTTTTACGTACCGCGGGCTGCTCGAATAACGATGAGCGAGCTAACAGTGACCAATAACCGGGTCATTCGCGAAGTTCAAGAGACGGATGAGCGGTGTGGCCTTGTGCGAATTTACAACTTAGAAGGCGAGATGTTTTTTGGATGTGCACCCGAATTCGAACGGTTGCTCGAATCGATTGAGGAAAGTTGTCCAAGCGGGATGCGAGCTGTCGTTTTGAGAATGAAACGCATTCGAAACCCAGATGCCGTTTGTTTGCATATATTGCATAGCTTCATCGAACGTATGCAAAAGCGAAATGTCGTCGTCATCCTTTCCGGAGTCAAGAAAGGGCTTAGGCGTATCCTCGGAAACGTTGGCATGGATTCGTTATTGGGGCCGGATAATATCTTTTGTGAAGAAGCTGAGATATGGGCGAGTACCGTTGACGCGATGAAACGGGCCTACCAAATTCTTGGCAACGATCGTTGCGCACACTGTGTTAATCAGGCAAACCAAGCTCAGTCCGATACGGAATGGTCTTACGTAGTCTAATGTTCTCTCACCAAAACTCGCTACGACACCTGCTCAAACCAGAACACTATTGTTCACCCAGTCATTTTGAACTGGAGCTCGATCACCTTTTTCGACCCCATTGGCAGTTCCTCGCTACGAAGTCAGAGCTTCGGCATGACGGCGATTTTATGACGTTGGAGTGGTTCGGACGACCGATCTTATTGCGCCGCTCTGCCGATAACTATTTGGCTTACGAAAACATTTGCTCTCATCGTCATTGCATGCTTTCGAATCAAGAGCGTGGCAATCAGCCACGTCTAAAGTGTCAGTACCATGGATGGGAATACGACGATCAAGGACACACTGCAAAGATTCCGGACGCGCGATGCTTTCGGCCATGGGACCGCGATAATTCACGTCTGAACATGTACCGTGTGGAGGCCTGTGGCGACCTCCTCTTTGTCTGCCTCAACCCCAAAGCGCCATCGCTCCGGGAATGGCTATCACCGTTTTTTGAAGAAACCGAATTAAGGTTTCAATCGCCTATGTGGAAGCTAGTCCATCGATGGGATTACGATTGCAACGCCAATTGGAAGGTACCAGCTGAGAATACGCTGGAGTCGTATCATGTGACTGCGTTGCATCCGACTTCTTTCGGCGACACGCTTCCCGCCGAGGAAAAGTCGGAGCATCAACTCGAAAGTCGCTTCACTGCACTGACGTTCTCTTCGACCATGAGAATTGAACGCATTCAAGCTCGATTGAGTCGATGGCTCGGTGGGCAGCCCACGATGACTTATCTCCATCGCCATATTCATCCTAATACGATTTTGGTTTCGACCGATTCGCTCACTTACGTTGTCATGTATTTGCCGACGTCACCGACCACCGTTCGCATTCGCGTCCGTATTTTCGCGATCAGAGGAACTCGTCGTGGACCGCTAGCCAGTTACGTCTCATGGATAGGTGGAAGGATTGGACGAGCGAAGGCAGTTCAGATTCATTCCGAGGATCGCGCCATTTATGAATCTCAACAAAAAGGATTGGAGTACAGTCGGCACCCAGGTGTGATCGGTGCGCGCGAAGAACGGATTTACTATTTTCAAAAGTACATTTTGGAGTCGTTGGGGATCCCGCTTCCACCAGATAACTCGTTAGCCAAGAGTCCGTTATCTACTTTGGATACTCACTCTCCGGTCGATTGACGGACCTGTTTGGCTTTGTCGCTGATCCAATCGAGTGCGTTGACGCGAAAGCCTCTTTTAAGGGAGACCGTTACTTTTTGGCCGTGCCTTCATTCGGGTGAGTTCTAAAGAAAACTCATTTTACGCTTTCAAACAAACGAACCGCGTCGACTTGTCTTTCCTTAGTTCAAGTCACGAAATCCGACAAACGGTGACGATTGCGCGATCGAACTCAGGAACCCGAGCTCACTTGTTGGAGGCCGAAAACTTCAACATCGACTCCCTGCGATCCAATGGCATGGTCAAAAGGTCGATTAGGATTGGCGAATTGATTAAGCGTGAAAAGGTCCGTAGTGCATGTTCCCACCTGCACTGCTCGAATTGGATACGGCGTGTGATGCACCTGCCCGCGATATAGCTGACCCTTTCGGTCGCTGGCGAAAAGGAGGTACCGTTCCACCAAGAAGAACTCCAGCGAACCCGGCGAAGCGTAGTGCACTTCGGCGCCTAACTGATAATTAAATCGACTTGCTGACTTACTCAAGGCATTGCGGCGTGACGAATGATATTCAATGCCAACCAAACCCGAAGGAGTTTCAAGGCATGTGGCCTTCATCGAAGCATGTTGGTACGGGAGGTGGAAAAAAGTTCGCGCCGTCCATACCGCAAGCGGTTGATTACAGTCGAGCGAAAAGAACCAAACACCAGGATTGCCCGCCTCATCGAATACGTAAGTTCTTACGTTGAGTTCCAGAAAGTTTGAAATCCAGGGGACCGAAGGTGTGCCCTTCAGCCTAATCTTTTTCATGAAAAACGGCACAACGCCGAGGAACGCATCACCGTCGAAGCAGTCCACAAACAAACCAGGTGGCAGGCGACCCTGGATGTCATCTGCAGACACTTTCCAATGCAGAAATAAAAGTTGAGTCCAGCTTTGCAACATCGCTGTCGAGCCCACAGGCCGCGAGCGAAAAAAAGATCGTTGGTCGTCAGTAGGAGTGCGAACCGGCATGTTGCGTAAAAACCCTAGTAAGCTGCAAAAGTAGTTGCACATGGACTACTTATCGACGAGCGGAAATCGTTCTTTCGTGGGCCCATAATTTACCTTTTTGAACATGATAAGTCGCAGCTTCGTCCGATCGTCAATCGACGTGATGCTTGTCGTTGGCATCACTGACCCTATCGCGTTTTCGGGGTAGCGCATGACTGAGGCGTTGTCGCTCGTTGAATCTTTGAGTTCTAGTACTCATCCCCAGGTCTGAAGTCATGCGGACTGCTTGAGTTTTCGATTTGATACCCGGTGGTCGATGGTTCATGTATTGGACCCAAAGTTCGAATCCTGATCGATCTTGGCAGGAAATGAGCCTCCCATCCTTGGCAAGGGTGGCAATGATCGCTGGCGAGATATCGTTGTCTTCGATGTCCATGGCAAGTTGTGGGTTAGCCGACGCGATGCGATTTAAATCGTCGTCCGACAATCCACAGCGACGAAGTCCCGCAAACCTTAAGTGGTCAGCTTGCTGGCTGGCAAGCAACTCAATGACGTCATCATTTAGTTTAATGCCAGAGAGATTGACTCGGTCGATAAACGGTAAGGTCAGTAAATTTTGAAGGAATTCAGTGCTGCTTGTTAGGCTTGCCATGTCGAGCTCGACGAGGCTCTTCATTTTTAAAAGCGGACTGGGCACTGACAATTGAATCTTCGTATTGCTAATCGACAAATTCTGCAGATTAGCAAGCTGAGGCAGCCATTCCATGACGGCGTTGCCGACATCCGTGTGTTTAAGGTTAACCTCTCGCAGATGTTGTAGATTGTCCCAACTCAACACCACCTGGTCGTTAACTTGCGATCCTGGCAGACGCAGAACCTGTAACTCACTAAATTGATTAACTTCCTCAAGCAAGGATGGCAATGTCGGCGGCATGATCAATGTCAACTCGCGCAAAGTCCTGCAGTTGAGTAGAGCGCGGAAGTGGTCATCAGAAATGTTCGGTCCGCCGATTTCAACGACTTCAAGATCGCGCAATCCTTCCAGAACCGCGTTCGTTGGCAGTGGCCCCCTGCACGTCAATTCCTTTAAAGATGGTACATCACGCACTTCGAGCGATACCAGCGTAGAACCCAGGGACAATGCCCCGGTCAACAGAGGGCAACCGACAATTTTCACGACTGTCGCGTTTCGAGTCGTTGTGTGAAAAAGTTCCCTCAAACGCGGCTGATCGACTACCTCAAGCTTTTCCAACTTGTCGGTGTCGACGATGAGCTGCTCAATGCCTTCGTATGATGCGAATAGCAATTGAAGGTCCGCGTTGTCGATTTTACTTCCATTGAGACGAAGCGATTTGATCCTCCCGTTGTGTGAAATGCGAGCTAGCTGCTGTGCAGTGACTCCTGTTTGAGGGAAAACTAACTCTTTAATCTTTTGATTACGGGACAGGGGTGCTAGGTCAACATCGACAAGTGATACTTGCGATAGATTAAGAGAAGTCGGCCCATCGCAGGCAGCCAAGCAGGATATCCACTGGTCGATGGTTTCAACCCGATCTCGATGATTAAATTGGACAGTCGCATCGACTAGGATTTCGTCCTCGTTATCGGCCCACTCGGAACCAATGATAAACGCGTGGAGATTGGGAGTGCGTTGTATCGAAAAACGCTCTAATACACTGCCGTTTAATCGAAGTTCTTGGATGCAAGGAGCCTGATCGATTGTCAAGCTTCTCACTGCTAAGTAGCCTGAGCCGGGACCGAAATTTGAAAATCTCCTGGTAAGCGGCGTTGCGACAATCGAGTTGAGCCGTGAAGCATTTTCAATCGTCAGGTCGATTCCTAAATTCGAGTCGATTGCCAGCTTTTCCAATTGACATAAATCTCGCAGTTCAAGGCTAATTATTTTTGCATGCGGAATTTTCGACGTTGTATGAATTCGCAGCGACTCCCAGGTTTTCATTCCTGCGACCGCTATCGAGTCCCCAGCGGAAACATCAATCGTCAACTGAACGTGCTTGAGAGACTCGGGGAACGCTATGTGATTGAGATCATTCACAGTCATCGGCGTACCTGCCAATTGAAGGGAAGTCAGCGCTGTTAACCTTGGAATCGATTTCATAATCGTTTCCGCGCCGCTGCAATCGTTCAAAGCTAAGGACTTCAGAGGCGACTGAAGTTCTGCTATCGGTAACTCGGTGGTGAGAAACTGGCAACGTGAGAACGTCAGCGATTCAATGCTGCTGAGTTGCGTCAATTTCAACCACATGGGAACATCGACTACAACCTTATCCAGCCTTAATTCGACGAGATTTTCAACGTGGCAAAGCGAATCAATCAGCTCATTCGGAGCCGAACTCAGGGACACGCGTTTGATCTTTGCAGAGTTGCGTAGAAGGCTCACAGGGACGCTACCAGAAAGGAATTCAGGTAGATCGATCGCGAATTCTACATTGCCAAAACGCGATAGTTCAGCTGACATCGCTTTCTCGCGTTTGACTTGATGCAACCATGGATAACTAAGTCCGACGGTTCCGACGACACAAATAGATAGTGGAACGGCAATCGATGAGCGATTGGTCCGCGATCGCTTGGAATCGTACCGAGCACGTCCAAAAGTTGCTATTTTCGAAGCCACCGCCCGTGCGAGGGAATGAATGAGATAGGTGAATGCCGCGGCAAGCAAGCATAGCAACATCGCAATCCATAGGTTCGCCGTAATGGCAGATATAAACGAGCTGGATGCCCAGTTGGTGTCCGTTGGCACCGAAGCGGGCCACCCAACGAATTTCCCTAGAATCGTGGTCTGCACAAAGTCATCGGCCGTAGGCCCGTAGGCAGGATGGATTGAATGCGTGAAGCGGTACTCAATATGGTTGTGGCGGCCGTTGAGCATAGCAAGGCAAATGCCTGCCATCATCGATCCCGCCAGTGACCGTTGCATCCGCTTGTCACTGAAAAACTTCACATCCATTGGAATGAATACCTGAGTTCCCGTACCCGTTCGATAGAAAACCGATCGTCTTCGTCACCGTGCATTCAAACCCTGGGCACGGTACAAAGTTTCTCCGGTTCAATGAACTCGTCACAAGGTTCTTGAAATCGCCGCAAGAACCTTTGGGGTGGGCAGGCTTTATTCCATTCGATCAGCCACCCAGGCAGTAAAGTCGTTTATCCGATCGGATGAAGATTTCGTCGTCGACGACTGCGGGAGTTCCGTTGAAAGGTCCTGTGTCATCCGCGAACTGATTGTCGGCTATGGGCGAGTACTTATCGACTGCATCCCAAAACTGTGAGTGCCCAGTGCGTGAAACAACGAGGATTTTTCCTGCCACAGCAACCGCGGAGGCATAGTCACCGGTAGGGCCACGACCACCGCCCTGACCTGGTTCATCGTTTGGTTTTTTTAACCTCTCTTTGAAAACTTCATCACCGGTTTTGCAATCGGCGCAGATTGCCAGTCCTGTAGAAGTCCAATACAACCGGCCATCACTGATTACAGGAGTTCCAATACCGGAACGCAACGGTTTCTCCCAAACTGTGTGGGTAGCAGACACGTCTCCACTACCGCCGCAGCGAATAGCAACTGCTGAGCCCTGTCGGCCTCCCATGAGGAAGACGACGCCGTCCTGATGAGTCAGGCTGGCGCAGACCGCGTCCGAAATCGGCGACTTCGCACGCCACAATTCCTCACCCGATTTTGGCTCTAACGCAAAAATGCGACCTGGACACGCACACACCAATTCCTCTCTACCTTGCACATTCACGATAATGGGAGTTGACCAACCATTGGTGAAATCTTGATCTTCGACTCTCCAAACGACTTCTCCCGTGAGCTTGTTCAGAGCCACGACTGCATGATCGGTGATCCCCGCGTTCATAATCAATAAGTCTCCATGAAGCACAGGGCTCGCGCCATCACCCCATTGCGCCGGATCCGACTTTGTACCTAACTCTCTCCGCCAAATTTCCTTTCCGTCAAAGTCAAAAGCCAAGACGCCCGTTTTGCCGAATGCGACGTATACGTGGATCCCATCCGTGACCGGAGTGCTGCTTGCATAGCCATGCTGTGTGATAAAACCGGTGAATGGATCTTCTTCATGGGTTGATGCAACCGAGCTCTTCCAAACCAGCTGGCCATCTTTGCGGTTGTAGCAAAGCAGGTGCCTTACAAGATCTGCCGGTGTGCCGGGAGATTCCGGGTTCGCCCCAAAACCTGTGAAGCAAGTCACAAAAACTCGATCGCCGAACACTATTGGGCTCGATCCACCAGGGCCGGGCATGTCCACCGCCCATCTCAGCGATTCACCAGGTAACCACGACATCGGCACGGACGTACTTTCGCTGATGCCCGAACCATTGGGGCCACGGAATCGCGACCAATTTTCCGCGAAAGCCGATGAAGCCATCGCGGCGATCATGACGCAAATTCCTGCTGCAAGGAAACGTGTTGCTACTCGCATTCGCATGGGTCTTTCTGGGTGTGCTGATAAGTGATCTGTAAAGCGTTAGCCGTCATCTGGAATTCGTACCCGCCTTTTTACGAAATAGTCGAGCTTCAAATTATAGCAAGTAGTCAATCGCTGGGCACTTGCATCGTTTTTTAGTCAGCTTGAACAAGCCTAACAGCAGACGCGCTTCGCTTTTATTATTTCCATACTTGTCTGCGTCGGATACTGATGCGTCTCTGATCCTTTGGTCACTTGAGACGCGAATCACCTAACCGAACCGAAAGGCATCAAACATGTGGACCTATTATCCGCCAGTTAAACTCGCAATATTGGCCAGCGCGTTATTGATTGTTAGTGTTGCCCAAAAGGCGTCTGGCAAGGACTTGGACATCGTCGACACTGCCGTCGCAGCAGGGCAATTTAAGACCCTCGCTGCAGCTTTGAACGCGGCGGATTTGGTTGGAGCACTTAAAGGTGAAGGTCCATTCACCGTCTTCGCCCCCACGGACGAAGCTTTTGCGAAGTTACCTGCCAGTACCGTTGAAATGCTTCTGAAGCCAGAAAATAAGGAGACACTTGCGGCTATCTTGACTTACCACGTGGTGGCTGGAAGCGTGACGTCGAAACAAGTTGTCTCTCTTTCGAACGCCAAAACGCTGAACGGACAACGCGTTGACATTAATTTCGACCGGTTGCAGGTATCAATTGATAAGGCAATCGTAGTGCAAGCCGATATCAAATGCTCAAACGGTATCATTCATGTTATCGACTCCGTCTTAATGCCGTCGACGCAGACGCTTCCCACTGTCGCTGCCGAGACTGGCTTCTCAACTCTTGTCGCCGCTTTAAAAGCCGCGGGTTTAGCCGAAGCCCTCTCCGGTGAAGGCCCGTTTACGGTGTTCGCCCCAACCGATGAGGCTTTCGCCAAGCTGCCCTCCGGAACTGTCGAATCCTTGCTTAAGCCAGAGAATAAGTCAAAGTTGGTTGCGATCCTTCAGTATCACGTTGTGCCAGGGCGAGTCTATTCCGAGGATGCTTTGGCAGCAAAGTCAGCCAACACGCTCGAAGGTTCGCCGATACGAATCGTTTCGAACAAGGGTGGTGCGATGATCAATGCTTCCAGGTTGACGGAGACGGACATCGACGCGTCAAACGGAGTAATCCATGTTATCGACGAAGTGCTGATGCCACCATCGAACGCGGTCGACGCGAGCAAGGTGTTGAGAGATGCGATCTCCCAGGGTGCCCCTCTGTACAACGCGGGGCATCACGCCGCTTGTGCCGACATCTACCAAGCAACGCTGCAGTCTCTCATGTCAACTGAGTTTGCTGGATCATCCAGCACGCTTACGCACCACATGTCAAACGTTCTCGCTAACGCGGAAAGAACTCATAGCTCTACGCAGCGAGCTTGGACCCTCCGTCGTGGGATGGACCAGGCCTACGCACTGTTGCAGACGCGGGATTGAACGAGTCTTTCTCTGCAAACTTGGCTGACAGACCAATACGACATTGAAAGGTGAACACATCGCTGTGCTCGTCAGGACATTGAAAGGCGCGGCGGGTTCACTTGTCAAAATCTTATGCTCTCTTGAACGATTAGCGGTTTGACAACGCAACGATCCAAACGCCCGTAAGCATTAAGCCGACGCATACAACCTTGCGGCGAAAATTCTTTTCTTTCAACGCCACCACGCCGATTACCAACGACACCACGATGGACGTACGGCGAAGCGTGGAGATAACGGAAATCATCGCTCCTGGCTGTGCGATGGCGGTGAAATACAGGAAGTCTGCAATCAGTAACGTGAATGCAATCATCGCGATTGACCATCGCCATTGGAATTGCAGACGTGAAAGGTCGAAGAACCGCCAATAAATCAAATTGGGAAGCAGCACGATTAGAAGATAAATGGAAAACCAGGCCTGAACCGTTTGAGAGTCGAACTGCATGTTCTGCAAAAGATACTTGTCGTAAAGTGAACTGATCGCTGCAAGCAATGTCGCAAGAAGCATCAGCCCCACCCACTTGTCGCGGAGAAAATGAATTCCCTCAAGACGGCCGACCAGGGTGAATGCATAGAACGCGATCAAGATGATCGACATTCCAAGCCATTGCCAAATCGATGGCTGCTCGTGAAGTACCAATGTCGCAAAAAGAATGGTCCAAAACGGACTCGTCGCACGGATCGGACTTGAGATCGATATAGGTAAATGTTTGACCGCGAAATAGGCAAGCGACCACGATGCGCCAACGATTAACGATTTAAGGAGCATCGCGCCGTGCTCGCGGCCGGTCAACTCAGTCACCTCAAGCAGTGAATTCGGGAGGGTACCGGGGAAGAAATGCGACCACCCCACCCACGGCACCCAGAACAGTGCGCACACGGCGGCATTCAGATACAAGACCGGCGCAACCGGATTGTCCCGGACGGATATTTTTTTCGAAACTTCGTAAACGCCCAATGCGGCAGCGCTAAGCAAAGTCAATACGATCCAAGACATGCCACTTGTCCAAACGTTTGTGAGCTAACCATAGCTGTTGTTCTTGCCTAAATCAGGATGCTTGCCGTGACATCGCCTTTCTAGCGTTTCCCAAGTTCCAAGCGGCAAAAGCGGGTGCTGTAGGGGTCGGATCGAAAAGGGCGACTTCGCGTGACGGGCGGCCGACCGCCGGATCAAACGTACCTAAGCAAAGCGATTCTGTTCGAGCTAGCCAGTGACGACGAGTGACCCACGGTACAAACGCACCCTAAGCGTCGAAAGATGCCATTCGGTAAGGGGCAACGTTTTCTGGCCAACCACCGACATTTACTCCGTGATATTGAATCGATGTCGGAGTGACAGCAATAGTCCTAGGCACAACAGATTCACGAAATGATTCTCTATCTTCTGACGATTCTCGATCGTTCCGTTAAAATAGGGCGATGGCTGATTCACCGGCAAACCGTCGTTCTGATGCGTCGAATCACTTTGGATCGACGCAATGGAGTGATGTTTTTGCCGCTTCCGGTGATGGAGAGGCGGCTCGCATCGCCTTGGACTCGCTTTGTCGGGTGTATTGGCCAGCAGTCTACGGCTACGTTAGGCCGCGTTCAAAAAATGCTGAAGATTCCTATGACTTGACCCAGGGTTTTTTTGCGCAGTTGCTGGAACGAAAAACGATCGCGCGTGCAGACCCACAACGAGGAAAGTTTCGATCGTTTCTGCTTACAACACTGAAGCACTACCTCGCTAATGAACATGCCACTGCTACAGCGCTTAAAAGAGGTGGGGCGTGTTCGATTGTCTCACTAGACGCGTTGGAAGCGGAGGTACGCTACGCACCTGTCAGCCGTGAATTGTCCCCCGATCAACAGTTTGAACGTCGTTGGGCGTTCGTATTGTTAGAGACCGTCATGGAGTTACTTCGGAAAGAACAAGTTTTGGCGGGTCGTGAAATAGAATTTCAGATGCTGAAACCATTTCTTACCGGAGAGCAAGAAAACGCTACCTTGGTGGATGTGTCACGGAAGCTGGGCGTAACGTCAGAGTCAGTCCGAGTTGCCGTGTTCCGGCTGAGAAAACGGTATCAGGGGCTTCTCAGGGAAGAAGTCGCAAGAACGGTGGAGTCGCCTGCTGATGTCGACGACGAATTGAGGAATTTGATTTCGGCAGTAAGTCGGTAAAAATTTTTGTAACGTTGGGAGCTGATTCCTGTAGTGTTTTATTATCCAGGAATTTTATGATGTCGAGATCAAGCCCAACGAAAAGAAAATGCGCCCGCTGCGGGATACCTTTGCATGGTGATGAACCAGGGGGTTATTGTCCCAAGTGTCTGCTAAACATGGGCCTGTCTGAATGCCAGGGTGCCCGGCTGAAGATTCACTGTCCACAATGCAAGGTTGCCATTGAAATTGTTGATGATGTTGCGGTAAGCGAGATCACCTGCCCGTCTTGCGATTCACGGTTTAGCCTCGTCAGCGGTCCAACGGAAACTTTAGTCGCAGAACACGGAGGGCACGTCGGACGTTTCGAATTGCTCGGCCGCGTTGGCATCGGAGCATTTGGAACGGTTTGGAAGGCGAAGGATCCAAATTTGGATCGAATCGTTGCCATTAAACTGCCAAGAAAAGATCAGTTGCAGCCTGCGGAAGCAGAGCAGTTCCTACGTGAAGCGCGCGCTGCCGGACAACTTCACCATCCCGGCATCGTTAGTGTCCACGAAGTCGGAATCGATGGAAGTCGAATTTATATAGTCAGCGATTTCATTGATGGAGTCACGCTGGCCGATTCGCTGACTTCCGGGCGGCCCTCGATTCGGGACGCAGTCGAACTATGTAAGCAAGTGGCTGAGGCGCTACATCATGCTCATGAACGTGGCGTCATACATCGAGACCTCAAACCTTCAAACATCTTGCTCGATGGAGACGGTCGGCCACATGTAACCGACTTTGGTTTAGCCAAACGTGAAGCGGCTGAAATAACCATGACCATCGAAGGGCGAATCCTCGGCACTCCGGCCTACATGTCACCCGAGCAAGCTCGTGGTGACGGGCATCATGCCGACGCTCGAAGTGACGTCTATTCGGTAGGCGTTATCTTGTTCGAGATGCTGACGGGTGAAAAACCGTTCCGCGGGACCAGCCAGATGCTACTTCATCAAGTCTTGCGTGAGGACGCGCCGAGCCCAAGAAAGCTGAATGGATCAGTTCCTCGCGACCTAGAGACCATTTGTTTAAAATGCCTTGAAAAAGAACCAGCTTCCCGATTCCGATCCGCACTTGAGCTTGTCGAAGAATTGCAACGATTTGCAGATCGCAAGCCATTGAAATCGCGTCCTATTTCCGGTTTGGGACGAAGTTTGCGTTGGTGCCGACGTAATCCAGTCGTAGCAACATTGTGCGCGGCGGTTCTGCTTTCCCTTGCGATAGGTTTTGTGTCCACGTTCTGGCAATGGCGCGTCTCGCAGAGCAACTATTTAAATGCCATGAATTCCAAAAAATGCGCCGAAGAAAATCAGCGTAAAACGGAGAGTGCTCTCAATGAATCCGAGAGTAGGCTTGCCCAAATTTTTGCCGAGCGAGGTCTGCAAAAACTCGATACCGATCCGCACTCCGGTATGCCTTGGCTCTATCAGGCATTGTCGGCAGAACCACCGAATTCAGCCAACCGAAAACTTCATCGCTTACGAATGGGACTGATGCTACACGGTCTTCCCAAACTTTCTGGGTTTTGGGCGGACGCGTCGGATGCCAAGTTTAGCAAAGACGGCAAGCGATTGGCAGTTGCAACCGCGCGAACAGTTCTTATGTTCAATTTGCTGGAAACGACTCCGACGAAAGCGATGCAGCACGAGCAGCGCGTGACCAGCCTTACTTTTACTCCCCAGGGTGATCGACTTGCGACTGTTTGTCACGAAAGCGGTCATCCGCCATTAGTCCGAATTTGGAACACTACAACGGGTGATCCAGAGTCACAATCGCTCGACTTGACCGAATCTCAGTACAACATGCGAGATGTACCGACGATCCGCTTTACGCCTGATGGAAAGTTTTTCATTGTCGTTTACACAGGAATGTACAATCGCTGGCACTCTAAACTTGTCACTCGAGTTTTCGACAGTCACACCCTAGTGCAAGTTTCTCCTACCTTTGCACATCACAGCGACCTAGACTATCCGCAGGGATATCACCAACTAAGCCCCGACTCGCTCGCGATTCTTGTACCACGTGGGGTTGCCGCCGATTTTCCAGGAGTCGAATGGGACGACCCGAAATGGCCAGAAAGTATAGACCTCCCTCAACAGTTTAGTGCGATGACGGGAGCAGCCATCCATCCTCCCCTCAACCACTCGCTCGATTTTTACGGATCACCTGCTTACAGCCCAAATGGTGCGAGCATTGCAACATCGGCAACAGGCTTGGTTCGTATATGGAATGCCAGCGATGGGGCGCTGAAACGCGAATTCAAGCTGAGATCCGAAGCAATACATGTCAGCTTTGCCCCTGATAGTAAAAGCGTTTTCATCGTCGAAGCGTCGTTTGCCCAATGTTTCGATCTTGAAACCGGGGACGTGAAAGACGAGTGGTCGCACGCAGGTACCTTTCAAATAGATCCCTCTGGGAGATATCGAGTTTGGAAGGACTCTAACGGCCTCTCGTACCTTGCGAATCTCCGTTCCGATTCAAAAGTTATGTACGAAATTCCGGAGTTTGAACGAGTGGCGTTTTCAGCCGACGGTTCGCGATTTTTGTTGCGACCTGTGGGATATGAAGAAGGGGGAGTACGAGTCAATCCTCGAGAAAGAATTTATCGTACAGAAGACGGTTTGCCCCTAACGCCCCCATGGCGATTCAATTGGGCTTGGGAAGTCGACGAGCCGATCTCTGCAAATGGGCGGTTCTACCTTGTTAAGCACGACAGTGTCATTTGGCTTTGGGACCTTGATCATCGCAAGTCCTTTTTAGAAACGTTCCCGAAACCCGCACTGGAACCGATCGTGGACACAGCCGCGAGTATTGACCGCACTCGCTTGGTGACACTTCATCAGAAAGGCCACGTTGCCTGCTGGGATACGGAGACAGGAGACCGGGTGCTTTCCTCATTTCAACTGCCGACCAAGTTGCCCAGCGGAACCGAGATTAAGTGGCAGACCCTGCAACTGAGTGCTTCAACGACAAACGTTGCTGTGATCGGACAATGCGCCGACCCGCTTCCGGACGAGCTAGGACGTAGAGTACCGGTGATTCACATGGTGAATCTGATCACCGGACAAACGCTGTTCGGACCGATGGTACTGAATCAGGAACGGTCTTCGCGTTTGATCTCGGTTCAATTCGTTCAAAACGATTTGCAATTGGCGATTGCTGAATTCATTTCCACCGCACATCTGCGTACGCCCGACAATGCGAATCTTCCTGACAAAACAAAGGTACATCTACTCGACGCGAAAAGCGGCTCTCCTGTCAGAGTACCGCTCGAATACGATTACTTGGCAGAACTGCTTGATGTTACCGCCGACGGCAAGCGATGCCTGTTGCTTCGAGACAGTCATGTTTGGCCAGCAGCAAAGGCAGACAGTGAATTCAATCCAAGCCTCGTTCAGGTCTTGAATACGCAATCATGGGAACCACTGTCGCCTCGAATGCGTTCGGAGTCGGGCACCGTCAGTGATGCAAGGTTTAGTCCCGATGGAACTCGGTTGGTGATGGGTGGAGGCGAAATATGGGATGTGCATAGCGGAAAACAACTTCATCGTTCCCTGCATGTGAACCATGCATCTCTGCATACGTCGTTCCATGACAACGGTAAATCCTTTTTAGTCACAACGATTGTCAAGGGATCCTACGGTGATTCATCCGCCGAGATACAGTATAAGTCCATTGACGGCGCGATGCTTGGTCCTCCTATCCACAACACGCGTACAGGTGGTTCGTTTCCTGCCCTTGATCCTGCGACACAAATCATTGCAGTCGCCGGTACGAAGCTTCGATTGTGGGATGCTAAACGTGGAACTCCACTCACTACCGCCATCGATATTTCTCAAAACTCAAACGATGCTGGAGACCACCCCAAGACAATCTTCTTTACCCCGAGCGGAAATCGGCTTTATATTGAAGCCAATCAACAATTAGTCTTGCTTCGAATGGACCAGTTAGACGAGCAGATCCCGGAAGATAGGGTGTTGTCCGCATGGTCAGGTATCTTGTCGGGCCAAATAATTGACTCGGCCGGTGGAATGCACGCGATGCCCCCTCGCGATTATCAAGATGCCTGGCAGTTGATTCAGTCCAATGGATCTTTTTGAGTGTCCGATGGCAAGTCTTGTGAGCGTGGTACACCTACGCGATTCGTTTGCGGAAACGCCGAATGCTGACTACCAGGACTACAACGCAACATACGCTCAATCCAATCACGGACGGAGTTAATTCCGCAAGTCCGGCACCCCTTAAAATAACACCACGCAAGATATCGATGAAATACGTTGCTGGTAACGCAAAGGAGACGGCATATATCGGCAGCGGCATCTCCGATCTTGGAAATACAAACCCGGACAATAATATCGAAGGTAACATGACGATGAACGCGAACTGAAATGCTTCCAATTGGGTCTTTGCTAGGGTAGAAATCAGTAGTCCCAGGCCCAGTGAACAGGTCGTGAATAAAAACGACAGCAGCAAGAGCAATGGGATGCTTCCTGCTATCGGAACTCCAAATATATAAATCATTACGACCAACATGATTACAAGCTCTGCGAATCCCACGCAGGCATAGGGAATCAGTTTTCCGAACATGAGGCCAGATCGTCCCACCGGAGTTACAAACAACTGCTCCAGCGTTCCCAATTCGCGTTCGCGAACGACCGCAAACGAGGTGAGAAAAAGTGTTACCAGTTGCAAAATAATGCCGACCAGCCCCGGCACGAAGAAGTGTGAGCTATCAAGGTCAGGGTTGTAAAGAATCCGCGTACGAACGTCGACCGACAGTACTGCCTGACCCGCGGAATTCCTTGCCGGCGCAAGTTGCAGGGCTTCACCCTTTGTTTTCGCAAGTTCGATCGATAAGTTTTGGCCTAGCAACAAGGCGGAACTCTGAGCGGTTGTGGCCACTTGTGAGTCGCTGCCGTCAATCAGTACCTGCAATGACGTTTGCTCTCCGTTGATTAGGCTCTCGCTAAAGTTTGGTGGGATGATGATACCGACTCGTGCTCGACCTGATTGCAATGACGAATCAAACGTATCTTGATCAAATGCAACATTCACGACTGCAAATCGCCTCGTACTTTCGAAACTTTCAATCAATACCTGCGAACTCCTGCGCCCATCCATGTTCCAAACAACCGTGGGGATATGTTCGATCTGCGTATTGATCGCGTAGCCAAAAATAATCGTTTGAATCGTCGGAACCAAGAACATGAAGAATAATGTCGTTGGTTGGCGGCGAATATGGAAAAACTCCTTAATAAGGATGGCCCTAATGCCACTGAACGAAGATGATTTGTCAGGGAGTGGTTCTCGTTTGGTTGATTCGTGTACTGCCGACTCTCGATGCGGAGAGCGTCCGAAAAGATCATTTCCGACGATGGATTCAGCGCTAGTTTCTTGTGAATGCGTCTCGTTCCCACCAGATCGATACGCCTTGTCAGCCGCTCGGGTCATCGTTACGAAAACGTCTTCAAGCGATGGGTCTGAGGGCTGCAACGACAACTCACCGGCCGGTTGCGAAAGTCGTTGCAAAATCAAATCCGGCGTCAATGATTTGTCGACAAGTAAATGGACGCGCTCTCCGAACAGTGTGGCGTCACGAACATCTGGCCAAGCGCGCAATGATTGCAGATGTTCCGCTGGATGGGGAATCTTTAAGTCGAACCGCAGGCAATCGGTCGGCGTGACAGAAGGCAATCGTTTGAGTTCCTCTGGTTTGCCAAGTACGAGCAGACGTGACATGAACAAGTAACCAACATCAGTACAACGTTCGGCTTCATCCATGTAGTGCGTAGTGACGAGCAACGTTACACCTTGGCTCGATAACTTAAATAACAAGTCCCACAAATCTCGCCGCGCTACTGGATCGATCCCGGCAGTCGGCTCATCGAGAAAAATAACTTCAGGCTCGTGGATGAGTGCACAAGCAAGCGCCAATCGCTGTTTCCAACCGCCGGATAGGTTTGCGGCTAACTGCTCCATTCGGTCGCCAATACCGGTTAACTCGATCACCGCGGCGCGACGTGAATCCAAATGGGAACCACTTAATCCATAAATGCGTCCGTAAAATTCGATATTTTCACGTACGGACAAGTCGCTATACAAACTGAACTGCTGCGACATATAGCCGATTCGTGGCTTAATGGCTTCAGACTCGGTTTGCGAGTCAAAGCCCAACACGGTCGCTGATCCGCTTGTTGCCGGCATGATTCCCAAAAGCATGCGGATGATCGTTGACTTGCCGCTGCCATTGGGGCCGAGTAATCCAAATATCGCACCCCGTTGGACTGTAAACGAAACGCGATCGACTGCTTGGATCGCCCCAAAATGACGCGAAATAGATCGCAATTCGATTGCAGGCTCGCTCATGGATTGTCCGCCGGCTGGTTCAACCATACATCCGCAGTCATACCCGGACGCAGTTGAGAATCTGCATCATCGACTGCCAGTCGAATGCGATAGACTTGTTTCGCCCGTTCGTCAGAAGTTTGCACATTACTGGGTGTAAACTCGCCGCGCCGAGAAATATATGTCACTTCTGCAAAAAACGATTGACCCGGCAAGCTGTCCACTGTCACCGGGAGTCGATCACCGACTTGAAGCAGTAAATATCGCTGAGGCACATAGGCGCGTATCCAAAGTTGCTTCGTAGACAACAGAGCAAGAACAGGAGCATTGGGTGCAATTAAATCTCCCCGTTGGATCTCCAAGGCATCGATTGTTCCATCGCTCGGGGAAGTAATTGTCAGCTCGTCTTGTTGTCGGCGGATTGCTTGTAAGGAAGCATGGGCTGCATCTTTAGCGGCTATCGCTGCGTTGATATCTTCCTGACGTGAACCTTGTTTGGCTATTTCCCAGGCGAGCCTTGCTTCCTCAGCTTGCGCGGTCGCCCGTTCGATATCCTCCGACCTCGAACCTGCTTCAAGAATCGCCAGTTCATTTGAACGTATGGAAACTTCCGCTGTCGCGACACGGAACGATTCAATGGCACGATCTAACTCAGCCTTAGATACGGCATTATTTCCAAAGAGTTGACGGATGCGAGATTCGTCTTGATTGGATAATACCAGTAACGCATTGGCGGCCTCCAGACGACTTTTCGCGGCTTCGATCTCTTGTACACGTGGGCCTGCTTGAAGCAATCGCAGCGCTGCTTGCAATTGTTGGAAACGCGATTCAGCTTGAGCGATCTCTTCGGGCCGAAGTCCCGTTTGAAGTTTTGCCAACTCCGCTTCGCGCGCCGCCAGTTCACTGATTGCTACTTTTTCGCGCTCGTTAATGTCATACGGCTCGAGTCTGACCAGCGCTTGCCCGACTTTGACCTGATCGCCTTCGCGAACGTTAACCGATTCAATACGCCCCCCGACGCGTGAGCCAAGTCGAATCTCATCAGCTTCGATGATCCCTGAAACTTTGGGCAGTTCCACACGTATCTGGCTATAGAACACGGCCCCAACAAGCACCAATGCTAAAACAACGATGGCAGCAAGACGATGGACCATGATCGATTAACATTCCCTTCGGCACGCTTCGTGAATGAAACTAGAATGTCAACTTAGTCCACTTGGCGGAAGCATGAAAGGACAAGCAGCGTGTCGGCGCTCCGAGCATCTCCCATTCGAAATCTCACTGTAGTTCATCAATTTGAGCATGCTACGCTCCTGGCAGCGACCATACCGCCTCCGAGGTGAACCAGATGGAGCTTTAACGTTTATCGTCCAACGTCTGGAATCGGATTGCTGTTCTACAGCTCCTGTTGCAACTTTATCGGATTTGCAATTCAGATTCAGAACAAGTCTAATAGCGAGAGGGGTATCAGGTCCAATGAAGTTCCCGACCTTGTTCCAATGGCTTCACCACCTTCGATGAAAAGCGGTTAGTGAACGACGGCCAAAAACGAAGTGCGCAACGAGCTATTGAGCCGGACGTTAGGCAGTGAGAGTCGTTTTTCTTGCGGCACGGTGAGGTTGGCCCTTCCGCCTTCGCCAACTTTTGGGAAACATGGAGGTTGGACACTGGATTTCAATGGCGTGGTATTCGGCCTGATTGGGGCACTCGTGGTGTCGGTATTCGTGATAGCAGTACCAGCTTTTTTTCATTGGTAATGTATTCCTGACGTGCACCTCTGTTGCCGCAATACACATGCACGGCGGAATTAACTTGCGAATCCCGATAAGGGGAAGAGAGTGATAGATGGAACCTTCGTCACGAACGCCTGAAGGCGACGACAATCGATGCTGCGTTTGCGGTCATGCAATCCGCATCGAACCATCGACTCCTCCCGGTGACGCCCCTTGCCCCCATTGCGGAGCATTGCTCTGGTTCGACGTTGAGCGAATGGACTCGATGGACGATCGGCGTGCTGCCCTTCTCTGGAAACGCGCTAATATGGCAATCGCGGCAGGCGACTTGCACATTGCACGACAACGATTACAGCATGCAATCTCACTCAGTCCAGCCAATACCATCTTCATAGAGTCGCTTGCCAGCGTAGAGTCTCAGTTGATGGAAATGGGACCACGTAAGCGAGGGGGCCGTAAGCGGCGACAGGCTACCTGACAGGCTCGGCCGGCACAGCGTCGACCAACTGGTCCAGCGGCGTACGTGTTGATGCGGCCAGGGCGGGCCGAATTTGAATATCGATGTTTTATAAGAAGGTGAGTGAAAGTGCTTCGATTTTAGGGTGCCGTTCAACGCCCTCTTCCCAAGAAAGCGGAGCCTCGTCTGTTTGCAATCCGCGGTTTCACATAACGAGTAAAAGATCCATGACGTATTCGAATCATCAGGCGGGCCATTTTGCTTGGTTAGTCATTTCATGTTGTTTCGCTTCGATTGTTTTCATCGCCCAGCCACCCGCCTGCTTTAGCACAGAAGTCATTCCCCAAGCCGCCGTCGATAATAAGAGTGTTGGTAACAAGAAAACTCTCCAAGGCCGCTGGCAGATTATGTCCATCGGCACGCAGGGAAAAGTTGTCAAGCGAGAAGATGGATTGGACGCATGGAAGCAGACCTTTGCAAAAGACGTGATCGTCGAGGGGGAGATGCTCATGCAAGCACAATCTGTTGAAAATGCTGCCAAGTTCACACTTGATGAAACGCATGACCCCAAATAGGTCACGATCGAGGATAGGGAAGGGAAACTGAAGTTTCGCGGTATTTACGCCATTGGCAGTGGCGATACCATGGTGCTTTGTATCAACGGGAATGGGACTGACGTGCAGCGGCCGGAGGAGTTTGTGACGAGAAAAGGGTCGCCGTTGATTTTGATTACACTTAAAAAGAATCAGAAAGATCGGTGACATCGCTACACCGATGCGTTCTCATAGAAGTCGGTACACTCGATCCATTACGTTGCGCCAGCCGAGATCTTGTAGGGGGAGTAAGGGTTGATCACCATCCTGCCAATTCAGACGGGCAATATGAGGTGGTGACCGATTTCCGGGCGCGGCTGGGGCTTAGAATGGCCGATCAAGGAG
>JANOBM010000293.1:0-22532 GCA_031411655.1 Planctomycetaceae bacterium
CGCTGACGTACCATTTCAACGAGGGGAGCATCAAGTCTTTACGGCTTTGCGTAATGATCGACTGCAACCACTGTGGCGACTCTTTTCGGTAAGGCGCGAACGACATGTCATTTTCGCCCAAATGATAAAATACCCCGGCAACTTCAACTTCATGGCCTTTGTCCTGAAGTTCCCTGACGGACTCTTGGATGAACGCAATGAAACTCGCATAGAGATTGCGGGCCTTTGCCTCCGTTCCCTGTGGAGTCCAGTCGATTATTTGCGACCCGCTATGAGTGAATTTAGCGATGGCGATGTTGTCGGATGTTTTACTAGAGAGAGTCTGACCAAAGCTCAGTTCGGGACCGAACGTGTCGTAGAAACCAGCCGGTCCAAGAGGTTCCCAGCCATCCGATTTTTTGTAACCGCCGCCAATGCTGTACTTATAGGCAATCCGATGATTGTCTTGCAGAATTGCTCCATTGGGGTGCAGCGTTTTGTATTCCTGCACAAATGAACGTTCTCCCTCCATATTTCGATGCCCGGCGAGAACAAACAGTTTTACCTTTGAGTCCTTTGGATAGGGCCATGCTTTCAGCGGGCGACGTATCTTCTGGTCCACGCCAATCGTTCGCAAATACGCATCGGCGTAGTTAATCCCATGTTCTAATTGTCCTAGAGTTCCGTAGTGGTAATGCAAGCCTGCGCCGCCGCCAATTTCTACAGCATCATGGGAAGTGGGTACGTATTCAGCGTGGGGATCAGCGTCCGTGAATGTCTTTTGTCCGGTACGAATGGCATCCATTCGTGGACGGAGGTCCATGCCCCAAATCGTTTTCGTGCAAAGCTCGCCGATGTAGAATTTGAGCTGAGGAGAATGAAGGTCATGCCGCCATCTTACAGCAAAGGTTTTTAGGTTTTTGCCGTAATTTGCCATGAAAGTTTCATCGAACATGTCGTTTTCGCCCTGGTGCCACATAAAGCCTTCAATCCGATAGGCGATCTGCAGCTTATCCAGTTCTGCCAAAGACGATTTCACTAATTTGAGTGCTAAGGGATACATCTCAAAGCCACTGGGCTTATCAGGGTTCCAGTCACCTCCCAAGTGAGTGCCACCCGCCGCGCATTTGATAATGGCGATTCGCCTCTTGGTTACTTGCGATACCTTTCTTGCAAAGCTCAGTTCCGGTCCCACGACGTTGTCTACCGGTTGCAAGTGAACCCAACCGTTTGACGTCAGCTTATCCTCACGCCCAATGTTGTAAGAAAACATCACATTTTCCTGCGGCGCATCCAATCCGATGAATGGCGGAAAGCGCTTGATGTCCTGCACGTTGGAATCTGAACCTACCATGTTCGACTGGCCGGCGAAAATGAAGACTCGCAACGTCAAATCATCATTGCCTTTCAAGCAGGCTAGCGGCAGACTTAAAAAAGCGAGGAGAGCGATGGGGATCGCTGACAGAATGTGGATTCCTCGCTTGAAGGCATGCAAGCTGAACGAATAAAGGTTTGTCCTTCTCCACATCATCGCACGAAACCTATCTGGGAGCGAAGACAATAGCATGAGCGATTTCACGAGGTGGAGAGAGCGTCGTATCAGAGCGTCGGCTATTTAAAGAAACTCGGCTTCTTCGGAGTAACCTTCAATGCATGGTAGTCGAAACCACTGTCCGGTGGGTTGTATTCTCCGATGATATCGACGCAAGAATTTTCCTTGATTTCTTTTTCCATTTGCAGGCACCAGTACGCGGCATTTACTGTCAAACGCCGAAGGCCAGCACTCCGATAGTCCTGTGCACTTCCCATCGTCGTGTGGAAGACCCGAGCTGCGTGTCCTGTGTTTCCGGTCCAAGATTTGACCCAGGCTATAGGCAATGCGATGAGCTCTGGATTCGCTGCATCGTCATGCTGCCGTCCTGTCAATGGTTGACCTTCGAGGAGCGGAGTGCAGTCGTCGGGTAGACTGCTTCCCACTTCGTAGGTGCGGTAAACGTCCGACGTGCCCCAAACGTCGGTTACCCCTCGGAGAACAGGATGATCTTTATTCTTTTCGACGATGATTCCGCGTGTGGAGTCCTGCTCCCAGCGACCATGATGGCTTTTGAAAGAGCCTCCGAGCACGTCCTCGCCAAAGTCGATTTTCTTTCCATTCTTCTTGTATTCGAAATCAATAAAGCCATGGTTCGCGGTTCGGATTCCAATGATGGGCTTTCCGGAATCAAGGTATCGATAGATTGGTTCCAGTTGTTCTGGAGGTAATGAAATCAGTCTGCTGAATAGGATCACAAGGTCACAATGATCGAGGTATTCCATTCCAGGAACGTTGTGAACCACTGTCTTGTCTTCCCAGCGTATTTTCTTAGTCGGATCAACGTCATCGTTCTCGTTCAAGCTGAATAGCACGGTGCAATAAAACCCATGATGTTCAGCCAAGATTTTCGCCAACATGGGCAGGGCATATTCGCTTCTATATTCTTGATCGGCTGCGATAAGGATTATGTGTTTCCCTTGGCCCGGCCCTGTTTTTCCAGAATAGGTGAGCCAGCGAGGACTTTCGGGTACTGGGTGGCCCTCCGCATGCGCCCACTGACTGTTGGATTGCGATGAGACTATCACCGATAAAAAGCCGAGCATGGTGACGGTGCGAAAGAATGCGTGTTGTGTGAACGCCATTTTCTTCAACCCTTTTGAACCGTAGGGGACAGAGATTGATTTTGTCATCTTCAAATCGGTGGACCAATTAGCCGATGCTGGGCTGGGCTTTGTCTGAGTTTTCTGTGATTCCAAACCAAGCGATGTAGAGTGCTGGGAGAAACAGCAATGTCAAAACCGTACCGACGATGATGCCTCCCATCATTGCGTACGCCATCGGTCCCCAAAAGACTTCTGAGGCAATGGGTATCAGTGCTAGGCTCGCCGCCGCCGCAGTCAGCAATATTGGACGCATTCGATGCGTGGTCGCCTCGAAGACGGCATCCCATGCTTCTTTACCTTCATCACGCAGGGTCTCGATTTGGACGATGAGTATAACCGAATTGCGGATCAGGATCCCGATAAGTGCCAACACACCAAGAATGGCAACGAAGCCGAGCGGCGCACCCGATGGCAAAAGTGCTGCGACCACACCGATCAATCCCAGCGGGGCGACTGCGACGACAAGAAACAGCCGATGGAAGCTTTGAAGTTGGATCATCAAAATGGTTGCCATTACGAACATCATCAAGGGAACCACAGCCATGATCGGCCCTTGGCCCTTGCCGCTTTCTTCAACCGATCCTCCCGTCGCTACATGGTAACCTACCGGAAGTTCATCATTGAAAGTCCGGACCTCACGTTCCAATTGTGCCACCACTGTGGCCGGTTGAATGGAGTTTGAAATACTTGCTTTGATAGTGATGGTCGGGATTCTACCGCGACGCCAAACAGCAGGTTGTTCGATCTCGTATCGAAACGCAGCGATTGCGGCCAACGGCACGGACTTTCCGTTCTTGCTGGATATCTGCAAGTTTTGAAGTGTTTCGATCGAAGTACGTTCGTTGTTCATTGCGCGACCGACTACGTTCACTAGATAAATACTGTCGCGGATCTCGGTGAAATTGGATCCGCCGACAATTCCATTCAGCGTTCCTGCAATCGCTTCGGAGGTAATGCCTAACTGAGCCGCTTTGTCCTGTAGGATATCGACTTTGATCACGCGTCCTGGCTCGTTCCAGTCATAGATCACGCTTTCTACATTCGGATTGGCGCCGACCTTTGCAGCTAATTCTTGCGCCTGGGAGCGAACCCATTGGATGTCAGGTCCGCTCACCCGGTATTGGACTGGGCGACCAACCGGCGGACCAATGTCCAGGAGGTGCACGAACGCGTCCGTTCCAACAAAGTTTTCCGCAATTATCTTTCTTAGCTTCGTACGTACTCGCTCTCTTGCTTCGATGTCCTTAGTTACGATTACGATCTGACCAAAATTGGGTGAAGGGGGTTGGACGTCAAAAGAAAGCAGAAACCGGACTGCTCCTTGGCCAACATACGACGACCACCGCTCGACGTCTGACGTGCCCTCGAGCGCAAGCTTCTCGAAGAGGTCCATTTCAGCACGGGTACGTGTGATTGAGGCGTTTTGACGGAGTGTCCAATCGACGATGATTTCATTTCGATCGGAAGTAGGAAAGAACTGTTGCTGCACATGCCCCAAACCATAGATCGAACCAACAAACAGGAGTACGGTTGCCAAAACCGTTATCCATTTCCATCGCATCGAAACCAACAAAACTCGAGTAAATCCGCGAGTGAACCAACCCGCCTTGTGGGGTTCGATGCCGTGATTCCTCCTGATCGACTTCGGTAGAAGCGTCACACCAAGCAGCGGTGCAAAGACAACGGCAACGACCCACGAGACGATCAACGAAACGGCAATGACAACAAACAACGTGTAGGTAAACTCGCCCGCAGCGCTTCCGTTGAGGCCGACGGGAATGAAGCCTGCAATGGTAACCAGTGTTCCCGTCAACATCGGAAACGCTGTGGACGTGTAAACATGGGTTGCTGCATTTTCGAGTGTGTCACCGACTTCAAGCCTTGCTACCATCATCTCGACAGCAATCATTGCGTCATCGACGAGTAAACCAAGTGCGATAATGAGTGCACCGAGTGAGATACGCTGAAGGGATATGTCAAAGTATTCCATCGCGACAAACGTAATTGCTAACACCAATGGGATGGTGAGCGAAACGACTAGTCCAGCCCGGAATCCAAGGCTGACAAAACTTACCAAAAGGACGATGGCCACTGCTTCGAAAAGGGCCTTCGTAAAACCACCCACGGCTTCATCGACAATGGTCGGCTGGTCAGAAACAAGGTGAATGCCAACACCGATCGGAAGATCAGCTTCTATCTGCTCCATTTCTCGTTCGACGGCTTCACCAAAACTCAATAGATTGGCTTTCGGTTTCATTCCGATCGCCAAGCCAATGGCTGGAATGCCTTTGTATCGAAACAGCGACCGTGGGGGATCAATAAACCCGCGACGAATCTCAGCGACATCTCTCAATCGGAAAAAACGATCGTTGACTCTCAAGTTGATGGCGCGCAAGTCTTCTTCGGAAGTGAATTGTCCGCTGACGCGAATACTGATTCGCTCACCCTCCGTCTCGAAGGTACCCGAGGGCGCGATCGCATTTTGCGCGCGAATTGCGTCGATGACGACCTGGACCGAAAGCCCGATCGCTGCAAGTTGGCGGGTAGAAAACTCAAGAAAAACGACTTCGTCTTGCGTTCCGATCAAATCCACTTTACCGACGTTTGGGACAGTCATGATTTTTGCGCGAGCCGCTTCAACGTAATCCCTGAGCTGCCTTTGGCTCAGCCCATCGGACGTGAACGCATAGATGTTCCCGTAAACGTCACCAAAACTATCGTTGAAATTTGGCCCAAGCACACCGCTTGGAAATTGACCTTTGATGTCGCTGATGATGTTTCGCACCCTTAACCAAGCTCCCGGCACTTCGGTGGGCTTAGTGTTCTCCTTTAAGTTGACAAATATTGTCGTTTCACCTGGGCGCGTCAGGCTCCTTGCATAGTCAAACTGCGGAACTTCTTCTACCTTCTTTTCGATGCGGTCGGTGACCTGGCTAATCATGTCTTCCACCGTCGCGCCAGGCCATGACGCCTGAATGATCATCGTCTTGATCGTAAAATCAGGGTCTTCTTCTCGCCCCAAGTTGAAGTACGAGAACGCACCCATGACCGATGCTACCAGCATGAAGTACCAAACGAGGGACCGGTGGTGTAGCGCCCAGACCGAAAGGTTGAAAGCATTCATCGCAAATCTTTCGGATTGAAACGAATTGGCTGTCCTTCGGTCAAGCAATGGATTCCGGCAGTCACAACTCGAACGCCCGGTTGGAGGCCAGAGGCAATTTCGACACCTTGCTCATTTCGATTCGACACCATCACTGGGACGCGGTTCACTCTGCTGTTTACTTCATCAATGATCCACACAAACGTCGAACCGTTGCTTTCTAGAATCGCCGATGCCGGAAGTTGAATATTTGTTTTAAGGACCGTTTTGGAATAGGCGGTAATCGTTGCTCCCAAGCGGAACGCTTCCGGTGGATCGCTTAACATGATCCTTACACGACGCGTTCTAGTTGTCGCATCAGCCTGTGGGGCAATTTCGCGAATGTGCCCTATGCTTTCGATGTCCGGACTTATTTGCAACGAAACCATGAACTCCGCGCCTGGCTGAAGTAGGGATACGACGTCTTCACCTAGGTCGACCACAGCTTCACGAAGTTCTGGGCTGGCAATTGAAATCACCGTTTGGCCGGCGTTAACGGTTTGGCCGGTCTCTGCAGCGATTCCAGTCACGACTCCATCCATGTCTGCTACTAACTCGGTATAGGTTAGCTGCTCTCGTGCCTTGTCGAGATCAGCTTGGGCTTGTGCAACTGCCGACACGGCTGCTTCATTAGCCTGTTTCGCCATGTCGAACTCAGCTTGAGGGGTAACGTTTTGTTCTAGTAATTTCAACTGGCGATTCAAATTGGCTTGAGAGTTCACTTGTTGAGCACGTGCGTTAGATAGTACAGCTTCCTGTGAACGAACGGCGATCTCAAAAATCTCTCGGTCCAAAGCTGCTAGACGCTGTCCGACCTTCACTGTATCACCGACGTTTACGTCTCTTGCTACAACTCGTCCAAGAACACGAAAACTGAGGTCGGTGTGGTAGCGTGGTTCAATGATTCCGCTGTAACCATCCATGGGACCACGATGGGGTGCGGCAACGATGGACAATACGGGACGTATGATCGCCTGGCGAGGCGTGCGATGGTCGCAGCTTGTGAAGAGGATGCTTAGCAGTAAGAAACTGTGAATGAAAATCTTGCATGCCGATCTAGCGTGGTCGCTACATGTCGAGCGGTGGCGGTTCATGAATGCGATCCCGTAACGGTTAGTTCGGGGATTGGGTTTACTTTTTGACCTGGCCGAATGAGTTGTGCGCCTTCGGTCACAATGACATCACCCGTAGCGAGACCGCCGCTTAGGAGTATCACGCCTGAAACGTAGCTTTCAACTCTCACGGGGCGTTCCGTAACTGTATTGGTCGTCGGATCAACAATCCAAACCGCAGCTTGGTTACCTAATCGGGATAGTGCGGTCCACGGTACCTCCACCACATCGCGCGATGGAAAAGTGGCCACGCCGATGACCGGTGCGCCAAGAGTCATTTCTGCGGGAGGGTCAGGAATCGAAACTTTGACTCGAATCGTGCCGCTCGATTGATCTATTGCCGGCGCGATTTCGCGGACGACCCCAGTGGTTTTGATCGAGGGATTGGATACAAGTGTAATATCGATTCGATTGTCGATGGGCTTTTCAGATATATGCCGTTGGAACGCCTCAAAAACCGCCTCGCGTTCGCCATCGTACGCTAACGTGAAGATCGTTTGTGCTGCATTGACCACCTGTCCAACTTCGGCGGCACGCGCAATGACCACGCCGGGACCGTTTGCCGTGATCTCAGTGAATGCAAGCTGACTCTCGGCTGCAAGCAGATTTGCCTTGCTGATATTGACCGAGCCTTGTGCTGTTAGGAACGCAGCATTGGCGTCGTCGAAGTCAACTTGCGATGCTGATTGGGTCGCGAGTAGGCCTTCGATTCGCTTGACATTGGCCGAGGCTTGTACAAGCGTTGCGTCTGCAGAGCGAAGGGCGGCTTTTGCTGCATTCACATCGGCGACTTGCTCTTGCGTATCGATTGTGGCCAGTACATCTCCTGCATTGACCTTATCTCCCACGTCGACGGTCCTGCTTGCGATGCGGCCAGCGATTCGAAACCCAAGGTCACTTTGAAAGCGGGCTCGGAATTCGCCGGTCAATGCTGCCATGCGTGGGTGGGAGACGATTTTGGCCACTTGGGTTCGCACATCCAAGGCCTTCTTCATTGGCGGGCTTTCTTTTTTGCCGCACCCAGCGTGAAGACTCATTGCGAATAGAATCGCTACTTTACAATTGATTCCCCATTTCAATCGATCGTGATAACAAAGCATCGTGCGTCCAGGATGAGACCGGCCCATTAATCTATATGTACCTTGCAATGTACGGATCTGAACCGCCATCCTCAAGGTACGCATGCCATCATGGAGTCGCCTTGGTATTCTTTCAATTGTTTGTTTTTGTTCATTTGCACCCGGCGTTGATGAGTCACCGGTCGCTGTTTTTGCCTTGTTACATGTGTACTGCGCCCCTTATCGGCGTACCCCCTCACCTGCGTCGTTCGTGATTGCCAGGCATCGCGAACAGTTTCTTGCGCGATATTCGAGGGAGCGAGATGGACACCGAGTTTACAAAACTTGCCATTCGGGTGTACTCAATCATTCGGTTTTGAGGTCACTAGACTCGCAGCAACCGCTTATTCTGGACTGACGACGACCTCCCCAGCGGCCTGTTTGTTCGCCAACATTGGATGAATGGGTCGGATGGAACAAGGAAGAAAACGAAGCCGTGCTGGCAGTCCCACCGATTGCAGGCCAGTACGAGCTGCTCGCGGGCTTCGCGAGAGAAAATAGAATCGTTGACGCAAGCTTATCAGGGCATGCCATCCTGTAGTGTGGATTAAAATGGAGGCGATTCTGCGCGGTCACTTACGATTTCATCCCATGCTTCACGAATGATATACCGTGACGGGTTAACTCTTGCGTTTTTGGAAAAGGTGTCTGACCCCGATGGTGCGAAGCACCCATAGGGCCGTTCCGGCCATCGGGGTCAGACACCTTTTCCGCAACATCGACTCTGTCACGGTACAGAATGCCAATGGGAGCGACTCGCCAACCGACACGACAACTAGCAAGAGTACAAGCCAGTGCGCCGCAATCGGGGTATGTAAACGGTATGCAGTGTACAGTAAGGAAGTCAAAAGTTGGCTTACTGGCTTTTTGGCAAGCCGTTGTTTCAGGGACTAACCATCTCCTCAGCCGACTTCGTCAACGGTGGAATCCACAATGGACGGTTTGTGATAAGTTGCATCCTGAGAGTCGGAAGTTGCCGCTATAGCCGATGTCAAAGCGGGAATAAAAGCTGGTTCGCCGTTGCCCGGCAATCATCGGACGACTGCAAACTTTCCTGCAACTTCTTATCGATTAAGCGGCGTAGGAGATTGTGCTCGTTTTTGACCCTGATAGATGTATTCCTCCCGAGTCATGAATCCATCCTTGTCTGCGTTCCACTTGTCGAATCGCTTTCCGGCGGATTCCGCGTCTGACTGACGAGCGGCATAGGTTTCACGAGTCAATTTGCCAGCCTTCTCCTTGTCAATCCGATCAAATCGCTTGCCTCGCTCGTTCTCGTCGCTTGCCACAGATGGTATCGCGGGATCACTGTTTTTAGTCGTTTCTTTTTTGACCTTGTTGGCATGACGCCCGCTTCCGTCACCCCTATCGACAATTCCCCCTGCTGGATCGAGTTCGATGAGCACTGCAGATAGTCGAGCACGAGCGGCTTTTGCTTCGGGTGATTGGTGGTCAACTTCAACAAGCGTCTCCAAGAAAGGAGCACCGCTCATGTCGTAGAGCTCGCCGAGGTGATTGAGCTTGAAGTGTGCGTCGCGGACGTACCACATGCGAGCGAGTTGATTGAAAACCCAATTACGAGGCTTGCCTGCTTTGCCGCGTAATTGCGGTGCAATGCTATGCCCATCGAAGACTGTTTTCTTGGGAAGTGCAGCGCCAGCAAGTTCGGCAAAGGTAGTGATGAGATCTGTAGAGTCGACGAGGTCGGCCGAGACTTTGCCAGCCGGGGTTTGACCGGGCCAACTGGCAATCATCGGTACGAGCCCACCGCATTCGAGCATCGAGCCTTTCATGCCCGAGAGGTTGCGACCACCGATCGTTGAAAGTGGGTCCTGGCCTTTACCCGTCCCATTGTCCCCCATGAAAATGATCAACGTATTTTCCCGAATCTTCAACGTTTCAAGTTCGTTGACTAGGTTCCCAACCAGTTTGTCCATGTAGAGGATGTTGTCGGAAAAAAGGTCTTTGCTGTCGGGTAAGCTATCCGGTGTCGGCTGAATGTCGCCGTGAACATGGACCATGGAGTAGTAAAGGAAAAACGGGGTGGAAGAGTTTTTCTTGATAAAGTTAATCGCCTGCGCCTGCATCAAGTCAGGCATGTACTCTTTCTCGCCGAGCTTTCTCTCCTCGCCGTTTACACGATAGCCTTCGGACTTATTGGGCGACTTGTTCCAGTAGACTCCGCTACCGTTAAACCGTAAGTAATCGTCGAACCCGGCTTCGTCTGGTTCGCCAGGAAGCTGTCCCCATTTGCCGATAGCGGAGGTCTTGTAGCCAGCGGTCTTGAAAATGCGTCCAAGCTGAAGCTCCGACTGGGGCAGAAGCATGCAGGCATCCTGGTTAGTGGAGCCGTTTCGAAAGGCGTATCGTCCTGTCATGATGAGCGCCCGCGACGGTCCGCATAGCGAGGCAGTAAAAGCCTTGGTGAAACGCGTCCCGCTGCTGGCCAACTCATCGATGCGTGGCGTTTTGTAATGATCAGAGCCATAGCAGCCTACGTTTCCGATTCCAAGGTCATCGGCGAGGATCAGAATGATGTTCGGACGTTCCTCGTTTGCTGCATTAGCGGTTGCCGCAGTTAAGAAACACGCCGAAAGAAGAACGGCGGCGAAAAGTTGATTGTTAATCGTGCTCGACAAGTTCTCCCATCGGTATGAATGGAAGGTGAGTGGGGACTTGGAAAACAATGAAAACATGACAAGGCTTATTTGCAGAGAATGGAGATTAATTCAATGTTGATCAAGTCAACGTGAAGGTCTGGATGAATCGTGTGATTGGGAAGTCCACTCAACATCGAGATGTTTTTCGCTTCGGCGCAACGTTTGCGCCTCGCCGACTCTTGATGATATAACTTTCAGCATCAGGTATTTTGCATGCGGTATCGCCCATATCGACTTCAACTCGCCCCAGTTTGCGTGCTGTCGCGATAGCCTTGTCGGCGAGCGGAAGGACATACGTACCTACGCAAATGACATAACTATTCATTGCGTATCGAACGCGGTTTGCCGAAGAATGCAGTTTAAGCACAATCCGATCAAGCAGTTCTGAAAGTTCATCGATGGGCAATTCTGCGTCAGGGCGCACGCAGACAACTGACGAAAGCGTCGCCCATCCTGCCGTAGCGACAAGCTCCTTCTTCGAATCAATCCACTTGGACGCCATCGCAATGGCTTGCGGGTGATCCGATGCTACCCATGGAACCGTACATCCTGCAATCATGTGCCATGTGGCTTCTTTTACCCAAAGCTCAAGCTGTTTTTTGCTCATTTTTGAGCCATCTGCGATCAGCCCAGCGAGGTACATCGCATCTGAATTCTTGGTCGCATAAAGTTCAAGAGCGAGCTCTTGTTGACCCTTGAGCTTTTTCTCAAGAGGCTTTAAATCGCCGATTCGAACACCAAATAGCGGTTCCACTGCACCGTGCCGAAGCATTGTTTTCTTAGTCGAGGCGGTCGCCTTGGAAGCCAGTTCCTGCATCACTTCATCAAGCGTCATCGAGGGGTTCCGAATGCAAAGGTCTCGAATGGGTGAAACGTATTTTCAAGTGGTTCTGCGCACTCAAATTCAATTGTTCATGCATGGGCAGGACGTTCGAGTCGCTACTTGAGCGACAAGAGTTGCGAGCGAGTCGATTGGTTTCGATTTTTTGAGCCGACACTACGCCATTCGTTGTCATGACCGCAGCGACGCCAGCCGATTCGCCCAGAATTATCCAAACCGTTCCATCCGCAATGAAGTCATTGCAATGTGGCTTTCTGAGCAGCAAATAGGGACAATCAGCTTCGTGCACTTTTCTTGTCTGGGCCCGATCGGACGATAATGGTTTTTTGTAAACTCCTTGGTGCGTGGTATCAAGGTAAAGCATTGAAACCTCGCCACCATTAATCGCTACTTTTCCGTCTGGTACGTAGGTTGCCTTGGAATGTACATCGGTAGCATAGTGCCAATCGTCCACACCATACGGGTCCAGGCCAACGGAGTCGTCGGGCTCCGTTTTCCCTTTGAGTTCTTGCTGCATAGTTACGTAACGAGACTTCATGCGGCGTGATTCGCGAACGTAGCGCTGATGTGGCCACCCCTTGGTGTCGTCGAAGATGCCGGTCTGAAAACCAGTTTCGGTTGCAAACGCCTTAAGCTTATCAGGTACGCATGCATCGTTGCGAGGGAATTGAGTCATGTCTCGCATCGATTCCTGGTCCGCTTGCCATATCCTCGACCGGGTCGCGTAGTCACCATCGGGATAATCGGCATTGCTGCCGTGGTAGGTAAAGACACTACTTCGTGACCTTGCGGCCCATCGAAATAAACTCATCACGTGAGAGGACTCCGTCTTTGTTGATGTCCCATTTATCAAATCGCTCTGCCGCTGCAATGGAATCGGATTGGTGAGCGATGTAGTAATCTCGCATGAGTTTTCCAGCCTTACCTTGGTCAAGCTTGTCGAATCGAGAAGCTCGATCTCCTGGGTCAGGCGGATTTTGAGCTGATTGGGTGGTCGGGGCTTTTGACTTGTTGGCCTTTGGTTTTTCGGCGATTGCATCCGACCCAACCGGGGGCAGGTGCGTAGCAAGCGATTCCAAGAGTGCCGTGTGTTCTGGCTTACCGGCGACGCTTACGGTTTCTGCGGGGTCATTTTGCTCATCGTAAAGTTCGGTGGCAATGATGTTCGAACCATTACGATCTCGCCAGAAAGTAGCACGCCAACGGTTGTCCCGGATGCTGTAGCCCATTAATTCGGTATTGGTCACGCTGTCTTTGCGTGGATATTGGCTGATCGCAACACGAGTTGTGGATGCCGACGGGCTGTCAATGAAGTTTTTCAAACTCGTACCGTGGATATTGGCCGGAGCGGGCAAACCGCACAGGTCAGCAAGTGTCGGATAGACATCGACGAACTCAACCGGAGCATCACATTTTTGGCCTGCAGTCTTGGCCTTTGGCACGCTGATCAATAGAGGCGAACGGGTTGCGATCTCAAAATTCGTATGTTTATGCCAGAGTCCATGGTCACCCAATTGCCAACCATGGTCGCCCCAAAGAACGACGATGGTGCTGTCGGTAAGTCCCTCCTTGTCCAATGTATCTAGCAGTTTACCGACTTGAGCGTCGGTGTAACTGATGCATGCATAGTAACCGTGGCGCAGGCTCTTTGCGAAATTAGCGGGAATCGGATTTTCCTTTGGGACACCGGGATACGCATGCAGTTCACTGTTGTTGTGCCCAGCAAATGCGGGACTGCCTTTAGGAAGATGAGCGGTCGTTGGAACGGGGATTGAGTCGGGGTCATAGAGATCCCAGTACTTTTTTGGCGCGACGAATGGCAGGTGTGGTTTTAAGAAGCCGACTGCAAGAAAGAATGGTTGTCCTTTGGACTTAAGCATGCCCAGTCGCTTTACCGCCTCGTCTGCCGTCGCACCGTCAGGTAGTTGGCTTTCTGCTTTGGGACTTACCTCAAATGCTGGTCCCTTTTTGGCGTTCTTTCCATTCTTCCTAGCGGGTCCATCCGCCTGCTCATTCGCAAACTCAGTAACGTTGACGTCGTGCCGAGTAACGATTTGCTTCGTCCAGTCTTCCAGGTCGGTATCGACAGCCCGGCCCTTTGGATACCAATGTGGTTCATTCCAAGATCGGCCGTCTTCAAAACCGGCATGATAAATCTTGCTCAATGCCGCCGTATGATAACCATTGGACTTGAAATACTGTGGAAGTGTGACGCAATCAGGTTGAGCGACTCGAAAGTGTGTTTCTAGATCCCAGACCTTGGTCGCATCAGGTCGCAATCCTGTCATGATCGACGTTCGCGATGGGCTACAAACCGCTTGTTGGCAGTAAGCTTTATTAAAGACAATGCCATGGGCGGCAATGCGATCGATGTTGGGCGTCTTTACGATCGAGTTCCCGTAGCACCCTAGTTCTGGTCTAAGATCATCGACGGCGATGAACAGGACATTAGGCTTATTGGCAGCGCACAACGAAGTAAACGTCAAGAGTGCGAACGAGAAAGTAAGGATAGGTCTCATGTTTGGGCTGGGGCAAAGGATTTGTTCAGATAGAGATCTTGACCGTTGACGTCGTCACTCACCGGCTGTTGGTGGACGTTGGGAGGGCATGATGTTCAATCCAGTGTAGCTGGTTTAAATCGTGGCGTTATCGAGCGAATCAACAATACTGCTCTTAAAGAATGGGATCGTAGGTTCCTGGTCTTTGAAGAATTCCATCTTCGATAATTGCAAGCAGCATTCCTCCCTCCGAACGGGCCATTCCGGCGATTCCAACGACGGAGCCGACTGCGTGTCATTAAAACATTTCCGACGTGAGAGCGATCAGACTCGGCGACCCTTCTTGCCGTAATGCGGCAGCGATTGAGACAAGTGAGACCGACGTCAAAAGATTCGTGCTCTTCGCGGCGAGCATCATCGGGATTACGTCCAGTCGAGAGAAGTTGCCGAGTAAGGTGTCGGTTGCCCATACAGTGACTGGTTAAATGCAAAAATGTTTACGGACGGCAGACTACTGAACCGCAGCACGTAAATGCCTGCCTTAGCCGAACCAATACAGCTCGAACAAGCCAAGTGATGGCCAAAGCAACTCAGCTTTTTAGCTACGAAATCAGCGGGCCTTTCGCTGTAACACTCCTGCCCTTGGGTCGGGTCGCGACTAACCATTACCGCGCGGAGACCACCATTACCACACTGGGACCATAAGATCCGGTCCGAAAACCATTTGCCGCTTTAACGCTAGCCGCGCGTCTCTTCGGTTTTCGTATCGGTCCGAGGAGTCATTGGAGCGACTCTACCAAGTACTCGGTGACCGTCGCATGCTTTACGTCAGGAGCGTTTGGATAAACCAGCTCGCACTGAATTCCCACTTCATTCATTCGCTCTTGAAGCTTGACCCCAAAATTTGATGTGTGAGTGGGATCCTTCTCATCTTGTCCGATTGCTGGGGGGGTGTTGTAGGTGAGGTAAACTGGCGGATCGTCCGACGTGACAAGGGAGTAGGGTGAATACTCTGCGATCCAGTCCGCAATCTCGTCACGCTTGGCAAGAAACGTTTCAAAATCTTGAGTGTACTTTTTCTCCGATGGCTTGAATATTCCAAACGCATGGCTTCCGTAGCGACTGTTGGGCGTCCAATCTTTCATTTGCTTTGGATCAAGTGTCGTTTGCGCTCCGTTTACTGCCGCGCAAAGCAACCTGGTCGATTCGCGGGCGATTGGGTCATCACTGTTTGGATCTGCCAGGTCATCATGAAACGCGAGCCATAGGCTCGTGCATGCGCCTGCTGAACCACCCGACGCACCGATGCGAGTCTTATCGAGGTTCCACTCAGAGGCTTTGCTGCGGACAAACTGGAGGGCCCGAGCCGCATCATGGAGTGGCGCTTTGACCGGCGGTTGTATCCCCGCATCGTACGCCTGGGATACGTATCGATAATTGATGGACACGACGGAGATTCCCGCATCAATGTATTGCTTCAAGCCTGGAACGTTCGCTTTATCTCCCGCCATCCAGCCGCCCCCGTGAATATAGAAGAGCACCGGTGTTGGTTTCGCGGATTCAGCATTCCAAAAGTCGAGCACCTGCCGTGGATGGTCACCGTAAGCAACATTCGATTGCGTTGGGTTTGGTGTCGCGGCCGCATTCTTTTTGGGTTTGATCAAATCCTTTGATTGGCGAGTCTTACTATCCTGTGCATAGCCGATACATGTGATAGCCACCGAAAGAAGAATAGCGGTTGGATTGTGAATGCATCTCATCGATTGGCTACTAGTGATTGAGAGGGTTGGTGGGAGGCAAATGGAGGTCGATGCGTGGTTGCACATGGCTTGAAGTCTTTTGCGAAGTGCCATCCTACAGCGTTGAGTCACCGTCTCGTTTCTAAGTGAGACCGTTACACCGTTACGCAGACCCTTCGATTTCTGAGTATACTCCCTGCTCCGTCGTTCCTGCTCCGTTGTTACATTTCTACGTCGATGAAATCGATGGCGGGCAATACGCATCGCCTTTGGACGCCAATACTTGAACACTGTTAAATCGCGGATTCTATGCGGCGGGATGTTTTTATTGGTGAGCGTCACCATTGCATTCGCACACGCAAGCCAGCCCAATGTTATTTTGATCGTTGCGGATGACATGGGCTATGCTGACCTTGGCACGCAAGGCGCGAAGGGCTTTCGTACCCCTCAGCTTGATCAGATGGCATCTGAGGGCACTCGCTTTACGCAGTTCTATGTCGCTCAAGCCGTTTGCACGGCATCGCGCGCAGCTCTGATGACAGGCTGTTATCCCAACCGCCTAAACATGCAAGGTGCTTACAACCACACAAGCCGCGATGGTATCGCTGACGAGGAATGGTTATTGCCTGAGATGTTTAAAGAACGTGGGTATGCGACGGCGGGGATGGGAAAGTGGCACCTTGGAACTCGCCCGCAATTCCATCCCATGCGTCATGGTTTTGATGAATGGTTCGGAATCCCCTATTCCAACGACAACTCGAAGTACCATCCGTCGCTTGCGAGCGAAATGCCACCCCTGCCGTTATACGACGGTGCGACGGTGAGTGAGCTGGATCCCGATCAATCCTTTTTTACAAAGCGTTGCACCGACCGTGCCGTCCAATTCATCGAGCGCAATGCGTCGCAATCGTTTTTTCTCTATCTTCCCTATATCATGCCACATGTGCCGATTTTTGCGTCGGAAGAGTTTAAGGGACGCACCACGACTGGAACCTATGGCGACGTCATCGAAGAGCTGGACTGGTCAGTAGGAAAAATTCTTGCGTCTTTGAAACGCCTTGATATCGACGAGCGGACGCTTGTTATTTTCATCTCGGACAATGGCCCGTTCCTCTCTTATGGAGATCATGCCGGATCGGCAGCACCGCTACGTGAGGGAAAACTGACCACGTTTGAAGGTGGCGTTCGCGTGCCTTGCATTATTCGATGGCCAACCCATGTACCGGCAGGGAGAGTCTGTTCGATTCCATTCATGGGAATCGATATTCTCCCCACCCTTACCGAACTTGTTAAAGGGAAAGCTGCCGAGCTTAAGATAGACGGGCGAAGTGCCCTTGCGCTCTTATTGGGAACAGGCGTTGCTCAGGCTCCCCACGACGCACTGTATTTTTATTCAGGAAACGCGTTGCAAGCCGTTCGAAGCGGCCCTTGGAAGCTCCATTTTCCCCATCCTTACATTACCGTCGCCGCCGAACCCGGTCGGGGCGGAAAGCCGTCCAACTGGGGAAAGCTAGCGCCAACCTCCATTAACCAATCAGGCGTTGAAGGAATCGCGACTCGTCATGGCTACCGCGTCGAGCAACTCGAGCTCTCGCTCTTTAATCTCGACGATGACCCTGCGGAGCAAATCAACGTCGCCACTCAACATCCCGAGGTGGTAGATCGTTTGAATGCCCTGGCCGCACCCATCCGTATTGAGATTGGTGACTCGCTTCAAAACATTCATGGCAACTCACTGCGCCCTGCAGGGCTGGACAACGACACGTCCCCGAACGACTGAGTGAATTCTGTTATAACGCGTTTGCCGTCACGTCAAGGAGTTCCGCAAGAACCTAGCGGCTTTCATTCGGCGTTCATTGGCACAGCAACAGTTTGGGTAAACATTGGTGCGGCACGCGACATTGACGGCGGTCATCGCCCATTCATGAAGATGAACCATGCATGAAGCCGTGCCTGCGTTGGGCGCAAGTTGAAGATTCCAATAAAAAACGGCCCCTGATTGGGCCGTTTTGCTTGGAAAACTTGTTTCCAGAAATTAAGTAAATGGGCGGTAGAGAACTCGAATCTCCGACCTCCACGATGTCAACGTGGCGCTCTAACCAACTGAGCTAACCGCCCGATCGTCTATCCATGCATTAAAAAACGCGTCCAGTTGGACTGATTTCCTGAAAACTTGCTCGCCCACAGTCAAAAACTCGGTTCACGGTCCAAGTAAATCAGGAACACGCACGACCGCTTCAACACTGTTCAGCTTCTTTCTTTGCCTTCATTGCCGTTCTCGCCTCTATCTCGCACTATCGGCTTCGAAAACGGCCCTGCCCCTTCTTTAACGCGACCACCCTCAACGCAACCAGTACCGCTCAAAGCATCGGTCGAACCACGGCTTTGGGCTGTCAGGCATGCACTCGCAAACGACAGTGTCGGTAGTCTGAATCGCCCATTGCCATCCGTCAAGAGCGGTTACGGCGTTCGCACGCAGGGCTGGGACACAATCTACCATCGACGTCTGGATGTCGCGATTGGGAAACGTTTGCCAGAAAACGCAAGTTTTCTCAAAAAGTCAGTTGACTCGGAACGGCTTATGGCTCAATACTTTCCCGTTAGAGAAGTGAGGGGTGCACCGTGTTGGTATGCACGGGGCGTGTCGGTCACCAAAATGCAAACTTTTAGTTGGCTTGGCGACCGTTAAAAATTTCCTCTCACTGTTTTCGTACTCGTAGTTCGGGTTTCCAGCCCGATCGAGGTTGTTGTTTTTGGTGGCATTGGCACGACGTAGCTTCCAACCGGAGCAGCGCGATTCGACGCGCATTAATTCTCAAATCCGAATTTCGCCTATTCGCGTCGTTAGCGACGAAGGGGAACAACTCGGAATACTTCCGACCGAAGAAGCTCTCTCTCGAGCACGTGAAGCAGGTCTCGATCTTGTTGAAGTGGCGCCCAACGAGCGTCCACCGGTTTGCCGAATCATGGATTACGGCAAGTTCAAATACGAAAAGAACAAGAAGAAGAACAGCGGGCAAAGCAGCCAGACAAAAACAAAGGAAATTCGACTTCGCCCCAAAACCGGCGAAGAGGATATCAAGACCAAGGTTCGGCAAGCTGAAAAGTTTCTAGAGCACCGTGACAAGGTCCAGGTCAGCGTCTTGTTTCGAGGTCGTGAAATGGCTCACATCGAAGAAGGTCGTAAGGTGATGGAATCGGTCATCAAAATCTTGGCGCCATTTGGCAAAGTCGAGACTGCCCCTCAGCAACACGGCAAGCGAATGATCTGTATGATCGCGCCGAAGTGATTTTTGATTCGTTTCGATTGCTCTCGAAATGCCCACTGTTGTTCTCGAATCGATTCTGCAAACGCTTGGCGAAATAGCGCCACTCCGTCTTGCAGAGTCGTGGGACAACGTAGGCTTGCTCGTCGGTGATAGGCGTGCCTCGGTCAATGGCGTGATGACGTGCTTAACGATCACTCCCGAAGTCGTAGAGGAGGCGGTTAGGTGCAAGGTGAGTCTTTTAGTGACCCATCACCCCCTGCCATTTAAACCGCTGTCTCGGATCACAACTGACTCCTCTTCCGGGCAAATGCTGCTTCGTTTGATCCGCCATGAGATAGCGGTCTATAGCGCCCATACAGCTTTTGACTCTTCCCGAACCGGAATCAATGCAAGCTGGGCGAACCTTTTAGGCTTGCGTGACGTTCGCCCCCTCAACGTCATAAGTGACTCGCTAGCGTGTTCGAGTGGTATGCCCGATGGTTTGCCCTCGACTGACGAAGGCAGCGGTCGATTTGGTGTGCTAGACGATCCTTGCTCTCTCGGCGAATTAGCTCGGCGCGCGGCCAAACTGGTTGGTGCAGAGCGAATGCAAGTCGTCGAGAGTAGTGGTATCGATAAGTTGCCGGTTCAAAAAGTTGCCATCGCTTGTGGCAGTGGTGGGAGCATGCTGGCCGCTGCGAAGCGGCGAGGTTGCAAGGTACTGATCACTGGGGAAGCAACCTTTCATACATGCCTTGAGGCCAAAGCCATCGGTGTCGGGCTCATTTTACTCGGGCACTATCACAGTGAACGTTTCGCGATGCAGCGCCTAGCCGAACAACTGTCGGGTGAGTGGGAGGGTGTTGCCGTTTTTGCCAGTCAGTGCGACGTTGACCCGCTCAAAGATGGACTTTGAGCGATTTTAAAACATTGACCTTCATCTAAATATCCCTAGAATGCCCGACGATGCAGCAGTCGAACGGAGTCCACTGCGTGGTTGAACCGTAAGATCATTAGGGGACTGAAGAATGTTGCACGAACGTTGGCTTGCTGCCTTACCGGTATTTAACGAAGTCAATTACGTCAACGAGATCCTTGACGAAGTAGGGAAATTCATTGGCGACGTGCTTGTCGTGGATGATGGCTCTCATGACGGCACCAGCGACCTGCTGCGCCAGCGGACCGATGTCAGGGTGGTTCATCATGAGCAAAACCAAGGCTACGGGGCGGCGCTGAAGACAGCGTTTGAATATGCCATTTCCGAAGGATTCGACGGCGTGGTAACGCTTGATTGCGACGGACAGCATCAACCGAAACGAATCCCGCGATTTATCGAAGCCGCGCAGACGGCGGATATCGTGTCCGGTAGTCGCTACCTGAAACATTATGACGGCGATGATGCGCCACCACCGGAACGGATGTTCATCAATCGCCGAATCACCTCAGAATTGAACAACCGCTTGGGGCTTTCGCTGACCGACGCCTTTTGCGGTTTTAAAGCTTATCGTGCGACCGCTCTCGAACATCTCAGGATCACCGATTTAGGCTATGCGATGCCCCTGCAGCTCTGGGTTCAGGCTGCCGCTGCGGGACTTCGGGTCATCGAAATTCCGGTGCCGCTGATTTATCTTGATTTGAATCGATCTTTTGGGGGTTCGCTGGATCATGCCGAGACTAGACTCGCGTACTACAATCGCGTGCTCGACGACGCGATCGCCATCGAGACGGCTGCAGGAAGATGTTTGCCGCGTGCGATCAAGTATTGTGACCCCGCCCTCGGCTGATTCGGCTATTTCCCTTGACTTCGTATCGAACCTATCGGGCGCCTAAACAAAATGGTGAGGTGTTGCTCGACCCGCGCCTCAGCAAAGGCGCCGCGTGTATTTCAACGAACCGCATGCGATCGCATCAATGGTCCGTGCAATTCGCTGGGATCTCTATCGAAGAACTACGGACGGCGGCGCGTAGTGAGATGCTTCAGCACGCTCTTCGCTACAGTGGTGCCTATCGCGATGTAGATTCGCCGATCGACGGAGCACCGATTGTGATGGCCGGTCACCAGCCGTCGCTCTTCCATCCGGGTGTCTGGTTTAAAAACTTTGCACTCGATCATGTTGCTGGAATAAGTTCCAGCCGCCGCGCAACGGCGATCAATCTGGTGATCGATAATGATGTCACCGCCGGCTCGTCGGTTCGAGTGCCAAGAGTCAATGCAGATACGAATGAAGTATCGACCACTGTGGTTCCGTTTGACACGGCGGGTACGAGGGTTCCCTACGAGCAAAATCGAATTCGAGACCGATCGGTATTTGAGTCATTTGGTGCAAGGCTAAAAACGGCAATCGCGCCGATCGTTCCCAATCCACTGGTTGAGCAGCTTTGGAACCATGCGAAGGCAGCAGTGAATCGCTGTGAGAATGCAAGTTGTTCGCTGGCACAAGCACGACATGCACTTGAAGCAACCATTGGATTGCGGACGCTGGAGTTGCCCTTGTCGGTGCTTTGTCGGAGTGAGTTTTTTGCCGCATTTGCACTGGCGGTAATGAACGACTTGCCGCGGTTCCGCGAAATACACAACCGCTCACTTTTGCAGTACCGAATGGAGCATCGAATTCGAAGCAACGCCCATCCGGTTCCTGAACTCGGGGTGAAAGATGAATGGGTCGAGGCACCGCTTTGGATTTATAGTGACGAGTCGCCCTATCGCCGGCCAGCATGGGTGCGGCGAACCGGCGGTGGTCTCGAAATCTCGGACCTGGCTGGTCGATCGGTCCACTTATCAAAACCAGACCATCGTACGGCGGCTGGAGAACTGGCATCGTACAACGGACCGAATTGGAAATTGCGCCCTCGAGCGTTGTTGACGACGATGTATGCACGGATGATTTTGAGCGATCTTTTCATCCATGGCATCGGCGGTGCAAAATACGATCAGCTCGGCGACCAAATTGCGAACCTCTTTTTTGCCATCACGCCTCCGGAGATAATGGTGGTTTCGGCAACGGTGCTGTTGCCCACCCGTTGCCTTACTTCCGTTGATTCGTCCGTTGAAGAGCTCAAACGACAATGGCGAGATTCGGAATTTGCCCCTGAGCGATTCGTGGATCAGGTCGCCTTATCCAAAGGCTTGTTGTCGCGCAAGCGAGACCTTCTTGCAAGTATTCCGGAACCTGGGAATCGGAAGACCTGGCACGATGAGCTTACCAAATTGAATCGTGAGTTAAGTCTTGAATTGGCTGACTTGCGAGCCAGCTTAGCCGCTCAGCTTGTGACGGCTCGGCAAGTAGCGACTGGCGACGCGATTTTACGAAGCCGGGAGTTTTCGTTTTGCTTGTTTGAATTAGAACAAATCGTTGCGTCTTTTCGTTCAATGCTTCGTGAGTAGAGCCTGAGCGGAACGTGTAGGTTGTCATCGACCCATCGCGACACCTTCCGTTGGAGATAACGCCAACGCCGTTAGTCGTTTCGACCATGAATGACAAATCAAAAGTAACAAGC
>JANOBM010000294.1:0-13043 GCA_031411655.1 Planctomycetaceae bacterium
CTGTAACTCGCCGGCGAATTGGTTGCGGCTATCTGATAGGTATACGCCTTACCCGCAATTCCTTCTGACGGTGTTTCATTGGTGACGATCGGCGCCGAACTGGACAACGTTACGGGGGCTTGGTTGACATGGTGGCTTGTCCGTCGGTAACGTTTCCTTCGTTCTTAACATCCGCAGGAATCTCGACAAGCTTGATGTCGGTGGGACTACTATCGAGCACGTTGTTCATTACCGAAAAATTCACGTGCGAATCGGGCATGATCCGAATCAGTGCTTCCCATGCTGCTTTGCAGCGGTTGTCGTGGAAGTTGCAGCCCTGTGAGCCCTTACTGTTGCTGGAGTCATCCTGCAAGAACAAGCCGTCCACCGCTGCACCGCTTCGGTATCCGAGATCACTCAAATCGATTCCAAGCGGCAAAGCACAATATTGTAGTATCGAGGACTTGCGAGCATTGCTTTGTTCTGTCAAAGTTTGTGCGAGTAATGGTCGCTCCGGACTGAATTTCAAGTCACCACCGGCGGGTTCGACTTTTCCTTGCAACTCGAATAGCACAAGGTCCGGTCCTGGAAGATTGACAACGGGTTGCTTGAATCGAGAACCTAGCCCAGGCGTGGGCGACTCGCCGCTAAGAATCGGGTCTCGGTCTAGCAGGCTAGAGGAGCCGCCAGGGTTGATCACCCCTGAGGCAAGGTCCCTATCCTGTTCAATCAGGTCACGAACCAATCGGTCGTCAATTGCAGTGGCAGTTTTTACGTAGGCACGCTCGCCAGAGTGTGGCGTTCCCACGTTCTGGCGAACGTGGCTACCCACGATTTACGATTTGACGACGCACTATTCTGCGTTTGGCAACTTGGGCAAATAGTGTTTCGCCGTTTCGTGAAACTGCGTCACTTGTTGCTGAACCCAATTCACATCACGCCCAAGCATCGGCCTCATCAGCTCCGCAGTCTTCAAGGCGATCTCAATCGCCGCGCGACTATCTAAAAACAGAGCTCTCGTTCGACGAGCAAGCACATCCTCGACGGTTCGTGCCATTTCCATCCCTACTGCCCATTCCACGTCTGATTGCCGAACAGCGAGCGAGTCATGGAGTGATTCGGCCAACCGGGGTTGGTCCTGTTCCATCTGACGAACCAGTGGTAGGTCTGAGCCATAGTAGCGGCGCGAATCGTGCGTCTGTTTTTCAAGGATTGATTTCGTGGCCCAACCGTGAATCGGCATTTTGCCGGTTTGGCATTGCCGCACCTGCTTACCAACGATTGTGACGACGCGATCGACGCAGTCTTCGCTCATTTTGCGAACCGTTGTCCATTTACCGCCGGTGATGGTCAACAAGTCCGACGGCGATTGCTGAATCACATGATCGCGTGCCAAAGATGCGGTGCGAGCCGACTTATCACCGCGAACGAGCGGTCGGATACCGGCAAACACACTGCACACATCCTTCAGCGTGGGCGGTTCAACAAGGTATTGCGCCAGAGTATCCAGCAAGAACGCCACTTCATCGGCCTGTGCTTCTGGCTCAAGCGTCGCCTTATCGATCGCTGTATCGGTGGTGCCGACAATCAATCGGTCATGCCATGGGATCAAAAACAAGACGCGCCCGTCGATTGTCTTGGGAATCATCAGTGCCATATCGCCGGGGAAAAACCGGCGTGGCAAAACCAAATGGATCCCCTGGCTTGCGGCTACCATCGGCTCGCAGGCTTGATCATCCATGCGCCGGATCGCATCGCAAAACGGTCCGGTGGCATTCACCACGCAGCGAGCTTCCGCGAAGAGATCTCTTTGTGCTTCATTGCAACGCAGTGTTACACCGCAAACCTTCCCCTGACGGTTCTTTTGGAGATCCTGCACACCAACATAGTTGACTAAGCATGCGCCATGATCGATTGCCGTTCTTGCCATATTGATCAGCAATCGGCTGTCGTCGAATTGGCCATCGTGATAAACGACCCCACCTTGAAGCCGTATGGATTGAACCGTGGGCGCGATCGCTTGGGCCGCCTTCGCGTTTAGTCGCTCGGTTCGGCCAAAGTGATTGCGAGTCGACAAACGATCGTAAACCCACAAACCCGTCCCATAAAAGAATCTTTCCCAACGGTTTCGGCAGGGAATCAGGAACGACAAGTCATGAACTAAGTGTGGTGCGTTACTGAGAAGCAAAGATCTTTCACGAAGCGCATCGCGGACCAAGGTCACGTTACCTTGGCGCAAGTAACGCACTCCGCCATGGACCAATTTAGTACTTCGGCTAGAAGTTCCTTTCCCGAAGTCGGATTGCTCGACAAGCAAGCAGTCCAATCCTCGACTTGCCGCGTCGATCGCGATACCCACACCCGTTGCTCCTCCGCCGATGACGATCAGGTCCCAGGGATTGCCGCGCGTCACGATCCGCTCGATTGCGGCGTCCCGGGACATGGCATTCGAAACGGCTTTCATTCGAGCGTTTCCCAAGCGCGCGAACGATCTAATGCTGCGGACCACTTGGTGCGGCGTCGCTTGACTTCATCCGAAGGCATTTGCGGTCGAAACACGCGATCGGTTTGCCAGACCTTGGTAATGTCGTCGGCATCGTTCCAAAACCCAACTGCCAAACCGGCCAGAAACGCCGCTCCGAGCGCCGTGGTTTCAATCACTTGAGGGCGAACAACAGAAACTTCAAGTATGTCCGCTTGGAACTGCATCAGTAGATCATTCGCCGCGGCACCACCATCGACACGCAGTTCCTTAATGGGCAGATTGGCATCCTGTCGCATCGCATCAAGGACATCAGCCACTTGAAAAGCGATTCCCTCTAGCGTCGCCCGGGCCAAATGCGCTTTCGTTGTCCCTCGGGTGATGCCATGAATGGATCCCCGCGCATACGAATCCCAATAAGGCGCTCCCAATCCGGCAAATGCCGGCACCATATAAACTCCCTCGCTGTCCGGCACCGAAGCCGCGAGCGCTTCGACATCCGACGACTTCGAAATGATTCCCAAGCCATCACGCAACCACTGAACCGCGGCACCCGCGATGAAGACACTTCCCTCCAGTGCATACTCCGACGCATTTCCGGTACTGCACGCGATCGAGGTCAGCAGTTTGTTCTGCGATACCATTGGCTCACTACCGACGTTCATCAGCATGAAGCATCCGGTTCCGTAGGTATTCTTGGCCATGCCATGCTCGGTACAATTTTGGCCAAACAGAGCTGCCTGTTGGTCGCCAGCAACGCCTGCGATCTTGATCGACTCTCTGAAAAGGCTGGAGTCCGTTTCGCCAAAACAAAAACTTGACGGACATATCTCAGGCAGCACAGACGCTGGAATTTGGAACAGCTCAAGCAACTCGGAATCCCAGTGGCGAGTGTGAATATTCATCAGCATCGTACGCGACCCATTGGTTACGTCGATCGCATGGACTTTGCCTCCGGTCAAGTTCCAGATCAACCAGCTATCGATGGTTCCGAAGGCGAGTTCACCTCTCTCGGCCCGCTCGCGAGCGCCGGGGATCTCGTCTAGGAGCCAACGTAATTTCGTAGCGCAAAAATAAGCGTCGATCAAGAGACCTGTTTTTGACTGCACCCGGTCGGTGTGGCCTGCTTGTCGCAATGAATCGCAGAGCCCTGCCGTTCGACGATCCTGCCAAACAATCGCATTGTGCAATGGTTTGCCGGTTGAGCGATCCCATAAAACCGTGGTTTCGCGTTGGTTGGTAATGCCGATCGCGGCGACGTCCTTTGCTGTGATTCCGCAGCGCTGCAATACTTCCCTTCCAACGTCGCGTTGCGATTCCCAAATCTCGTTCGCGTCGTGCTCGACCCAGCCCGGACTCGGATAGTACTGCTTGAACTCCCGTTGTGCCTTTCCAACAATCGAGCCCGCTCGATCAAAGACGATGGCACGCGAGCTAGTGGTTCCTTGGTCAAAAGCGATGACGTAAGACAAAGTCGATCTCATTCACTTGGAAGCATGGAATGGCTTGGCCAGCGCCTCAAGCTCAACGCGTAGGCACTCAAACACATTGTAAGCGGCATCGCTTGGCCATTGGGTATAAAAACTGAATTCTAAGGTTGCAGTCGTCCGCGTGTTGATCGACTAAAATGCTCTAGTCACACAATGTGGGCATCTTCCTGCAGTCCGCATTGATCAGTGATCGCAATGACTTTTACCCAATGGACGCGTTCGATGTCTTCGATCCCAAAACTTGCTGCGTTTGTCCTCTTGCTCGTTGGACTCCCCACTTCGCTCCTTGCACAACAGCCGCCCTACGATGTTTTTCCGCCTGCGGATCCACCTTACTATCGTGTGCGATACGAGGCTTCCACTGAACCGGGAAAATTGATCTTCCCGGTCAATTACACGATCTGGATTCCCAAGGAGGTGAAGTCATTGCGCGGCGTGATCGTTCATCAACATGGTTGTGGCGAAGGATCATGCAAGTCCGGATTGACCGGCGCTTACGATTTGCATTGGCAGGCTTTGGCAAAGAAACATGATTGCGCGTTATTGTCTCCTTCCTATGAGCAACCGGAGAAGGCAGACTGCCAAATGTGGTGTGATCCACGAAACGGTTCGGGCGATGCATTTCAAAAGTGCCTGATCGATCTGGGAACTCAATCAGGACATCCCGAATTGGCCTCGGTGCCGTGGGCCTTGTGGGGCCATAGTGGAGGCGGTCATTGGGCGGCCGGAATGGTGATCCTCCATCCCGACCGTGTCGCGGCTGCATGGTTGCGTTCAGGCGTGCCCCTCTTAAAACCCAATCCAGACCGTGGAGCGATCAAACCCCATACGCTAACCGATGCCGTCCTCACTGTTCCGATGATGTGCAATCCGGGAACGAAGGAAGGGGTCACCGTCAAGGAAGGTCAGTTTGCTGGTGTCTGGCCGGCCAACGAAGCGCTTATCGCCGAAGTGCGCGCCAAAGGAGGACTCATCGGCGCGGCAGTCGATCCGTTGACGTCGCACGAATGCGGCAACCAGCGTTACCTGGCGATCGCGTGGCTTGACGTATGCCTGGGCGCGCGCTTGCCACAAGTAAGTAGCGAGCCACTCCAGACAATGAACCCAAGCGATGCATGGCTCGCTCCTGTTGCGGGTTTTGAAGCAGTTCCTGCAGCGAAGTTTTCGGGCGATCCGCTGACTGCGAGTTGGCTTCCGAACGAGGCCATTGCGAAGTCTTACATGCATTACGTCAAAGACACGAATATACCCGATCCCACCCCTCCACCCGCGCCGACAGACTTACAATTGCATGGAAACGTTCTCACATGGCAAGCCGAAGCCGATGTCGAAAGTGGCTTGGCAAAATTCATGGTTCAGCGTGATGGTGAGTCGATAGCCGAAGTACCAGAGCAGAGCAAAAACCCGTTCGGTCGGCCGGTTTTCCAGGGCCTTCAGTACAGCGATACACCCACCCAGCCCCTGATCGCGATGCAGTTCACCGATCATCTCGCCGATCCAGGAAAGAAGTACTCTTACCGTGTGATCGCTGTTAACACGGTGGGAATCCCATCTCCTCCCAGCGAACAGGCCGCGTCAGCTGAGTCGGAGAACTGATTGGGAGAGAAGATGGATGCCGCATGCGGCACGACGGTGGAAACCCAAAAGCTTGCGTGGTCGTCATTCTGCGGTAAATCATGAAGCGGTCTTAAGCATTGGCCATCGACTACGAACATCGTCTACAATGGTCGGTCTCGCCAGTCGGCTTTCAACCATTCGCCCGCCAAAAAACCTGAACGCGACACGCTGTGTTTCTTACCGCTCGCATCATCGTGGTTCTGTTGATCTCGATTTTGAACCTTTGCTGCGTCAGAGGCGACGACTCGCTTCCCCTTCATTTAGCCAACGAATTCAAACAAGAAGTCCGTCCACTCATTCAAGCCCACTGTGCTGAATGCCATGATGGAGAAACTCGCGAAGCGGAATTGGATTTGAGCCTCTACCAAAGTGTTGAGGACGTCATTAGGTCATATCGGGTTTGGGAGACGGTATTGCATCGCGTCGCAATGGGCGAGATGCCTCCCGCGGATGCGAGTTCACAGCTCAGCGAGGAACAACGAAAAGTAATTGTCGATTTGATTGCTCGGGTTCGTAAATTCGAAGCTGAAAGGAACGCGGGCGATCCTGGAGCCGTCATCGCTCGTCGGCTTAGCAACGCGGAGTTTGACTACAGCGTTCGCGACCTGACCGGTGCCGACATTCACCCAACAAAAACGTTTCCGGTGGATCCTGCCAACGAGGCCGGTTTTGACAACTCCGGCGAGTCGTTGACCATGTCACCAGCTTTGATGGCCAAGTATCTCGAAGCGTGTCGCGTCATCACCGACCACATGATGTTGACGCCTGACGGAATAGCGTTCGCCCCCTACCCCGCTGTGACAGTAACGGATCGTGACAAGTACTGTGTTCAACAGATCGTCGAGTTCTATCGGCGACAACCGATCGATCTAGCTGATTATTTTTATGCGTCATGGACGTATCGCCATTGCGATCTACTAGGCAGTCCCCATGCGACGCTGGATGAAGTCGCAACCCAACTCCATCTCAGTCCGAAGTATTTGCGTACGGTTTGGGAAGTACTTGTACCGCAAGAAAGATTTGGACCGCTGGCAGCGCTTCAGGAATTGTGGGAATCAATGCCCACGCCAACTGAGCCCGATTCGAATTCGGCAAAAGCAGCAAGGGCCATCAGCGAGCGGATGCGAAGGTATGTCTTTTCAACCCGCAAGCTGTTTTCACCATCTATTCAGAACTTGTCTATCAAGGGAGGGAGCAATGGCTCGCAACCAATGGTCCTTTGGAAAAACAAGCAATACATGAAGTATCGTCGCGTCGCTGACTTCTCCTTCTTGGATATCGATGTGCTCGCAACGCAGGTTGCCAAGTCGTTCGATGTTCCTGAGGAGAGCAACCTCGCGCAATTCAAGGCTGATTGCCAACGATTTTGTTCTGTCTTTCCCGATGCGTTCTTCATCTCCGAACGCGGCCGTGATTACCTAGATGAGAAGAACAACGAAGGAACGGTTCGGCTTCTTTCTGCGGGCTTTCACAGTATGACTGGTTATTTCCGTGACGACCAACCACTTTATGACCTGATGCTCGACCAGGCACAGCAACGAGAGCTTGATTCGCTTTGGCGACAACTGATGTTCGTTTCAACCACACCCCAGCGACAGTATCAAAGCTTTCTCTGGTTTGAGAAAGCTGAGTCTGGCTTTATGCGTGAGGGCAAGTTTGACTTTGTTCGTTCGGAGGACCGTGAGTCATGGACAGCACCCATGATCGATCGCCTTGCCGAAGTTTATTTGGAGAAAGCGATCGATGCGGGCTCGGATGAAATCACCTTGGATGCCGTGAGGAACTTCTTCATTGAGATCAACGACCAAATCCAATGGGTCGAACAGACCAAGGTCGCGTCTCAACCAGATCAATTAGACGCGGTGATTCTGTTTGCATCCCGTGCTTACCGAAGGCCACTCACCGCTACAGAAGCCCAAGAGTTTCGAGATTACTACCACCTGCTCATCAATCGTGACGGGCTCAGTCACGAAGAGGCAATTCAAGACACCATACTAACGATTTTGATGTCGCCGCAGTTTTGTTATCGCGTTGACCTCCTTTGCGACACGGACAAAGCGAGACCTCTCAATGATTATGAGCTCGCTAGCCGCTTGAGCTTCTTTCTCTGGTCAAGCATTCCGGACGAAGAATTATTGTCTCATGCGGCGGTAGGTGATTTGCATCGGCCGGAAAGATTGGTGCAGCAGGTACAACGAATGCTTCGCGATGATCGCATACGCGGTTTTGCAACAGAGTTTACGGGGAACTGGCTGGACTTCCGAAGATTCGAGGAGCATAACGCGGTCGATCGCAATCGTTTTGAGTCCTTCAACGATGACCTGCGAAAGTCGATGTTTGAAGAGCCCATTCGGTTCATGGTAGACGCACTCAAACGTGACTGTAGCGTCCTCGATTTGCTTTACGCCGACCGAACATTTGTCAACGCGACTTTGGCGAAACACTACGGCATCAAGGACCTTTCGTTTGTGGAATCGCAGTGGGTGGAAGTCAGTGATGCGGCCCGTTATGGGCGAGGTGGCTTGCTGCCGATGGCAGTCTTCCTAACCAAAAATTCCCCGGGGCTGCGCACCAGTCCAGTCAAGCGTGGGCACTGGGTTGTCCGTCGACTTTTAGGGGAGCGCATCCCCGCGCCGCCGCCGAACGTCCCTGAAATCCCGAACGATGAATCACAACTCGGTGAATTGACGCTTCGCCAGACGCTAGCCAAACATCGTGAGCATCCAAGCTGCGCAGGGTGCCACGATCGAATCGACTCAATCGGACTGGCTTTCGAGGGTTACGGACCTATCGGCGAACGGCGCGAGGTTGATTTGGGTGGTCGCCAAGTCGATACCATGGCAATCTTTCCCGATGGCAGTTCACGAAACGGCATGGATGAATTACGAGATTATTTGAAGGAACAACGCGAAGCTGAATTCGTCGACAACGTTTGTCGGAAGCTGTTATCTTATGCCCTCGGTAGGTCGCTTCAGCTTTCGGACGAAGTGTTACTAGAAGCGATGCGAGACCAAGGTCGTAAAGATGGCTTTCGCATTGGCACGCTGGTAACGACCATTGTTTCCAGCCCTCCGTTTCTAAGTAAACGAGGACGTGGAGCTACCGCGAATGATTTTTTTGAGGCAGGGGATACGGATGAATAGAAATAACGCCAAAACAGCATCGCTCCTCTCACGTCGGTTGGTTCTCAAGGGCGCTGGCGCAGTCATGGGACTTCCGTGGTTGGAATCGTTGCCGGTCTGGGGTTCCGATGAAAGCGAGAAAGTCGATTCATCGCCCATTCCGAAGCGGTTCGGAGTGCAATTCATGGCATGTGGTGTCAATCACGAACATTGGTGGGCGAAGGGATCGGGCGCGTCCATGGAACTGGGAAAGTGCCTTGAGCCAATGCAACCGCTGCGGAAAAAAATGAATGTGGTGTCTGGCCTTTTCAATCAGTCTGCGGTCGGTGTTGGTATCCATCCTGGGCAAACGGGCAACATCCTATCTGGGGCACAATTACAAAAAGGCTCAGAACTTCGTGGCGGTATCAGTGTCGACCAAGTGATCGCTAACGCGATCGGTCAACAGACATCACAGCCCAGCTTGGTTCTGGGATGCGAGCAACCGATTACCGGCTATCACGAAACAAATTTCTCGATGGCTTATAGTTCGCATATCTCCTGGCAGAATGCCACCTCGCCCGTTCCGATGGAAGTTTACCCCTCGCTCGCTTTCGATAGTCTATTTGACAATCGCGGGAATCGGCGTAATCAAAGCGTGCTAGATCGCGTAAAAGAACACGCCGAGGCTTTGAGGCGTCAGGTCAGCGCTGATGACAAAGCAAAGCTGGATGAATATTTAACCAGCGTGCGCGAAGTCGAGAAGCGAATTGAACGGGCGCGAGACGACAAAAAAGTGGCGAGCGATCGTGCTGCGATGCCCAGCGAATCACTGGTGACGATGAATCGTCCCGATAACGGACTTCCCGAGGATATTCGCGAACACATGAAGTTGATGTGCGACATCGTCGCAATCGCGTTTCAAACCGATAAGACGCGGGTGGCAAGCCTGCTGTTGTGCCGGGATATCTCAGGATTGTTGTATCCATTCCTCGACGTTAGCAGCGCCCATCACGGTGCATCGCACAACGACTTGAACGATGCTTATTTGCGAATCACACAGTACTACGTCAGTCAATTCGCCTATCTGGCCTCGAAGCTAGATTCCATGCCTGAAAAAGACGGAACCGTACTGGATCATTCATGCTTGATGTTTATCAATAATATGTGGTCGGGCAGTAAGCATGATTCGACGAAGGTGCCGCTCATCTTAGCCGGTTGTCTTGGCGGTGCATTGGAAACAGGTCGGGTGCTGGATTACGGCGATCGCTCCGATAAGGATCGAAAATTATGTAGCCTATACCTGTCGATCCTGCAGCGAATGGGGATCGAGCAAACACGTTTTGGTGATGCTGAGAACGCACTGGAACTTCTTTAATGCAAGTCGAGTCTAGCCGGATGTGGAGGTCGAAACGGCCACCGGCTATCCTCATGCTTCCCACAAAACGCCAGGTTATTCCTTTGTTTTGATCTACTCTCACGCCGATTCGTCCACTTTTTGCTGTCCATTCGGTTGTGCAGCGGTAACGAAGCTCCCCTGCCCTCCGCTTTTCAACGACTCACCCAGGTCCAACGTCATGTTATCTACAATCAAGTGTACCGGCTTGCTGCTTGCGATCGCCACTTTGCCATGGCTCGTCCATGGGCAAGAGCCGCTGCAACGAATCGCGTTTGGCTCCTGCGCAAAGCAAGATCAGCCGCAACCGATATGGGAGAGTGTCGTCGCAGCGCAACCACAGTTGTTCTTGTTTATTGGCGATAATATTTATGGTGACACCGAAGATATGGCGCTTTTGCAGCAGCGCTGGGACCTTTTGGGTGCTCAGCCTGGTTACCAATTGCTAAAGCAAACCTGCCCGGTGCTCGCGACTTGGGACGATCACGATTACGGATCCGATGACGCCGGCGTGGAGTACACAAAGAAACGCGAATCGCAGCAGCTGTTTCAAGACTTCTTTGGGATTCCCAAAGACAGCCCGCGTCGCCAACAAGAAGGTGTCTACTCCTCCGAGGTTTTTGGGCCGCCCGCTAACCGTGTACAGGTAATCCTACTGGATACTCGATACTTCAGAAGCCCGTTGATGAAAGGGTTTTTACCTGGTGAACCCGGTGACGGCTTCCGGGGCAAATACGCGCCGAACCCTGATCCTGCGGCGACGATACTCGGTGATGCACAGTGGAAGTGGTTAGAGCAACAACTGCGTACTCCCGCAGAAATTCGGATAATCTGTTCGAGTTACCAGTTCCTGCCCGATGAACACGGTTCAGAGTCATGGGGGAAGTTTCCACTCGAACGAGCGCGTCTGCTCAATCTGATTCGGGACACAGAAGCCCAGGGTACGATCATCCTAAGCGGCGATCGACACCTTGCAGAATTGATGTGCCTGAAAGCCGACGCGACAGGTATCGGTTATCCGATTTTCGAAATCACGTCCAGCAGTCTGAACGCCCCGAGCGGAAACGTCACAAAAGCGGGAGTTCGCTTTGCCAACGAGATCAATTCGTATCGAGTCGGGTTGACGTTCTTTGACGTTAACTTTGGATTTATCGAAATCGACTGGTCGCAACCGTCTCCGATGATTCGCCTTCAAGTGCGAGATGAAAAAGGCGGCGTCGTCTTACAGCAACGGGTCAAGCTAAGCGACCTGCAAAAGAACTAGGGATCGAGGCAAGCACCGAGACTGCCAACCATTGGGTCGATTTGGTTCCAGCAGGACCAGTGGTAACCATCAACCTCTAATCTCGATGACCTTTGGGGGCGATACCGACGTCGCGGTCATCGGTGATGTCGCCATCGTCATCGGTTAAGTCGTCGCCGACGGCGAAAACCATGACTGAACCGTTGACGGCTTTGAGTTTCATTTTTGAACCATCGAATGGATCGGTCGAGACTGAATCAGGCAAGCCGAGTGCGTCCAGAGTCGCGTTGGGATCGCTCCCCTGATCTTGCCAAGCTGCCAAAATTCGCACAGCTCGGGACTTTGCTTGGCTACGGCGAAGAATCTTTAAGCTATGGGCAAATGCCGGCCCGGTAAGTCCCACGGTCGCCTCCGTTCCCATCGGAGTTTTCGGCGCGATGCCACTGCGCTCTTCGACTACCGATAAGAATGCGGACATCGAATCTAAATACTCTGTTAACATGCCTTGCACGGGCATGAAATGCGCTAGCGGGAACGATTGAAAAGAGTCGATTGCGAAGGCGCGTTCTGTATCAAGAGCATGCATGAAATTGGAAACAAGCGACTCATCTGGGGTAATGGCATCAAGTAATTGCGAACGTGCTTCTGGTTCTGCGCCGTTCGTGTAGAGGCACCGAGATGCTAAATCCACACCCATACCAAACAATGCACCACTGACCAACGCGTTCACCATCAGCGGTTCCTTACCGATGTGCTCGCTCAAATTGAAGATCGCGATTGCATCTTGGATGGCAGCCGTCGTGTTATTATCGGCAAGGGACATGAGCCCATGCGAATGCAGGACGCGGACAACCGTTCGAGGTGATGGTTGAAGGCCTAGTAGCTTTTCCATGAACGGATTGGGAGCAAGCGAATAGTCGGATAGAGCCTCGTATTCAGGTAACTTCGCTGCGTCGTGTAGACTCACGACAAGAGTCGGAAATTCGAGAGCCATTTTCCTGGATATCTCGATAGCTGCCGCTTCTTGCGCTTCGGGTGTAGCTGTCGGAGCGATGGCATCGCCTAATTCTCGCTCGTATTGGCTGAGGGCGTCTGTCAATCCAGCGATTACTTCGAACGCATTCATGCCAGGTGGTATCTTAGCTGGACGCAAATCAGAGATACTGGTCGGCTTCCCAGCCTCCCGCAGGACTGACAGTCGGCTTTTCACCGCGTTCGCAGCACGCCAGTTAAGGAAAGCGAACACAAGTACGGCAATAAAACAGAGCGAAAAGGCGACGATTAATATTCGTTTGAATCGCATTGCCATCTCCAATACTCAGTCGTACTTTGCCTATCATCGATGCCAAAAGCATAACTTGCACGAAGGTGCTGCGCATACAACTCGCGGTGCAGAATCGTGGTGGCACTTTACCTTTTATGACAAAAGAATCCGTCGAAAGACTCCGTCGAGGCGACAGCGCTTGCGCCCGGTCGATGCCTAGGAGCGGATCCGCAGGAATGCAAAATCGGTTCGACGTCGTACGGATTCCCATTCGAACCATGCGAATATCCGTACAAATCTCAATCAACATCGCGGCGCCGCATACTCGACCAAGCTCGCTCCGTGTCACAATCGGAAAAATTAGGATAGTCGCGCGGATTTCATTGTTGAAATTTGATTTAAACAGCCTACTCCTTCCGTTTTCGCGATTCACCACTGTTTTCAGACGTAGGTTTCAAATTGAACTCACGA
>JANOBM010000295.1:0-7503 GCA_031411655.1 Planctomycetaceae bacterium
TTCGTGGCGACATCGTGAAAGAATACGACGCTTACTCGCGACGTATTCTTTCACGATGTCGCCACGAATGCGGTGACGTCGCCTACGTCACTATTGACGGGTAAAGTGACACTTATCAATGCCACGGTCGCATTCAACGACAACATCGTATCGGCGTGGGGAAAGGTTCATTCCGGTAACTCGTTGTTTGTGGGGAACACAAGCACCGAAGCCATCAGCAAACTTGGTACGTCACTCGGAAATAACCTTTTTGATACTGCGTCTGGACCGCAAAACCCTACCGACCGACTCGAAGTCACCGCGAGAAATAAAGTGGGAGCCTTTGTTGATTTTCCCGATGCTACGCCGGGTTATCCACTTTTGCGAGGCAGCAGTGCGATCAATTCGGCATCCTCAGTCCTAGCACCGACGGTGGATCAACGGGGCGCGGCTCGGCAAACTCCCGACGTCGGTGCAATTGAGGCGACCGACGCGGTACTTTCCGGCATTCTGTTCTCCGACACGGATGGAGACGGCAGTTTTGATCGCGAAGAGTCAGGGATGGGAGGGTTGACGGTCTTTTTGGATCTCAATGCCAACGGCAAACTCGAACCCAACGAAATGTCGACAATCACCTCATTCGATGATCCTGCTACCGATGCCAGTGAAACTGGTCGCTATTCATTCGTTGGTGTCGTGCCCGGCGAATACATGGTGGCGTCGATCCTTCCAGCCGGATTCGATTCTTCGAAGGCGATCTACCAAGAGGTCCTACTCGACGGTGCGTTGCACTTGGTCGGTCCTGCGCGGCCTGCGATCAGTATGGATGGTCGATTTACCGCCTTTGATTCCACGACCAGCGTCTTGGTTCCGGGAAGTTCCGTAGACCAAAGGGACATTTATGTTTTCGACCGAAACAACATCACCCCGACTCTGATAAGCAGTGGTGATACGGGTCGAAACCAAGTGGTGGACAGCCGCTTTCCAACGATTTCTGACGATGGGCGTTGGGTTGCGTTCGAGAATGATGGCACGGTTGGGTACACGGAGCATGCAGTGATCCCAAATGGAGCGCAGCGTCCCACCTTCATTTCGATCGGGCAAGGAACCGAACCGCAGATCAGCGGAGACGGCCGGTTCATTGTCTTCGTATCCAGTGACCAACTTTTGCCCAATGATTCAAATGGCGCTGCCGACGTTTTCGTCTATACCATTGCGAATCAAGCACTGCGGAGAATCAGCAACACTTCCGCCGGCGTAGCCGGAAATAACGCGAGCCGGAGTCCTTATATCAGCCGCGATGGAAGGTTCGTGACGTTTATTTCGAGTGCCACCAACCTTGTCTCGGGCACTGATGATGGCATCGAAGACATATTTGTCGTCGATACGCAGTCAAGCACATTTTCGATGGAGCGAGTAAGTGTTTCGTCCGCCGGAGCCCAGGCCAACGGAATTAGCTTCTCCCCATCGATCAGCGATGAGGGAAGACTGGTGGTATTCAATTCTTTGGCGACGAATCTTGTCACGGATGATTCGCGAACTGTTGCTGAGGCCTTTGTTTTTGATCGTAACGACAAGCGTACGATTCGCATCGGAACGGCCAACGTAGGCGCCGAACCCAACGGGCCCGTTTTATTGCCACAAATCAGCGGCGATGGCAAGCACGTTGTATTCCAGTCCTCTGCTTCCGACTTTGTTTTTGACAATAACGGAACGTCCGACATTTTTGTCTACGAATTGTCATCAGGTGATGTCGCACGAGTCAGTCTCGATGCCGCAGGCAACGAATTTTCCGACCAGAGCCGAATCCCATCAATCACTCGCGATGGCGCGCTAATCGGTTTTCGACGAAGCAATAACACCGTTGTCGTGACCAGGAATCCACTCGAACCGACTCTGTCAAAGGTAACTATTCAAGCCGGTGATCTCCCAGCGGTTAACGTTGCCGTTTATCCAAAACCAGGTGAGATCGGCGGCCGATTGTTCGAAGATTCGGTTGCCAATGGCGTCTACGACCAGGGAGAGTTGTTACTGGGCGGTTGGACAGTGTTTCTGGACAAAAACCGGGATGGAAAGTTGAACGAAAGCGAACGCTCGACGGCGATCGTTTCGGATAGCAACGGCAACTATCGATTCGCTTCGTTGCCATCTTTGGTTGAGTACTCCGTTGCGGTCGTCAAGCCTGCAGGATGGGCTACTGTCAGTCCGGATGCAGCGAGTCGCTTTAGTTGGCTTGTGGCACTCGGAGCGGATGATGAAGTAAACAATCGTGATTTTGCCTTCAAGCGAGTGACTTCGACCGGTCAGTCCAGTTCTTCTGAAGTCGGTGGACGGCTGTACGACGATCGAAACGGGGACGGCGACTTCGATTCGGGAGTCGATTTGCCACGGGTCGGTGTTGAGGTTTATCTCGACGCGACCAATTTCGGCGTTCGTGATGAAAATGAACCGCGCGAGCTGACAGATATTGAAGGGCGCTACTCATTTACTGGCCTTGGTGCACAGAACGTTGCCATCGCGACCACGCTTGATCAATCCCTCACCCATGTATCACCTCTGGGAAGTGATTTTACGTTGCAAAAGTTTCCCCTTTTTAGCAATCTTCTAGCGTTTGCCAGCCCACAAGCGATTGCAAAAGGTGACTTCGATAGAGACGGCTTTCCAGATGTTGCAGTCGCCCTCGGTGAAGGTAATAAGTTGAGCATCCGACTCAACGATAGAGCGGGAGGGTTTCTGCCTGATGAGATCGATATCGACCTAGGAAATGATGGTGCCGGGCCAGCAGCACTCGTCGTTGAGCAGTTCGATTCCAATCCGATGTTGGACGTTGCAATCGCTGCAAATTATTCATCCAAGGTTGTGGTTCTCCTCAATTACAATCCAGTTTCGCGAACGTTCGCTTCCGTTGCTAAAATTCCGGTGGGCACCGAACCCATCGACTTAGTCGTGGGGCAGTTCGGCGGTGACAGCCGCAATGATTTGGTCGTAGTCAATAAAGGCCTTTTCGGGGTCAGCGGTGACGAAACTGTTCAAGTGCTAACCAATAATGGGAGTGGCGCTTTCACTGCCGGGCCAGCTATTTTAACCGGAGGTAATAATCCAACGTCAATCGTTGCCGGCAACTTTGTAGGTGATGCGTCGCTCGATGTCGCGGTGGTGCATGCCGGGCCTTTAACGACAGCCACGCCGTTTGGCGGTGTGACCGTACTTCGCGGAAATGGTGCTGGTGCGCTGACAAGAGAGAACGCGTATTATCCCGTTCAGGCGTCGCCAAACGATTCTGCGGTTGCCGATTTCAATAAAGATGGAAGGCCCGATTTAGCGATTCCAAACTTTGGCTCCAATACGATTTCAATACTTCTGGGGCAAGCAGATGGGACGTTCAAATCGCAATCTTCTTTGTTGGGTACCGCCAGCGGCGCAATCGATATCACGATCGGTGACGTTGATAACGACGCTGATTTCGATGTGATCGCAAGCAACTTGAAAGATCGTAAGATCTCAATTTTCCGGAATGATGGCTTCAATACGGTTACTGGCGAAGTGCGATTCGAACCGCTTGAAAACATAGGACTTGGACAGTTCTCCGAGGCGCAGCGGATGCCGCTTGTCGTTGGCAATTTCGACAATGACACCACGGGGCCCGGTGGGACAGGCACGATGGATATCGTGACGATCCCGCAGAGTACCGATACGTTACATGTACTCAAAAATAAACTTGTTAATGGTGCAAGACGTGTTGCACTAACGGGCCAAAACGTCGTCAGAGATTTGGATTTTACCATCAAGAGTACGCCCGTATTTTTTGCAATTGAGGCGACTTCTGCAATCAAATCCGAGGCACAAGCCGCGGCGTCGCCACATACGTTTACGGTGATGCGAAGCGGGCTAGCCGCCGGCGTGGCGACGGTGAACTACACTGTCACCGGTGCTAGCTCAAATGGTGCCAATGCTGCTGATTTTGTAGGAAATGCAATGCCATCGGGAACGGTCACTTTTGCTGACGGTGTGCTCAGTCAATTGATTACCGTTTCGGTAGTGAACGACACGCTTGTCGAGGCCAATGAAGGCTTCGTCATTACCCTGGACACGCCCAGTGCCTCCGGGACGATAACGACCGCGTCGGCAAACGGCACGATTGAAAATGACGATACGAGTTTGTCGATAACGGCAACGTCGGCGGCAAAGGCGGAAGGTAATACAGGAACCACACCATTCACCTTCACCGTGACCCGCAATGGCAACCTGTCAGTGATTTCAACGGCTAACTACACCGTCACCGCCAGCGGTCCCAACCTAATCAATATTATGGATGTTGGAGGCTTCGTTCCGACGGGCACGGTTTCATTTAACTTGGGAGAGTCCAGTAAACGAATTACGATCAATGTCACCGGTGATACGTCGGTTGAACTGGATGAGAGTTTTAGAATTACTTTGACCAATCCCAGTTCTGGGACTTCCATCGCGACAAGTTCAGCATTTGGAAATATCATCAACGACGACACGTCGCTTGCGATCGCGGCGACGTCGTCTGTTCGAGCCGAAGGCAATATCAATACGACGAACTATACGTTTACGATCACTCGTAGCGGCTTCATAACGGCCAGTACGTCAGTCAATTACGCGGTTACGGGGAGCACCGTCAATCCAGCCATCGCCGCTGACTTCACCGGCGGTGTGCTGCCAAGCGGAACGGTTACGTTTGCACCGAGCGAAACGACCAAGCTTCTGACGGTTAGAGTGGCTGGTGAGTTGTTGGTTGAACTCGACGAGGGCTTCATCATCACGCTTGCTTCGCCAAACCCATCAGCGACGATCACTCAAGCGACAGCCAGTGGGATCATCCAGAATGACGATACGAGATTCTCAATCGTCGCTGATTCGATAGCGAGGAGCGAAGGGCAATCGTTGACGGTGCCAACACTGTTTACCTTCACGGTCACCCGTAGCGGTTTGACATCGGTAACCAGTACGGTCATGTATGCGGTGACAGGTAGCGCCACGAATCCGATGCTGGCCTCGGACTTCCTGGGCAACCTGCTTCCCAGTGGCACGGTCAGTTTTGCACCAGGAGTCACCAGTCAGGTGGTTACGATCAGAGTGTTGGGAGACACGATTGTGGAAGCCGATGAAGGTTTCGTTGTGACCCTCGGCTCTCCCAGCGTACCGGCTACGTTCTCGACGGCAGTTGCTACCGGAACGGTCTTGAATGACGACACAAGCTATTCCATCGCTGCGACCTCGTCCACGAAACTCGAGGGACAATCGATAACATCGCCGACGCCGTTCACTTTCACGGTCACGAGGAGTGGCCTGACGACGGGAATCAGCACGGTCAATTATGTGGTTTCAGGGAGCGCAACGAATCCAGCCGTTGCGGCTGATTTCCTTGGTAATGCGTTACCTGCGGGTACGGTCGTGTTTTCGCCTGGCGTGACCAGTCAGTTGCTCACTATCAACGTCGTCGGTGATGCATCGGTCGAAGCGGATGAAGGATTTGTTGTCTCGCTTGTGTCGCCGAGTGCATTGGGTACTCTCGCGTCCGCCACCGCCAGTGGAAGGATTTTGAATGATGACACTAGCTTTGCGATTTTGGCGACCTCGGCATCGAAGGCGGAAGGTAACAGCGGAACCACCCCGTTCACATTTACCGTCACACGAAGCGGTAACCTCACGGCCCCCTCGTCGGTTTCATTTGCCGTGAGCGGGTATACCACCAGTCCGATCAACGCAACTGATGTTGGCGGTGCGTTTCCGTCTGGATTACTTGCGTTTGCCGCTAACCAGGCGAGCAAAGTGGTCACGATATTCGTTTCGGGTGACACGATCGTTGAGCCCAATGAAGGTTTGAAGGTAACGCTCAGCAGTCCCTCGGCCGGCAATACGATCACAACCAATATGGCATCGGGGACGGTACAGAATGACGATACAAGCTATGCCATCGCCGCAACGTCAGCGAATAAGATTGAAGGCAACACTGGTACCAATCCATTCACCTTTACAGTCACGCGGACGGGATTGACCACGGGCTCGAGCTCCGTCAACTATTCGGTCACTGGCAGTGCCACGAACGGTGCGACCGCTACTGATTTCTTGGGCGGCGTATTGCCATCGGGAACGGTCACCTTTGCCGTCGGTGAAGTTAGTAAACTCATCTCGGTCAACGTCATTGGCGAAACGCTGGGAGAAAGTAATGAAGGCTTTATTGTCACTCTGAATTCCGTCACAGCTCCTGGCACGATTGCCACGGCGACGGCCACTGGCACGATTCAAAACGACGATTCAAGTTTCGCAATTTCGGCTACATCAGCATCCAAGTTTGAAGGCAATAGCGGCGCAACACCATTCACGTTCACCGTTACGAGAAGTGGTCTCACGACCACAGCCGCTTCGGTCAACTACGCAGTGACCGGTAGTGCCACCAACGGAGCCACAACTGCCGACTTCTCTGGCAATGCACTGCCGAGCGGAACTTTGACATTCGCCACCGGGGTCACTAGTAAAGTCATCACGATCCTGGTGGCTGGGGACACGCTGCTGGAGAAGTCGGAAGGATTCATCGTCACGCTTAGCTCGCCAACTTCGCCGACGGTGGTTTCGACGGCGACGGCTGTGGGAACCATTCAGGATGACGAATCGAGTTCCTACGCGATCGCAGTGACATCAGCTGTAAAAGCGGAAGGAAACACAGGCACCAGCAGTTATACGTTTACGGTCACACGCAGCGGGCTAACCAGCATCAGCAGTACAGTCAATTTTGCTGTCACGGCAGGGGCGGTCAACGGCGCTACCTCCGCTGATTTCTCGGGCAACGTCTTTCCAAGTGGTACGCTGACATTCGCTGCAGGCGAGACAAGCAAGGTGATCACCGTGACGGTGCTCGGGGAGACGCTTGTCGAGTCGGACGAAGGCTTCATCGTAATGCTGAGTTCACCCAGCGCTCCGGGGGCGATTTCGACTTCGAAAGCCAATGGCACGATTGTAAATGATGATAGTAGCCTCTCCATCGCCGCCACCTCAGCGAGCAAAGCAGAGGGCAACAGCGGCACCACCCCATTTACATTTACGGTCACTCGTACCGGCAATCTGAACGCCGTATCGACCGCAACTTATACAGTAACGGGCCATGGTACCGTTCCCATCAACATCATTGATGTCGGTGGCACCGTACCGACGGGTACCGTGAATTTCGCGGTCGGCGAATTGACGAAGGTGATCACGATACTTGTTACGGGCGACACGGTCGTTGAGCCCGATGAGGGATTCCGGATTTCGCTCACCAGTCCTAGCGCCGGCACAACGATCGCGGTTGGTTCGGCGATCGCGTCGGTATTGAATGATGACACAAGCCTGGCCATCACAGCGACTTCGGCGTCTAAAGCAGAAGGAAGTACCGGAAGCAGTTTCTTCACGTTTACCGTCATACGAAGCGGTTTATCGACGGGAACCACAACAGTGAATTACGCGGTTACTGGCAGTACCACCAATAAGGCCAGCGCCGCGGATTTTTCTGGCAATATTTTG
>JANOBM010000296.1:0-20975 GCA_031411655.1 Planctomycetaceae bacterium
CAGAGCCAGGTCAGCCAGAGCCAGGTCAGCCAGAGCCAGGTCAGCCAGAGCCAGGTCAGCCAGAGCCAGGTCAGCCAGAGCCAGGTCAGCCAGAACCAGGTCAGCCAGAACCAGGTCAGCCAGAGCCTTCGAAAAAATCGCCCTCACCGCCGGCGTCCTCACAAGTTGGCGGTGAGCCTCTCAGCCCGGAACGCCAAGAGCTCCAAGCTCAGCAAGCTGAACTTTCGGAGCAGCTTGAAAACGCTGAGGAAGCATTGGCGGCAGACCAAGCGATCTTGGATCAGCTGATCGAGAGTCTTGCTGCGCAATTGCCAGAGGAGTCTTCGAGTGAGATGACACCGGAAAAATCGGCTCAACTTCAAGAATTACTAAACGCAGAGACGACGCAAGAAGCCCTTGAGATGTTCCGTCGGCTTGAACAGATGTTGAATCAAACGAATCAACCGACCCAGCCCTCGAATCAACCTCCCACTCCCAGCCAGGCAGAACCGAAGCCAGAAATCACAGAGATTGGCGCTGTTGATGCCATCTTGGTGGAGCTCAATGATTTCGATTTGAACGCTCGCACCGTGATCATGAAAATGCAGCCTCGGGAGAGAGAAGACTTGCTGCAAGGATTGAAGGAGGAGGGACCCGAAGGGTATCGAACGTTCATTCGAGACTACTTCCGGCGACTCACCAAGGTCCAGTCGGCGAAATAAGAGATCATCCCTGGTCGTTCGTAAACCGAAAAGCAAATATGGAATTCTTTCTTAAATCAATCGGTATCACCGACGAGGTGGTTGAGCATCTCGACAAAGCGCAATTAGCGTTCCAACGTCCTGCAGTGTTGTGGATTGGACTCCTGTTATTAATGCCAGTGGGCTATTTCATCTACATTCGTCAACGGGAAAACTTAAGTACGCTATCCCGCAATATCCGGTTTGCATTGACCGCTACTCGTGTCTTGGTCCTGGGAATCTTGATCGCGATTCTTGCGGGACCCTACCTAAAGATCGACCACCAAATTACGAAGCGACCGATCTTTGCAATCTTGATAGACGAGTCGCAAAGCATGAAATTGCCCGCCGGTCCCTTTGCCTCGGAAGAGGAATGGGTCGCTGTTGCTGCATTGGACGCCAAGGATTCTAAACAAGCGGAACTGACGCCAGAGGTTCGGACGGTCCTTGCGCAGCGTTCAAGATCGGATATTGCGCAGTCGCTTGTTCGGCACGCTGAAGAATCGCTCTTGAAACCAATGCGTGAAAAAAACGATATCCGCTTCTACCATTTCGCGAGAGCCTCCCATGCGTTCGCTCCCGGGGCCGACATGGCGCAGACGGTTGAACAGGAATCGGTTGGCACTGACACGGCGTCGCATCTGGGTGACGTGGTACAACATGTTCTTGATGAAGCCGCCGGACAACAGGTTGCGGCGATATTGTTGCTTTCGGATGGTCAGAATACCGGAGGAACCTCTCCGGTGCAGGCTGCGCGAGCCGCTGCTGACGTGGGGACGAAGATCTTCGCCGCTCCACTTGGCGCTGTCGAGCGTTTGCCTGACCTGTCAATCGTTGACGTGTACACGTCGGGCCTCGTGGCGATAGGGGATGTCGTGTCCGTGCATGTGACGGTGGAATCACACGGCTTTGACGGACGCCCTGTTATCGTCGAGCTGAAGGATGGCGACGAGGTACTTGCGACGCAGGAAGTCACCGCGCGCGATGCGGAGCACCAGCACGTTGAGCTAACCTTCGAAGCCAAGAAAGCCGGACCGCGGTACCTGACGATAAACATTCCTGCGCAGGCCGAAGAGGTTGAACAGTTGAGGGCCAACAACGCCGATTCCGCCTTGGTACGCATCAGCGAGGAAAAGATTCGAGTGTTATTAATCGACGGATCACCACGATGGGATTTTCGTTTCATCAAAAATGCAATTCGCCGCGATAGTGGACTAGCGGGGCGCAGCGAAGAAATGCCGGATGTGATCGTCGAAACTGAATGGCGAAGATTGCCAGCGGATCAGCAGGCAGCGGCGATCGCTAAGACGGTCGATGAGCTCGCCGAATACCACACGATTATTTTGGGTGACGTTTCGCCCTCACTGTTGACGCCTGAGTTATTGGGCCTTCTTACCCAGGCCATTCGTGATCGCGGCGTCGGGTTGATCGTTGAAGCGGGGACGCAATCCATGCCCCATCGCTTTGACGCCAATTTGCAGGAGTTGCTTCCGGTGCGAATGCGCCCATCGGTTGGTGGGGTGGAAGCGCCTGTTTACGAACCCTATGAAATCCAGGTTACCGCCGATGGGCTGGTCCATGAGACGATGCGATTGTACGACGATCCAGGGCGAAACAACCGGGTCTGGAGTGGTATGCCTCCGTTCTACTGGTGTGCCGCGGCAGAGCAACTCGCGCCGGCCGCGACGGCGCTCGCCTGGAATCCAAAGCTTGAAGGACGATTCGGCAAAACACCGTTGATTGCTTATCACTACGCGGGAGAAGGAAAGGTTCTGTTCATCGGGACCGACTCGACCTGGGCATGGCGTCAAAACGTTGGCGATCGTTTCTTTTATAAGTTTTGGGGGCAAGCGATTCGGTTTGTCGCAAGGCGTGACGTTGCGCCGGGGAACAAGAGCTTCATTGATGTTCGGCCGGTGCGCGCTCAGCCAGGCGAAAAAGCTAAAATCGAACTGATGGCTTTCGACAATGATGGTGAACCCCTGAGGACTCCCACGCGAGAAATCGCGGTTTTGATACCGGGCTCAAGGCAAACGATTGAACTGCTGGCCGACAAAACCAAAGCAGGGCTCTACACAGGTAACTTCGTTCCTCAGCAAACCGGCGTTCATCGCTTGGCGTATCAGCCGCCGGATAGCGGTGAGGTCGTGGAGGCGACGGTCCAAGTTCTCACAGCCCCAGAAGAATTCCGTCATCCGAATGTGAATCGCCCGACGTTAGAGTTGCTCGCCAGCGCAACGGGTGGGGAAGTATTGAAGCTTTCAGAAATCGATTCGATCGCAGGCAAGATCGAAGGCAAGGTGGAACTAAAGTCGCTGCACCGCGAGGCGACGCTTTGGGATAACTGGTTGACGTTGGCAATTCTAATCGGCGTGTATTCCCTCGATGTTGGCATTCGGCGTGTGATGGGTTTGGTATAGCAATCAATGCACGGGCGCGGACTGAAGACTACCTCATGACCAAGAGTTTGGCGATGCGATTTTTACCGTTCCATTCGTGCCTTTGGATCGTCTGGACAGGTTTGTACGGGGGGACGCTCATTGCGGTTCGTCCTGGGTATTGCCAGGAAGGCAAAGCGACGTCAGCGGAGATCCTTACCAATGAAGCGATTATTGATCCGGTGACTGCGTCGGTCGATCGGTCGCTGGAGTACTTAGCGAAGCAACAGCGTTCCGATGGCGCATGGGATGGGAATAATGCTCCCAATGCACTTGCATTACTCGCGTTCATGGGGCGCGGACATGTGCCCGGACGTGGCCCTTATCGCGATGTGCTAGAGAAGGGAAAGCGATTCATCCTTCGAACGCAGAATAGTGACGGCGTCTTCGTTCCACAGCGGGCCGCTGGCTCAGGGCCGATGTACCAACAGGGCCTGGCAACCCTTGCTTTAGCCGAAATGTACGGCATGGACCCAGATCCCGAGTTGGAGGTTGCACTCAGAAAGGCGGTCGACTTGCTCGTCCGATGCCAATCCGACAAAGGTGGCTGGCGATATCAGCCGCAAAAGTCCGATGAGGATTTAAGCGTTACAGTGATGCAGATCGTTGCACTGCGTGCGGCCAACAATGCCGAAATACCGGTGCCCGAACAAACCATCGAGAAGGCCGCCGCCTACGTCAAATCCTGTTCGGACAATGCGGGTGGCTATGGATACCAAGGACCCTCGCGCAAGGCTCCTACCACGGCCGCAGGGACTGTGTCACTTCAATTACTGGGGCATCATGAGGACGACACCATTCCCGGTGCCTTGGACTACCTTGCCACTTTGCCTGTTGAATGGGGCAATGGCGGTGGGATCGATTACTACTTCTACTTTCACTACTATGCCATGCAAGCCAACTATCAGGCCGGTGGCAAATACTGGGCCAGCTGGCATCCGCGAGTTCGTGAACTGTTTCTCAGCAGACAAAACGCGAACGGAAGCTGGGATATGCCAGGCGGTTCGGAGGGCGAGAATGTTGTCGGTCCAAACAAAATTTACTGGACGAGTATGGCGACGCTTGTTCTTGAAGTTTACATGCACTTCCTACCTGCATACCAACGGTAAGCAACACGGCGTCGTCATCAGGTTCCTCCTCCAATAAGGCATTTGCCTTACCGGGAAAAAGGTTCAACCAATTGTTCTTCGGAAAATAGGTTTAAGTGCAATCTGCCAAGCTCACGGCACGGTGTTTACCGACCACGACGTGGTCAAGCACCTTGATGCCGATGATATCTCCAGCTCGCTTGAGTCGATCGGTAACGGCACGATCTTCGGAGCTAGGCGTGGGGTCGCCAGACGGATGGTTGTGGACCAGCAGGACGGATGCCGCCGAGTCGCGAATCGCTGGCCTGAATACCTCTCGCGGATGAACGAGACTGGCATCGAGCGTTCCAACGGTGATTTGATGTCGGGCGATAGGTTGAAGTTTGGTGTCAACCGTGACGATGTGGAACTCCTCCTGGCATCCATCGATCGCCAAGCGTGAGAAATGCCTTAGGCAATAATCGATGGCCGCCTTCGTACTGATGATTTTTTCAGTCGGCATTCCATGTGCGACCATCGTTTCAGCGACCCTTCGCCCCAATTCGATCCCAGCCATGATCTGGCAAAAAGCTACTTCGGAAACGGCGGAGCTGATCCGCTTCAGTTCGCTGGGCGACATCGTGCGAAGGTGATCGATGCGATCGCCAAAGTGATTCGCGATCCGCTGGCCAGCCTGGACCGCGGATTCTCCTTTGCGTCCCGATCGAATCAAGATCGCGATCAATTCGGCCGTTCGTAGGCGATCAGCTCCGTCGACAATCAAGCGTTCTCGAGGCCGATCTTCTTTCGGAGTTTGAGTGACTTGATCACCCGCGAACTGCCGGTCGATCCAATGGGAAGGAGTGAACTCTTGATCCCCTCGCCAAGCAAACTTTGTCTTGCTATCGACTCGAACCGTCTCCAGCACTCCGTCTTGCATCAGTTGTTTGATCACGGCCGTGACGAAAGCTGGCAAGGCCTCGTGGCACTGCTCTTGTATTTCTTGCTTCGAAAACTCTTTCCGTGAGCCAATCAGTCCAAGTACTTCTTCAAATTTTGAGCGTCGCTGCTGATCGGCGCGAGTTGGCATCGGAGGTAATTAGAATTCTGGGGAATGCTGAATGAGGCGCACCAACGGCGGTACGAGTTCGCGGAGGGCACGCGAGCGGTGACTCAGTTCATTTTTCACTTCGGAGCCTAGCTGTGCGAAGGTGAGCTGGTACCGAGGGATGATGAAAAGAGGATCGTAACCGAAACCGTCAGTCCCCGAGGGCTCCATCGCAATAACGCCACTGCATTTTCCAGTCGACTCAAGAACCACGTTTCCACGCGGGTCGGAAACGGCGATATGGCAGGTGAAAAAGGCCCCGCGGCGATCCGTAGGCACCCCGATGAGCTCTTGGAGCAATAGTTGATTGTTGGCCTCGTCATCACCATGCTTGCCGGCGTAGCGAGCCGACAGAACACCGGGCCGGCCATCCAAAGCATCGACGGACAGACCGCTGTCTTCGGCCAATACCCATTGGCCCAAGTGCTTTGCCTGTTCAGTGGCCTTGAGCCGGGCGTTTTCCCCAAACGTCTGCCCGGTTTCTTCGACATCGATTGCCGATTCGAGGTCTCTCAACGCGAGCAGCCGAACACCTTCGATCGGTAACATCGCTCGGAGCTCAGTGATCTTGTGACGATTACCAGTTCCGAGAACGAGTTCAAACATGATCGTTAAGTTCGAGGTTACTTCATTCCAAGCTTGCCGATGAATAGGCTACGCTTGGACTTCTTTGGGACAGCGATGGGAGTGGGACTCACATCATACGGAATCATCGCGACATGGTTAGCGGCGACCCCGGGACCAAACTTTGTGGGCTGCGATTGGTTGCCAGCGCAGTGAGTTTGCATCACCTGACGGATTGCAGGATCATACTCGAAATTACCGTTAGGAAGCTGCTGTCCGAGAGACTCAAAACTTCCGATCGTTACCAGACTGCGGGTTCGGTCGTGGAACTGATATGCGTCGACGCCCTGTTTTCGTAATTCGCGAACCATCTTGTCCGCGTCCGTGGCACATTCGTCCATGCGCGTGCTGCTGGGCTCAAATTCTTTGTCTCGCTTGCCATCGACGATGGTGCCCAGGCCGGCAAATGTACGGACGACAACGGTGTATCGTCCACGGTTCTCGAGCAGACTGTGGTCGACCTGATCATTGAGTTCCATGACAAAAGAATCGACTTCGGGAGCGCTGAAAAACTCTTCAGGCAACATGGGATTCGTCGTTGCAAATGCGTTCGCGAGCGGTCCTGCTTCAGTTTTCCCAGTCCGTTTCATCAGCGTCTTTTGCAATCGCTGCACGGCAGCGAGAGGATTGTCCTTCTTAGGGGTTTCTGCAACCGATTCATCGGTTGATGGCTCACTTATCGATTTCGGCTTCGCCTCTTTGAGGCGTTTGAGATCTTTAATCAACTGAGGATGGTCGACTGAGTCGTATTCACCGACTAGTACTGCGTAGGCTTCATACTTTGCCTGATTGGCATAGCGCACCGTGCGGCCGGTCGGCGTCTGCTGCTTGAGTTTGCCGCCGAAATCAAAGTTTTCCTCATGAATGAACGCAGGCAGACCGTAATCTTTGCTCAGTTCATCGGCCAACGCCTGGGCTTTCTGTTTGCCCTCCTCGCCGGCAAAAGAGGTTGCCAGGATCATCCAAGGACCATCCACCTCGGAGAGCTGACGTCCGCCACTTGCTGCCGCAGTGGGGTTAGTTTTGCCGAAGATCTTCATCAATCCAGGTGGGGCGGATAGCGAGGGAATCGCAGGAATCGCCATGGCACCGACAACAAACAAGATCGAACGCAAGACAAAGGTTTTCATCGCCATCCTTGGCTCCGACATCAGGTGAGAACGCTGGTTGCCGGCACGAAAAACCGGTCGGCACGGGGGAGCATAGCAAAACACATCGTGCCGTCGAAAGAGGTTTTCTTGTTAGGTTTTAACTCGCCCTTTCATCCTAACGGAATCAAGGTTCGGTTGGCTTGACGGGCGTTAAAAGAACCAGCTGGTAGAACTGAAGCTCGAGCCATCGCCCGAATTTGTACCCCGCATCCTTGATGCTGGCACAGTGGCTGAAGCCCAGTTTTTTGTGGAGCGCAATGCTCGCTTGGTTCAAACCATCGATGCCACCAATCAGGGTGTGATAATTTTGTTCAGCGGCGCGTTCGATCAAACTTTGGAGCAAGACTTTCCCGATCCCCTGTCCTCGAGATTTCGCATCGACGTAGACGCTGTGTTCGACCGAGTATTTGTATGCCGCCCAAGCGCGGAACGGCCCATACGTTGCAAATCCGAGTAGATTCCCGTCGGTGTCTTCAACACCGATGACCGGATACCCCTTTTCGACCTTCATCTGGAACCAATCTTCCATGGTTTTCATCGACCGCGGTTCGTAGTCGTAAACCGCAGTCGAGTGAACAATTGCGTCGTTCAAAATCGATCGAATCCCCTCAACGTGTTCAGGTCCACAGGAGATAGGGGCATAAGGCAATCGAATCATTGGGTCATCCTAACTATCGCCTATTGAATATCGCTCCATCCCAATCTGGCAGTCTCTGTCAGGCGATCCAGCATGGCCGCTAGACCGACATGGTAAACGATTTCGGCGACCTGATGAGCGGTGAAATGCTCCGTTAATTTGGCGATCTGAAGGTCGGTCATCTCCTGAGGATCGGTGGTGAGTTGCTTCGCAAACGAGATTGCCAAGTCATTGGCCTCGTTGCTCTTCGCCTCGCCTGCATCCTTGCCAAGTGAAAAAATTGCCTCATCGGTCATTCCCGAAGCAAGCAGTCTTTCTCGCGCGACATGCTGCATGTACCAGGCGTTGTCTTCGCGCGCGGCGACAAATGCGATTTGGTCACGCAGCATTACAGGCAACGTGCCAACGACTCGAGCCTGACGCAATTGCTCGATCATCGCTTGGCCTGCCGCTGGGATCGATGCGAGTAGTTGCTCATGTGGTTCTAGCGCGGTCGATGTCGGCACGACAGGTGCGGCGACCAATCGGGGTTTGCGAGTGGCTTGCTTTTCAAGCTCGGATTTCCACGAAGCGTAATCGTTGATGGGTTTTCGCGGAGGAAATCCATTCATTGCCACCAGAGATTCAAGCCCGAGCGCTGGCTCAGGAAGCTCTGATTGAAATTCGCGATGATCTTCCTGGGGAATACCCAACGAATCGGTCCACCGGTTGGTCGAATTGTAACGACCGATCAGGTATGCCATTTCAAGGATTTTATCGTCGGCATAATGCTCGCGAAGTGCGTCGATGTCCTGATCGATAATCGCATCGGGAGCGAACGTCAATTTCTTTGCAAACTCGAATGCGGTGCGCTGTGCCGGGGTGAAACGCGACCAATCGGTATCGAGATCGAGCAGCGTTTGTTCGGTGACGCCAACGGTTCGGAGCTTGCTTTCTTGATGCCCTAAGCAGTAGTGGCAATTGTTCACTCGCGACACGATCCAAAATAGTTCGGTCGAGAAATCATACGGCAACTGGGCGTCAGCTTGGGCTCCGACCAGTGGTGCGGGGCGGTAAGTCAAAGCCGGCGGCAAATATCGTTCTCGCATTCGTCCATTATTGACGACGCCGAGCGAACCGGGAGCTCCCGGAGCTGGGGCTGGTGCAGGAGCGACCGCGTTGGGGTCAGCCGGGGGAAGCGGCAGGCGCGCCTCGCGGTGCTTGAGCGCGTTGAGCGCTTTGAGCATCTCGGCGCGAGTTGCTGGAACGGGTTTCGCGGCAGTCGGATCTTTGGCGAAGCCAACATTAATCAGCCCCGGTAGCAAGCACAAAGCAAAGGCGTATTGATTCAACTTTAAAGACATAAACGATCTCTCAAGAAAATAATTACAACGGAATAGAAACATTTGCCGGTGATGGAACCTCAGCGATCTTCTCTTGCGATCGTCATCGCTGGTTCAGTCGTCACCAGATACTTCATCGTGCGAAGAAAGTCGGCACCTTTCTTATCGGTGCCTTTTAATGTGACGTGTACGCGAACATTGGTGCCGTATTGTTCGCTTTGCCGATCGATGCTGAAGTCATTCAAGCGACATCCTTGTTCCCAAAGCTCTTCGGAAACATAGACCGGCGGCACGGACAGCCGCAGGTCGTCGACCGTCTTGCCACTCTTCCATGATTTGAAGGAGTCTTCAAGCAGTGCCGTGGCGGCATCGACATCCGATACCGCCACAAGCGTTTGCGGAGCACACCCTGGGATCATGATTCCTAAAAAGAGACAAAAGACTGTCGCGATTCTCCCCTTCCGATTGCTTCTGTAAGCCAGGTTTCGTCTCGGGCCACTACTCATTCGACGTTCCCTACAGTCTCGCGACCAGCACGAGTACCAACGGCACGCCAGATATCGAGATTGATGCTGTCCGTCACGAACGTTACCGACCCATCGCAGCGCGCCATCATTACACCACCGGTGTGCGAACTGCTTGCAGTGGTCGCAATGCGCCCAGGGGGGAACATGCAAGAACGGCGGTTCGGAGGTGACACATGAAAATAGGCCGTTGTCGAGTGGTAGCCATAAACCCAGGGAGCACCGACGTCACTGACACGTTGGAATTGCAAGTCCTTGATGTCGATCGCTTCACATTGACGGTAAGCTTCGTCGGGGGTTAGCGGGTTTGTCTTTGGCCAAAACGTATCCGATGGTGTCGAGTAGGCGTTTGAGAAATCGCCTTGGATATGTTCGCTAAATGCAGCCGTATTGGAAGTTCCGTCCAGCACGTCCCGAAATCCGAGCCTTTGATTCAGAACGAAAACACCATTGGGTGCGGGCATTCCGAAATTTGGATCGGCCGGATCGGTGGGTGGCTGACCGAAAAGAATCCCTGAACCCTGACTTCCACGGTAGTTGGTCGCTGCCCAACCTACAGGATTCGGAAATGCTGAATCGGAAGGACAGAGAAACGTTGGAATTTGTGTAACCGCGGCGTCAGCGTTGTTGACATGGTTCCATGCGACGCCGTAGTCAACCAACTCGGCTGCGTTGGCTTGTTCAACGAAGGGAAGTAAGGAGGCATGAGGAGATAGGCCAAGTGTTGTCCTGCCGGCGGGAAACACTCGATAGGTAGATTCGTAGTTCTGAAGCGCGAGTCCCATTTGCTTCAAATGGTTGCTGCACTGCATTCGTCGAGCGGCTTCGCGAGCGGCTTGAACGGCAGGCAACAAGAGGCCGACCATGACGCCAATGATGGCGATGACTACAAGCAATTCGACCAAGGTGAATCCTGATCTTGCGACCATTCTTCGTTGGGAAAGAGACATGATACAAAACTCCAGGGTTAAAAAAGAACAAACAAAAAGCAATCCAAACAGAACTAAAACGGTGAACGGGTGTGATAACGAGCTGCGGTCAATGCGCCCCACATCAGGTGACTAGAACCGCTGACCAATCGTGATCGATGATTCGATGTCGTGGCACGCTGGGTTTCACTTGCGTCTGTCGAACCATCCGCGATGGTTGACTTCTCAATCGCTGGCGCGACGATTCATTGGTTCGATGAGTCACCGCACCCGACGTGCTGCGAAAAAACATCTGCCAATAACCACTTTGCCAACAGGTAAATTCCGGCCCGAGAAGAGCTTCTCAAAGAGCATCCCATCAGTCCGATCGTAGAAAAACGACCGTCCAGCATTGATCAGCTGGAAATTGCGATCGGGAGATCCCTCGTCAAGCGTGGCGGTGCTGTGATGCAGCGCAAGCTTGCAGGGCGACCCACTCGCAGCGAGATGAAAGACGCTCGCTTAAGACTGCTTGGGCGGAGGTGGAACAATGTCCAAGCAAGGCTGATCAGGCAACATGCCATCGGAGGGTAAAGACCACGCCAAACCGAAGCGATTTTTCAGATCGCTTTTGTCGCCTTGAAGAGTGACAGGCTGTTTTTCAAGCACAAGCCGACTGCTTTGATCCATTGGTGGCGACAGAGGGGCCTGTTGGCAACGACCTCCCGCACAAGCAGACTTCGGTTGGACCGGTTGCAATGGGTCCTCGCGGAAAATGGACAGCAGCGACTCGATGGGAACTGGCTTCTCACCGGTCACTCCGAGGCCAACTTCCATCGAGGAATGACGATCCAACCAATCATGAACGAGATAATCGCCGCAACTTGCTTCGACCTTTGAACCTGTGCAAAAAACCGCAGCTAGACACAACCACGTCGAGATGGCAAACCATCTCGAACGACGTCGGTTAGCGGCAGGGGAAGGCATTGAAGGCCCAACGAAGTTAAGTAGAAAAAAACAATTGAGACCGGCTGGTCAGACTGCCCGATGCGTGGGGATAGTCGATTGAGTTTTCAGTGGAAGGTGCAGCCCATCCACGTTATCGCTTTACAACGTTAACGGTAAATGCATGGGTGTCAAGAGAAAAGTTGGGATTCTATGGCTTGCATCCTCACACTTCGAATTTAACCCTGGCATTCGACACCGCATGTGCCACGCGTTCGCGGAATTGGACGATCAGACGCTTGACGCTGACCCCTGCCATATCTACCGTTAAAGTGACTCTTGTCAATAAAAGGTTTTTCCTGTGCCGTTTTTCACTTCACCTCTTCACATTCATTGGCGGATCTTCCCGGTTCTCGCCCTATTGATGCTGGGCTGGGGAGTTTCGGCGGAGGCGAGTTGCGGTGATTACCTAAGTGTCGATCACCAGTGGTCAAACTCCCAGCAGCGAGCCGGCCAGGAATTTCGATTTCAGGCTCGAGATGACTACGAACATGGCGTTGGCGGCGATTTTTTCCCTTGGCAACAGTCGCGACGGAGATGTTCTGGCCCAGCGTGCGAGCAGTCTTCCCTGCCGTTTGCCGACCAGACTCTAGCGACTAATCCAGTACGCTATCATTCCAATCCAATGGCGATTGTTGAGGACTCGATGGCGACCGCCAGGGACCGTTTCGAGTGGACGCGAACAGTCACCTCTCGCGCTGTGGTTAGGCTTCGGCATGACACACTTTTGCGACCGCCAATGGGATTGGTAGCCGGATTGGTCGCCGCCTGATTCGAATGTCAACGTTCGAATGTACCGGTCATCCTCCGGTGGTAGTGAGCCTGCATGGGTAGGCAAATCCAGGCCTTTTGCGCTGTCCCTTCGTACTCGCTCGCTGCCTCGTTGTTTGCTGCTGGATCACCCCGGTAAACGACGTGCTGGGCACGCCGGGGAATGGCACTGCGGGTGCTAAAGTGATGATTGATCCGCTTTGCTGCATCCGCTCGACGATACTTTTGCGCCGACCTCTCGATCGACCCCGTTAGTTCGTTAGTTAGTTCGTTCGACTGAAAAATGAGGCAGGGTTTCCCATCGGGAAACTTGGTCAACGAACGACCAATTTTTACATCATCTTTCAATAAATTGATCTTAAAGTTAGCCATGAGCACCCTACCACCCACGACTGCCGCGCCGCGACGAAAGGTCGTCAAGGCAATCGGTCCGAAGCTTCGGAAAGTTCTTTACGTTTTGCTTTTTCTACTTGCCGTGCTGTTTGCTAATTCTGCGTATTTAGCAACTATCACCAGTCTTGAATGGTTCAATGGCCAGACCTATCAAAATTACTTCTATCAGGTGATGTTTCTCGTTCACTTGGTGCTTGGCCTCTTGGTCATCATTCCGTTTATCGTTTTCGCGGCGGTTCACCTAGCCAACACCCGGTACCGTAAGAATCGCCGCGCGGTGAGGGTCGGTTACGCGCTCCTGGTTGCCTCGATTGCACTGCTCGGCTCGGGCCTGATGTTGTTTCGAATTGAAGGACTGGAATTAAAGAATCCTACAGGTCGATCCATCACCTATTGGCTTCACGTTGGCAGTCCGTTGGCCGCGGTCTGGTTGTATATCCTTCATCGCTTGGCGGGTCCAAAAATCAAGTGGAAGTACGGGGTTTCTTACCTCGGTGCGGTCGCTGCGGCAGTCATCTTGATCGCGACGCTTCATTCCCAGGACCCACGGAAGTGGAACGTCGTCGGTCCGGTCGAAGGCGTGAAGTATTTTCAACCTTCACTTGCGAGAACGGCTACCGGCAACTTTGTTAGCGGTGAAACGCTGATGATGGACGATTATTGCAAAAAGTGTCACGCGGATTCGCACAAAGGATGGGAGCAAAGTTCACACCACTTTAGTTCCTTCAATAACCCAGCTTATTTGGCGAGTGTCCGAGAAACGCGAGAAGTTTCGCTTAAACGAGACGGGTCGGTTCAAGCGTCCCGCTGGTGCGCAGGCTGTCACGATCCCGTGCCATTTTTCAGCGGCGCGTTTGATGATCCAAAGTTCGATGATATCAACCATTCGACATCGCAAGCTGGAATCACTTGCACAAGCTGTCATGCGATTACGAATATCAACAGCAACCGCGGCAATGCTGACTATACGATCGAGGAACCGTTGCATTACCCGTTTGCAAGCAGCAAGAACGAAGTGCTTCAGTGGGTGAACAATCAACTTGTTAAAGCAAAGCCCGAATTCCACAAGAAGACGTTCCTGAAGCCGCATCACAAGACTGCGGAGTTTTGTGGTGCATGCCACAAGGTCCACCTGCCGAAAGAAGTTACCGGCTATAAGGAATTCTTGCGTGGACAAAACCACTACGACCCGTGGCTACTGTCCGGTGTTTCCGGCCACGGTGCGAAAAGCTTTTACTATCCACCCGTGGCCCAGACGGATTGCAATGGCTGTCACATGCCGCTTGCCGAGTCCGACGATTTCGGTGCGAAGTACTTTGATGAGTCAGGGAAACTCAAGGGGCATGACCATTTGTTTGTGGGGGCCAACACGGGGCTAGCTTGGTTGAAAGATCGCCCCGATGCCGTGGCCCGGCACGAGGCGTTCTTGAAAGACTGTGCGCGAGTCGACCTGTTCGGGATCAAAGAGGAGGGTTCCGTGGATGGTAAATTGCACGCACCCCTTCGGCCGAATCTACCCCTGTTAGAACCAGGTAAGAAATATCTACTCGAGTCGGTCGTACGCACCCTCAAGCTTGGTCATTTGTTCACTCAGGGTACGGTCGATTCTAATGAGGTGTGGCTGGATGTAACGGTCAAAAGTGGTGATCGCGTGATCGGTCGAAGCGGAGCCATTGACGAAAAGGGCGAAGTCGATCGCTGGTCTCACTTTCTCAATGTCTTCATGTTGGATGAGAATGGTGATCGCATCAATCGCCGTAATGCACAGGATATCCGCGTTCCACTGTACAACCACCAAATTCCGCCTGGCGCTGGCCAGGTGGTTCATTTCGCCATGAATCTCCCCGATGACATCACCGATCATGTGACCATCGAAATCAAGCTTCAGTACCGCAAGTTCGATCATGAGTACATGGTGATTGTGGCCAATAACCATACGTCCAAAGATCATCCCCTTCGTGGCAATGAAATAGGCACGCCGTATCGTAACCCGCTACCGATCGTGACGATGGCGAGTGACACGGTCACCTTGCCGGTCAAGGGTGTCGAGACGGCATTGCCCCCGTCGCCGGCCAGAGACATTCCCGATTGGCAGCGATGGAACGACTACGGTATTGGCTTGCTGCTGGAGGGCAAGGCGGAGTTAAAGCAGGCTGAGCAGGCTTTCCAAGAGGTTGAGCGATTGAACCGTTACGACGGGCCGCTTAACTTGGCGCGAGTTTATCAAACAGAAGGCCGATTGGATGACGCGGTCGCAGCGTTAGGACGCGCTGCCAAGTTCACCGATCCAGCGCCGCCACCGTGGACCATGTCTTGGCTCGCCGGCGCCATCAATGCGCAGCAAGGCCATTTGGATGCCGCGATTGCCAACTTCCAGTCGGTGCTCGCTACAAAAGTGCCCGAACGCAAGTTTGATTTCAGTCGGGATTACACCGTGATCAATGAGCTAGGCCAAGCGCAGTTTCAGCGAGCGCAGCAATTCCGGGGTGACAGCAAGAAAGAGGACCGCGAAGCAGGGTTCCGGCAAGCTGTCGCTACATTTAATCGCACGCTCGCGATCGACGTCGAAAACGTAGCCGCCCATTACAATCTCGAACGTCTGCACCAACAACTCAACGAAGTAGAACTGGCGGAGAAACACGGTCGACTGCACTTGAAGTACAAAGGCGATGACTCGATCCAAGGTGTCGTGATTGGAAAGGCTAGAGAAAAGTACCCTGCGGCAGACGCGGCAGCCGAAGCACTTGTAATCTATCCGCTCGACCGCCAACTACCCGTATCGAAAGGGGATGAAGTCCGATGACAAAACAATCCGATCCAAATGAAGAATTTGAAGAAGAACGCGACGACGCCGTCATTGGAGTCGCATTTCGCTATTCGGCTTTGGCGTTGGTCTTGTTGGGTTTAGCGGCCGGCACCGTTTTCGGGATACGTTTGTTGCAGAGGCCAGCGCCGGTTGTGGTCAAGCAAAAGCCAGTCGATCTACCCACTGTGCGTACCGAGGTAGAACGAAAGTTGCCGGCCATTCCCTGGACGGATATCACGGAACAAGCGGGCATCACTTTCGTTCACAGCAATGGTGCAAGTGGTGAAAAACTGCTGCCGGAAACGATGGGCGGAGGGTGCGGATTCCTCGATTATGACAGCGACGGCGACCAGGACATTTTGCTCGTTAATTCGAAGCCTTGGGAGCACGATCGTGGTCGTGTTAATGTCGTCTCCAATGCTCAAGACAAGCAAGCGGACCCGACGATGGCCCTTTATCAGAACGATGGAAAAGGGGGTTTTCGAGACGCAACCAAAGAAGCCGGCCTTGATGCTTCTTTTTATGGCCAAGGTTGTGCGTTTGGAGACTTTGATAACGACGGGGACACGGACGTCTTTATCAGTGCGGTTGCCGAACCGAAATCGAGTGACGTGACGGCGGCAAGCGACAGTGAAAGCGAAACGGGATCTTCTGGCCAAAATCGCCTTTATCAAAACGACGGTGGCAGGTTCACTGACATCACTGCGAAGGCTGGTGTTGCCGGCGGCGACAAGGATTGGGGAAGCAGTTGCGGTTGGTTCGACTACGACAATGACGGTGACCTTGATCTGTGGGTCTGCAATTACGTGCAATGGTCACGTGATTTCGATCTCGCTCAAAATTTTCGATTGACCGGCGGTGAGCGAGCCTATGGCCGGCCACAAGCGTTTGGGGGAAGCTATTCACGACTGTACCGCAACGATGGCGAGAGTCACTTCACCGATGTCTCCAAAGATGCAGGCATCCAAGTCAATGCTGCCACGACAGGCACACCTCAAGCGAAATCACTTGGCTTGACTTTTTATGACGTTGATCGTGACGGAAACCTCGACGTCCTGATCGCTAACGATACCGTCCAAAACTACCTTTTTCGTAACGTCGGCGACGGAACGTTTAAAGAGATCGCCGCTTTAGCGGGCATGGCATTTGATACCGAGGGGAACGCACGTGGCGCGATGGGGATCGACGTTGGCTGCGTCCGCGACGACTCACGCTGCTCCAGCATTGTGATCGGTAACTTTGCCAATGAGATGTCTGGGTTCTATGTCTCTGCTCCCAATTCCTTTGTGTTCTCGGACCAAGCCGTTGCCAATGGGTTGGGGCCAAGCACGCGGTTGTTCTTGACTTTTGGTGTATTTTTCTTCGATGCAGATCTTGATAGCTGGGACGATGTGTTCCATGCCAATGGACACTTGGAAGAAGACATCGCGAAGGTTCAGGCAAGCCAAACCTACGAGCAATCACCCCAGTTGTTTTGGAATGCAGGACCCGACTCAATGACCGAATTCGTTGCGTTGCCAATCAGTTCGACGGGTGAAGCGCTTGCTAAGCCAATGGTTGGGCGCGGAGCCGCTTACGCAGACATCGACGGGGATGGCGACCTAGACATCCTTATTGCGGCAACGGGTGCAAAGCCGAGGTTACTGCGAAACGATCAGAAGCTTGGGCACCACTGGCAGCGAATTCGTCTGATCGGAAACGGCAAGTCGAGCAACCGCGATGCGATTGGAGCGCGCGTGGAAGTCGAACTCGAATCTGGGCGTACGATCAGTAAAATGGTCAATCCGACGCGAAGCTACCAATCGCAAGTGGAGCTTCCGTTGACCTTTGGGCTCGGAGAAGAATCGATCAAGTCGATGCAGGTCATCTGGCCCGATGGCAGCAAACAATCGATCGCTGCAAAGCAGCCGGATCAATTACTAAGCGTCCAGCAAGGGGAGTGAATCATGAAAAAACCTCCCTGGTTTCACACTCGAACGTGTGCCCAGGGAGGTTCGATTCTTGAACCAAGACCATTGTCAGTAAATCTGTCCGATACGGTTTTCAACTAAGAAGCGATGTTTAGCGCAAACTGCTCATCGCTAGAAATCAACCGAAATCGTTTCTTTGCCTGCCCGGGTTCCGAGCGATCCCCATAAACCGTAGGGACTCTTGCTTCCTGGCTTGTTGTCGTGCTGAATGACCTTGGCCGTTTGGTTGCCGGCCTCGATCGAGTCAGTGATGAACTTGACCGCCCCGTCACCCATCAGCACATGGGCTCCGCCTTGATGCCGGCTACTTGGTGGCAAGCAACCTACTTCGGCATCATACCAGCCCCACATACAGGTCTCGGCATTGGGTGGTCGAATGGTGTTGATGACGGTTGTCGTTCCCGTCCCCCACGCCCAGTTCATACCGCGCGAGTGATTCGCATTGGACGAAAGGTTGGGAGGAGGAGTGCAACCCGTTGAACCAGTGGCGCACCAAAAGTTTGGACGCAGTGGATCGAGTTGATTCAAGCAATAGGACGGATTGTCTCGAGGACCCGCGTTGTTCAAAACCGACACCGCAGTTCGTTTGTCTGTATCACCGAGGTCGCTAGCGATTTCGCCCATGGCTATCGTGTTGGATAGGCCGTCGAGAATGCCGGTGAACTTGGTGGCTTGTCGCTTTGAGAAGAAGCCGCGGTCGGTTGCATTGAACGTCGAGGGACGCCAGTCATCCGGCGCTGGTCTTAGATTTCCTTCCTTTGGTCCATCAAACCAAACATCGTTGAACGAGTCGCCCTGCGACGACGCATAGTTGGTTCGGCCGCGCGCTGGTCGACCCTTACCAGGGTCGCTCGGGCAACGGAGAGTCGAGATTTCGGTCGACCACGGAAAGAAATTATCCGATCCGTCGCCTCGGTCAGCGCGCGGATTGGGACCCATCGGCGACCATCGTCCGGATGGTGTAGGAACGGCCGCACCGTTCACCGTTCGGTTTCCGCCGGCGCTGATCTCTTCCCAAATCGCTTGCTGCTCAATGAACGGAGTAAGCCCAACAAGGGCGCTCAGTTCTTCATGGTTCGTGGTGGTGGAACCTTCCCACCATGCACCCTTTCCTTGGCCTAGGCCAGTCCCGCCGTCGTAGATCGGCAGTTGGTTGTATGCCGCGTGATAGTTGTGGATTCCTAAGCCGATTTGCTTAAAGTTATTACCGCAACTCATCCGCCTCGCAGCTTCGCGGGCCGCTTGGACTGCTGGCAAAAGCAGCCCCACCATGACACCAATGATGGCGATCACGACGAGCAATTCCACAAGTGTGAAACCTCTTGCCACCGACTTTTTGTACATCACGTCAAATCCCAGTGTAAAAGAGTAGAAAGAAAGTAGTTTAGACAGTGTCTCTCGACACCCAAGGCGATCGCTCATGCCCTTAGTTGTCACTAAGGGAAAGTTCCGCGCCAACGATGAATGTATCGACATGATTCACGACCGCCAACCTTTTTTTAAAAAAATCCCGTGTTGAGCGAGAAGATTTTCAAAACGGGGCGGCAGCAGCACCGCAGGCAGCACCGTTCGGCACAAATGAAGTGCATCCGATGGAAGTCGATTTTGGCGAAGTCTATTCGCCGGCTCCACAATCCGGCTCCACATTATTGGGTGGTGCCTCCAAAAGGATGTAGCGTCAGTCCGCCGGCGGTCAGGCTAGGTCCAAACCGGCGCAGACCTTCACTCCACGATCGCCACATGGACCATTCATTGCCGTCGATTTTGGACAGAACCATCTAATCTCCATGGGCAATTCCAAGTCGTAGCTGACACGAATTCAATGACACAATCGCCCGCATTCACCTCACACTCGCCTGCACGTTGGTCGACGTTGCAAGGTCGAAGCGGTTTCTGGCATCAACATGCCACGTCAACATCATATTGCAAAAATATAAACCTTATGAGTCGTACACATGCGAACCCCTTTTGCTGCGATTTTGTTGTTTGCACTTTCGCTGTCCCCTAGTCTAGACGCATCGGCGAGTCACTCAGTAGGCTGCCTGGTAACCGAAACAAATCTACTTCTTGTACCTGGAAGGGTTAGTGACGTAGAACTTCTTTTGTTGATGGACAGCGGGTCAACGCACAATGTGATTTCTAGCCATGTTCTTTCGACGGTTAGTCATGCGGTCCCGAAACCTATCGAAGGACACATGCATATCAAGGCTGTCGGTCCTTTAGACATCTGTGTTGCGCACTTGCGATCCAGTGGCATTGAACCGACGCTGGTAATGGACATTTCCGCGATTTCGAAGGCCTGCGGAGTGGAAGTCGCTGGGATACTGGGAATGCCTTTCTTGAAAGACAAAGTCATTCAATTCAAACAGAAAAGAGTTCGAATCTCGAACCAGGCTTGTACCGCACAAAACATCGTTAAAACGGTCGACTGTTCAGTCGACTGTTTCGGCCGATTGCATATGGTAGTAGGCACGCTTTTTAATTCGATTGATGACAGCGAGAACGCACTGATTGATACTGGAATGAACCAGCACCTCAGCTTAGGGCATTTAACTTTCGGGACTCTGTGCGATTCGGGCCTGGTATCGAAGTTGGAGCCAGTACAAGAAACCCTTGCTCTTACAAACGACCGGATCCAACTGAAAGCCGGAAAAAGCGGAGTCATGATTACGGTCGAAACCGATATCGTGCAGAGCCCGTTCGTCCATGAAAGTGAAAGTACTAAAGTAGGTTCTTTATTACTTCAAGAATGCAATGCCTGTGTCGATTTCCATTCCAGGGAAATCCACTTTCATTCTCGCGACCCTTGGAGCTCATCGCCGACCAACGATCAGCAGAGAACGCACGGAAGGTGATGTAGTGTTGGGATTCAGCGAAGGACGACCAGGAGTCCTGGGAGGGGGAATGTCGATACCAACAATAGGAGAACGGCCAGCGGCATTTAACTGCTAAGTCCCGTCAAGCTCCCTTGGCACCACTGCAAAGAAAAAACCTCCCCAGCTTTGCACGCAATGGTGTTGCTGGAGAGGCTTTGTTTTTCAGCCCACGCACCCTTTCATTGAAGGGGTACGATGGGTGACTTTAAGTTTGCGACCGACTGACTGGACGGAAAATCCAGGCAGCAACGTTAAAACTCGACGGTGATGGTTTCTTTGCCTTTGCGGCTACCGAGCGATCCCCACAAGCCGTACGGACTCTTACCGCCGGGCTGATTGTCGTGCATGATAACTTTAGCACGCTGGTTACCAGCCTCGATGGAATCGGTGATGAACTTGACGGCACCGTCACCCATCAACACGTGAGCGCCACCTTGGTGGCGACTACTTGCAGGAAGGCTACCGACTTCGTCGTCATACCAGCCGTCCATACACGTTTCCGAGTTTGGTGGTCGGATGGTGTTCATGGCCGAGCAAGGTCCCGAAGCCCAAGCCCAGTTCATCCCACGTGAGTGGTTTGCATTGGACGACAGGTTCGGTGGAGGGGTGCATCCGGTGGCGCCAGCAGCGCACCAGAAGTTTGGTCGCAACGGGTC
>JANOBM010000297.1:0-3390 GCA_031411655.1 Planctomycetaceae bacterium
GAAGCCCTCATCCACACCGCGAAGTCTGTTCGCTTGCCATCGAACGCATCTTGCTTAAAGATCAGCCAGCTTCGTGGTGCCATTCCGCATCGCCGCTGGTCCAAGCGGTGGTCTTTGCTTTTTCAATGCGAAGCGGCTACGACGACCTGACCTCGGTGCTAGAATGAACGCGGTGGACTTACCGTTCTTCAATGCTCGGAGGTAATTGCAACCATGGCAGATACACTTTCTCGTGGTCGACGTGACTCATCCGGTATTTCGATCGGCCAGTATCTTATTCACCGTTTGATCGATTACGGCATTCGTGATTGCTTTGGAATTCCAGGCGATTATGTATTGGCATTCTACAGCGAACTGGAGCGCAGCCCCATCAATGTGGTTGGTTGCACCCGAGAAGACTGTGCCGGTTTCGCCGCTGACGGATACGCGCGGCTCAATGGAATGGGAGCCGTTTGTGTCACCTATTGCGTCGGCGGTTTGAGTGTCTGCAACAGCATCGCCGGTGCCTATGCCGAAAAATCGCCAGTGGTCGTGATCTCAGGAGCACCAGGCATTAGCGAGCGCAACAAGGGAGCGTTGCTCCATCATCAAGTTCGGGACTATCGAACGCAGCTCTCCGTCTTCGAGAATTTTACCATTGCGTCGACGGAGCTAAACAATCCGCTGACCGCTTTCGCTGAGATCGACCGAGTGCTCGATGCTTGCGATCGATACAAACGACCCGTCTACATCGAATTGCCACGTGACATGGTTGGCGTGGTGCCACCAGTCAATCAGCCCCAACGCGGATGGCCGGCGCCGGCAAGTGACCAGGCGACCAATGAGGCGATTGCCGAAGCGGTATCGATCATCAGCCATGCAAAAAAGCCAGTGATTATCGCTGGAGTCGAAATTCATCGATTCGGCTTGCAAGATGAATTGATGGCGCTTGCCGAGCAAGCTGGTATTCCCATTGCCGCAACCATCCTAGGCAAGAGCGTCATCAGTGAACGTCACCCGCTCTACATCGGCCTTTACGAAGGCGAAATGGGCAATCCTGATGTGACTCAGTTTGTCGAAGACAGCGACATGATACTCCTACTAGGTGCGTTCCTGACGGATATCAACCTGGGTATCTTCTCTGCCAATCTCGATCCTAACCGATGCATTTATGCAACCAGCGAACAGCTTCGCATCTCCCATCACCACTACCATGACGTCCCATTGAAGGACTTCCTGCTCGGGCTTCGCGATGCGAAACCCACGGCCACCGATCGCGTCATACCCGCCTCGATCACCCAACGCCAGCATCGCAATCGCTCGATTGAGATCGTACCGCATGCAGAACTCCATACCAGTCGATTGATGATGATTTTGAATCAACTACTCGACCAGAATACGATCGTGATCGCAGACGTCGGCGATGCGTTATTCGCGGCGACGGAGTTGCTGATTCATGATCGAGGCGAGTTTCTCAGTCCGGCCTATTACACCTCGATGGGCTTCAGCATTCCAGCGGCACTCGGCGCAGCCACCGCAAGACCGGATCACCGTGTTGTTGCCATCGTTGGCGACGGTGCCTTTCAAATGACAGGACAAGAGTTATCAACACTGATTCGCCACAAACATTCACCAATCATTATCGTGCTCGATAATCACGGCTATGGGACGGAGCGTTTCTTGCACGCGGGCACTTGGAAGTACAACGAGATCCAACCGTGGAACCATCTGAAGCTTCTCGAAGCCTACGGTGGCGGTGTCGGTGTCACGGTAGCGTCGGAAGCGGAATTTGATAAGGCTCTGCGTGCCGCCTGGGCCGACACTCGACAAACTCACTTGCTCCAAGTCAAACTTGCCGAAGGCGACGCGAGCAACACGTTATTAAAGCTGGCCAATCGAATGAAAAAGACAGTCTAAAAAACCGGCTCGCCAAAAAAATTGCATGTCAAGATCAGTTTCGCATGAAACGCACTTGATTCGGTCGAGCCAACAAGTCTAGTTTCCCGCGAAATTGTACTTGGGTTTGAATCGTCGTTTGGCAGAAACGTTTGATGGTCGCGATCAAGGAACCGGAAAAGAAACGCATCCTCTGCATCGTCAACCAGAAGGGAGGCGTCGGCAAAACTACAACCGCCGTCAACCTCGCCGCTGCGATGGCGAAAGCGGGACACCGCACACTCCTCATCGACATGGATCCCCAGTGCAACGCAACCGGTGCACTTGGTTGTAAAGTTGCCGCCCGCCACCCGCTTGTCGCCGACGAGGATATTGCCACTGCGGTTGCTGGAACGCGCGTCCCGCTACTGGACGTACTGCCTGGAAGTCGATCCTTCCAAGATGTGGACAAGCTCGCACAAAGCGATGGACCCGAGCGTGAATTGGTTCGCAAGCGAATCGATTCGCTTCACGAGTCTTACGATTTTGTCTTAATCGACTGTCCGCCAACGCTCGGAACGCTGACCGAAGCAGCATTGGCGGCCAGCACCGAAGTCCTCATTCCAATCCAGTGTGAGTATTTCGCGATGGAAGGTTTATCCCAATTAATCGAAGTGATTCGAAGGGTGATGAAACGTTCCGATGGCAGATTGACCTTTGGCGGAATCCTTCTGACCATGTATGATCCGTACCTGGAATTGACAGGTGAGGTCGACGGAGAGGTTCGGGACTTTTTTGGTGAGATCGTTTTCGACACGGTCGTACCCCGAGATGTCAGTTTGAGTGAAGCGCCTAGCCACGGGCTAAGTGTCTTCGATTACGCCCCAAGGAGTCGGGGCGCGTTTGCTTACACACAACTTTGCATGGAGGTGCTTGAACGTGACTAATCCTATTTCGCCGGTCGGTAAAGATCGTCGTCTCGGCAAGGGACTTGCCGCGTTGCTGGGCACGCCGCTTGACGATGAACAAGGTGGCGGCAACGGGTTCCACTCGTCGCAGCCGTCATCAAATCAAGGGATGAATGCCAAGCAGTTCGCCGCCGAAAACACGAACGCTTCGGCGACAACGTTGTTTTTACCTGTCGACCAAATCGATCCCAATCCGTTCCAACCGCGCCGCGATTTCAATCCGGAAGAAATTGCTTCGTTGGCCGAAAGCCTTAAACGCCACGAACAGCTGCAGCCGGTCCTGGTGCGACGCGTCGGCGAGCGCTTCCAGTTGATCAGCGGTGAACGCCGATTGCGCGCAACCATCCACGCCGGACGTCCGACCGTCCGTGCCGAGGTGCGCGAAGCGGATGACCGCCTGGTGGCGGAATTGGCCATCGTCGAAAACATGGAGCGGAAAGATCTCAACCCGGTGGAAAAGGCGATGTCGTTCAAACGCTACATCGACCAGCATCACTGCAAGCAAGACGTGCTAGCAACTCGCCTTGGGCTCGACCGCAGCACGGTTGCCAATCTGATGCGTCTCTTG
>JANOBM010000298.1:0-27603 GCA_031411655.1 Planctomycetaceae bacterium
CGGTTCGCGTAACTCATACTGATGGATTCGACGGGCTGCCCGTTTTTCTTCCCGATGGAAAATCACTTTCGTGGACGACGACCCGCGGTGCAACGAAACGTTCGCAAATCTACATGGCTACTTGGAACCACCACGCAGCTCGGAGCGCGCTGAAGCTTGATGTAGCACCTTCACCCGGTTCATCCGTTGATCGCGAGGCAGCCTTGGTTGCGGCCGAGTCATCGGTCCCACAATTTACACCGGCAGACATCGGGCGTCATGTCGACTACCTCACGCGACCGGAACTCGGGGGTCGTTTGACCGGGACCGAAGGTGAAAGGCGTGCGACCGCATACGTTGCCGCTTATTTGGAGAGCCTGGGGTTTGAGCCTGCGGGCGTTGACGGAACCTTTTATCAAGAGTTTGAATTCCCCGCTGGTGCGCAAATCGGAGAAGGCAACACGCTTGATGAAAAGGTACTGGATAAATCTAAATCGCTCCTGCTTGATACTCAGTGGCGACCGCTTTCCTTTTCGGGTAACGGCGAATTTGAGTCGGCGCCGGTGGTCTTTGCAGGGTACGGATTGGTCGCGCCACCGAATGAAACGATCGGAGAATACGACAGCTACGTTCATTTGGACGTCGCGGACAAATGGGTGATGGTTTTGCGAGATTTACCGCAAGACATTAAGCCGGAACTGCGGCAACATTGGGCTCGCTACAGTGCCCCGAGGCGTAAAGCATCGGTCGCGAGGGATCTGGGAGCGCGAGGGATTATCTTTGTGTCGGGTCCCACCAGCGAAGTGAAGCAGGAGCTAATCCGCTTTGATCGCGATGCGTCCCAAGCGGGAGTCAGCATGGCGGTGATCTCGGTTGACAATGCGACCGCCGAGTCTTGGATGACAGCTGCCGGTAAGTCTCTTGCCGAAGAACAGAAAGGGCTCGACAACGGCGAGATGGCGATGGGCTTTGAATTAGCAGGTTGTAGCCTGAACGCCAAGATTCACATTGATCGTAAAACGGGAACCGGTCGAAACGTCCTCGCGAGACTTCGTGGAGCCAATGCCACGGAGAGCTCGAAGCAGCCGGTAGTGATCGTTGGTGCTCACATCGATCATCTTGGTACGGGTGGAGGAGGCAGTTCGCTCGCACGCGACGAAGAGCGGGAAAAGATTCACGTCGGTGCAGATGATAATGCGAGCGGCGTGGCTGCGATGCTCGAAATCGCGCAATACGTTGCCGCGGATAAAAACGCTGGTAGGCTGGCTGCTCGACGCGACCTCATCATCGCCGCTTGGTCCGGAGAAGAACTTGGCTTGTTCGGGTCTCAAGCGTTTGTGCGGGAGTTCTACAAGCTTTACCCTGATGCACCGAAAAGGATCCTCGATCCCGAGGCACAGGCGGCGGCTGAGACTCATGCAGCAATGCTTGCTGCGCACGGTGCTGCGCCAGAAGACGAACCGCTAACGGCGTCCATTGCAGCTTATCTCAATCTTGACATGGTCGGACGATTGCGTGAGAAGCTGGTCATTCAAGGTTTGGGGTCTTCGCCGGACTGGGAGGGTGAGGTGCAGCGTCGCAATGTGCCCATTGGATTGGCATTGCAACTGGATAAGACTGCATCGCGTTTACCCACCGACGCGGCAGCGCTCGTTTCGCGAAGTGTCCCCATTCTCTCCGCCTTCACCGGTGCCCATGAAGACTACCACACGCCTCGAGACACCCCTGAAAAATTGAATTACGAAGGTGCGTCGCAAATCGCCAACCTTTTCGCATTGATCACACGGGGGCTTCTCATCGCCGACCACCCTCCCCTATTCAAACTCGATGAAGGGCCACAAGAGTCGGAATCGCCTCGCGCAAACTTGACTGCGTATCTGGGTACCATCCCTGATTACGTTGCCGGTGATATCAAGGGACTGAAGTTGTCAGGTGTCGCGGCCGATGGCCCAGCCGCAAAGGCAGGAGTGAAGGGAGGCGATGTGATCGTCGAACTCGCGGGGCGAAAAATCGAAAACATTTACGACTATACTTATGCGATTGAGGCATTGAAAATCGGCGAGGCGGTGAAAATCGTCGTCGAAAGAGATGCCAAGCCCGTTGAATTGCAAGTCACCCCGGCTTCGCGCGAATAGGGGCACGAAATGCTATGCGTGGGCAATATGCAGTGGATGGAAATGGCCGATTTTGTTGAACATTTCGGCGGTAATGGTGCAGTCCCTATTTTGCTTTGATGCTAACCCTTTTTTATGTCGGTCGCACTTGGTTGCTTTAGGAAGGACTAGACGCATGCATCGCACCCCATCTCAGGTCAACTTTGGATTGATTGCGTGTTGGATCATTTGCATGCTTCCATTTTCTGTACGAGGTAACGCCGACGAACAGGAAGTGGTTGAAAAAGCCTCACAGTACTTGAGTCGTGTGACTTCGGGCGATTCGACAGGAGTTGCTGTACTCATCGCACGTGATGGAAAAATACTCTACGAAGGTGGCGCGGGCTTCGCAGACTTGTCGAAAAAAGTTGCGATAACTTCCAAAACCAAGTTTCGAATCGGGTCGATCAGCAAACAATTTACGGCGGCAGCCATACTGCTGTTAGCTGAACAAAATAAACTTTCGTTAGACGATGAACTCACGAAGTATTTCCCAGACTTTCCTAACGCGAAGGGGGTTCGGCTGCATCACTTACTGACGCACACATCGGGTTTGCATAGTTACACCGAGAAGCCGGACTTTTATTCGCGCGTTGCCCAGGCAGTCGAGCCGCAGGCAATGCTGGATTGGTTTAAGAATGATCCTCCCGATTTCGCGCCAGGCGCCGGATTTCACTACTGCAACACGGGATACTTTCTGCTCGGCGAAATCGCCGCCAAAGTATCGGGAATGTCTTTTGCCAGCTACCTGCAGGAAAACATCTTTGACCCCTTGGAGATGCGAAACACAGGTACTTTTGTAAATACTTCCCCACCCGAAAATATGGCGACAGGTTATTCTTGGAACGAAGGAAAGTATGACGTTGCCATGGACTGGGACATGTCTTGGGCCACAGGCGCGGGTGCGTTGTACTCGACCGTGGGTGACCTTTTTCTCTGGAACGAAGCGTTGTACACGGGGCGTGTGTTGAATGAGGACTCCTTCAAGGCCGCCGTGACTCCAGTCAAGTTACCCGAAAATGTTGATGGGATGAATTATGGTTATGGCCTGACGATGTACGAAATTGGGCGCTTGCCCGTTGTAGGGCATGGAGGAGGCTTGAACGGCTGGTCGACGGACCTTCTGCGATTGCCTGAGCAAAGGTGTACCATCGCCGTTCTCTCGAATGCACAGCCCTCGGCGCCCGAATTAGAGCCTCATTCCATTTCACAGATCATTGTGGAAAAGTTATTTGCCGAGGAAATCAGTAAGATGCCGGCATTCGAAGAGGATCCCACCATCACCTCCGAGGTCTTCAAAGACTTTGTCGGGCGTTACGATTACCAAGGAGCGATATTAACCGTTACTGTCCAGGATGCCCACCTGTTCGCACAGCTTACCTCGCAACCGAAGGCTCAGATCTACCCCCAATCCAAAGATGAATACTTCTGGAAGGTCGCTGCAGCTCAGGTTAAGTTTCTTCGCGATGAAAGAGGCGAAGTAATCGCAGCGCGGCACACACAGAACGGCAACTCCTTCACTGCTCCCAAGCTAGGCGACGAAAAAGTGAATCTGTCGGCAGAGCAACTTGAGCGTTTCGTCGGCAAGTATCAGTACGGACCCGCGGCCGTGATGACTGTGAGTCGCGAGGAAACACAACTCTATGCGCAGCTGACCGGCCAACCCAAATTTCCAATTTTCCCAAAATCGGAAACTGAGTTTGAATGGCGTGTGGTGGTTGCAGAGGTTGAATTTGTATCAGGGGATAAAGACGCTGTCGTTTCTGCTCGGCACACACAGAACGGAATCACCTTTGATGCACCCAAACTTCCCTAAAGGAAACGAAATCATTTCGTTGGGGTAAGAACCTATCCGAAAACTATTAGCCGCTATAGCGCTAGCCGCGGGTTTCTTCGGTTCCGGATAGGTTCTAAATCAATCCGTCGATCAACTCGCCGGACACGTCGGTCAGTCGAAAAGGACGGCCTGCGTAATGAAAAGTCAATCGCTCGTGGTCGATTCCAAGTTGGTGAAGGATGGTTGCTTGAATGTCATGGACATGGATCGATCGTTCGATCGGATGAAAGCCCAGTTCATCCGTGGCTCCGATGGTTTGTCCACCCTTGACTCCGCCTCCGGCCATCCACATGGTGAACGCTTGTGGGTGATGGTCGCGTCCGAGTGAGCGTCCCAATGCGGCGCTCGACTCCACCATCGGCGTACGGCCAAACTCTCCTCCCCAAACCACAAGAGTCTCGTCCAGCAAACCGAGCCGCTTGAGATCTTGAATTAACGCGCCGCACGCTTGGTCGGTCTGCTTGCACGCGCCACGCAGTCCCCCTTCAACGTTGCTATGGTGGTCCCAGCCAGCATGATAGAGCTGGACAAATCGTACTCCGCGTTCCACCAAACGTCTCGCCAATATGCAATTGTTTGCGAACGAGGGTTTACCCGATTCGGCACCGTACAGGTCCAACGTCTTTTGAGTTTCTCCGGCAGGATCCATGAGCTCGGGGGCTCGCGTTTGCATGCGATAAGCCATTTCGTAGGAATCGATACGAGTCGAAATCTGTGGGTCGCCTACCACGGCAAGTCGCTTGTTGTTCAGTTGATTCATGAGATCGAGCGTTTGACGCTGAGTCGCCTGGGAAACCCCCTTGGGATTGCTGATGTGGAGTATAGGATCGCCGCTGGACCGGAACGGAACACCCTGGTGTTGGCCTGGCAGGAAGCCAGCACTCCACATGGCTGCGCCACCGGAAAGACTGTCTCCGCTCGTTAACACTACAAAGCTTGGCAGATCGTTCGCTTCACTCCCGATGCCGTAGCTAAGCCATGCGCCCATTGCAGGTCGCCCAGGGAGGCCACTCCCTGTATTGACGAACAACTGAGCAGGGGCGTGATTGAACTGATCAGTATGAACGGAACGCAAAAAGGCAAGGTCGTCGGCGACTGCGGCAGTATATGGCAGCATTTCCGAAAGCTCTGCGCCCGATTGTCCGTGACGAGAAAACTTAAAGCGTGGGCCAAGAACGGCAGCATCGGGCTGGATGAACGCGTAACGCTGACCTGCGATAACCGACGGTGGAATCGGTTTCCCTTCGAGCTCGGCGAGTTTCGGCTTGTAATCGAACAAGTCCAATTGACTAGGCGCCCCCGCCATAAACAAATAAATCACACGTTTCGCCTTCGGCGGGTGATGCATGCCAATGGCTAAACCATCACCGGCCACCGAGTGGCGCGGACCTCCGGCAAGCAGTGAGGCAAGAGCGATTTTCCCCACTCCGATGCCACAATCACTGAATAACTGCCGACGGCTGCGATTGACTTCTTCCATATTCTTTCCACGCACTGCGTTAGGGAGTGGTGATTGCTTCGTCTAAATTCATAAGTGCCCGTGCGACCAAGACCCACACAAAATCTTTGGACTTGGCCCCGCTCGCCTGTTGTTCAGGGTTTCGATAAAACGCAAGAATGGCTTCCAGCTCGTCATCAGTCGGCGGTCTGGTCATCAATCGCCGAAAGAGAATGGAAATCACTTGAGCATCGGTTGGTTCTACGGCCGATCGCAATGTCTCGGCTACCATGCTTTCTGCGAGCTCGACATACATCTCATCATTCATGAGCGTCAACGATTGCAAAGGTGAGCTGCTCGAATCGCGTCGCGGTAAGCACAGTTCGCCTGTCGGGCCGTCATAGACAGTGTACGCGGCAAAGGGCGCGGTTCGCTTCGCGTACGTATAGACCGATCGCCGATAGCGGTCGCCCCCCTGGGAGGTTGGCCAGGGCGTATTACCATAAGCGAGATTGGTAACACTTTGTGGCTGCGGCGGATAAACGCTTGGACCTCCCCGTCGTCGGTGAAGCAATCCGCTTGCGGCGAGCATCGCGTCACGAATTCGCTCCGCCTCCAAACGTCGGCGAGGACCAATCGCAAGCAGGCGATTTTCTGGATCCACTGACGTGACTTCTGGACGGTGATGGCTTGCCCGCTTGTATGCCGCCGAATTCACTATTTCACGATGAAGTCGTTTGATCGACCATCCCGATTTCACGAGGTCATGCGACAGGTAGTCCAGCAGTTCAGGATGGGACGGTGCTGGACTTTGGGTGCCATAGTCGCCCGCAGAGTGAACGATAGCGCGACCGAAGAGTTCTCGCCATGCACGATCAACCGTAACACGTCCCACCATCGGATTCCGATCGCTTACCAGCCATTTCGCAAATTCCAACCGGTTGGTTGGCAACGTGTTAGTAAGAGGCAGAAATATTTGTAGGATTCCAGGCCTTACGACCTCGCGAGGTTGCAGGTACTCGCCGCGATGATGCCGACGCGTAGTCCTCGGGTTTTCCGTGCGCTCTTGCATGACGAGGGTGCGGACCGATTCAGGAAGTTGTTGTCGCTGCTTTTCAATGGGAGCGTAAGTTTCCTTCATGCAATCTGCAGTCTGGAGAAACCGGCGTGCGTATTCACGGAGGTTCACGGCCTCTCCACGGTCGAAACCGCTTTTTACTAAGTCTCTCTCCAGTTCAGAATCGATTGGCAATGCAGCCGCCATTCCGTTCCGATCCGTGACGGAAACCCGCAGACGTCCCAGTGCTGCCGCGAAGTGTCGTTCAAAGAGCAAAGTGATTTCGAGCGGGGTATCGAAAGCGATCGGTGCTTCTAAATTGAGAACGATCGAGTTGGGAGTACCCTCTGCACCAGCGGTGGACCAACCGGTTGAGTGGTCCTGATCGATCACGTTCGAAGCATCGGCCGTGCCGCTACCGATACTTATTTTCCCAAAGCTCTGAGAAGCGTTAATCAGTTTGATATTCTGCTTGTCCTGCACAAGTCTGAAGTGACTAAGGAAAAAATCACCTCGGCGCCCTTCGTAATACGCCATGCCGGGCCCATTGGCTGGCAATGTTGGATGCGGCAACGCTTCCAGTCGTATTGCCGTTATTCTTTTCGGAATCCCACTGCCATCGCGTGATTCAAATCGAAAGTAATACGTCTCGCGTTTGGTGACGTCACCCGAGGCAAGGACCGAACCGTCGTCGAGCAAGCGAAGAGATGGTGAACTGCTTTCCATCGTATCGGGAATCAGTACCGTCCAATTCGATGCTTGCTTTGCAGTCGTTTCGAGCCATTCATTTAACAATGCCAGCGCCGAACCCTGTCCGTTCACCGCAGCACGGGCTTTTTCCGACGTGATGTTTTCATCGATCCAGGCATCTTCCTGAGAACGAATGTCGGCTTCTAGATGCATCCTTCCTTTAGAGACAGATCCCTCGTCCGCATCCAGTTCAGGTTCGTCGGCATTGTTGAGCAAACCGAACATGGCGTAGTAATCGACATGCGTTATGGGGTCGTATTTGTGTGTGTGGCATTGAGCGCACCCGGTGGTCAGTCCCATCCAAGTCAAACCAGTGGTAGCGACACGATCGGTCATCGCATGAAATCGATATTCAAGTGGATCGATTCCACCTTCTTCATTCAGCATGGTATTGCGATGGAACCCAGTAGCGATCCGGTCACGATGCGTCGCATTGGGAAGCATGTCACCTGCCAGTTGCCGAATTGAAAACTCGTCAAAGGGCATGTCAGCACCGATCGCGTCCAGGACCCAATCGCGGTAAGGCCAAATGGTCCGCGGGCGATCTTTTTCGTAGCCGTTCGTATCGGCATATCTCGCTAAGTCCAGCCAGGGACGAGCCCACCGCTCTGCATAGTCAGGAGAGGCGAGCAGCGAATCGACAAGCCTTTCGTAAGCGATCGGCGACGTATCAAGAATGAATCGGTCGGCTTCATCGGGCGTCGGTGGAATCCCCACCAAATCGAGATAGAGGCGTCGTACGAGTGAGTACCGGTCGGCTTCGGGCGAAGCATTCAGACCCGCCTGTTCCAAGCGAGATTGAATGATGACGTCGATAGGTCCCGAGGCGTGCTCACGATGGGCGAGGTTTGATAGAGGACTGGGGTGAGGCAATTCAAACGCCCAATGCTTCGCATAAATGGCACCTTCATCGATCCATTGGCCCAACTTTTCAATCTGTACGTCGGACAATGCGCTGTGACTACCGCTCGGTGGCATTCGTGTTTCGAGATCATCGGTTGTGACCCGAATCCATAGTTCACTTTGTTCGCGCTGTCCCGGTTCGATCGCTTTGTAACCTCCACGGTCAATACTCGCGCCAGTCGCATCGTCTAGGCGCAAGTCAGCTTCTCGGGCCTCCTCGTCGGGCCCATGACATGCGAAACAGTTTGCGGCCAGAATGGGTCGGATATCACGTTGATAGTCAACGCCGTTAGCCGACCGAATCAAACATTGGGAAAATAGAATGGCGCACTGGATGGCTACTGGACTCAAAAACAAGCGAGTTTTCATGCGATTGCGGTAGGCCAATGGAACAATACCCTTTAACGGGGTGAGAAAGAGTTCTCACAAAATAATGAAAAGCAGCGAAGGTTGGCTAAAGGACCTTTGTTTTTCCGGGAACGGCGCTCTCGTAGAATCCATCCTCATTCGGGACCACTGGCGCTGGGTCGTTCAAGGAGTGCATCGAGTCGACGTTTGCGAGAGAAATCTCGCTGTTGTATGCTTCGTCCCAACGAATCACTTTGCCACTATAGGTTGCCATTCTTCCAAGGATTGCGGTCATCGTACTCAGCGCCGCGTATTCGGTTTCATTGGGCCGCTCCCCATCGCGAAGTGCTGAAAATAAATCGTGATGTTCCTGTTGCCAACCTCTTCCATGGCCTTCCTTCGCTTCCGATTCCCAAATCAGATTTCGCTTCAAGTCATAGATCCTGGCAGAGGAAATATCGCAATAGCCGTTTGTCCCATGGACGTGTTCGGTCACGTCCGACCAACAACCAGGAATATGACGACACTGGGACAGCATTCTCGCACCGCTGCCGTAAGTGTACTCCACCATATGATGGTCAAAAATTTGTCCGGAGTTGGCTCCCTTACGAACCTCTCGCCCGCCTTGACCCTGGGCCTCGACCGGATGGCCCTGCATGACCCAGTTGATAACATCGAGGTTATGGATGTGCTGTTCGATAATGTGGTCGCCACAGAGCCAATTGAAGTAATACCAATTGTTTAACTGATATTCGAGTTCGGATTGATCTTTACGGCGCGGGCGTGTCCAAACGCCTGCCGCATTCCAGTACGCGCGTGCGTAAATGGGCTCCCCGATGGCACCATCGTGCAGTTTGGCAACGCACTCTTGGTAACGCACCTCATGGTGTCGCTGAAGGCCGACTTGAACCGCGAGTTGTTTCTTCTCGGCAATTTTTCCTGCGGCCAACACACGGCGTACTCCAGGAGCATCAGTCGCTACGGGCTTCTCCATAAACACATGCTTGCCGGCTTCAATCGCCTTTTCAAAGTGCAACGGACGAAAGCCAGGAGGGGTTGCAAGGACAACCAGGTCCGCGTCGGAGGCGAGGACGCTTTGGTAAGCGTCGAGCCCATAGAACTTTTGGCAATCGACTTTTCCAGCATGCTTACCTTTAAGCGAACGATAAGAGGTTTGGACGTTGTTTTCAAAGACATCGGCCATTGCGACTAAACGTACGCTTCCACCGGTCGTGCTCAGCGCTTGATCGATTGCACTTGTCCCCCGGCCGCCGCAACCGATCAGTGCAATCTTGATCGTATCGGAACCAAACGCGTAAGCGGATCGAGCGATCGGCAGCGTTCCTCCGGCGACAGCGCCACCGGCGAAAATCAGGCTGCTGTCTCGGATGAAGTCTCGACGAGACTCCCCGTTCTTCGAATCTCGCGTGGTTTTTACCGAATCATTCATACGTGTTCGCGACGCGTGGCGGCGGGAGACTGAACCTTGAAAAAGCCATGGGTGGGCATCTCATTCTATTCGCTGGGCTTCGGATGGCCAACGGTTCCACTCGGAAAAGCCGAGTATCCCATTGCGAGGGATGCGATTATACGGCGGTTTCTCGGTACGTTCGCAAAGACTTGCTCCACCCGCCTAAGGTTTGGCCGCCTAAGGTTTGGCCTCGATCGCCACATCCACTTGAAGTTGAACACGCTCAGCCGCCCGGGCAACTGAATCGGGGTCAATATCGATCAAAACCTGAACGCTCCTCCAATCGACTCTTGCCATTGGATTCGGACTTGGCAACCGCGGAGAACCGACAAGCTGGCTGATGGAGGTTACTTTGCCGGTCAATGCACCCTCAATCGCAGAGCTTGTCACGGCAGCTTTGGCGCCGACCTGCAGTCGTGGCAGTTCAGCGACGTTTACTTCGACTCTTACGACCATTTGCGATGTATCGGCAAGGCGAATGACAGGAACGGTGCTGGTCGGCTCGCCAGGCCCTGTATCAATGGAAAGGATTGTGGCCTCGACGGGGCTGATCAGTTTGATGGAGTCTAGTTGCAAGCGAAGCAACTCGATTTGTTTGTCCATCGTCTGTAACCCAGCAGACGCTTTTGCGGAGGCGATTGCCAACTCCGAGGCCTTCAGTTCCTTTTCTGCCGCCTCAATCGTAAGCGCCCCATCGGCAATTTTTTCGTTGGCATCGCGCCGTGCCAAATTTAAGTCGGCTTTGGCTTGATCCACGGCAAGCTGTTGTTGCTCGATCGTACTCTCTGTCACAAGCCTACCACCATCTCGCTCGGACGCGGCGGTACGGAGTTGACGAAGTTTAGCCTCGGCAATTTCAACCTGTTGCTCCAGCAACGCAAGCTTGCCACCGCCAGACTCAGCTTCTTTTAAGTTTAATACGGCCTGATCGATGGTCGCTTGCGCCTGACGGAGTCCTACTTTTGATACTTCAAGTTTGGCTACTGCAGTCGCTTCGTCGGCTTTCACCTTCGCGACGGCCTCGTCCCGTCGCGCAATGAGAATCTGCAACTCCAGGTCTTTCGCGGCTTGACTTGCAAGGCGTCCAAGTACCTGACCTGCTTTCACTGATTGGCCTTCTTTGACGTTGATGGCTTCAACCCGATCGCCCGGCGGAGCCATGATCGGAATGATACCAGTCGCCGGCTCCAATTGCCCTTGCGCGACCACCGCATGACCGGGCTCGGCCCCCAACGCCGCAAGCGCGGGAAGCATCATCGCTGCACCGCGAGAAGAGTCGTAGGTCGATTTGCGACTGCAACCAATCGCGCCCAAAAGGAACCACAAGAAAGCAATCGTCAGGGCTGTTTTTTGATTCAACATATTGGCAGCATCCTACCCGCCGCCGGCCCGCTAGCACAGACCAACCTGTCACCAAACGTACGGCACGAGTCAAGCCCATCGAGCGACTTTTTTAATCGCTCGCCCAGCGCCATACACAACGAAGGTACCTCTTCAACTTTGCATGTCACCTGCCGAACAAAAACTGCAAGACGTCAGGAAACCGCTCGGCCCACGCTGCTTCGTTATGTTCGCCATCAGCGATGATGTGAATCTGGTAATCCTTTTCGGCGTTTTTCCCAAGACGGCGGAGAATTTCACCTAGCCGTTCCACTCGCTTTACATGGAGGACGCGGTCTGCTTCTTCGCTCCCTTCCTTGGTGCCCATGTCGATCCAAAGGCGAGTCTGGTTCAACCATTCCGTCGGTTCTGATTCCACGTGTCGCAGCCACGATTCGTTGTCCCAGCCGAGCGTTGGTGAAATCGCTGCACACGCCGAAAACGTCTCAGAGGCTTGTTCACATGCCACCAGGGAAATCAACCCACCTAAGGAAGACCCGCCGATCGCCGTGAATTCGCGTTCGGGCTTGGTGCGATAGCTCTGATCGATAAATGGCTTTAGCTCTTTCACAAGAAACTCAACATAATCGGCACTACGGCCACCCGGTTTGGACTCCTTGAACTCCTGGTCGGCGGTTGGTGTGTATTCGCTTAGCCGGTCTTTCGTATTGCCAATTCCAACCACGATGATCGGATGAATGCGATCTTCATCGATTAATCGGGTCGCCGCTTCATCGATGCCCCATTCAACGCCAAAAGCGGCCGTTGCCTCGTCGAAAAGGTTCTGTCCGTCTTGCATATAGAGCACCCGGTATCGCTGGTCGCTGTCGTCATAGCCCGCTGGCAGCCAAATCGTTAGGGTCCGCGAATAATCCAGTTTGGCTGACTTAAATTCGGCGTGATATTCAACTCGCCCCGTGATCGTGGTTGGCTTTGACGGTCCATCGCCGTGGGGGTGATTGAGACCATCGGGGAGCGAAGCCCATGACGCTACCTCGGCGATGATCCGCTGCGGTTTCCCATCGGGTTGCGGTGACACCAAAAAACTTCGATTGGCTATTTCTTCGCCGCCCGGCCCTTTCTCAACAGTTTCCCACGTCCCATGGGTGATCTTGAATTCAACGCTGGTGTCGCGCGGGAGGGATAATCGTAGGTGGTAGCTTCCGTCAGCGGATGATTTGAGCGGCAGCCCATCAGCCCGCCAGTTACCAAGAGCATCGAGATTGCCGGCAACAAAGAGAGTTGCCTTTTCCGGGGTAGAATTGGGAACGCGAACAATGAGCTCCACCGCCACATCAGTCGAATCAACCTCGGATGGGTCTTTGGCGAAGCCTGGTATCACGCCAGCGAAAAGAGAGTAAGCAACCAACCCGCCCAAGTAGAACCGAGAAACCAAAAACCGAGGTCGATAAAATAGGTACGTAAACATCGAAAATTCGCTCGTAGAAAAGTTTTGAACAAGGGGTCATGAACAAGGGGGCAAGCGCAGCAATCGACCGCCTAAGAGTTTACATTGCCTGTGTGAGATAAAGGGTGACGTTGACGCGAATTCGCCAATCGATCGTTATGGTAGGGAACACATTGACCCAAGAACTATTGACTCCAAGCCTGCTCGCAAGGCTTGAACGTTTGGAATTTGCATCGCGAAAGGTTTTCCGAGGGCAACTCAAAGGCGAGCGTAGCAGCAAGCGAAAGGGTCAGAGCGTCGAATTTTCTGACTTCCGCAGCTACGTTCCCGGTGACGACTTGCGTTTGATTGATTGGAACCTTTACGCGCGACTCGACCAGTTGTTTCTCAAGCTCTTTCGAGAAGAGGAAGACCTTCATTTGCACACGCTGGTGGATGCGAGCGGTTCGATGAATTTCGGAACGCCGACGAAACTCTTCGTGGCGAAGCAACTGGCTGCTGCACTTGGCTATGTTGGTCTTTGTCGAGGAGACCGCGTTCGTGTTGCAGCGCTAGGACCTCATGGACATGCGGCACCCGTACTACGCGGTCGGACTGGTTTGCCTCGACTGCTTGGGTACCTCCAAACGGTATCGGAACAAGCATCCCAGACAACGAGCAATGTGTCCCTTCAAGAAGGTGTGAAAGACTTTTTGATACGGGGTGGAAGTCCCGGAATCGTGATTTTGATTACGGACCTTATGGATAAATCTGGATACGAAGTGGCATTGCGAATGTTGATCGGTCGGAGAATGGATGTCTTTCTGATTCACCTGCTCTCTCCGGAGGAACTTAACCCACCGATTCGCGGTGATCTCAAATTAGTCGACGTCGAAGATGGTGACTTTGCAGAGATTACAATGAATGCCTATGCCCTCGAGCGATACAGCAAGACGGTAAACGCATTCATTGAAACGGCAAAACAATTTTGTAGTCGACGGTCGGTCACCTATGTTCCTGCGCGGTCTGATACTGACATCGAATCACTTGTCACGGATTATCTGTACAAGCGGGGTGTCGTACGATGAGTTTTCTTTCAAGTCTCGTAGCCTGGCAGTGGGCTGTCCTTGCGGTCGTGCCCGTCGGCATCGTCGTGCTTTATTTTTTGAAGCTGAAGAGACAGCCGGTTGAGGTCCCCAGTACGTTTCTGTGGGCGCGTACGATCGAGGACTTACACGTCAACAGCCTCCTTCAGCGATTGCGAAGTTCTTTTTTGCTGTTTTTACAGTTACTAGCCGTGGCCATCGCCGCCTTTGCGCTTTTGCGACCAGGATATCGAGATGATACGAAGGCTATCAGTCGTCGCATCTTTTTACTGGATACGTCGGCAAGTATGGGCGCAACCGATGTTGGAGCCGATGGGAATCGCTTCGAGTCGGCTCGCAAAAAGATCGGGGAAGCCATCGAAGCGATGACCGATCGCGAGTCTGCGATGTTGATGACCGTCAACGAGCGTGCCGATGTACTGCAGGCTTTCACTTCGGACCGTCGTCGTTTGCGTGAGGCACTAGCAAGCGCTCAGTTGACGAATCGAATGACCAAGTTGGATACAGCCTTGCGCGCGGCATACGGACTGACGAATCAAGCGAATCCAATTGGAACTCGAACAGATGCTGATACCGCGGGGAATGCCGAGTCTCGTGGCAAGGCCAACGAGCAAATAAAGGTTCCCACGGAACTGGTGCTTTATAGCGACGGAGGATTTACAACGCCGACCGACGTCGCATTGGATTCATTGAACTTGCGATACGAAAGCGTCGGGGGAAAGACCACCAAAAACTTGGCGATCGTCGCTATGTCTGCCCAACGAATCGAACCATCGAATGAGGATGTTGAGCTTTTTGCGACGATCGCAAACCTAGGCACTGAAGCCGCATCGAGTTCCGTTTCGCTTTCAATCAATGGTGAACTCGCCGACGCGGACCAAGTTTCGCTGGAACCCGGCGATGAGACGGGCGTGACGTTTCAGCTCAAGTCTCAGCCACTGCTTCGAATGGCGTTATCGATTGACAATAGCGACGATTTGCTCGTCGACAATCGAGCATTTACGGCGTTGGCGCCGCTGCGCACGGTTTCGGTACTTCTCGTGACGCCAGATAACAAGCCGCTGGAACTCGCACTATCGACGGGAGAGGCTGCGAAGCTCTGTGTCGTTGAGGTCGTTCCGCCGTCGTACCTTAGTAGCGAAGCTTACAAAGCGCGTTCGACCACAGGTATGGATGAATTGATCATTTACGATCGCTGTCAGCCATCAGCGATGCCTGCTACCAATACTTTTTTCGTTGGTTCGCTACCACCAAGTGGTTGGACCCAGCGAGAGCGAAGCTCTCAGGTTCTGCTCGTCGATATCGACCGCTCACATCCGATCATGCGATACCTCGATTTGTTTTCTCTACTAATCGCCGAGGGAAATGCGTTAGTTCCGCCGCCCGGGGCGGTGGATCTGTTGGTCGGGGACACAGGCCCCATTCTCTCTATCGGTCCTCGAGAAGGGTTTGAAGATTTAGTTCTCGGCTTCGAGATCATGAGCGCGACGGCCGACGGCGGTGCAAGCTTTAACACCGATTGGCAGGTCCAACGTTCTTGGCCAGTTTTCGTACTTAATGCGATACGTTATTTAACGGGCGTGGCGGAAGTGGGAGGACAACGATCTCATCATGCTGGCGAGGTGGTGACACTAAGCACCGACCGGCGCCAAGGTGAGCTTTCGATTCGGATTCCGTCTGGGAGTATTCAGTTTGTTAAGCCTGATTCGACGGGACGTGTGACGTTCACCGGCACCGAATCGACGGGCGTTTATGAAGTCGAAGATGAAAAGCGGGTGGTCGACCTGTTTAGCGTCAATTTGTTCGATCGTCGCGAAAGCACGCTGGCGGTCTCCGATGTCGTTCAACTGGGAGATCAGCAGCTTTCCCGGGCAATCGCGACCACTGCATCTCGCCGAGAGTATTGGCGGATACTCCTCTTTGGGCTGCTGGGAGTACTTACCTTTGAGTGGTGGTATTACGTGCGGCGACTCGGTTAAACTCAAAGGGGCTCACCCCTAATCCAGTCTTTTTCTAATCTTCACTTTTCCAAGTGTTCGGCGTTCGCCGGGAGGCAATTCCATGGGAACTAAAGTACAACTCAAGCAGCTCAAATCGTTTGCGAAGAAACGTTCTGAGAGAGTGGTTTCTCCTGCGGCGGTGCCGTCGAATGCCAAAGCGGCGGAAGGCGCGAACGAATGTTTGGGTCACATCACGACGGCGATTTTAGCCTTGAGGCAGTCCGAACCAGGTTTGCTCGATGCGACGGTCGTGGATGCACTTCGCTTCCAGTACCGCGAGCCAGGCGCTCGCATGTCAGACAAAAATCCCGCAAATCAGGCCCTGGAACGTGTTCGTGGCGAGACGGAGTACGAGACAGCCGTGTGGCGAATGTCGATCAAGTCGCTGTTGTCACTGGTCGATCCGTCGCACCGCGCCGACCGCAAAACAACGCAATTCTTGGACCTTCTGGAAACGGTCGCGAACTGAGGTCCCAAACAGTCGTGAAGGTTGTGGGCGCGTTGTACCCACGGCCCACCGGTAACGATTATACTCCCAAGCGGGAAAAGTCCCGCGCGGGAACGTTTCTCGCCTGCCGATTGGTTCATGTTGCCTACCCACTACCCTCAGGAACAATTTATGCGACCTCAGCAAAATCGTCGTAGTTTCTTGCGCAAATCCGCCGCAGCTTCGGCTGTCGGTGTTGGTTTGCCTTACTTTTCTTGGAGCGATCGAGCGTTTGCAAACGATGCAAAAAACGATCGCCCTCGTATCGGTTGCATCGGTGTCGGTAGCATGGGAAGCGGGGACGCCAAGGGCCATGCTCAATACGGTGATATACTCGCGGTCTGTGATGTCGATCGAAACCATGCTGAAGCGGCCAAGAACGATCCAGGGATCGGGAAAGGAAAGGCCGATGCGTACGAAGACTATCGCAAGGTGCTCGAGCGCGATGACATTGATGTGGTCAGCGTCGTCACTCCGGACCACTGGCACGTAAAGATTGCCATCGAAGCGTTGGAAGCCGGCAAGCATGTGTTCTGTCAGAAACCTCTGACGCTAACGCTCGAGGAAAATCAACTCGTTCGAAACGCGTGCAAGAAGCACCCCGACTTGGTTTTTACCGTAGGCACCCAGCAGCGAGATGCAAAAGATCTTTTCCTGCGAGCGGTCAACATGGTCCAGAAAGGACTTTTAGGAAAGATAAAGACCGCTACCTGCAGCATCGGAGGTGGTGATGTGGGTGGACCGTTTGCAAAGTCCGCGCCTCCCGCGGAGTTGAATTGGGACATGTGGCTTGGCCAAGCGCCGAAAGTCGACTTTATCAAAGAACGTTGTCATTACCAGTTCCGCTGGTGGTACGAATACAGCGGCGGAAAATTCACGGACTGGGGCGCTCACCACGTTGACATCGCGACCTGGGCTCTGGGTGAAGACCAAGAAGGCAATGGTCCCGTCGAGATCGACGGAACCGACGCCAAACATCCTGTGGAGTATCAACATGGCTATGCGACGGTAGACAATAGCTATAACACATCGCACGATTTTGCAGTGAAGTGCAAATTTACAAGCGGTACCGAGATGATCGTGACCAGCCGGGGCGAAAACGGCATTCTGTTTGAGGGCGAAAAAGGACGGATTTTCGTCAGCCGCGGAACAATCAAGGGCAAGCCGATCGAGGAGAACTGGGATAAAGATTCCTACTCCGACTCGGATGTCACCAAGCTCTTCAAAGGAAAACAGCACGAAGGACACAAAGCTAATTTCTTCCGCTGTGTTCGCGACGGCGGCTTGCCTGTAAGTGACGTTTTCAGTCACGTTCAGGCCATGGCGACCTGCCATCTGTCTGCCATCGCCGCACGCTTGGGACGGAGTATCAAGTGGGATCCTAAAGCCGAGATGATCGTCGGTGATGATGAAGCCGCGGCCTTCTTTGCCCGCGCTCAACGCGCGGGTTTTGAGATTCCGAAGGTTTAGGCTTCGCTTGGCTATTCATTCCGTAGGGTGCGGCGTTTCCGCTCGCACCCTACGAAATGGCTAATAGATGGTCGCGACCGACGGTGTCGAAAATGGACTGCTAACATTGACAGGCGCAATCGGTGCTTGTGATTCTTTCGAGCAGCCGGTGCGGCGATATCCGAAGTATCCTCGTCGCTGGATTGCTTCGGCGACTTCGGTCGGAACGTGCTCGATCCAACTAGGGTCGCCCGACTGAATCCTGGCAAGAACTTCACGTGAGAAAGTTGCGAGGTGCTTGGGATTGAAGTTATCGAGTTGTTCGATGCAGCGTTTGTCGGCAAGGTACTGATAGAGCTTTCGAATCTCCGCAGCCACCTCGATGTTTCCAACCGTCATCAACTCGCCAGTTTTTTTGTCCTGAAGTGGGTAGATGTAAAGTTTGAGGTCGTTCTTGAACAATCGACCAAAAGATTCAAGAATGCCACCGTCAAGTTCGGCATAATATTTCTCGTCGAATAACTCGATGAGACTTCCTACTCCCATCGTGATGCCGATTTTCTTTTTTGTGTATCGTGCCAAGTAAGCTGCCAGCCGATAGTATTCAAAGTAGTCAGAAATCAAGACGGTCATGCCGCAGGCGGCAAGCAAATCGACACGGGCAAGGAAGTCTTGAAGGTTGATTTCACCATTTGCTTTGAGATTGCGCATGGTGATTTCGGCGAGGGTCACCACTTGGTCACCAGCGACATCAGGCTCGTTGCAGAACTTCTCATGCGCCGCGCGGAGCATGTCAACGTTTACGTTGGTGAGCGGTCGGTAGCTTCCACGTTCAACGAGAATGGGTTTCTTGTAAAGCACTTCTGCTGGTTGAAGCACTTCTCCAGTCGCCGAAAACATTGCCGCATTGCTCAAACCCAACTGTACCAGGCGAAGGCTCATCACGCGGTTGTCGACATGGCGAAAAGCGATGCCAGAAAACTCGATCATGTCGATCTCGATTCGACGTGTATTGAGATTGTCCAGCAACGATTCGATCAATTGATCCGGCTCATGATTGAGAAAGAACGCGCCGAATAACAGGTTCACGCCGATGATGCCAAGTGCTTCTTGTTGAAGTGCATTTTCGGTATCGAGCATTCGAACATGGATGATGATTTGACTGTCTTGGTCTCGCGGGTGAGCCTGAAATCGCACGCCCATCCATCCGTGACAATCGTTGGTTCCTTTAAAATTACGCGCCGATACCGTGTCGGCAAATACAAAAAACGCTGTGGAATCACCACGGCTCTCGCGTAGCCGCTCAAGGTTTAACGAGTGCTCGCGGTCAAGCATGTCCTCAAGCCGTTTTCGACATACGTAGCGGTCGCAGGGTCCATAGATTGCATCGCTGACGGACATATCGTATGCCGACATACTTTTAGCAATCGTTCCCGCAGCACCGCCGACGCGGAAGAACCAGCGTACCACTTCCTGACCTGCCCCGATCTCTGCAAATGATCCGTAGCGACGAGGATCAAGATTGACTGCCAGTGCCTTGCGCTCAGTGTTAGGGCGCTCGTGGTTTTTTCTTTGATCGAACATGAGTGGCTTTTCGAATTCCTAGGTGGGACGAAATCACTGCCGGCGTTGACAGGTTTCAACCTCGAAACATTGGCCACCGTCACCCCCAGACGGCTTTTGCGCCGAGTGAGTCGCTGACTTTTTGCAGGATTTTTAATCCGAAAACGCTTTAATCGTTACAAACGTGACGACGCGACCGGCATGAAGGGCAGTTCGAATTCGATCGCTATTCCGGTGACGAAAGCGCTTGGTGAAACTTGCTTACGCAGCCTTTGTCGGCCTGAGTGACGGTGGCCGCGAAATCGGCAAGGTAGCCGCGACGATAATGAACCGGAAACGCAACGCGTTCCCGCCCACTCAGATCGACGTCGGCATGGATCGTGCCTTGTTCCAAATCAAAGGTGATCACATCGCCGTCCCTGATCGCAGCGATCGGACCACCAAGGGCCGCCTCTGGTGCGCAGTGGACACCGATGGCACCACTGGATACACCGGAGACCCTCGTGTCGGAGATGAGTGCTACTTTTCCTTTCAATTCTGGCATGGACAAGGCGGCGGTCGCTACATGTACCTCTGGCATCGCCGCCGCCACCGGCCCAAGCCCTCGAAGTACGACAATGTGGCCTGGGCGTATTCGGTTCTCTACGGCTGCATCGGAGACCGCCTTGGCCGAGTCAAAGCAAATTGCAGTACCTCGAAACCTGGGCGAATCCAAGATCGAAACTTTAAAAACGATCCCCTGCGGAGCCACATTTCCAAAACAAACTTGGATGTCTGCATACGTCTTCCAAGGCGTTTCTCGCGGCGCGACGAGCTCATTTCCAATGGGGATGTCCGGCGCATCCGATAGGCTTTGGGAAAGAGTGTCCCCGGTAACGGTCAGGCAACTTCCGTCAAGGAGTCCGACGCTTAGCAAATGCTTAAGCAGCATCGAGGTGCCCCCGAGGCGATGAAGGTCGACCATCGTCCCAGTACCCCTAGGCGCGAAGTTGCAGTACACGGGCGTGCGCCGGCAGATCTCCTGAATGTCTTTTAAACCAAATGAAACTTCGGCCTCGCTGGCCAGTGCAAGCAGGTGGAGCACACCGTTTGTCGATCCACCGATCGCGGCGATTGTCGTCATGGCGTTCGTAAAAGCAGCCCGTGTGAGAATGTCTCGGGGGCGGATATTCATTTCGAGCAGCTTTCGAACTGCAGAGCCAACCTGTAGACACTCAACCGCTTTACCGTCATCGATCGCCGGCATCGAAGATGTATTAGGGAGGCTTAGACCGATTGCCTCCATGGCAATACCCCATGTGTTGAATGACGCAGCAATTCCGCAACCACCCGGCCCAGGGCAAGCCGTGCGAAGGATAATTTCGGCCTCTTCGGCCGACATCTGGCCGGCGCGAACGCGTGCCTGTGCATCGTAAACATCAAAGATCGTTGTCGGTTTACCCAGATGGCAGCCGGGATGGATGGATCCCCCGTTGACGATGAGCCCCGGTATGTTCAGCCTCGCGAGCGCCATTGCAAACCCAGGGCCATTCTTGTCGCAGTGATGGAGACCTACGAGTGCATCGTATCGATGGGCGGCACATACCATCTCGGCCCCATTGGCAATCTGATTTCTTGAGGCCAACGACGCGCCGCCATCGGGACTGCCTTGGACAAGGTTGTCGCTTACAGCGGAAACTCCGAACGGAAAGCCAATCAATTCTGCGTTGGCACATCCCATCCGAATGCTTTGAGCCAATCGATAGCTATGCACATTGCACAAATTTCCTTCAAGAAGCGGCGTCCCGATACCAATCTGCGGCTTATCAAAGTCCCGCTCTTCAAAACCCAGTCCCCAAAAAAATGCATTGACGCCCCTCTGCCAACCGCTGGTTAAGTGACGCGAATTCCAATTTAAAGGTGAGGACATTATTTTGTGTTACAGCGGGAAGGACGGCGAGAAGGATTCAGCAAATTGTAGGCGAATCGGGTGGAACGCAAGCCTACCGATCGCGAGTACAATTGGGGGACCGATCAACGATTCGAAATCATTGCAGGAATTTGATGTTTAAAAGCTTACACTTCATCGTTTACTTGTCGATTTTGGCCTGCCCGCTATGGGTTCGTGCCGACCAGTCCAACGTACCTGACGAGCGACTTGTTGAGACTTTCCAAAAATGGCTCGACGAGGAATGCGAACGGCATCCCGTATTCGCGACTCAGCAGGGGAAACGCGAATTTGACGGCATGCTCGACGATGTGTCGCCCGAGGCGAGGGCTGCGGACTTGGTGCACGACCAAAAGACGCTCGAAGAATTAAATTCTACATTTGTGGCCCCGTCGTTATCGCGTCCGTTTCAAATCGACTTGGAAATTTGGAAACACTTTCTTAAGTATCGAATCTGGCAAGCAACGAACACCGATGATTTTGCGAATGACCCACGGATCTATTTGCTTTATTGTTCGGACAGTGTCTTTAGTCTCTTCACTCAGTCAACGTTGCCCCGACACCGAAATATCGAGAATGCAATCAGTCGCATCGGGTCGGTTCCTAAAATCATTGACGCGGCAAAACGATCGATTAAAAACCCACCTGCCGTATTGACGGAAGTGGCGATAAAGCGAACCGATGGGGCGATCACGTTCTATGAGAAAGATATCTACGAACTTGCAAATGAATCTCCCCAATTGAGTTCGCTCCGTGCGCCATGTCTCAAGGCCATCGAGGCACTTCAGGAATTTCGTCGGTTCTTAAAAGAAGATGTGTTACCACGGTCAACCGGTGAATGGCGGATTGGTAAAGAGCGATTCAATGCCAAATTACAGTTGGAACTCGATGCGGGCTGGGATGCGCAGCAAATCATCGATGCTGCGGAAATGGAGGCTGATCGAGTTGAGCAGGAAATGTACTACGTCGCGAAACAGTTGTGGCACGAGTGCTTCCCGATGCGATCACTTCCACCGGACGACACGGCAGGACGTCGTATGGTCGTTCGTTCTGTGCTGCAATTCTTGGGCACAAATCATGGTTCTTCCGCGACGCTTGTGAACGATGCGAAAGAAACCGTCGCCAAGATTAAGGATTTCATCGCCAAAAAAGATATCCTTGCGTTGCCCACGCCGGATCAATGCGAAATCATCGAGATGCCAGAGTTTCAGCGCGGTTTTTCCGCCGCCTACTTGAGTCCTGCTCCGCCACTCGATGCGAAGGCGAAAAGCCTGTACGCCATCTCACCACCTCCAAGCGATTGGCCGAGTGAACGTCAGGAAGCGTTTCTGCAAGAATACAATCATGACATGCTCCAAATTCTCACGATTCACGAGGCCTATCCTGGGCACTACATTCAATTGGATTACGGTAATCGAAACTCCTCGTTGATCCGCAAAGTGTTGTACTCCGGTGTGTTCGCGGAAGGCTGGGCGGTTTACACGGAGCAAATGATGCTTGACGAAGGCTATGGCGGCGGAAGCCTTGCGCTTCGACTGCATCAGTTAAAATTCTACATTCGTGCCGTGCTAAACGCGATTCTCGATCACCACATGCATTGCTCGAACATGACGGATGAAGACGCGCTGCGGTTGCTCATGGAGCGAGGTTACCAAACGGAGGGAGAAGCTGTAGGGAAGGTACAACGCGCGAAGCAAAGTTCCTGTCAGTTGTCGACCTATTTCACGGGGCGAATGGCTTTTTATCGTTTGAGGCAATCAGTACAGCGCGCCCGTGGCGATTCATTCGTACTTGGCAGATACCACGAAGAAGTATTAAGTCACGGCACTTTACCGGTGAAGTACCTGCCGGAGTTGGTCCAGTGATTCGTCCTCCAAAAATGAACTCGAATGCGTATCAAATGCTCAGCAATCTACCATCCACCGTGACGCGTGCTGGTTGGGGGATCCTGTACTGGTGGGCGTTGTCGACTGCAGTGCACTTCGGCCCAACGGCAATCGCAGCAGATATTCGATTTTCGAGGGATGTGCTGCCAATCCTTTCGGATACGTGCTTCACCTGCCACGGGCCTGATGCGAAAGCGCGAATGGCAGGCCTTCGTCTTGATCGTGAGGAAGGAGCGTTTGGAACCGGCGAGAGTGGTGCCAAGGTCATCGTTCCCGGCGACGAATCGCAAAGCGAGCTGATTCGGCGAATCACAACGACCGATCCCGATGAAGTGATGCCACCGCCGGAATCACTCCGTCAACTGAGTTCCCAACAGGTTGCCGTTTTGCGAGATTGGATTCAGTCGGGTGCGAAGTGGGGCAAGCATTGGGCGTATGAAATACCTACGCCCCCACAACTTCCGATGGTCCAGGCTCCCAGTGACCAGGTTCGTAATCCGATCGATGCATTTGTCGTCGCTCGCCTTCGAGCGATGGGCCTTGAGCCTGCGTCGCGAGCGGCAAAGGAAACATTGTTGCGACGAGTGACGCTTGATCTCACGGGATTGCCTCCGTCACTGGATGAAATGGATTCATTCTTGGCGGATACGTCTCCTAATGCATATGAAACGGTCGTCGATCGTTTGTTAGCCTCCAGTCGCTATGGCGAGCGTTGGGCATTTGATTGGTTGGATGCTGCTCGGTATGCCGACACGAACGGTTTTCAAGGTGACCCTGAACGTACGATGTGGCCATGGCGCGACTGGGTCGTTCAAGCGATTAACCAAAACATGCCTTACGATCAATTCACCGTTGAGCAATTGGCGGGAGACCTGCTTCCCGATGCGACGCGGGATCAGCGGCTTGCCAGCGGATTCCACCGTAACAACATGCACAACGGTGAAGGGGGCCGAATCGCAGAAGAAACGCGTGTCGAAAATGTCTTTGATCGAGTCGAGTCGACAGCTACCGTTTGGTTGGGTTCGACCTTTACCTGCTGTCGTTGTCACGATCACAAGTACGATCCATTCACGCTTCAAGACTATTTCGGCTTTTATGACATCTTCAACCAGATGAGTGAATCGGGGTCGGGCGGTGGCGGCCAAATGGCGCCGGTGCTTGATTACTCAACTCCCGAAGAAGAAGAGCGACTTACCGCATCCCAGCGTGGGGTTGACGAATCATCTCGCGATGTCGAAGCGTTTGAGTTGAAAAAATTTCCGCGTGCTGAAGGAGCCCCGCTGACAGAAAGTGCTGCCGCGACGCTGCCTGGGAACCTGCCTGCGTACATTGCACGCACGGCGCCAGTCAACCGAGGCGTATCGCAACTGGTGGAAGCGATTCATTACTTTGAGGCCGATGGTAACGATCCCGAGTACGTCAAAGTTTTGCAGACGCTATTGGACCGCGTTCGAGTTCGAGACGATGCAAGAAGTTCAATTTCCAAAGTGCTGATCATGGATCAGGTCAGCGTGCCACGAGATACCTTCGTCTTGATAAAGGGTTCATACGACAAACCGACAACGACGAAGGTGATGGGCGCATTGCCTGCATCGCTAGTTTCCAGCCGTGATTCAAAGTCGATTGCAAGTGACGGAAGGCTTAACCGCCTTGATTTGGCCCGATGGTTGGTTTCTGCTGAAAATCCACTGACGGCACGCGTTACGGTGAATCGTTTCTGGCAATCTTTTTTTGGTGTGGGATTGGTCAAGACGACTGAAGACTTTGGGCTTCAGGGCGAAAAGCCATCCTTCCCGGAGCTTCTGGATTGGTTGGCAACCGACTTCGTCCAAAAAGGGTGGAATGTAAAGTCGCTGCACAAAACGATTGTGATGAGTGAAACCTATCAGCAGTCCTCTGAGATATCGCATTCACAATTCGAGAGCGATCCTGAGAACCGTTATCTCGCACGAGGTCCAAGGTATCGGTTGCCATCTTGGATGCTTCGCGACATCGCATTGAGCGTTTCGGGTCTGCTTGTCGACCGGTTAGGTGGGCCAGCCGTGAAGCCCTATCAGCCACCGGGCGTTTGGGAGGAAGCAACGTTTGGCTTTAAGAGCTACCAACAAGACCACGGTAACGCGTTGTATCGAAGGAGCCTGTATATCTATTGGCGACGGATCGTGTCGCCAACCGTGTTCTTTGACAATGCGACTCGCCAAACCTGTTCGGTGATGCCCTTCCGAACCAATACACCGCTACACGCACTAAGCACGCTTAATGATGTGACCTACGTAGAGGCCGCTCGGAATTTGGCTCAACGCGTGATGCTTGGTGCCTTCGATGACCACCAAAGAATCGCCTTAGCATTCCGTCTCGTTACGGGCCGTCGGCCCAACGAGAAAGAGGGCGAAATAATGATGAATCGTTTGAGCACACTCAAGAATCAATATCGCACCAACAGCGAGGACTCTAAGCGTTTGTTGTTGGTTGGAGAGTCCCCAAGTGACGCATCTCTGGACGCGGCTGATCATGCGGCGTTTACGGGACTGTGCCAGTTAATTCTTAACCTTGACGAAGCGCTTTCAAAAGAGTGATCGCGATGAACATGAACTCACTCCGCCAATCTTGGATAACTCGGCGTACGCTACTCAGTAAAGGTGCTGGAGGAATTGGATCTGCAGCCTTGCTGAGCCTTCTTGGGGATCGTAGTGAGGCGGCATCGGGCGTAAACGCAGCAACAAGCCATCGTCTGGGAGGGCTTCCGGGTGTGCCTCATTTCCAGCCGAAAGCGAAGCGAGTGATCTATCTGTTTCAAAACGGAGCGCCCTCTCACGTTGATTTGTTCGACTACAAGCCAAAACTTCGCGAATGGCATGGCAAACAAATTCCGGACGAAGTGGTAGGCGGTAAGCGATTCAGCACGATGACAGGTGGACAAACGGAACGACCGGTACTGAGTGAGATCACAAAGTTTTCACAGCACGGCAACAGCGGTGCCTGGGTTTCCGATTTCCTGCCCAATACATCGGCGATTGCGGACGAGCTTTGTTTCATCAAATCGATGCATACCGAGTCTGTGAATCACGCGCCTGGAATCACATTCTTTTTGACCGGTGCCGAGATGGCTGGACGTCCGAGCATGGGCGCCTGGCTGACGTACGGGCTGGGACGTGAGACCGAAGAACTTCCGTCATTTGTGGTGATGACTTCACGAGATAAGGAGGCTAGTTGCGGTCAGATTTTCTACGATTTTTATTGGGGAAGTGGATTCCTGCCCACGAAGTACCAAGGCGTTAAGTTTCGTGGAAGCGGCGAACCGGTGTTGTACCTGTCCAATCCTCCTGGCGTCAGTGCCGCAGTGCGACGAGGCGTTTTGGATGATTTGGCTCAAATGAACGAAATTCGACTAAAGGAATCAGGTGACCCCGAAATTGCGACGCGAATCTCGCAGTATGAGATGGCCTTTAAGATGCAGACAAGCGTTCCCGAATTGACCGACTTCGCTCAGGAGCCACAGCATGTTCTTGACATGTATGGCCCTGATGTCACAAGGCAGGGAAGTTTTGCTTACAACTGCTTGATGGCTCGTCGCCTGGCGGAACGCGGTGTGCAGTTCATACAGGTGATGCACGCAGGATGGGACCAGCATCGCAACTTAAACACGCAACTAAAGATTCAGTGCCAGGATACTGATGCACCAAGCGCTGCTCTCGTTCGCGACTTGAAGCAACGAGGTTTGCTGGAGGATACGCTTGTCATTTGGGGTGGTGAATTTGGCCGGACTCCGTTTCTTCAGGGAAAGATCGAAGAAACGAAGCAATGGGGACGAGACCATCACCCCTACGCCTTCACGTTATGGATGGCAGGCGGTGGCGTGAAGCCGGGCATGAGTTATGGAGCGTCCGATGAGTTCGGTTTCAATGCCGTCGAAGATCGCGTCCATGTGCATGATTTCCAAGCAACGTTACTCCATCTTCTAGGAATCGACCACGAACGGCTAACCCATAAGTTTCAAGGAAGATACTTTCGGCTCACCGATGTACACGGCAAGGTCGTCAGCAGCATCCTTCAATAGAAAGTCGCGGCGGCCCATTGCGTAGGTTAGGCTACGATACAGCAATTGGAAGGATCGAAAACTACGGCGTCCCGACGTATGTCTTCGAGTGAGCCTCACGGTGTGCGAGGTCAAGATCATGTTCGGTCATGATTCGGGCCAGTTCGCAAAGATCCGTTGCTGCGGTCCAACCGAGTTTTGCTTTCGCTTTGCTCGGGTCGCCCAATAGAAGCTCGACTTCAGCAGGTCGGAAGTAGCGAGGGTCAATCTCTACGTAATCTTCCCAGTTCAGGTCGAGATGGCCGAAACGCCGCAGGCGAGGTGCGCTGGTTTCTATCAGACACAGCAGTCTGAAGATTGTTTCCAGGCTGCCGATAGCTGAGGCCTGCGCTCGGATCGTGCGGTACCGCCACAGGTGCCCCGGCTCGCCGAGCGGGTTTCGAGTC
>JANOBM010000299.1:0-4070 GCA_031411655.1 Planctomycetaceae bacterium
GGCAACATGATCGAGTTGCACATCAGCAACAGTCCAGGGCGAAGAAAGTCCAAGAATTTGTTGGTACAGTTCTTTGTCTTGCATAGTGGTTCTCCTTGGCGGAGAATTCTACCGAATCCACGACAAACCCGGATGGACCAATTAAAAGCAGTCTGCAGGGCATCACAAGGAGGGACGATTGTCAGCATCATTAGGAGCAAAGCGACAAGGGCTTACGGTTTTAGAGCTGATCGTTTCGGTAACGATCGTGACCATTCTATTGGCCATCCTCCTTCCCGCCGTCTCCGCTACGCGTGAGGCGGCTCGAATGGTTGTCTGCGAGAACAATCTGGTCCAGATTGGCATTGCGGCGCAGTCTCACGAAATCATCCATCGGCGACTGCCTATGGGTTGGACAGTTTCCAATAACGATACGGAGGGACTCGGGTGGGCAGTCGCATTACTTCCCACGCTCGAGCAGTCTGCAATGGGCTCCCAGATCACAGAGGCCACGTCGTTGCATCTCGTGGCGGACTCGATCCTTCACTCAAATGCAATGGCGATGTTCCGATGCCCGTCGGACATCACGTCAAATGATTTTGTGCTGCACTTCGACGACCCGAATACGGCGGAGCATGAAGATAGTCTGAATCTCGAAATCGCTGCCAGGCAATCGATCACATTGCCCACCGCAAACTATTTAGGAGTCTTTGGTACCACAGAGGCTGACGATGCGTATCCCACTGCGGACGGAAATGGTGCGATGATCGGTGGACATGCTGTCCAGTTGGCTGACCTTCGTCGCGGACTGAGCTCGACGTTATTAATCGGCGAACGAACGATGGCCACGCTGGAATCGACGTGGCTAGGAGTTCCATTCGCGGGAGAAGATGCGGGTTGCCGGTTGCTGGGATCGGCGCTCACCTCTCCTAATGCGACCGAGTGCGACGAGTGTGACGAGTGTGAATTCTCGAGCCGGCATGTCGACGGTGCTCTGTTTTTGTGTGCCGATGGCCACGTCGAATTTTTAAGTAGCTCAATCGACACTGCTCTCTACCAGCAGCTCGCAAAGCGAGGCCTCCATTGATATCTCATCACCTAATTGCCTTTTGGTTTTCCCTCTATGCGTGAATCGAATCATACATTGACCGAATGCGAAGCCGAGATCATGGACGTTGCATGGACTAAGGAAACCTTTTGCATTCAAGACATCGTTGACTCACTCTCGCGCCCGCTCGCCTACACAACGGTCATGACGATGGTCAAGATTCTTGAAGAGAAAGGGTTTGTGGAACGAGTTGCGAAACGAGGCCGCGCCTTTGTTTATAAGACGGTCGTCACAAAGGCGAGAGTGAGAAACACGATGACACGTGATTTAGTCGAACGGCTCTTCGGAGGTTCCATGAAGTCGCTCGTTCTCAATCTCGTCAGCGAACGAGTGCTTTCGCAAAAGGAGATTGAGGAGGTTCGTCTACTCATTGAAAAAATGGAGAAGAAACCGTGACGGGCATTGTCTGGCTTGAGTTCTTTGCCACACTCTCTCTCCAGCTCTTTTTGGTCGTCGCATTCACGCGGTTGCTCGGACCTGACTTCCGATCATCTTGGCGTCATAACCGATCGTGGATGGCCTGCCTTCTCGTCATGCTATGCATTGTCATTCTGGGACTTTTTCTACCGAAACCATTCTGGTTCCATCCTTGGACACACCTTCGAGATGAAACTCGACTCACGATCGCAGAGGTCGAATCGAAAATCGGAAATGGCTTGCTGGTCGTCTGGGTCACTGGCATGGGGCTGGTTGCTATCCGGTGGTCCGTGGGCGCGTATCAAATCCGATCCATTCTTTGTCGAGCTCGTCGGGTCGAACTAGACCGAGCTGCCTTTTCCGAACCGCTACAAAGAGTCCTTGACTCAGACTCCTCCGTTGTGCCTTTCATTTACGAGAGCGAGCACGTCAACGTTCCGTTTTGCTACCAACTTCAGACTCCGGTCATTGTGATACCAAAGTCATTGTTGGAAGACCGCGGCGAGGAGTTGGACGACATCATCATGCATGAGTGCGTTCATCTCCAATCTGCACATCCGATGCAGTTATTTCTTCAACGACTACTCGAACTGGCCTGCTGGTATCATCCATCGATTGCAACCGTTTCACGCCAGCTTTCACTTTCCCGTGAATTCATCTGTGACGATTGCGTTGCTGAAAGCGGACGACCAACGGCGAAATATCTCAGCACGCTGGTTAAAATCGCAAATACGCGGCCTCCTCGAGTGGAACTGAGTCTTGGGTTCGCGCCGCGAGCAAATGACCTGCTGATTCGAGTTAGTCGACTCGCGATGCGCGAACAAGACGATGGCCATCGCAATACGCATAGCGCGCATGCGACACGATGGAAGCGTGCATTGTGGTGCATTGCCATCGTCGTCATTGCTCTCATCGACGTTCCTTTGAACGTTCTTCGTTCGCCTTATGCCTCCACCTCTCCATGGCCAAAACCAACGGTGCAATTACTCGACGCATTCAACATCCGTGTTCCGGACTTCGAACCTTATCATCACAGCACTCAGATTTCTGAACTTCGAGATGACCTCTAGGGTCCTATTCGGCGCATGAATGAAGAAGATGAAGTCAGCCGCAACGTGTTAGCGTTCGGTTATCCCTCCACGCCCTCAATCCCAATGCACTTCGGCGGATCCTCCATTGAATGCTGATTGCAGAAGCGAAGAGGGGCAGAGGACCTGTGATTACGTCCGATTGAAAACCGAGGTAATTCGGCACATTGGTGCGAGGTACGGGTCTCGATGCCGAACGGCGTCCTACCGAGCGTGGCAATGCAAACGCGCAAAAATCCATAAGTGGCTCAAAGAGATCGCTCACATCCTTAAAATGCTCTTGTGAAAGATGGCGAAACTTAATACTAAATGTTTCGTACTTCGAGTTACCTTTCCATGAAGAAGATGATGATCCCACTGGCAAGCAGGATGGCGGAACAAGGTGTTTGGTTGTTTCGTTGGCGTAGCTATTTGCCGCTGCTGCTGGCGGGTTTATTGATCGTCCGAATGATCGAGCTTGCCGACAACCATCTGCTTCGCGAGATTCCTGAAGCTTGGTCCTGCCTTTGCATCCTGGTCATGGCATCGGGACTGGTGCTGAGAGCCATCACGGTGGGAAGCGTGCCGGAGCGAACCTCGGGAAGAAACACCAAGCGTCAGTTGGCAGATTCCCTGAATACGACAGGGACTTATTCGATCGTTCGAAATCCACTCTACACGGCCAACTTCCTTATTGGTTTGTCAGGCTTTCTCTATTCGGGAGACGCCTGGCTGATACTCATTTATGCGTTGTCGTTTTGGTGCTACTACGAACGAATCATAGCGACAGAGGAGGTCTTTTTATCTGAAAAGTTTGAAAGCACTTATCACGAATGGGCCAAACATACGCCTTGCTTGGTGCCTCAGTTCCGACTCTGGAAATCGTTTAATCGACCCATGCTTGTGCGCCGGATACTCGCTCGAGAATATACGAGCTGGTGGGTTGCGACAGCGTTTTATGCGGGGATCGTCACATTACATCACAGCTTGAGACACGAACCGGTCTATCATGACTTTCCTGCGGGGTTCATGTTTGTTGGCGTGTCGATTGTCTACGTCACTGTTTGGATCCTGAAACACTGGACGAACCTATTGGTTGCCACCGCGACAACGTCGACACCGACGCATTCTAACGCGGCTTCACCTACTCGCTGACTCGATTTTTTTGAAACGCCTTTCATCGAATTCCTTCAGGCGTGATTCGGGCAGACTTGATTTGGCTTACAATCTACTCAGTAAGTCAAATGCAAGGTTCGTTGTCACGAGCATTACGATAGTGCCCAGCAAGACTGGCTCGCTTTCGATAAGGCTAGCTCTAAGGATGGACGACTTTGTATGTCAGCGCACCCAGAGTTTTCCGGTCCATCCGGGATTATCGTGGGTAGAGATCGAGTCCACCGCAGTAGAAATAGATCGCTGTCTTGAAGTTTTCACGATTGCGGTAGCCGCCGACTCGTCGCTTGATTGACATGATTTTGCTGTTCATCCCTTCGGCGACT
>JANOBM010000300.1:0-18351 GCA_031411655.1 Planctomycetaceae bacterium
GGCAACATGATCGAGTTGCACATCAGCAACAGTCCAGGGCGAAGAAAGTCCAAGAATTTGTTGGTACAGTTCTTTGTCTTGCATAGTGGTTCTCCTTGGCGGAGAATTCTACCGAATCCACGACAAACCCGGATGGACCAAGTTTTCCAGTCATGCTGACCGCCCATATTCCATTCTCCTGAAACGTTCACTTCAAAGCCTAAGCTCGCGCGATTGCCGGCAGAACGGAGGTACGGAATGTTCGCATCAACGGCGCATTTGGTTGCAGAATCAATCACACTGCGCTGGAACGTCAATTCGGTGAAGTACGTAACGTCATCGACAATCACCTTTTCGGCAACATCGACTCTGTCACGGTATATCAAAGCTTCGATTAGTAGCGTGCGGCCCATGCAAAGACATTTGGTAATACTCGGCGACAAGAGCCAAAGTTTTGGTTAGGTAGTCGATGTCGACACAATCCACCTCCCAACGTAGTCGTCCACACATACAAGCACATCTTGTACACTTCACCTCGCAAGGGTAACTCTCGTAGGCGAATGTTAGGCAGTTCGATGAAAGACGATGCGGTATTGATCAATGGTGCAATGGGCGAACTTGTTCGTCAACGGAACATCGTTCCCGAAGGCGTTAGGCTGCTCACTGACATCGAGTACGTTGAAGGCGGACACCCTCGAAACCGTTTGGATCTTTATCTACCCGATCGTACAACGTCGCTGTTGCCTGTTGTTCTCTGGGTTCACGGCGGTGGATGGTCATCGGGTGATAAGGCTCGCAGCCCAGCCGCCATTTTGGCGACGCAGCATTACGCAGTGGCCTCCATCAACTATCGCTACAGCCAAGATGCGATCTTTCCTGCGCAGCTTCACGACTGCAAGGCAGCGGTTCGCTGGCTTCGTGCCAATGCAAATGAATACGGGTTGGACGCGGCGCGTATCGGTGCATGGGGCGGTTCGGCGGGTGGCCACCTGGTCGCGTTACTGGGAACCACTGGGCATGTAGAAACTCTCGAAGGTAACCTTGGTCATGCGAATCAATCGAGTACGGTCCAAGCCGTGGTAGATTGGTTTGGGCCAACCGATTTTTTGACGGCAGGTCCAACCGAACATCGAAGTCGTTTACTGGGTGGCGATGCAAAATCGAACCAAGAAATGGCGAGCCTGGCGAGCCCAATCACTTACGTTTCAGAAAACGCTTGTCCGTTTCTTATCATCCATGGAGAAAAAGATAAGCTGGTTCACATCTCTCAAAGTGAACGATTCGCGGAAGCACTTCGACAAGCAGATGTTGAAGCAACGCAGGTGACCATAAAGGATGGCGGGCATGGCGGTGCGAAATTCATAAGTCCCACGGAGCTCGATCGGATACGAGCTTTTTTCGACAAGCATTTGCAGCGACAGCCCGGTTAGCTACGGCACAACAGCCATGGGCACTTGACGTGGGCCGTCATGCGATTCAGCGGATGCGTTTATCCGCACGCTGGAGCGAGGGATGGAGGCGGTGTATCTTACGTGTCACCCGAGTCCGTTGTCCGTTGTCCGTTAGTCGTTGTCGAGGCTTTCTCCCATGTTGTTACGATCAACTTCTTTGCGACAGCCGCGGCTAGTACCGGTACTCATTTTCATGCTGCTATCGCATTCGATCAGTGTGACCTATGCCGAAACACCGGTGGAGTCTCCTCGGCTCTCTCCACTTGTGAAGGTCATTCAAGCGATCGAGCCCGCCGTTGTTGCGATCTTCACGCCAGTTAATAATCAGCTCATGTCCGGTAGTGGAACGGTCATTCATGAAGATGGCTACGTATTGACCAACAACCATATCCTTCCACTCACCGAAGGATTTGCGTTACTTCCTCATTCGAAGCCAGTTCGCTTTCGCGTTGTAGGCCGCGTTCCAGAGGCTGATCTAGCTGTCATTCGCCTATTGGATTTGCCTCTTCCGCTGAAGACGGTACCAATCGGACGCAGCGAAGACCTCATGAATGGCGAGTCGGTGGTCGTGGCTGGAAACCCGGGTGGCCGTGGAACGGTCTTTACATCGGGAATTGTTAGCGCGAAAGGAGTATTGGAGGGCGGTCCCAATGCCCTTGTGATGACCAACTATGAGAACTCTCGACGCGATCGGTTCATTCAGTTCGACGCGGCCAGTAACAGGGGAAACTCGGGTGGACCGTTGGTAAACATGGATGGTGAGTTGATCGGCATCGTATCAGCGAACGTACTCAATGAGCAAAACGTGGGTCTCGCTATTCCAATCGATCGAGTCCGAATTCAATTTGAACAGATGATTGAGCCGGAGCTAATGCATCAACTTGATACGGGAATGAAGCTAGACGCATTAGCAGGGAGTGCGGTTGTTCAGGTAATCGAGCCAGACTCGGCAGCCACAGCCTCCGGTATAGAGATCGGAGACGAAGTCGTTGCAGTCGACGGCAAGAAACTGCGGCATGCGATTGACTGGGTTTTGGCACTTGAAATGCTTATGCAGGAAGGCAAGTCACTGCAGCTATCTGTAATTCGACAATCCAAAAACATGACCCTTTCGCTCACTCCACGCCTGCGGTCTCCGTGGGAGAGCGTTGATGTTCCCGATCGGCAACCTGGTTTGAACTATGCGTTTTACCATGGAAATTTTAATCAATTACCCGACTTCTCGACGCTTGCACCTCAGGCGAACGGTGTTGTCGCGAAACTGGCGTTGAAGGAACTTTCGAAAGATCGTGAAGACTACTTCGCGATTACCTTTGAGGGCCTACTAGAAGTTGCTCACGATGGACTCTACCGCTTCGTGCTGATTTCGGATGATGGAAGTCGACTTTTACTGCACGGCAAGACCGTGATCGATCATGATGGCAACCATCCGCCAAAGCCGGCTGGACGATTGGTCCGGCTAGCCAAGGGGGTGCATCCTCTGCGGGTCGAGTACTTTCAAGGAAATGGTGAAAAAACACTTCAGCTCTTTCTTGAGCGTTGCGATTCTCGTGAAACCATATCGCTCAAACCGCTGCCCGAAATACGGGAATCCGATTTTTTTCGGGCCGGCAGTGGTGAGTAAATGACCTGCTGCCCAGCGGCGACGTAGGTAAGTCTCCTCCTCGAGTCCCCAAGACTCGAATGGTTGAGGCCATTCGCGAGCGACTTATCTGCCTGTTGCTCACACTCGCACCGATAACCGAATACAATTAGCAGAGTTCGTTTTTGCCACTGAACCGATTTCGGGCGGTTGGCGTTCCCGCGTCTTGACGACCCCACCTACTGATGGAGCCTTTACCCATGCGATTCCTCTTCGTTTTCGTGGTCCTATTTGCGTTTTGTTCTACCGGTTTAGGGGAGTCGCCGCGCGGTGAGGCGAAAGCATTATTCGATGGTAAGACGCTTGAGGGCTGGAGGGGCCGAAGCGACCTGTGGTCGGTCGTGGACGGGGCCATCGTCGGAACAACGACGGCTGATAAGCCAATTAGCGCCAACACGTTTCTGATTTATGGGGGTGAGTTGCCTGCAAGTTACGAATTGACGGCAAAGTTCATGATTCTTGGTGGCAATTCGGGAATCCAGTACCGAAGCAAAGTCGTGGATGAAAAGGAATTTATTGTCGGTGGCTATCAAGCCGACATCGATGACTCTCTCACTTACGCAGGCATCAATTACGAAGAAAGAGGTCGTGGAATCTTGGCTCTGCGCGGCGAACGAGTCACGATTGCGGAGGATGGGACGAAAACGAAGGAAGTTTTTGGCGATGCCAAGAAACTTGGTGAAGTCATTCGGGCCGGTGAGTGGAATGACTACCGTGTTGTTGTGGATGGAAACCGCTTGCAGCATTTTATCAACGATACCCTGACGTCTGAAGTCATCGACGGCGAAACGGCGAAGGCCGCGACCGGCGGCGTTATCGCGCTTCAGTTGCACCAAGGGCCTGCGATGGTCGTGAAGTACAAAGATTTGCAGGTGCGAAAGATCGGCGAAGGTTCCTGAGTTCCCTTGTCCCTATAGTACAGGGAATACTTAGCCAGAACTCACCGCCGCCACGAATGTTCCGAATGCCTAGCACACCAAAATCAATTTGGCCCGCCAGCGATCAAACCGATGCCTTGCTTGTTGCCGCAAAACAGGGTGACGGCAAAGCGGTCAATCGATTGCTGGAAAAGCACCGGGGGCCGGTGAAGCGTTTGGTGCAGTTGCGTTTGGATCGAAAGGTTCAAAAACGCGTTGATGTCAGCGACGTCGTCCAGGACGTCATGGTAGAGGCAAGCGGTCGCCTGCAAAAGTACCTTGACGATCCGGTCATGGCTTTCCACCTGTGGCTTCGGCAAATTGCTTGGGACCATATTATCGATACCTATCGGAGGCATCGCGTCAGCGCAAAACGCAATATGGATCGTGAGCAACCGATGTCGGTGCCCGGTGGAAACGATCAGTCGACGATCGAATTGGCCGCGCAGCTTTGTGATCCGGCAATGACTCCGGCGGCAGCAGCCGCCCAAAAGGAAATTTCCAAACGAGTCGAAGCGGCAATCGAGCAGCTCAACGAACAAGATCGCGAGGTGATCATGATGCGGCACTATGAACACCTTTCAAACCTTGAAATCGCAGAAGTGATGAAGCTCAACCCACCCGCAGCGAGCATGCGTTATCTCCGCGCTATTCGTCGCCTTAGGCAGTTGCTTGACGACGAAGAAAGTAGCGGAGAGTCGGAGTGAGCGGCCTGCCGCCCCGCGATTCTCCTCTCACTGCTTCAGACTCGCGTGAAGAACTCGACGCTGAAATGACCGACGACGCGTCGCCCGATTCGGAGCATGATCGTCGCTTGGCAGAAGTGCTTTCGCAGATGGCCGACGACGTATCCCAGGGAAGCCCGGTCGACTTCCAGGGGGTTTGTAATGCTCATCCCGATCTCGCGAGTGATCTCCGCCGATTATGGGGAGCGGTGCTTGTGACGGATGTTGCGGCGGTTTCATCAGAGCAGGTTCCGTTGGTCGACCCGGATGACGCTTCCGCCCGTCGCTGGCGACGACTCGACCTGCCGGTCACCATCGGTGACTACCAATTGCTAAGCGAATTGGGACGCGGAGGGATGGGCGTGGTCTTTCGGGCGCGTCAAGTCAGCCTCGACCGTGAAGTCGCGGTGAAGATGATTTTGAGAGGGCGCCTGGCAAGTGATCAGGATTTAAACCGATTCTTATCGGAGGCGTCGTCGACGGCGCAACTTCAACACCCAAACATCGTGCCTGTATACGAGGTCGGAGACATTGAAGGGCGCCCATTTTTCAGCATGAAGTTTATTGATGGCGATACGCTGGGAAGTCGCTTAGTCGACGGACCGTTGCCCGAACGTGAAGCAGCACGAGTGGTCGCAACGATCAGCCGTGCCGTAGGGTTCGCTCATCGCCAAGGTGTTTTGCACCGCGACCTAAAGCCATCGAATATCTTAATCGATGGAGAGGGGAACCCCATGGTTTCCGACTTTGGACTCGCCAAACGCTTTGGTGTCGAGAATGAGCTCACTCGCAGTGGCGTCGTTGTTGGCACGCCGTCGTATATGTCTCCGGAGCAAGCGAGCGGACGGCGTGAAAGTGTGGGACCGGCAAGTGATATTTATAGCCTGGGCTGCGTGCTTTATCACGCTCTCACAGGTCGCCCACCGCTGGTTGCTGAAAGCGTGATGGAGTTAGTGCTGTTGATTCTTGAGCAAGATCCCACTCCGCCACGTGCCCTACGCCCACGGCTGGATCGTGATCTTGAGATGATTGTAATCCGCTGCTTGCAGAAGCCGCCTGATCTGCGATATGAAACGGCGGATGAATTGGCTGACGACCTTGAAGCGTTTCTTCGTGATGAACGTGTCGTGGCAAGTAGTGGCCGGTTCGGGCAGGTGGTCGCAAGGTTGTTTCGCGAAACCCACCATGCGACGGTCCTAGAGAATTGGGGCATGCTTTGGATGTGGCATGCGATGGTGTTGTTGATTGCGTCGCTGTTGACGTGGGGACTCGATGTCAACGGCGTTTCAAATCGATTCGTTTACGGAGGTGTGTGGACGCTTGGCTTGGGGATGTGGGCTGCGGTGTTTTGGAAGCTGAGGCAACGGATCGGTCCGGTGACATTTGTCGAACGACAGGTGGCTCATGTTTGGGGTGCGAGCATGATTAGTATCGCAATGCTGTTCCCGCTCGAATGGTGGCTTGGATTGCAGGTGCTTTCGCTTTCCCCACTGCTCGGAGTGATCACCGCAAGCATTTTTATTGTCAAGGCGGGGATGTTCAGCGGTGCATTCTATATCCAGGCTGCGGTGTTGCTCTTCACCTCGATCGCGATGGCTGCGGTGCCACACTACTCGCATTTGATATTTGGAATCGTCGCCGCGAGCTGCTTTTTCGTTCCTGGGTATCAATACAGAAACCGTCAGCGTTGATCGCTTTGTGAAATTACAAATTACCCCGTCACGGAGTCCTCACTAAAAAAGACTACTCATCACCAACCGGTAGCACCACACCACAATCGCCCAGGTGACACCGATCAGTGCCGTTGTGTAGATCATGATCATCAACGTCCAGAGGATCTTGTCGACGCGGGAGAAGACCGGGCTGTACCACAGCATTGGCAAACCCAAGGCTCCTGTCACTAGAAATAGGGTGGCGAGGACAGCGGTGCGGCTCTGGAGGGTCTGGCTCCAAACGCCTGATAACTTATTCGGTTGGACGCCGCCCCCTACTTCGCCCGATGGTGGAATCTCGTTGCCAACGGCCAACGGGGGTGCCGCCAAATCTTCAATCGGTGAATTCCTAATCTCACGTTTTTGCGGATCCATCGGCGAGTCATTTACTTTCGGTCGGCGGAGAGGTTGTCGTTTGCGATGATACCGAGCCCAAGCGTTCTTGGGCCGTCTTGACCAGCGGCGCCAGGTCAGCGTTATTGCCATAAAGCTCAACGACGCTATACCAAATATCCCGCGCTGCGATCACGTTGCCGTCGTCAAATTGTTTGTCGGCTTCAGCCAGTCGAGTCTGCACCATTTTTGACGCCTCGCTTACTTCGACGGTTCGCTTGCGGATATGAGCGACTTGCCGCTTGGCCAAATTCACGTACGGCTTGTATTTTGGGTCATCCCCCAGCAATGTTTCCATACTTTTGTATTTGTCGAGTGCCGTTGCGGTATCGCCAAAGCGTTCGAATCGTTGTGCCTCGGCAAGCAGTCGTTCGCCCTCGTCTCGTAAAGGCAGGTTCCGTTTGATTTTTACCGCGAGAGCATGTTCGGTCTCGACCATCTCGATTTGATCAATTTGGTCGATGGCCCACTGATAATGGGGACCCTCAGGAAATCGCTTGGTCATCGGAAGGAGGTAAGAATTCTTCGCCTGTTCCAGTGATGAACGCGTTTCCTCGGCAATCAGTGATTCGGCGCGACTACGCATTTGCGACTCGTTCAGCGGCCAAACGAGCCAGCCAAGAAAAACGATCAAAAGGCCCAATGCGCCGACCAGGAACCAAGTCTTTTCGTGATATGCCGACCCGCCATTATCGTTATCAGAGGCGTCAAGAGCGTCGCGGCCAAGCAGTTTCCTCGCCTCGTCTTTGTCACTTTGCTTGGCCATTTGTAACGCACTGAAACCGCTGGATACATGTTCCGCGACCCCCGCAAGACCGATCGATCGCCGTCGAGCTTCAGCCAGTGATAATGCCAGAGCTGACGCATCATGGGGACGCGAAAGAGGGTCCTTTTCAAGCGTTTGTTGAATAACCGTACTAACCCAAATAGGACATTCCAGCACAATCGAAGCCGCTTTTGGCGGCATTTCGGAAGCGACATTACGAACTACCTCGGCCAGCGTCGCACCGCTAATCGGCGGCCGCCCGGTGATGGCGAGGAACATCAGTGCACCCAAAGAGTAAATATCGCTTTGAGGCGAGATTGCCACTGGATCGGCGGCCACCTCGGGAGCCTGAAGCGACATCTCAACCGGTGTCAGCGAGCGAGGATTGCGATAGATCGAGTGTACCCGGTCGGTGCGGAAATCAAGCAAGATGGGCGACAAACCCGAAATGATGATCTTGCTGGGCGAGATAGCACCGTGGCAAATTCCCTGTGCATGTGCAGCAGCAAGTGCTTCGGCGATGGGGATGGCGAAATCCAATACCTCATCCCACTGCAATCGGCCTTTGCGTTCGATTTGGTGAGCGAGCGTATCTCCTTCGATGAACTCGTAGGCAAGATAAGCCTCTGTCTCTTCGAAGCCGCCACCGTAGCATCGCGCGATTGCAGGGTGCTGAAGTCGTTTAAGTGCTTCCCATTCGGCCGCGAACGCCTCCCGGCCTTCGATAGTGCCCCCAAATGGCGCGGGAAAAACTTTGACCGCAACCGCCCGATGCAGTTCAATGTGCACGGCTCGCCAGACCAAACTTTGCGAAGGATGATCACCGAGCTTTGATTCGAGTGCGAGCGGTCCGAGACGAGAGCGCGGCATGGGTTCAGATTCGAATCGTTTTAACAGAGTTCAAATGCGGGTCAGTTAAAGAAAGTTTACAACTGACACCGTCGCGCCAGCGGTTCGCGTCACGTATTTCAAACTCGATTGTAACGGGCATCCAACAGGACGGGATCGGGGTTTTTAATTTCACGCATACCGGAAGCTCGATGAAAAACGGAATCGAATCGAGTCGCGCTCCCGCAAACGACTACTCAGGTTTTTTCGCGGCAGCGTCAGCCGGCGATTCTGCATCAGGCGGCGTTTCGGGCTTCGATCCATCCTTCAACTTGGAGCGGGGCGTACGTCGTTTTCCTCGCTCGTTTTCTTTAACTTCTCCATAAATGCGATCAGTGGTGATGCGCACACTTCCTGCTTTTATCTTCGTTTCATCGGGCGGTTGATGAAATCCATTCACGCTGACCGGATCCCCGGCCTGTGCAAGCGACAGGTCATGAAAAACAATCGACCACTCGGCATCGGGGGCGATAGGAAGCGGTACGGGTGTTTGTCCCGTGTTTACCATAACGCCAGTCGCATCCATTCCCATGATGGTTCCGATGACACGGTAATTGCCAGTGCGGAAGCCTACTTGCTGACCAACTTTGACCTCATCCAGCGGGTAGATGCCAGGCAGGTAACGCTCTCGCTGGGCGGGACTGTTCTTCGATGGCTGGAAGGGTCGGAGCAATTCGACCTTCTTGATAGGAGTCGGAGGTGAACCCGTGGGGCCAAACATCGATTCGACGCGGACGATCATGCCTTGTTGCAACCACTGCGGCTTGGCGACAGCGTTGAACACGGTGCGAGTGGGATCTTCGTGAAGCATCACAGTGACGTCAACGCCATCGTCGCGAGTGATCGTCATGAGATTTCGCCTCACGTCTTTCAGTTTGCCGTTCACTTGGATCACCGTGTCGAACAATTCTTGCGAGACCGCGTCCATAGGAAGCGGAGTCGCCAAGCATGCGAGGCAACACGCCAAGAAGATGCTGAACCGCTTCAAAACGTCCAATAAATTCGCATGACCCATTTCAATAGCACCTAGAAGACCCACAATGTTCAATGCAATTAGAATACGCTCCGACGATTCGTTTGTCTTGATTTGCTTCCTGATTTTTGTCCTACCGTCCGCCAAACGCTATCCAGATTCCCCGAATGACCGCCAAAAAACTGTCTAAAGATATTCTTCCGGGCAGCTCATCGGAGAGAGATGCGGGCCTTGGCTTCCCTGCCGAGCCTGCTTCGGTCGCCTCGTCACCAGCGGACCCGAAACGGGTTACCACGCGGACGCTCGCTAAAATGCGTCACGACGGCGTCAAGATCTCCATGTTGACGGCCTACGATTTTCCAACGGCAAGGTTACTCGATCAGGCGGGTATCGACTTGCTCTTGGTCGGCGATTCACTAGCGATGGTGGTACAAGGCCATGAAACCACTCTGCCGGTCACTTTGGACCAGATGATTTACCACGCGGAAATGGTTGCGAGGGCCTCGAATCGGGCGATGGTGGTCGTGGATCTGCCGTTTCCGGAAGGTCAGTTATCGATCGAAAGAACGTTGATCGCATCAGCAAGAATTTTGAAAGAGACGGCAAGCCAAGCGGTAAAACTTGAAGGGGGAGCCGAGCAAGCCGAACGCATTGCAGCGCTGGTGACGGCCGGAATTCCCGTGATGGCGCACGTTGGACTTCGTCCTCAAAACATTCACGTTGACGGTGGATACTCGGTTCAAAGAGATCAGCAAAAACTCATTCACGACGCTCAGGCCGCTGAAAAGGCTGGTGCATTTGCCGTCTTGATTGAGTGTGTTCCCTCCGAAGTGGCGAGACAGATCACCCAATCCATTCAAATCCCGACGATCGGAATCGGCGCCGGGCCCGAAACAAGCGGCCAAGTACTGGTCACTCATGACTTGATCGGATTGACATCCGGTTATCTACCTCGATTCGTCATTCAACTAGCAAACGTTGGCGAAACAATTTCAAAGGCTGCACAGGTTTACCGACAATCGCTTCAAGACAAGTCATTCCCTGGAGCCAAGCATCAATTCAAGTAACCGAGTCCTTGGTCGCTACGTTTTGGACCACAGGACAGGGTTGAGCGGGGAACCTGCGATCTCGCCAATTCCGATGCCTGGCAGAAATGCGTCCCAGTCGGCCTGATGCTCGGCTCGTTGCGGCGCCGTCACCCGAATATCCTGGTCCATATAAATCATCGTCATCACCCGACGTGGACGATTGGTACGGTTAGCGCCGGCCCGGTGGAACGTCCAGCCGAGATGAAAGCTGACTTCCCCGATCTCAAACGGACCCTCGTCAAGCTGATTAATCGTTTGACGAATGGTCTTGTCAAGGATTTGTTCACTCGCATCCGAGATCGGCAGATCACGACCCGCCTGGATCCGATGGCTTTGAGGCGCAAATGCCAACGGCCCCATTTCGAGAGGCGTCTCTTGCAATGGTACCCACACCGTCACCGTCCGGTCGCTGCTTAGCGGCCAGTAATACTGGTCGGCGTGCCATGGCGTATGGCCTCCGCCTGCCTCTTTGTACAACGCTTGGTCATGATAAAGTCGAGCCCCGCCGACCCCCAGTAATTCTGTGGCCAAACGAGCCAACTTCCGGCTAAAAACGAAGGGACGCACCGCCTCGCAATCCTGCCACAAATTTGTCACCTGCAGAAACGCTTTTCCATAAGTCGACCGCTGTTCCAGTGGAGCCGTTTCGCGATTTCGTCGCAGCACTTCGCCGCTAATGACGTCATCGAACCACGCGATCGTCTCTTTGCAGAGTACCGCTTTCAATTTAATAAATCCCTGGGCCTGGAATTGCTCGCGTTGTTCAGGAGCCAGCGGATACTCATCATCCAGGTCCGCTTGAATGGTGGAATTGATCATGGTTGCTTGAAGGGGACGCTGTTTTTGGTTGCCTGACCATTCATCAAGTAGGAGTCTAAGAACTCGAACAATACCGGACGAAAGTCTTTCTTTTTTGAGACAAGATAAAAAGTATGAGGAGCGTCGGGGATGATCTCTAATTGGTAGGGAACGCCAGCCATCTTGAGTATAGCTGCCATGGCCCTCGCTTGGCTGAGTGGTACGGTTTTGTCTGCATCGCCATGGATGATTAAAAGCGGGGCGTCACCTTTACTGGCATGAGTGATCGGAGACGCTTTACGATAGACCTCGGGGTTTTCCTCACGGGTTTGTTGGAACATCTTCATGTCGTGATAATTTAATAGGTCGAGGGCTCCATAAAAATCAACAGCACAGGCGACTTGGGTACTGACCGATGAGTCCGCGCTCTCCGGATCGAGCCCATCGGCGGCAGATGTGGTTGCGAGCATGGCGGCAAGGTTTCCACCAGCCGAGTTTCCGACCGCTCCGATACGATCGGCGTCGATTTGCAATCGATCTGCGTTCACCCGCAACCAGCGAACCGCGGTCTTCGCGTCATGCAGACTTTGAGGCCAAGTCGATTTTTTGATCCCTTTGTTCCAAAGCTTATAGTTAATGCTCATGCATACGTAGCCGCGATTGGTCAATTCGATTGCCATTTGGACCTCTCGTCCTTTTGACTTGTCCCCATCGTTAAAGCCGCCGCCATGCATCAACAAAATGGCAGGAAAAAGCTTGTCGTTGGATTTGGTGTCAGGAAAGTAGAGATCTGCCTTTTCCTTTCGTTCGCTTGACAAGAATGCGATGTCGCGTTCGACGCGTATCGTCGATGGCACCTTCGGCGGTGTTGCGAGTTTCCACTCGTCAGACTCATTCGCGAGCGAGTTAGAGGCCGCCGCTGTCATTGCGATCACGATAAAGCGAAACCAAAAAGTATTCATGACGCGCTCGCATCGGGATGGTTGTGACGAGGAGACGGCGATAGTGCAATGGTAATCTGAATTTGATTTCGCTTACCATTCGAGTCGTTATCGGAATCGATAAAAGAACACCTACTCAGGCTTCGTTGGTCGGAGGAAAAACTGCGAAAGCTTTCCTAGTTCGTCTGAGCCGATCAGGTCAACATCGGCGTCTCGAAGCTCCCTCCAGAGCGATTCTGACTCGGTTGTAGCCCAGAATCGAATTCGGCGACCCTTACGATGAACCTTCTCGACTATTTCTCGCAACTTGTTTTTCTCATCGTTGCTAAAGTCTCCGATGCCTCGATATTGAAAATGTTGGCTCCACTGGTCGCTTATCAGAGGCATGAGCGATGTCGGCAAGTCACATTCGAGGTCCCCGAGTCTGCCATCGATTCCCGCGTACCGAGGATTGGAAGACGCAATCTCATCAATCGGTCGGTCGCCACTGACAATGACCGTGACTGCCTTCTCGATATATCGCCCGTCGATAGTCTCCGAGACCATGTCCTTGTAGTTCGTTAGTAGTTTATGAAGCGCAGCGTACGCGGTTGCACCGTCGCGTTTGATGTCAACCAAAAGTGTCAGTGACGGGCCGTCGCGATAGACCCGCCCGCCGTTCTGTTTCGATCGCTCCATGAGGGGCTTCAGGTACAAGCCCTCCAAGGTTCTCTGCTTTGAAAGCTGGAAGACGTTGTGGGCAACAAGAAGTTCGCCACTCACTAGATAAACGTCAGCCTCGATGCTGGTGAAGCCATGATCCAACGCATCGAACAGAGGCCGTGCGTGTTCGTAATCGTTGTGAGCGTGGGCATGAACAAGCGGAACATTCGAACCGGCCGGTACGGACTTTCCTTTCGTTTCTTCGCCGTTAGACACAAAGCCAGTGAGGAACAGAAGAAAGGCCGACGCGATCCAGTAAAGAAAAGAGTTCATGTGTATTTCAAATGCAACTACTGAAGTCCCGCTGGCAAAGTACCGTTAGCGACTTCGCTTTCCCATTCATCCATCAGCGGCCAGTCATCAGCCAATGTGCCAAAATCAGCCATGAGCAAATAACCCTTCAAACGATCGATCGTTTTTTGGATCATTCGCGAGTCTTTTGCGAAGATCGGACCGTGACTTGGCGCGAGCCACTTCACATCGCTATCTCGTATACGTTCCAGCGATTTGATAAAAGCGCGAATGTCGCTGCCATGGTGGGCATCGATCGCTCCCACGCACCCATCACGGTAAATGTTGTCACCACTGAGTAGGATATCGCCCATTCGAAACGCGAGTTGGCTGTGCGTGTGGCCGGGAGTGTGCCAGACCTCTAGCTTTAAACGACCAACGGTGATGATGTCGCCATTATTGACCTGGTGTTCGACTTCGACGCAGGGCATATCGAGTTTGAGACCCTGGGCCGATATTTCTGCAAGGGTCAGAAGAGGGTCCCCGGTTTGTAACGGCACCACCGCGCTAGGGTGTGAAGTGACTGTCGTCTTAAGTAGTTGCTTCAGTTTCGCGAGACCTTGAATGTGGTCTACATCTGCATGTGTCGCAACCAAAGTCTTGCAACGTGAGAACGGAAAGTCGAGTTGACGGATAACCTCCACAAAATCGTCGACAGTTTCCTCGTATCCGATGTCGATTAGAATCCATTCATCAGCGTCGTAGACCAAGTAGACGTTGCAACCAAGAACCTCGCCGACGTTGAAGTTGAGTTCGAGTAAACCGGATGAAATAGGTTTGCGAGTGAGCATTGTACTGATAGGCAGAAATGGAATTCGTTAACGATTGCGTGCATGCAGCGCAAGTCGCCGTAGTCTATGGTTGCGGGCGGTTTGAGACCACGCCTGGATTACCTATCCGGTCGAGCGGTCCAGTCAAGGGCCGATAGTCCGGCGATATAGTCGCGATAGGTTAACCGTGGCATCAGGTCGCGCCGAAACCGACGATTCCAAATCCGTTTGTTGCTCCCCGATCGCGAAGAAAGGACGGCGGCAGGCGATCTCGAAGATTCTGAGGTTTCTGAGGTGAAAACAGGTGGTGTTGAATGACTCAGTCTCGCGATGGCTTCGTAGAAATCACGACGTACAACCGGAAGGTCGTCCGAAACCACATAAAGGCGTTCGTGCGAGGTCGATTTCCAAGCCGCCAGGACTGCATCGGCAGCGTCATCGACGTGGATCAGGTTTAAGAATCCGGCGTGCGGCCCATCAATCGGGCGGCCCGCCAAGACATCGCCGGCCCGCGGAATTCGGCCGGGACCATAGATTCCAGCCAATCGCAAAATGGTCCCTTTCGATGCGGCTCGATGGCGATAGAGCAGCGATTCGCCTCGCAAATGGGCAAGACCGCCGGCGGCGCGAGGTCTCGCAGGGGAAGATTCGTCGACCCATTCGCCCTGGGTTTGGTGGTAGACGCCCGTCGTGCTGATGTAGACGATGTCGCTACTACTGGGCAGGAAATCAAGGAGATTTCGTAATCCGCCGACTTGCGATTCCTCCCGCGAACGGCTGCTTTGCGGGTCGTAGCTAACGGAGACCAGCACTCGGGCGCAGGGTGGAATCTTGCTGAGCGAGCGGCGATCGGTCCAGTCCGCCAAAATGGGTGTAATCGATTGGGACGCCAAAGCGTCGGCTTTTTCGACCGATCGAGTCGTCGCGAATACCCTTTCGTCGGGGGATTGTCGACAGATAGCCTCGGCGACCCGGCGCCCTAAATATCCGCATCCTACGATCAGTGTCTCGGTTTTCGGGGTTGAATGTGAGATGATCGGTGCTCTTTGAGTTGGCTGGTCGTCTACAATGATGGGACGCGCATTGGGACGGCGGTAGATAGGCGGGGTGGATCGCAAGGTTGGTGGCTAGCGCCCGCGATGACTCAGTCACGAAGGGTATCGGGCAAAAGCATCGGGCAAAAGTACATTGTCGAGACTTGCTGGTTATGCAGATATCACAATTTCAGGCCTTAAGGATGAACGGTAGCGGTATGAACTCCTCGGTTGGTACTGTACGCCGCATGAGTCAGTGCGGTTTGGTTTGCCTTTTGGTCGTTGCCTGTGGGCGCGCGAACGGCGATCAAACGGCGTCGTCGCTTCGTTCCGTTCCGCTTGCCGGTGAAATCGAAACGGCGGTTGAGATTCCGGATCAGTTGAAGGAACTCGCCAAGGGAGGCATTGTTCCCCGCACCTTGGATGAGCTGCAGTTGCTGGAGAAACAGCAGCAATTGATCGCCAGCCGTGTCAGCGATTGCACGGTCAATGTCGCGATCGGTCCAGCGCAAGGTTGTGGTGTGATCGTGACCGGAAGCGGCTACGTCTTGACTGCTGCTCATGTCGCGATGCGACCGGGAAAGGCAGCGCTGATTACGTTCAAAGATGGGCGAACGGCGATGGCGACAACATTGGGAATGAATCGAGAAGTCGATGCTGGCTTAATGAAGATTAATGACGGTCAAAACGGTGGTAAACCGTGGCCTCATGCTTCGCTTGGACGCAGTGAGAACTTAAAGCCGGGAATGTGGTGCATTGCCACGGGTCATCCTTCCGGGTATGACCGCCAGCGTGGCCCGGTCACGCGATTCGGGAGAATTTTGAAGGTCAGGGACGACTCGATCGTCACCGACTGCGCTTTAATCGGAGGTGATAGCGGCGGTCCACTTTTTGACTTAAGCGGTCGCCTGATCGCCGTCCATAGCCGAATCGGAAACGACGTAGCGGATAACCTGCATGTCCCCATCGAGCACTACGACCGCAGTTGGGATCGTCTCGCCGCCGGGCAAGCATGGGGATTTTTGCCAGGTTTCCGCCCTGTCCTGGGACTCGCCGGAGATCTGAAAACATCAAACGCGGTGGTTACGATCGTGCATGATGAATCGCCTGCGAAACAGGCCGGTTTTCTAGCCGGTGATATAGTTGAACAGTTCGGTGAGGTTCCCATCAGCGATTTCAAGTCGCTTACGGTTGCAGTCGCCGATACGATGCCCGGTGAACGAGTACCGTGCTGGGTCATCCGGGGTGGTGCGAGAGTTCGGCTAGTGGTTGAGGTCGGAAGGGCTGACGACGAATAGAGCATCGCGGTCGTACGAATCAAAAAGCAGCTGGCGCGACGCCCCACGGGCTCTTCCCAGCAAAAGGGTTCTTCCTAGCAAATTTCGGGAATGATGAGGATCGAATGAGAGTCACTACAGCCATTTCAGCAACCCCTAAGAGTCTCAGGTCTTTGGGATTTGCCGTTGTCGCGATCGCCATTCTCGGATTGCCGTCCGCGAACCCGAAAGTCTGCGCCGCTCAAGAAATGGATCGGGAGATCCCTGAATGGTTGCAAGAGCGAATGTCGCTGAGAGTCTCAAATCGGCGAGACAACGGTGACATGATTGCGTTGGTCAAGCCATTGGCTCAAAAGGTGAGCGACTCGGTCGTTCAGATTATGTCGGACGGGAAGCCGGTGGCACTGGGGCTCATCGTGTCGTCCGATGGCTACGTTCTGACCAAACGAAGTGAGCTTTCAGGCGATCCCATACGCGTGAAGCTCGCCGATAAACGGATGCAGCCGGCACGAGTGGCTGCGGTACGGCGTAAGAATGACCTCGCTTTACTCCGCATCGAAGGGGTGTCGCAGCCTTTGACTCGCGCTCAGCTTTTCGATACGTCGCCGGTGGTTGGCAGCTTCTTGGTAAGCGTCGGGCTTGGAGGAACGCCCATCGGGATTGGTGTCGTCGGAGCCGGCTTGCAGAAGGTTGAACATAACGGACGTCTCGGCGTGATGCTCGAAGACCAGCAAGGGGTCGCGACGGTCCGTGGCGTTTGGCCCGATAGTGGTGCCGCTGCTGCCGGAGTCGTCGCCGGCGATCAAATCTTGGCGGTCAATGGGCGACGAGAGAATGACCGCGTTTCCGTCATGAAGTTGCTGCGCGAAATGTTCCCCGGAGAAAGTGTCCGATTGACGATCTCGCGTGGAGGCGAAAAATTGGAAATGGATGCCAAAATACGCGAAATTAACGTAATGCAGGAATCGGAGAACGATTCCAAAGTGAACGGCCCACGCAGTGCAAGACTAAGCGGTTTTGATCGAGTGATTCAGCATGACACTGTTCTCAATCCTGATGAATGCGGCGGACCTGTACTGGATACCCAAGGTCGTGTGGTCGGGCTCAATATCGCGCGCGCCGGACGCGTGGTTAGCTACGCTTTGCCTGCTTCCGTCGTGATGGCTGACCTGGTCAGTATGCTTAACGAGGCACGATCGACTCAAGGAAACGCCCAGTAGTGGACACGGCCTGCCCGCAGCGTCACTGAGCGATTGGCCATTCTTTATTTCATTTCTGCCCCCATGGCGATCTTCTTCGGCGCCAACGGTGATGGCTCTCGCCTTTATCCGTCGCGACGTCCCGCGTCATGTCGCTGCCAACGTTGGTTCTGTTGAGCAAGTTCCGAAAGGCCGACGCTACTTTCCCACTGCCGGTCTGGCGACCGGGGAACGAAAAAGGTGGGAGCGTGTTACCCAAGCCGCCGGCAATTTGCGGCGGATGGGAGGCGTGCATGGCATAAGGAAAATGAGTCGATTTGGAAATTTATGACGCAAGTGCTTGCATGTCGCTGCACGTTGGTGATAATCTACCACTGGGTGCTCTAATTCTATCATCTCGTGCGAGCTAATTCGATTGTTGCTTGTCAGCGAACAGCGTCGCAGTGAACTGCGGCGAATCGTGCAAACTAGAGGGTTTGCGTCGTTATCAGATTTAGCTGATTCGCTGTCGGTTAGCGAGTCGACAGTGCGGCGGGATTTGGAGTTTTTGGAGCAGCAAGGCGAAGCGAAGCGGACGCACGGCGGGGTGTTTTGGACCGGTTCACCCGCAGAGATGCGAGTTTTCGACTCGCGTGGCGACTTGGCCGCACCGCAGAAGCGTGCGATCGCGGTGGCTGCGGCGGCGCGGGTTGCCGATGGTGAGACCATTTTATTGGATGGCGGAAGTACGACTTACGAGATCGCAAGGCAATTGGTTGCAAGGCCTCTGCAGGTGGTGACCAATAGCCTACCCGTCGCGAATTTG
>JANOBM010000301.1:0-157926 GCA_031411655.1 Planctomycetaceae bacterium
TGATCCTTTAGATAGTCTTCTTCGGCATGCAAGGTTCGCTGGGCGACGAGGCGCTTGCCAGGGTCGAGAAAAACAATGCGGTCGAGCTGGCAGTAACGCATTGAATCGAAGGCCCCGGGTTCACAGAAGTCGTTTGGTAAGAAGAGGATAATTGCGGCGCTGATTTACCTCAACGGGTGGCTCGCGAGGGTAGGGGCAAAGCCCGTCAATCCTCGCATTTCTGAGAACCTACCCTAAAACCATGAGCCGCTTTGGCGCTTGTGCTTCAACCAATCCAGATATTACGGTTGGCGGAGACGCGTACGATGGACTTCCAGTCCGTTGTTGACGATGTTTGCCGACGGACTACGAAGTCCATCGTACCCTCAAACTAAGAACCTATCCGAAAACCGGAGAGACCCGCGGCTAGCGCCAAAGCGGCTAATGGTTTTCGGATAGGTTCTAAATGTTGACAAAGCACTGGCCGCGGACTCTTTGGGTTTCGAAGGGTTCTCCGTCCGCCGTTCAGTCTTGGTTGCTCGCCGTTTCTCGGGGCAACTCAGACGAAGATGGTTTGGGCGTTGTTTTGTCCCAAAAAATAATGGTGATTCCAGTCATGAGCAGTGCGACGCCGATGACCCGAGCTTTCGAGATGGGCTCTTGCTGATTTCCGAGCCAACCAAAGTGATCAAGGATCAGCGCCGCGAAGAGTTGCCCCGTGATGATTGCGGCGTGCCATGGAAGTGAACCGATTCGCGGCACAAAAAAAAGCGATGCCGTAACGAGTACCACCCCGATCGCGCCGCCTGTCCAACACCACCAAGGTAGGCTCGAAGGCGACGATTGAAAACGAGGTGGAAATACTCCCGTAGCAAGCGCTAGCACCACCAAAATCAGGGTTCCCGTTGCGAATGATATAACGGACGCCTGCAATGGGTGGGCAAGGTGTCGCGACAAATGGCCATTGACGCTTGGCTGCATCCCAAAGAGGCAGCCCGAAACGAGACCGATCCCGATGGCAAGCCCGGCCATGGCCCAACCGGGCGAAGAAATCATTTTGACAATGCCTTGGGAGAGCCGAGGTACGGTTGCAGGAGCTCAAGCGTTGCGGCATCACGTATGCTGAGTTTTCCGAAACCGCGAACAGCGCCTTCTTCGATTGCAGCAAGTTGATGTTCGTCGTAATTAGTCACCAGCATGACGGGGATCGATGCGAATCGTGGGTCCGCTTTGATGCCACGAAGAACTACCATACCGTCGCTGTAGTCCCGATCGAGCTTGCGATTGACCGTGATCAAATCCACCGTTCGCTCGGCGAGTAAGTCAAGCGTGTCTTCGAGTCCATGGGTTTGCAAAACCACAGCGTCAAAATGGCCAAGTACCATCTGCCGAATGGCGTTGTAGTCTGGCCCGCAATTACCGCAATCGACAACCGTTTTGGGCATCACCAAATCATTCCTTTTCGCTTGCAGCATCAACAGTGCCAATGGCGAACAGCTTGTCTTTGGTGCTGATGTAAATCGTCGAATTGGCCGCAGCTGGAGTGCTATAAATACTGGTGCCCATGTTGATCTCTTCAAGTGGCTCCTTGTTATCGGTACCGAGTTCAAAGATCGCAATGTCGCCGTCTTCGTCACCCATGAACATTCGCCCATCGGCGATTAGGGGACTGCCCCAGCTTTGAGCGAGCATGTCGTAGGTGAAGTGAACTTTGGGTTGCCCGTCTTCGGTAGGCTTTGTATCCAGACAGTGAATAACGCCTGAAAGATCAGCGACATAGAGCAAGTCGTCTTTGATCGCCACCGTACCGATCGTGCGGTGCATCATCTCCTCAAAAGCGATCTCCTTGTCACCGTTTTGATCAACGCTTGTGTAATGCCACACGGCACCGGAATTCGGGTTGGGTACTGCAACTTCTCCAAGTTTTGGATCGACCGCTTGCAGACGCTTATGCGGGATGGGCACACGTTTACCATCTTCAAGCTTCATTGCTAGCTCAGGCGAGATATCGCCTCGTTTGGTGGGATCAATACAGTAAAGATGTCCATCGCCTTCACCATGTTCGGGATCCTCACCGACTGCAACAAACACTTGCTCTTTGTAAATCACAGGAGTTCCGATCACATGGTTGCGAGTCGCATCGCCACCAAGGATGTAGACCGATTCTTTGGGATTGGCATCAAACTGCCAAAGCATTTCAGGCTTTCCATCCGTGCCTTTGCCGGCTCGGAAGCTATAAACGATTCCATCGCCACCGGCGAAGATCACCTGCGGTACGCCGCCGATTTCACCGACTGCGGGGCTGGACCACTGACCGTGCAAAATATTTTCGGCCGGTGACTTGTCGGTCCAATAAACCTCTGCGGTATTCTTATTCATGCAGAAGAAGCTTGGCGCATTGGGTGCTGGAAGATTGATGTGTGACTCGTCTTGACCATTACTGGTGTTGACAAAGAGGAGGTCGCCAAATGACGTAACGCAGCAAGATGCCATGTTGTGTTGACTGCTGCCAAGCGTTGCCATCATGTCAAATACCCAGATGACGTCGGCTTCCGTCTTGTCACTGATCGAAAGGTTTTTGGAAACGGTCAGGCGCGGGCCGATGACCTTGGCTGTTAAGGTTCGTTCCACACCAGCGAAAGTTCCCTTCAAATTCCATGCCTTGCCCGGCGCGACGACTTCGACAGTGACATCGCCACTGGTCTCCTCGCCTCGACTTGCAATGAGCGTCTTGAGTGCATCAGTGACTTTCGACTCGTCGAGTTGGGCGACGGTGTCTTTGAACGCCGGGTCGGCCTGCTCCAAATCAGCGACGCGTACCGTTTCATCCTTTAGTGGACCATCGTCTTCGTCATCGTGGAAACCCTTTGTATCGAGGCATCGCACTTCGCCACGATTCGTGACAAACCAAAGACGCTCGCCCTCGATGAGGGGCGAACAGCAGACGCCTTGCAAAGGCCAGTCATGGACTCGCCCGGTGATTAGCTTTTCGCTGCTGTGCTGCCAAAGGAGATTTCCGTTTGCTTCATCAAAACTCAGTAGCACGCCAAGGTCGACATTCGATGGGTAGCGTGCGACATGCCCGGAACCATTGTTGGTTCCGACGTAAACAGCGCCGCCGGCGATGACTGGGTTGCCGTAGGTCTGACTTCCTAAGTTACCTACCCAGCGAATGTTTTCTGATTTGCTCTTGTCCCATTCGCCCGTCTTTCGGTCGAACTTGCCTGGCTTCCACGTATCCGGCAAACCCGTCACGCCCGGGGCATTATTTTTTAGACGCGTTCCACCCCATTGCGGCCAATCGCCCCCAGCGTTTTGAACGATAGAAGGATCATCAATGGTACCGATATCGACTGACGTTGCCGCCGTGTCAATGGGCGACGGATTTTGGTCATCCGACTTTGACGAGTCCTTCACTGCATCGGCGACGACGGCGACGGCACTTCCCGCAGCGGCGACGGCAGCCGCGGTGAGGTCGCTTTTCATCTCCTCCGTGGTTTGTGACTGAGCCGATGGCTCGCTTGGCGCTGCATCACTTGGCGCTGAGTCGCTCGGCGTCGCTGAGTCACCTTTTGCTGGTGCATCGGGTTGGGTAGGCGCTGCATCCGTTGTTGCGGGCTCAACGGGGGCTGGGGCGGCGGGGGCTGGCGACTCGGAAGACGCCGGTGTTTCGGCCGTCGCGGTCACGTTGCTATCGGCAGCGCTGTCTTGCGCAACGCCCTCGTCAACGGTGAATCCGGTGTCGGGTTCAAGGCTTGGAGTGACTGATTTGGGTTTGCAACCCGCAATCGATGTTGTTACCACCATCCCTGCAAGCAGCGATGCCACGATAAGTGACCAGGCCGAAAATTCTTTCTTATGCATCGAACATTTTCCCGTAATCGAAATCGTTAAGCGACGCTCCGCGTCGAGAGAGTGAAATTGAATGTGCTAATGTTGCCGTGACCAACACGGCAACGAGCGGTGAAAAACGAAGTCAGTCGTTGGGCACAACTTCGAGGTTATCAAGACAGAATTCTGCGTCCTTGGCATTGCCGTAGAGGCCTGGACTGCCGGTTAATTGAGGCGTTTCATCGCGAGCAGTAACCGTCCATTCCTTGGGTTCCGCCTCGTCGCGGGGCCATACTTTACCGCGAAGGACGGCGACGGCTTGATCGCCTTCACCTTCAACTTCAGTACGAAATTTGAGCCGATACCAACGGTCAGCTGCCCAAGTAAAAGGTGTGTCCTTAGCCATTCGTAAGGTCGCAGTCCAAGTACGAATTTGGAGTTTTTGACTTTCTCCCATCAAGTCAATTTCGTAACCCTGTGCGATCAAGCCGATATCGGGAAGCTTATCTTTCATCAGCGTTCCTTTCACATCTGCAGTAATCGTATAGTTGGCCATATCACTTGGACCGAACCAAGCACGACTTCTCGCACCCTTGGGAATTGTGACGATCTTTACCAGGGCCGGAGAATCATCGATGGTCCTTACAACGTGTCGATACCTCGCACCGATCCAAGTCACCGGTGGCTCAGTCGTGCCATCGAAGGTAAATTTCCATGGCAGCGGCGGAACGACTCGGACGCGGGATGTGGCGGTCAATTCACCTACTTTTGCATTCACCATGCATGCGAGGTGCTCCGTCCCGGCTGGCGCTGTGAATCGAAGACTGTCAATATCGCCCTTGCCCTCTACTGACAACGTTACCGACTCAGGCGAAACATCCGCCAAGCGTTGCCCCAAGGCATTGAATACTCGAACTTGATAGTCGATCGTTTCTCCTGGTTTTACGACAGCCTCTGCCGGGATAATCTGCGCCCAAGCAGGAGTTGTGTCTTGGTCAACAGGAGTCTCAGGCGGTGCCTCTTCAATCGCATCGGCGTTGAAGGTTACCGTTGAATTCGTTGGGTTACCAACGCAATAGAGTGCTTTGTTCCCCAGGAAATAGAGCAATCCGTTGGCAACAATGGGAGAGGCGTTGAACGACTCTCCGCGAATGCTTCCCTTGCTCAGCACCTCCGCGCCGTCATCGGTCGGCTGCAGAATGGCCCAATAACCGTTCTCTGTCAGCACATAAATTTTGTTATCTGCATAGAGCATAGAACCATATTGTTTACGGTCACCGATCGTGATTCGTTCCGCTATCGCTTCACCTGTTTTCGCATCGAGCACCCACATTTTGCATCGGTCATCAATGACATACAGTCGGTCGTCGATGAGTAGCGGCGCAGCGCGTCCCACCATCATCTCTTCGACTCGCCAAAATGGTTCGGCCTTGGTGCCGGCGCCAGCGCCACTCACCTTAATCGCTTCGACCGAACCCATGGTCGAGTCATTCATGTTCTCTTCACTGTGGCTTGTATAAATCGTATCGCCGACCACCAACGGCGTTGTGAAGAGCCCCCGGCGCGACACGTTGTAATGCCACAGCGGTTTTCCAGTTCGCGGCTGGAAGCCCCAGCACGCCCCATCTCCGACGCCAACGATCAGCTGTCTCTGGCCGTCGATAGTGACGATGCTTGGTCCGGAATAGGTTGTTTCGTCGGGCTGGTCGACCGTGCCATTGAACCAGACGCACTGTCCGGTCCGTTTATCGAAAGCGATGAAGCGATGGTTTGGCTTCGCTCGTTCGCCCCAATTCGTGATCACACCGCTAATGATGACTAGGTCTTCAAAGACGACCGGGAAATTCGTTCGTCCACCGTAGGTGCTTAGCATTCCGAACTGCTCATGCAGCGGAACGCTCCAAACCGTTTTACCGGTTTCGCCATTGATGCAAAGAAAGTAGTCGCAAACGCCTAGACAATAGATGTTTCCGGTTTCAGGGTCTGCAACCACACTTGACCAACCGATGCGGGTATCAGGGACGTCGGACAACCAAACGTTGAATCGATTTTCCCAAATGAACTCGCCAGTCTTCGCATCCAAGCACACAACCCGCTCACCTTCACGTTGAGTCCCCGGCTCAGCTCGGAGTGTCGTATAAAGCTTGCCATTCATAACCACCGGTGTGCTTCGACCGGCGAATTCTTCTTTCTTCCAAAGCAGATTGCTTCCCTCTCCACCATTAGGATCCCATGATTCCGGAAGGTTGGTCGTTGCGCTAATCCCATTGAAATCCCCTCCCCGCCAATAGAGCCAATCGCGAACCTGGCGTGGAACATTTGTTTCGGGTTCTTCAGCTCCAGCAAACCGTGGCAGCGCCAAACTTGCGGAAGCAAGCAACGCGGCGAAAACCAGAACGGGCGAAAGTTGAAGGCAAAGCAACGCCGATTGGCGTGCGTCAAGAAAGCGGTTCATCACTTCGTAATAATCCGACAGTTATGCGGCAGGGTGGGTTTAGGCGGGTTCCGCCGATTATACTTCATCTTCCGCTCTGCCAATGGAAATGCAAAGCCGTAAAAACCATTTTTTCAATCCGGTGTCTCCCTTAAATAGGTAGCCGTTTCAATCGCCTTCCAAAAGGTTTTTTGTTTTGCGAGCCATTGGGTGTGAGTGCGAGGGGGCGATCTCGCTGGTTCCACGGTGTAAAAGATCAGTGGGCCGTGGGCAAGGGTTTGCTATCCGGGTGCATGAAAATTAAGAGCCATGCGATCAAGCAATGGTGTTCAGTCACACGCTACATGCCGCTTATTGGCAATCAGAGTTACATGGCGCCAGGTCCTCGCCGTGTTCGCATGATGCTACCTAGGGGTTCGGTCGCCGTTCACCACTCGGCTGGTGATTCACACCGGCAGCGCACATTACGAGGGGTTCTGGCTGGCCACGGAATCCGAAGTGGTTTCGCAATCGGGTGGTGAAGGGGGGTTAACAAAAAGCCCGGCGGCCGCCAATCCAATCAAGCTCAGTAAGACTGAAAACAAGCTGAAGTTAGAAAACACTGCGATCGAGGTGAGCACAAACATCCCGACGATAGCGGCCCAGCGAGGCGGCAGCGCCCAAAGGCCGAGACCGCAAAGCGTCTCAATCGCGATAACTTTTCGCGAGTACCAGGTGGCTACATCTCGAAGTGTGAGCAGGTCCAGCGAGTCACGAAGCAGATTGAAAAACCAGAAATTTCGATCCACAAAATAGATTTCGTAAAGCACTTGCCCCGACCAGTATTCGTCGGTCCATTTACCCACCGCGCCCCCTAGCAAGATCATCGCAACGATGCACCTTGACAAGAAAGCGGCTCGCTTCATCAATCGATTCGGTGGATCCACATCAAGGCGGCCGGCAAGCCAAGTAGACCAGAGCGATGTCCACCAGGCCGTAGCGAACGTCATATCGTTGTAGGAACCTTGATGAATGCAAAGCAGCGATACCATGAATAGAGTTGTCCATGCAGCGAATTGCCTTCGCTTGGGATGCACGGTCATCGCAGCGACCGCGAGCGCCACGAGCGTTGCCGCATAGACGACCAAAAGTACTAACGAAGACTCAAGCCACGTTGGGAAGAAGCTTTGTCGAAGCGGTGTCGCATAATAACATCTCCACATTTCAACAAATGGACCAAGCTTCCAGGCAAGCGCCGCAAGGGTGCACCACTGCACCAATCGAAAAGCGGTCGTTGGTGGCGAAGACGAGGGTGTGATTTCCTGAACCGGAGACATCACTTCACAGCCTCAACGACTTCGTTCGTCAAATCAAAACCGCCCTGGGCGGATGGCGTTGCGACCCATCGTGTATGGAGTTCTTCGCCTCGGTAGGACGACCAAACATCGAGCTGTCGTGGCTTCGGTTCGGATAGAAAGACTGCTCGATTGTCACCGAACGTGAACATTCGAACTGGAAAATGGTTGACAGTACCTTTCTCAGTCGAATCGTCTCCTTCCTTGCCCCAAGGCGACGGCCGAATCTCAAATCGGTTGTAGAAGTTGTACATGGCGGGTATCGGTTGTTGGATGACCCAGGCCACAAACGGCCGTGTCTGCAGGTGCATTCGTTCAAGCGTTGCCCGCTGAACAAATTGGCAAATCGGCATTGAAACCAGCCAGACAACAACGATCACCACCAAGAGCAGGACAGCCACAAAACCGAGATCCGTTCGGGTTGGTTGGAGATCGCCTGATTCGCTCATCCTGAAGCCTCCTCTTGTAAACGAAACTAGCTTTGCATCAGTCGCAACAGGGTTTCTCGAACCTGCTGTGGGTTTGCGTTCGGGTTCCGCTTTTTCGCTTGACCCACGAGCGATCCGATGGCTTGTAATTTCCCACCACGAACGTCAGCGACGATCTGCGGGTTGGATGCTACCAATTCTTGACACAGCCCTTCAAGTTCGTTGTTGTCGACCGCCTTGATCCCGAGTGCGGAGATGGCCTCTTCGACAGTGCCGCTGTGATCGAGTAAATGGGCAAAGACATCGCGGGCACGGGCATTGTCCAGGGTCCCAGACGCAACTCGCTTGAGTAGATCGCCAAGCGACATGGCTGAGACAGGAAACGCTTCGATCGTCAACTGGCGATCGTTCATCGTTCGCATGACGTCTTGCAATAGCCAACTGCTTGCCCGCCGCCCATCGCCGCTTTCCGCGGCGACGACCTCAAAAAAGGCGATCATTGCGGTGCCTTGATTGACAATAACATCAGCATCGTAGGGCTTAATGCCGTGCTGTGTCTCCAACCGCTTTCGAACCACAGCGGGAAGTTCACCAAGGGCCTCGCGGGCGGCTTCGATTTGCGAATCGGGAAGGCAAATGGTCAACAAGTCTGGATCGGGAAAGTATCGATAGTCGGCAGAGAGCTCCTTTTCACGCTGTGGGAACGTCTTCTCTCTCGCGTCGTCCCAGCCTCGTGTCGTCTTGGGTTGGTTGTCGATCGTTGCACCGGTCTCTTCCCATGCGAGATATTGCCGATCGACCTCATGAAGGATCGCGCGCTCGACGGCACGAAAGCTATTCATGTTCTTGATTTCAACAATGGGTGTGGCCACACGTTTTCCATCAACATCGATGTGCAAGTTGACGTTCGCATCGACTCGAAGACTGCCTTCTTGCATTTCGCAATCGGACACATCGAGATGGGTCAGAAGTAGCTTGAGCTCGGTAAGAAACGCTTTCGCCTGAGCGGCGGAGCGCATATCCGGCTGGGTCACGATTTCGAGCAGCGGCGTACCGCAACGATTCAAGTCGATTCGTGAGTCGGCTCGCCCCGAAGCTTCATCGTGCATGCTCTTCCCGGCGTCCTCTTCGAGATGGGCGCGAACGATCCCGACGCGAAAGCTAGTCGAATCGTCTTCTGGTTCGATCACATCAAGGAACCCGTCAGCGCAAATTGGCAAGTCGAATTGGCTGATTTGATACCCTTTGGGGAGGTCGGGATAAAAATACTGTTTGCGATCCCACTTCGTTACTGGTGGGATGGAGCAGTCGAGCGCCAAGCCGGTCCGAATGGCCAACTCAATCGCCCTGCGATTCATTACCGGCAATGCTCCAGGCAACCCAAGGCAGACAGGGCAGACCTGCGTGTTGGGCGCTGCACCAAACACCGTTTCACAACGACAGAATAGCTTGGTACGAGTTTTGAGTTGCACGTGCACTTCAAGGCCGATGACGGTTTCGAAATCGCATTTCAATGGAGTGGAATGGATCATCGCGATGGTCGCTTCCTATGGTGATCGGTGACGCTTTGGAAAAAGGCGGCAGCACTCAGCAGCGCTGACTCATGGAGCGGTGGCGCGTGAAGTTGAATGCCGATAGGAAGGCCGTGTTGGGTTTGGCCTCCGGGGATTGATATCGCCGGCAGTCCAGCCAAATTGGCACCGACGGTGAACAGGTCACACAGGTACATTTGAATTGGATCGTCAATCTTTTCACCAAGTCGAAATGCGGGAGTCGGCGTAACGGGCCCAAGGAGCAGGTCGACATGGCCGAACGCAGCATCGTAATCACCGCGAATCAGGCGTCGTGCCTTGAGGGCTTTTAAGTAATACGCGTCGTAGTAACCGGTGCTGAGCGCGTAGGTGCCGATCATGATACGGCGCTTGACCTCTGCACCAAAACCCTCGTCTCGGCTACGGCAGTACATCGACAATAGTGATTTCGAGGCTTCGCTACTTCGCGATCGGTATCCGTAATGGGCCCCGTCATAGCGCGACAGGTTACTGCTCGCTTCACAGGGTGCGATGACATAATAAGTAGGCACCCCATAACCACTGTGAGGCAACGTGACGTCCACTATCGACGCCCCCGCGTCGCGAAAGACCTCGACCGCTGCCTTTACCGATCGCCGCACTTCGTCATCGAGGCCTTCGTGGTCAATTGCATCCCGAATCAAACCAATCCTCAAGCCACGAACGCTGTTGTGGTTTGAGGCAGCCACGTAGTCATCGACGGGAACGTCAAGCGATGTTGAATCTCGCGTTTCATAGCCGCTGATGGCTTGAAGAAGTAGCGCCATGTCTTGGGCATTCCACGCCATCGGGCCGGCTTGGTCGAGACTGCTGGCGAATGCGATGAGACCGTATCGGCTGACCCGCCCATAGGTAGGCTTCATGCCGGTGATACCGCAAAATGCGGCGGGTTGGCGAATCGACCCGCCAGTATCGGTGCCGACGCTCAAGGGGACGTGCCCTGCGGCTACCGTTGCCGCCGCACCGCCGCTGCTGCCACCGGGTGTGTAATCGCAATTCCAAGGATTCCGTGTGACCCCAAAGGCGCTGTTTTCGGTGCTCGCGCCCATCGCAAACTCGTCCATGTTTGTCTTACCGACCAGAACCGCATCTGCGGCTCGCAGACGTTCCACGACCGTCGCGTCGTAAGGTGGGCGGAAGCTTTCGAGCATTTTCGAGGAACATGTCGTCGGCATGTCTCGCGTGCAGAGAACGTCTTTTACGGCTACCGGTATGCCCGCTAGCGATCCCAGTTTTTCTCCGGCGGCACGACGTCGGTCGATGTCGATGGCGGTCGCGATCGCATTTTCCGCAGCGATGTGGGTGTACGCGTTAATCGTGTCTTGCGACGCCCGAATCGATTCAAGCGAAGCCGTCGCAATTTGTACTGCTGTCAATTCGCCAGCGGCCTGCAAGCGAAGCAATTCACAAGCCGAATCGAGGGGGATCGAATAATCCACGGAATAGTCCACGGGCAGATGCAATGGTTAGCGTAGTCGAAGCATTCAGAGGCAATGCGTTCGGGGTAAAGTATGACGCAGGATTGTGTAGCAATGTGTCGGAAAGTCCAGCCGTAGGGAAAGGGGGCTCGCGGTGGCCTCACGATCTTTTAAACGCCGATAGTCTACGTTCATTCGTGAAACCAAAACATGGCAATGCAGCCGGCGGGCCCAGCTTTTAAGGACGCCCCGCCACCATGAAGTTTCGCGATTCGCTCGACACGGCAAAGTCCGACACCTAGTCCACGTCCAGCCTCTCGGCCACTGAAGTAGGGGTCGAACGCATGGCGAACGGCCTCTTCGCTCAAACCAGGTCCACTATCTCGCACGGTGACGCAGATCGTGCGGGTCGTTTTAGATGCTTCACGCAGTCGAACGGACAATTCGATGCGCCCGTTACAGCCGATCGCTTCGATCGCATTGCGCACCAGAGCGCGGGTCGCTTCCGCCAACATCGCCCCATCTGCAAGGGCCCTGATCGGCGTGACAGGTTCGATGACGCGAACGGCAATTCCTCGTTCCAACGTGGTGGCTCGGAGTTGGCAGGCGATGTTATTTAGAACCGTCCCGAAGTTTACATCCGTCCGGTGAGGTACCGGTGGATGTGCATAGAACATCAGGTCAGCGACCATCTCATGGGCGCGATGGGATTGATCGATGATCCGCTGCAAAGAACCCTTGCGCGCTTGGTCACTTTCGTCGCGGAGCAAACCCTGGGCTCGTGCAGAGATATTCGCTAATGGGTTGTTGATCTCATGGCTAAGTCCGTAGGCGAACTGTTTAATCGATGCCATTTTCGCTTGCTGTAGTGCATCGTCGAACTGTTGATGGATCGCTCGATACCGATTAGTCTGTCGCGCCAAGACCGATAGAGGCAGATGGGATTCCGCGTAGTAACCCGCTCCGCCACCGACCATGTTGACAGGACTTGAGGAATTAAAATCGGTGTCTTCGATCGCTTTGGGCCACTTGCGCTTCATCGAAGCGGCCAGTTTCGGACCGGTAAGTGACAACCACTGGTTCGCACACGGTAGCCACTGCGATGGTGGCATTTGAAGGAATATCCGATGCAATTCCTGCCAGAGAGGAAGTAACTGCTCACGATGAGTTGGCGAGCCAAGAAATGAGTCACCGCATTGAAATACCGATGACAATTGGCTGGTCCAATGACTCGCCAATTGAGTCCAGGTAACAGTTTGTCCGGAATATTCGGGGCCCATGTTGGCCGCGGTGAAAATCGCCAAAGCTGGATCTTGCCTCAACTGGGCGATGAGACCGTACGGCATTTCGGATGAACCGCTCGAGGCCCGCCTCATTCCGCTCGAGGAAGCCTCAAGCAGCATGGCGGCGAACAAGTCGGTTGCTGGCCGCGAAAGAGGCAACCAATATCGAATGTCTTTGAAGCGGATAGCCGGCAACCAACTCATGTGTCACTCACTTGGCTACCGCTTCAACCACACAACTCGCTCCCGGTTAGCGACCGACAACACTTCCGCGTTCGATTTCCAGCAAATCGCAAGACCGATCGAGCAAATCCTCGACAGCGAAAGGCTTCTGCATGAAATCGTTCGCCCCAGCGACCTTGAGCGCATCGACTTTGTCCTGCTCGACCATTCCGGAAATACAGAGGATCTTGACCATGTCCAGAGACGAATCGCTCCGCACCCGGTGGCAAACCTCTTTCCCATTGATGTCGGGGAGCATGACGTCAAGAATCACCAAGTCGGGACGAAATTCCTTCACTCCCATGCCGGCGTCAAAGCCGTTGTTGACCGTGCGAATCTCAAACCGACCGTCTCGCTGAAAGCCTTCGCTAATCAATTCGACCAAATCCTGGTCGTCGTCAACGATCAAAAGCTTCTTCTTGCCGCTTTCCAACGCATCGGTCGGAATGCCATTGTCCTTCATGAAGCTGTATAGCTGGTCGCGAGGGATTCGGCGGAACCGGCTTCCCGGAACGCGAAAACCCTTCAGTGCACCGTTGTCGAAACAACGAATGATGGTTTGCTGACTTACTTTGCAGATCTTCGCTGCTTCACCGGTGGTGAAAACCGTTTTCGTGCTCATGACAGAAGTCGTCCTCCCTGCGTGACGAGCCCGTTTTGTGTAATACAAAATCGACGCTTTGGATTCATTTGGCGACCTCCGCCGCTAGGCGATCTACATGCTTTAAACTGCGTGAAGATCGCAAGCGGCAAGGAACTCCACGTTCCGCTAGATAGCCAATCTTGCCAAGCCCGCAGAATATACCCATCTTGCATGGTAGGTCAACGTCGATTTAATCACATTCGCGCCGGGGTTGATAAAGTTTGCGATATTCGACGGTCAGAGCCCATTTCGGACATCGCACCGTTAAAAAAAAACAATCATTCCGCTTGCCTTCTGAGCATCATCAGCAGGTCTACATTGGACAGTTTTGCCGCAGCGGCGGTACCCGCAAGGACCCCATCAACAAGGTCCCGCTTGGTTTCATGAAGTGAAAGGATTTCTTCTTCGATGGTTCCTCGAGCGACAATTCGATAAACCATCACCGGCTTTTCCTGGCCAATGCGGTGGGCGCGGTCGGTCGCCTGGTCTTCGACCGCTGGATTCCACCATGGATCCATGTGAATCACATAGTCTGCGGCGGTTAGATTCAGACCAGTGCCTCCCGCCTTCAGGGAGATCAGAAACACATTTGCGTTGCCATTTTGGAAATCGTCCACCCGCTCTTGCCTCGCGGCCGCTGGCGTTGAGCCATCCAAATATTCGTAGGTCACTCCGCGTTCTTCGAACGCTTTGCGAATCAAAGCCAAGTGCTCGGTGAATTGGCTGAAGACCAACGCTCGGTGTCCTTCTTCCTTCAGTCCATCGATCGTTTCACAGAGTTGGTCGAGTTTCGCGGACGAGCCGGTCCACTGCTTATTGACGATGCCTGGATGGCAGGCAAATTGGCGGAGGCGAGTGAGCAGGGCGAGCAACTTGAATCGCTGGTCCTGTATCTGCGGCAGGGATGCGATGCTGTCGATTTCGCCAATGGCCGACAGCCGGACACGGTCGTATTGATCCCTTTCCTCGGGGCTGAGATCGACGTACATCGTCATCTCGGTCCGCGGGGGAAGTTCCGTCAGGACCTGTGACTTGGAACGTCGAAGTATGAATGGTTTGAGGCGATGAGAGAGCGAAATTCGGGCATCCTCATCATCATGTTTCTCGATGGCGGTAGCGTATCGCTTGCGAAACTGCTCCCAGCCTCCAAACACGCCGGGTGAGACCAGATGGAATAGGCTCCAAAGTTCGCCTAAGTGGTTTTCGACCGGTGTTCCTGTCAAAGCTACTGTCCATTTCGACTTCAAATTGGAAAGCGCGAGTGATGTTTTGCTACGGCTGTTTTTGACGGCTTGTGCCTCGTCCAATACGACGGTGCCCCATGCCACGCCACTGAGAGCCTTCTCGTCACGAAGCGCCAAACCGTAACTGCAGACGACGAGGTCGCCTGGACCGATCCCACTCAGGAATTCTTGGCGATCGGTTTCGCGGTAAAGGTGAACGTTGAGCGCAGGCGCGAACTTCTCCGCTTCGCGCGCCCAATTGAAGCCGACCGATGTCGGCGCGACGACCAGTGCTGGGCCTTCGTTCATACGATCCAGTAGTACGGCGAGAGTTTGTATGGTTTTTCCCAGTCCCATATCGTCCGCAAGCACACCGCCGACGCCCCACTCCGCTAGCCGTCTGAGCCATTTGTAACCTTCGACTTGATAGTCTCGCAATTCTGCTTGAAGGCCTTTCGGAACAACCGGGTCAATCGTTTCGGCGCGGTGGAGTCGAGCGAGGCACTGGTGCCAATTTTTGGTTGCATTGACTTCCACATCACCATTCATCAATTCGCGGATTGCTGGAGCTGCTGTCGCGTCAAGCGTTAGCGTCTTTCGATCCGAATGCGTCGCATCGCGAAGCTTGAGTAAGCTTGCCCGCAGATCTTGGCTGACTCTCGCCCATTGTCCATCACCGATTCGAACGAAGTCACCCTGGATCGAGTCCTCGTTCGAATGGGAAAGGTTTTGCAGTACCTGATCCAGCGGCATCGACTGATTCCCGAAATCGCATTGCCCACTGATTCCAAACCAATTTCGTTTGCTGGTGATGTCAACTCGTACATTTTTGCTCGACAATCGTCCGAGCACGGTGAGAGGCTTTTCACTGGTCTTATCCCAAAGTACTTCAATTTCATCGGTGTTGTCTTGAAGCTTTTCAAGCAAGTGAAGTCCCGCCATGAAATCGTCAATCTTGCCAGTCCATGCGTTGGCCGCATCCGCACGAATACCCAGTTTCGCAGCGATTTTTCCCGCTTGTTGTGTTTCAGCGACCAGGTCACGCCTTCGCTGGATTGGCTTGCCATCGGCTTGATCCGCGCGAATCGCTGGTGGGCAGCCAGGACGCATCAGAGGGCCATCGCCAAGGCGAACACGTAGGCCATAGTCGAGCGTTCCATCTGGCCTTGAACGCAACAAAACTGCTTGCTTGGGCGTTTCCTGTACGACGGGACCGCCAAGTGAATCGTCAATGAGAACCGAGTACGACTTTTGCAATTGACGGGCGAGTTGGACGACCCTCTCACGATGGTCGAGGCCGAGGCTGGGCGTCTTTGTCAATGATTGAATAACCTTCAACATGCCGGGTACCAGTGTCCCGTACCAGATCGTCGGCGACATCGCATCGACCGTCACCATATGGCCTTCCGAACCAACCGTTTCACCATCAATGACGCGCCCCGTTTCGTCGCTTAGACGGAACGACAAACGACCGTTTACCAGAGTCAGATAGATAAAGTACGCACGTTCTTTCACCAAACAAGGAAGGTCGTTGAGCAACACATTGGGTTCGCCTACCAATCGCTCAATCGCCACCAAGCCATTGAGGTCCCAACTGGTTCGATAGCTATATGGCTGGTTGACGAGCTGTATCTGGTCGATCACTTCCTGGTCGGCGTTGGAAAGCACCAATCCCTTATCATGCTTCAATCGCTCGAGCGAAACCTTTCGTCCTTTGGTAAATCCGCCACCACGCTTCTTTTGTTGTTGCACGATGGGTTCCAGATCGATGGTTCCCTTCGAAGCTCTCACGTTCCAGACGACTCGTTCGTGCGTCGCCTCCATTGCATCTGGCAGTCCAAACTCAATCGCTGCATCGAGGCGTCTCACTGACAGGAGCAATTGTTCAAGCTGCTGCACTGTTTTGTTATCGGAATCGAACTTGAAGCTGGTTCGGTCCGGCGTCCCGGGAGCAAATCGTTCTTCGTTGACTTGCCTTCGAAATTCGGATTCGGGATCGTGCAGCTCCCTGCGTAGGAAAGTGACTGCTGCACTGACATGGCGACAAGGCCGCTCGCCCGACGAGGCCTCACAGGAGCATCCTGCTGGCGGCATGGAGGCGGTTGAATCGACAAATACCTTATAAACCTCGCCGCGGTCCGTGCAGGTCAGATGAACCTCGCCTTTCCGAAAAACAGCAGTGACGATGAACTTAGGTGGAACTGCTCCCTGTGACTCGAAGAACACAGGAGGGATCATGCGCTTTACGTCGCCAAGGCCTTCGTGCCATGCTTCCGACCTCAAGGACTTTGTTTTTGGTCCCGGGAGCGAAGACGCTAGATCCAGAATGTGCGACAGCATGCCCTGCAGGCCCTGGCCCGCACCAGGTGTTAGCTTGGGGGCAGATGCCGATTCCCCGGTTCTTCTTCGCGGTCGTCGAGGCAGGTTTTTACCCATCGAAACATCCTTTTTTCTGTGTTCGCTGTGGCCGACGCATCGGGCGAAAGAAATGATTGAGAACCGGTAGCAAAAAAGATAATCGATCGGCCGTTCTCTGGGCAGGTTGCTCGTCCTGCTGGCGTTGAAGATGAATCGAATCAAAGAGTGGCTCGCTCGAACCCGTGGGAGCACGCGGGCTCGAGCGAGTGCTCCAGTCGATTGTCAGCAAATGGCTAGCGATCGATGCCTCCGATTCCTAGGCGGCGGACCACCTCAGCTTTGTACGGCTAAGGTTTTCTGTTTCTCGCTGGAGCTGCTGCTGTCTTCGCGAGAAAGAGGCTACCAGCGCGACTTGTGCCGCGCTTGCCAGTGCTAGATCTTACCCGTTAACGGTCGCATCTACGCACTACGACCCGCTGATGCAATACAGGTTCTTGCCCGAACGGATAAGTAAATTACCGGCCGACACGGCGGGTGTCGCATCGAAACCAGACGCGTCGCCGGTGATGCTATTGGTGGCGAGCACTTTGAATTCGGGAGAAGCATCGAGGACGTGCACGGTTCCGGACTTGAGTGTGACGTAAAGTTTTCCGTCAGCGATGATGGGCGACGAGTATTGAGCCCCGCCGAATCGTCCGCCACCACGAGGCCCTCCGAATCCGCCGCCGAACGGGCTAGCCTCCGGTGTGCTCCCACCGCTAATCGAAGCTGGGCCAGCAGCGGACACTTGGGGATCAGACACTTGGGGAAGCCGCTCTTGGAACAATTGCTCCCCGGTTGCTGCGTTGTAGCAGGTGACGACGTCGTTGTTGACGTTGAAAAGATGCCCGTTGTACACGATCGGCGATGCGAAACGACCTTGAATGTTTGCATCCCAGACGACGGCAGATTCGTTGACGTCACCTTTGCCGCCAACCTTTACTGCCACAGCATCCCCGCCACGTCCACCCACGGCATAGACGACACCGTCAGCGATCGCCAAGCTGGAGGAAGCAGAGTTGTCGGAGGTACCGCGCGAGTACCATCGCAGCTTTCCAGATTCAATATTGAACCCCCAAACTTCACCGGGCACGGAGATAACCAGTTCAGGTCCTTTTTCGGTATTAGCAACTACAGGGGTGCCCCACGTGCTCTGTAATCCGTCGGCTGCCGCAGTCCATACCGTTTTTCCGGTTGTCTTATCGAAAGCCACGATGGATTCGCTCTCTTCCGCTGCGGTCACAATCACAAGGTTGTCGTGAATGAGGGGACTGGCTGCCGAACCCCAACGCTGAGGCCCCGAGCCGGTTCCGACGCTCGCTTTCCAGACTTCGTTACCATCGAGGTCGTACGCATAGACCCCCGATTTTCCGAAAAAAGCAAAAACCATTTTGCCGTCGCTGGCGGGCGTGTGGCTTGCATAACCGTGTGAGGGAACGCCCGCACCGTCGTACGGGTCTTCGGGCAAAACGGCGTCCACAGTTTTTGTCCAGTTCGTTTTTCCGCTTTCGCTATCGATGCAGACTAAGTGTCGTTTCAGCTCCGTCATGCTCCCGCCTTCAGCGCCATAGCCGCTGTAGCAGGTCACAAAGACGCGGTCGCCGACGACAATCGGAGAAGAGACTCCTGCACCTGGCAACTCGACTTTCCACTTGATTCCGCTGGAATCGCTCCAGGTGATCGGCGCCGCGTCTGGGGTGACTCCGGTGCCGTTGGGCCCACGAAACCGCGACCAATCCTCGCCAAAACTAGGGTAAAACGGCGAAAAAAGACAGGTAATTGCGATGAATCTGGACAACCGAGTGAGAAGCATTTCATTGGCTCGAAGGAGATACGAAAAGGATGCACTGCTTGGCTAACCGCAAAGCGCTTAGGGAGTTTCGAAAAATCCCCAGTGCAAACTCGATGACCAGACGTGTCACTCCCCTGTCCGATAGTTACCAAGGAAACACCCCGTGATTCGGTCCCTCTCCTTAACGAACTCTAAAGCCCATGAACGCAATTCTCAATCGTGCGATGCAAGATCCGGATCGACTGGTTGTCGAGTTGGACTACTTGGACTCGAAGGGGTTGAAATCGCACCGCGTGGTCAGCCCAATCCGATTTTTGTCTGGCAATCGGTTTCTCGGCTTTTGCCTCTGTCGGGAGGAGCCTCGCCAATTCCATCTATCTCGGTGTGCGAACGTTTCGTTACAGCCCGCCGAGAATTACGTGATGCCGATCGAGATGGCACACTAACCAGCCTGTCATCATCCGGTCCCGATGGGACGATGAACCGACGCCATCGATCGCTTGAAAAGCGATAAGATTTCGCTGGTCAGGCTATTCGCAACGGTCAATCGATAGGGCGAGTCGGCCGGCAATCCAGCCATGAGACGGCGATGCGCCTTGCCAAGATTGTGATACGGAAGCGACGGAAATAGGTGGTGCAGCGCATGGTACCGGGTACCGATCGGACCCCACAGTTCGCTGATCCAGGGCGCATGCGGATAATTGACTGAATCTAAAAGCTGCTCTTCGAACGACATTTCCTCTCCCGAGCCTGTCCATCGATGGGCGCCGAGGGTGCGTACCTCGTTCAAAAGAACCAATGCAACCCCGACGGCGTAGGCAATGCCCCACATCGGATCGATCCATTCGCCTCGCATGATGCCACTGCGAATCAGGAACCATACGCACCAAGCAAAACACAACGCTTCCTGAAATACGATCAATCGACGAAGCCGTGGCGAATCATCGGTTCGCTCATAGAACGGATCGACGACCATCGTCGATGCGTGACGATGGACGTATTGTCTCGCACCGGGAATGACCCAGCAAATCGGACTGATGATCAGAAATCTAGCCACAGCCAATAACGGAATCAGAAAGGCCTGCAGCAAAAACCCGGCAATCATCCATGGACTGCTATGGCTCAAACTGAGGTACTCTCCGTCGTGGTCCGTGCCGTAATGTTTTCGTCGATGATGATCGACATGCGGATAGTAAAGAAACGAAGGGATCAGGAATAGGATTCCGCACAATGCATTCCAAACGAACCGGAACGCCTTGAACTGATCTCTTGGCAGATGCACCAACTCATGGATGAACATGGCGCATCGCATGTACAGCAAAACGCATGTCACGTAGGCCACGAACATCGTCGGCCATAACCAAGCCGAACCGCTCGGCAACCACTTCGGCAGGAAGTACATTGCGTGGAAGGCAAGGTGCCCCCCCACAATTGAAAGCAAGAAATCCGTCCAGTAAATGGCCGGATTGGGTTTTTGCAAGTCGCCGACGAGTGTTCTCGCCTCGGCAAAAGAAAACTTAGACTTTCGGACGTCGGTGGTTATTGCACCCATGATCGTTCCATGTTTTTGGAAGTAATCTTGAACAGTGAACGGTAGTTACGATTCCTCTCGGCGCGATTGGTAACAGCTGGGGGAATGGCTGCGTCCGAATTGGCTATAAACAAACCGAATTGCCACGGACCGAGTCACATAGTACCCCTCGTTCGGTACATCGGCAAATCCGATTCTTGAAATCAACTTCCAGTGATGAATGCAGGCATGAATATCGTCGTTATTGGTGGTGGTGCGGCCGGCTTAATGGCTGCTGCCACTGCGGCAAAGGCTTGCCGGCAGCGGGCCGTCGCCTCACGGGTGGTCGTGCTTGAGAAAAACCGCAAGGCAGGCGTAAAAATTTTGATGAGTGGTGGGACTCGTTGTAATATCACGCACGATTGCGGTCCCGAAGGAATTATGTTGGCGTTTGGGCGTGGCGGATCCTTTTTGCGGCAAGCTTTGTCCGTTCTTCCGCCCGCCGCTGTGGTGCAACTCTTCCATTCGCTGGGAGTGGCGACGCAGGTTGAATCGACCGGAAAAGTTTTCCCAACAAGCAATCGGGCTTTGGATGTACGCGATGCGTTGCTTCGTTACACCATCGAGTGCGGAGCGGAGGTAAAGCTGGAGGCGAGCGTCAAAGCGATCGATCGCGACGCCGATGGCTTTATCGTCCGGATGGAGGACGGTGACCTGTTGGCGGATCGAGTCATCGTTACCTCAGGAGGACGCAGCTATCCGGGCTGTGGTACGATCGGCGAGGGCTATGCTTGGATGCGGGCGATGGGGCACAGCATCGTACCGACACGTCCAGCCTTGGTTCCGCTCGTTGGGGGAACACCGTGGATGCATGAGATCAGTGGGGTAACTCTGGATAACGCTTGTGCGAGCGTCTGGGCTGTCGCGGAGCCGGGCAAGAAGCCAGATAAAAAGCCTCTTCTCGCGCGTGCCGGTGGATTCTTGTTCACACACATCGGCTACTCCGGTCCGACCGCGATGGATGTGAGTGGAACCATCACTGGCGCCGGGGAGCCCTCCGCCACTCGGTTGACTCTCGACCTTGTACCCGATAGGTCGACAGCGATGGTTGAGAGTTGGTTTGATGAATCCCGCCGTCGGGATGGGCGACGCAAAGTCGTCGCCGGAATCAGTGAATGGCTACCCAAACGGTTGGCAGAAGCGATCACACAGGATGCCGGAGCGGGCGAGAGCACCTTCGCCGAGCTTTCTCGGCTTTCATTGACCAAGCTTGTTGCCCACCTCAAGCAATTGCCTTTGCCTGTCACCGGCACCCGCGGGTATGAAAAAGCCGAAGTCACCGCAGGTGGTGTCTCGCTGCGGGAAGTCGATCCTCGGACGATGCAAAGCCGCCTCGTTCCAGGCCTTTACATCGCCGGCGAGATCCTTGACTTGGACGGATGGATCGGCGGTTACAACTTCCAATCTGCGTTTTGTACTGGGCATGTTGCCGGGCTTCATGCCGCGAGTCAGAACCCAGTTGAAATCAGCGATCAATGAGCCATGAGATTGTTTTTACAACGCCTTTACAATTCCAAGAAGATTCCAGCGATTCGTTGCGGTCAAATACAACATCAACTTTCCAGCTCGACTCATTTTTCCATACGAGACGAAAACTATGCGCCGTGACCTTGTTGGGCTCCTTTTCATGGTCCTTACATTGCACCTTGCTCAGGCAGAGGATTCGCCGCCAAATGAACAGCCTGTCGAAAGCAAAGTGGTCTCGGTCGCACTATTTAAAAACGGCCTTGCGGTGGTCAAACGTCAGGTACCCATTGGTGACGCTGGCGTTTACCGAATGACCGATGTCCCCGAGCCCGTTCACGGAACTTTCTTCGTCGAAAGCAATGGTGCAATCGAGGCTCGGGTAGAGCAAAGACTGCAAATGGCCCAGCAGGCTCCCCTTGGTTTTCACGTGCAGGATGAGTTGGTCGGCATGCAAGTGACGTTACAACTTCGCTCGTCGAAAGCACCGATTGTTGGCACGGTATTGCAAGTGGAGATGCCTGAGCTGAATAGCGTTTCGGCGCCTGATGTGATTCATTACTCACAACTACAAGTTCCCACCAGTCGATATCTTTTGCTGCGAACCGAGAAGGGTACGTCCTACGTCGATTCGAATGAGATCGTGTCCATTGAAGCGGACGGAAATCCGAAACCAAAGAAGATGGCGGATCAGAAAAAGCCCGTTCTGTTGCTGGTCTGTGATCAGGCTCCGGCCGGGACGCTTGCGCAGGTCAGTTATCTCGCTCATGGTCTTTCCTGGGCTCCTAGTTACAAGGTTGACCTGCTTGACGCTTCACGGTTGACGATTGAACAATTCGCGGTGATTCGCAATGAGCTGACCGACCTGGATGGTACCGAGATTTCGCTGATAAGTGGTTACCCAAGTGTGCAATTCGGTCATGTGGTCTCACCGCTCGCAGCAACCCAAAGCTGGTCCAACTTCTTTCAGCAATTGGGAAGCTCAGGAAATGCTAACTCACCCTTTGGTAATTCGATGGTGATGCAAAATGCGGCCTACAATCGTGTTCCAAGTTCGGCTGGTGGATCGGACTTCACGGTTGCTCCCAACATCGGCGACACGATCGACTTGCACTACCACTCGATCGGTAAGAAGTCATTGAAGCGGGGTGATGCGTTATCCGTTGCGACGGCAAAAGCCGTAGCGGAATACGAGCGGGTGGTAGAGTGGACGATCCCCGATGATCGTGACGAGTGGGGAACCCTGCAGAATAATCGAAGAATGGATCCGGCAACCGGCGAACCTTTGCAAGACGATGTTTGGGATGCGTTGAAGTTCATCAATCGGCTACCCTTTCCGATGACCAGCGCACCGGCGATGGTGACAACCGAGGCCAAATTTAGTGGTCAAAGCCAGGTCCTTTGGACCAATCGCGGCGAACAGACGACGTTACGAGTCAACAAGGCGCTTAGTATCCGCGCGCGACATGTTGAATACGAGAATCAAGTCGAACAGGAAGGTGTTTCCGAACGTGACATTGTGTACTTGGGGGGGCGCCGATTTCGCAAGTCCACGGTTAACGGCGAGCTGCGGCTTTGCAATCATCGGGCCGCCGATGCAAAGTTGATCATCAAGCGGCAATTCTCGGGAGACTACCTTCAAGGTGAAGCCTCGCCCCGCATCGATCTTCGCGAAGAAGGCGTTTGGACCATTAATAAGCGCAACGAACTGACGTGGACGATCACGCTTAAGCCGAGCGAAGAGCAAACGATCAAATATCAGTACAGCTTGCTGGTGCCTTTCTAGAAGCTAGAGGCTAGAGGCTAGAGGCTAGAGGCTAGAGGCTAGAGGCTAGAGGCTAGAGGCTAGAAGCTAGAGGCTAGAAGCTAGAGGCTAGAAGCTAGAAGCTAGAGTTTGCGCGTATCGATTGGCTTGGGCCATCATGGATAATTTGGGGGATAGCATTGACGAGTGTTCTTTTGAGTGGATGTGGGTATCCTATGATCGTCGTGTGAAGTGACGAAATGCCTGTTCGTGATGAAGACGAAAAGAGATGGATAACCGATGCCGGATTTGATTGCTCAAGGAACGCACTCTCGTGACCGTTGGCGGCGAACACTACCGGAATCCGAAGGTGCTGGCCAAGTAACCACTGTGATTGGACGCGGTGGTACAGGGGTTTGGACGGTTCCATGGGATGATCGGATTTCACGAGAGCATGCCACGCTTCAGGCTCGCGGGGACGGATCGTTGCTTGTTCAGCAATCGCCAGCGGCTCGCAACCCGATCTTCTATCGAGGCAAGAAAAGGGAATCGTTCGTGCTTTCTCCGGGAGAGCACTTCGTCATTGGACACACAACGTTCACGCTTGCCATGCGTCCGGAAGTCAATGTGTCCGATCCACGCATCGGCGTGACCGAGCACGTTTACGATGTAGCAGAATTGAGGCGGCGAGGATTTCGTGATTCCGCGACGCGGATTGAGGCTCTCGGGCGACTACCCGACATCATTGGGGGTAGTAGCACCGATGACGAGCTCTTGGTTCGCGTGGTCAGCTTGCTGATGCAGTCGATTCCCGCTGCGTCTGCGGTGGCAATCTTGCATGTTGACAGTAGCGATGAGCACAACCCACCAAAGATTCTGCATTACGATAACCGCTTGCCTGAGGCCGATGGTCCTCGACCAAGCGCTAAGATCGTGCGACAAGCATCCCAGCGCGGAGAGAGCGTATTGCACTTGTGGGCTGGTAACGAAGCGATGGCCAAGATCGATAGTGCTTACACGGCCAGTGAAGAAGTCGATTGGGCGTTCGGTGTTCCGATCGGTGGTGAAGGCTGTGAGGGCTGGGTGATCTACGTCGCGGGACAATTGAGTTCTTTGAATAGCAGCGGACTCGGGCAATCGATGCAGGCTGCACCCGAGGACTTGCAGGACGATGTTAAATTTACAGAGCTGGTTGGAACCACCGTCGCCAACCTTCGTCAATCTCGTGTATTGCAACGGCGTCAGTTGGGCATGCGTCGCTTCTTTGCTCCTGTCGTGATGGATGCGATGTCCGGTCGCGATCCCGAGGAAGTGCTGCAGCCGCGCGAGACGGACGTCTCCGTATTGTTCTGTGACCTTCGCGGATTCACTCGCCAAAGCGAACAAGCGCAAGGGAGGTTGCTCGAACTGCTCAACCGCGTCAGCACCGCGTTGGGTGTGATGACTGGCGAGATCTTAAGGTGGGGCGGGGTTGTGGGTGACTTTCATGGGGATGCGGCGATGGGCTTCTGGGGCTGGCCCATCGATCAAAACGATGCGGTATTGCGAGCGGCGTCCGCTGCGCTTGCAATCCGTGAGGCGTTCCGCGATCAGTCGGAAGACGGAAACTCGCAGGCGGCCACGTTGCACGGCTTCCGCTGTGGAATTGGGGTCGCTACCGGTCGCGCCGTGGCGGGGCGCATCGGAACGGTTGACCAAGTCAAAGTCACGGCGTTTGGTCCGGTAGTCAACCTTGCCAGCCGACTCGAGGGGATGACCAAGACTCTCGGTGTTGAAGTGCTGGTGGATGATGTATCAGCCCAATGGATACGCAACAACGTTGCTCGTGACCTTATGCGGGTCAGAAAGTTGGCTCTCGTCCGGCCTGCGGGTTTTGAGACGGCGATCGAAGTCAGCCAACTGTTGCCACCCGTGGGCACGTTCGGCGCTCCCAGTGATTCCGATATTTCCGCCTATGAAGAAGCGCTCCAGCACCTGACCGATGGAAAGTGGGATCGTGCGTTTGAAAAGCTCCACCATGTATCTGCCGATGACCGTGCAAAGGATTTCTTGACCGCAACCATACTTCGGCATGGGCGCGTGCCTCCGGGCGGCTGGAACGGTGTGATCGACATTGCGAAATCAGTGTAGCTCCAAGGTGTGGTCCGTTGGGATATGATCCATCCTTGAAACGCTGGATGGGTGCCATTGATTGCCGCTTGAGAGAAAAAGATGGAAGACTTGGAATTGACCGAAGCCTTATCGAGTGATTTGCCTGGACCGGAGGCCGCGTTGACAATGCTCAAAGCGGCCATGGCACAGATCGACTTCGCCAGGCGTTATACCAAAGAGCTTTTGGATGCGACGCCAAAAGAGTTGTGGTTCCAGCGGTCCGTTGGACTTCCAACCATGGTAGCTTGGCAGGTGGGTCATCTGACCGTAAGCCAATACGGGCTGTTGATGTTCCGAATCCATGGCCGCCGTGACGCGGACTTGGATTTGATACCGGGTAAGTTCCGCAAGACGTTTGGACGCGGCTCCGACGCGCTAAGCGATTCGATTTCTCAATACACTGCCGATGAACTGGTCGCGCGGTTGGACCAGGTTTATTCGCAAGCCACCGACGGCCTGGTTGGAATCGATCCGGCGATCTTGTTGGAAACGGTTGACATGCCGTACGCCGCCTACCCGAACAAGCTGGGTGCGATTCTTTTCTGCCCATTGCATGAGCAGATTCATGCCGGTCAGATCGGGCTATTGCGGAGAATGCTTGGACTATCGAGCATCCGCTGAAATTGAACAAACCGTTACTCCGTAGAATTCTAAAAAAGGGCGATGATTGAACGCTGAAATCGAAACGGTCGTAGAATCGATCTATGACCACCCCAAGTACTATGACCTTGTTTTCGGCGCCGACTGCGCTGCAGAGTTGAAGTTCATCGTTCAGTGTGGCAGTGAATTTGCGACGGGTAAAATCCGTAAAATGTTCGAGCCTGCGTGTGGAACCGGTAGGCTTCTTTATCACTTGGCCAAACGGGGATACAGGATTGCAGGGATCGACCTGAACCCAAAAGCGATCAAGTTTTGTAACGAACGCTTAACGCGACATGGGATCACGGACCAAACCTGGGTTGCTGACATGTCCGCATTCGATACGAAGTCGACTTACGACATCGCTTTTAACACCATCAACAGCTTTCGGCATCTTGGAACGGAGAAAGCCGCCGAAGGTCACATGGAATCGATGGGGCGCTGCATCCGTGCGGGAGGGCTCTATTTGCTAGGAGTGCATTTGACACCCACGCAGGCCGCACCGAGCGAGACCGAAGCGTGGTCTGCACGTCGCGGGCATTTGGCGATCAATACCCACATGTGGACGATCGAACGAAATTCGGCGAAGCGAGTCGAGCGTTTTGGAATACAATTCGACATCCACACGCCAAAGCGGTCATGGCGTATCGACGATATCTTAGTGCTACGTAGCTACACGCATACTCAAATGAAAAAGTTGATTGATAAGAGCGGGTGTTGGGATGTCGCGGGTACCTACGATTTTTGCTACGACATGAACGTGCCCATCCAAGTGGATGCTTCCAGCGAAGATGTGGTTTACGTATTAAGGCGTCGTTAGCGAAAGGACGCTGGCGTTAGTGATCGAGTAATGACCGGATGTATGTTTTGAAATCCAGCATGTCATCAGGCGGATGAGGGCCAACGATGATGGGCCCGTCCGAAACGGAGGGACGAAGGCCGTGGCTGCCACGAACGAGAGTTGCATCGAGTGGGATCACATCCATACGGTATCGAAAGCCAAGTTTTTTCTGTAACAAGCGAGCCATCGCGCGTGGCTTGCTTGTCATGAATAATTCGCAAGGGTCATATCCGGGCTTGCGATGGATATCGACGCTCGTTGCAAAGTCCGGTGCCCTTGAGTCATGGTCCCAGTAATAGTAAGTAAACCACGCCTTAGGTTCAGCCAGGGCGATCCACTCGCCACTGCGTGGATGATCCAGTCCCAGTGCTGCGGGCTCCACAACGTCCGCGATACCGGCAGTCTCTTTCAAGAGGTCGCGAACGGGCGATAGGCATTTGGGATCGTTCACGTACACATGGGCGACTTGATGGTCTGCGACAGCGAAGGCTTTCGAAAGACCGGGCATAAGCATTTCGCCGTAGGGACCATCGCGGACGATCAACCACCCCGCGTGTCGTAGGATCCGATTGATGTGAATTGGCATAGAGACCGGTACCAAACCATATTCGGAAACAACGATTGGCTGAATGCCTTGACGGCGCGCCGCATCGATTACCGTCCCTGCACATGCATCGACTTCCTCCACTCTCGCCATAGAAGGCGTTTCGAAACGTTGAAAGTCGTAATCGAGGTGGGGAAGGTAGACGAGCGTCAGCTCAGGAGCATTTTGATCGAGCACGATTGCCGCCGCGTCAGCGATCCAGCGCGAACTCGGCAGTCCGGCGCTGGGTCCCCAGAACGAGAAGAAGGGGAAAGGCCCCAGGCGACTTTGAAGTTCGCACCCGGTGTCGTCGATGATATCGAAAACCTTTGATCCATCGCTTCCGTAATGCGGCTTGGGTGTCACACTCCACCGCACCGGTGCCGACTGGTTGAACCACCAGAAAAGTTTGGCCGTCTCGTAGCCTTCGTAAAGTTTTTCCCCTGACAACAGTGAGTTTGCTTGTTGCCAAAATCGAATTTCTTGCGTGTCGCGAAAGTACCACCCGTTGCCCACGATTCCATGATCTTTGGGAAGGGTGCCTGTCAGCATGGTTGCCTGCGACGTGCAGGTGACTGCGGGGATGGGACTTCGAAAAGGCGATGCTTGGCCAACCGCCGCGATACGCGGCGCATGGGGCAACAGTTTGGGCGTGAGTCCCACGACGTTGATAACGCAAACTTTAGACATGATTCGCCGCTGCGTTTTTCCGAACTAGCTCGCCACAAGTGTATTTTGACCAGTACCGATCGAGCTCTCGCTTGACGACGTTGCTTAATAAAAAAACGCCAATCAGGTTCGGAAAGCTCATCCCAAGTAGCATCAAATCACTAAAGTCCAGAATGTTCCCGCGAGTGACGATAGAGCCGAGAAAAGTAAAACCTAAAAATAGAATCTTATAGATCAACGATGTCCCGGCACCGAAGAGCTCGGCCCAACATCGTTCTCCGTAATAGGACCAACTGATACAGGTTGAATAGGCGAAAAGAACAACAGACAGGTACAAGACGTATTGAAACCAGTCGTGACCTCCGTGAGTGAATGCGTAGAGCGATACTTGAGAGCCTTGGTCGTTGGCGATCGCGGCTTGCGTTTCGGGGGCAGAATGTGCGCCGGTGACAACTATCACCAGTGCAGTGATAGTGCAAATGATGACGGTATCGATGAATGGCTCCAGCAGCGCAACAATCCCTTCGCTCACCGGTTCATCAGTTTTTGCGGCAGAGTGAGCAATCGCAGCCGATCCAATTCCTGCTTCGTTACTGAATGCTGCACGTTTGATTCCAATGAGCAAGACCCCTATGAAACCGCCCTTGACCGCCGTTGGATTGAACGCCTCCATACAAATGGTTGACAGTGCCGAAGGGATTTCACTGAAGTGAATGGCGAGGATGTATAGCGAAGCAAAGACGTAGGCACCGCACATAAAAGGGACGATTGCACCCGCTACGGCTCCGATGCTTTCAATACCGCCGACGATGACGACGCCAACTGCGATTGCCATCGCTAACCCATAAATCCATGGTTGAGTTTCCAAAACGGGAATACCACTTCGAATGGCGTCAAGCGATTGACCCACCTGAAATGCATTGCCACCCCCAAAGCTCGCCCCGATACATAGCAACATGAAAGCAATCGATAAGATTTTGCCGAACCTCGGAAGTCCCATTTCCGCGAGGCCAAGTTGCAAGTACCGCATCGGTCCGCCGAGTACTTTTCCGTTCTTGTCGGTGCCTCGATAGAGCTGACCAAGAGTACACTCGGCGAACTTGCTCGTCATACTAAGTATTCCTACGACAAAGATCCAAAAAGCAGCCCCCGGGCCGCCTGTACCGACCGCAATCGCGACGCCAGCGATGTTTCCCAAGCCGACGGTCGCGGAAAGCGCTGCCGACAACGCTTGAAAGTGCGAAAGGTCCCCGTGGTCGGTGTCTTTGTCGTAGTCGCCGCGGGTCAGGTGAATGGCATGAATAAACGCCCGAAAATTGATAAATCCCATTCGGACGGTAAGGAAGCAAGCGCCCGCAAATAGCCAAATGACGACAAATGGGATTGGTATCGGAAGCCAACTTGAGGTCCCAAGGTTAAAAAAAATGACCTTTTCAAGAATTTTCACCCCTTCGCCGAATACGCCGTCGATCCGAGCGACCCAGTCGGCTTGCACTGAGTCGCCAACAACTGCCGAACTTGATATGTCTTCGGTGGCATCCAGGGCGGCTACAGTTGTCGCCCTGGCAACGCTTTCCCCATCGGTTAATCTCGCTGCGAGGCATTGCAACGGTGTTAATGTGATCCAGGACGCAATCATCCAAACCAAAATGAATCGCAACGAAAAGCGAAAGCATGGGACTAGCCCTTCGAGAAGTCGCGAGTGCATGTTCGTGCAGATTCGTCCATAGGGATTTAGATTTAAAAGCGAAGCTTTTGTTAAAAGTGTACCCATATCTTGCCATAGACTACCCGAGACGATTGATTAAGCTAATCCTGATACAACCGAATCCGCGTGCGGACGTGTGTACCCCCCACGCGGTCTCGCCGATCGGTAGATCGGCGTCTGTTTGATTGGGTTGAACCTGCAGGTATTTCGTATGATTAGCTGCTCGCGTTGAGCCGCTGCCCTATGACTTGGTGGCAAGGCAACGCTTGCTATACTGTATTCTCAAATTGCTGCCTTGCGGGCCGGTGTCTGCGTCAAAATGGCTTGGCGGAGCTCCCCGGCACCTTTTCCTCTTATGAATTAAAAAACTCCGAATGGTTAAGCTCTTCGAAATTCTCGGCGTTCTGGACTATTTCGTGATTGGAGCGGTGGCGCTTTGGGGGCTTTACTGCGCCGTTGTCGTATTGACCCGTATATCCAGTAAGCGATTTAAAACCGAGGCGGCCCAGGACGAGTTTTTGGACAGTGTGCTGCCTTCCCTCAACGAGGGTGATTTCGATACGGTGGTCGAGCATTGCGAAGGCAACCCAAAAGCGTTGGCGATCATGGTTCACCTAGGTGTTGTGAACCGTGAACTTGGTTACCAAAAGGTTCGTCAGTATGTTCTCGATAGGTTTCAGCGAGATGTTTTGTCCGATTTAGAGAACCGCCTTGCCTGGATCACAACATGCGTCAAGACGGCACCGTTGCTGGGGTTGTTTGGAACGGTCTTGGGCATGCTTGGTGCCTTCCGCAACATGGAAGGGTCATCGCAAGCGGATCCCGGAAAGTTAGCGGGCGATATTCGTATGGCTTTGGAGCACACGGCTATGGGCCTCGCGGTTGCAATTCCTCTTGGAATCATTGTGGCATTGGTGAACAACAGGATTCGAGGCATGCAGGAACTGGTGGCATCGGGCCTTATACGGTTCTTAGACGCTCTCAAAGTTGGAATGTCAAAGACGGCAAAGCTTGTTCGCTCCTGAATCGCTCGGCTGCATCAGACAACATGCGGATGTTCGATAGACAATCATCGCTCGCGGTCGCAATGCCGCGTCCATTATTGCAAGCTTGCCGCAGGGGCAAGAAATTGGCGATCGCACGAAAAAATGTTCGCACTTCGTGCGGTTTGACGCCAAGTCCTATGTCATCGAGAATTGTTAGGGACGTCTCACCAAGTGCAGGAAAGGATGAGAAGACCGAACCCTTCCATCGCAGGGAAATCGCCGTTCGGTGGCCACAGCGAAACGTCCGTAAGCAAAAATACTAATTGACGGGGGTCTGAAGTGGTCAGGGCCGGGCTCGAACCGGCGACACCTGCATTTTCAGTGCAGTGCTCTACCAACTGAGCTACCTAACCTTTTTTACTTTACTTTCTTCAATTGACGTTAAATGTGGAACACATGCGTCAAGGTGCCAAAGCACAATCGCTACGATGTTGGAGTGGAAATTTTAGAGCGAGACCAGCTGGCCTGTCAATCGGTTCACGCGGAATGAAGGCAATTCAGTTACACTATTCCGATTGGGTGCATCCCTTGTCACTGGAGTCTGTTTTAGAAATGAGTCTAGGTGAAAAAATCGTTGACTCGTCAGGCGGTCGGCTTCGTCATTTGGATTTGTCTCTACAGTTGGAGCTGCAATGGGTGACATGTTAGACGAGACAATCCTGGGAGCCGGGACGTCGAATCAAATAAAGCAGTGGTCCGTCGGTGGGGTTGGGGCTGCGACTCGCAATGAGCAGCGAGGCATGTTGCAAACTTCAAAGTTTGATTCGGTGTCGTCGTTGCTGTTAGCGGTTCTACTGATTGTGGTTATCTTTGTAACGATGCTCTTCGTCATGTGGTGGGACAGTCGTGTTGTGCTTCCCGTTCAAGCGATGGAGCTGTTGATAGAGAACGCAGCTGGACGAGGAGATAATGCAGAGGGATTTGCTAGAGATTTTGAGCCACCGGGAGCGGAAGAGGTCGAAGCAATTTCCGAACCGACTATGCAAGACACCATTACGGCTGTGACTGATGCGGTCAGTTCTGTCGCAGCTTCCGTTAGCACGATTGACAGTGATTCCACCATGACGACTCAGGGGAAAGGCGGCTTGGGTGATAGCCGACCACCTGGCCCGGAAGGTGAAGGTGACGATATCGTGCCCCGCTCGTTGAGATGGCAACTTAATTTTAGTGCAAACAACATAACTACTTACGCACAGCAGCTTGACTTTTATCGTATTGAATTAGCCGCTGTCGGGGGAACTGAGATTCAAGGTGTGGATTATGCTTCTGGATTGTCAGGAACACCGAAGGTTCGGCGCGGAAAAAGTGAGTCGGAGAAGCGTCTGTACTTCATGTGGACGACGGATAGTCCGCTGAAGAGATTCGATGGCCAACTGCTTCAAAAAGCCGGCATTCCGACCAATGGACGACAATTGATTAAATTTCTTGAGCCGGATGTCGAGAATATGATCGCCAATGTTGAGCTCGACTATGCGAAAAAAAATGGCCACCAAAGTGTAACAGAAATCGCAAAAACGGTTTTCGAGTCACAGTCCCAAAGCGGCAACTATGTGTTTGTTGTTACGGACCAACGCTACCGCAAGCCAAGTCGCTAGTATCAAATCCTCGTTCAATCGATACGAAGAAAATGCACACCCACTCAGCCGATGACGATAGTGATGCCCTGATGGCGCCGCGGGCTCGGCATGAAGAGGGCGAAATTGATAATACGGCGCTTATCGACGTAACATTTTTGTTGCTAATCTTCTTTATCACGACGTCGACGATGGACCCAACGAAGACGGGCACATTGCCGACCGCACTACACGGGCTTCCGGTGTCCGCCACAGAGTCTGCTGTGGTATTCATGGAGGCAGGCACTGGTGCGCGAGCTAACGTAAAGGGTTCGGACGGTGTTACGTTTAGTGATGACGAAGATGCCCAGACCAGTGAAATCGTTGATTATCTTACAGCGGAACTCAATCAAGGAAAGAAGCACGTCATGATACTTGGGGATGCGGATGTCCGCGTTGGTGAGGTCACTCGCGTTCAAAGAATCATAGGTGATGCTTTTGAGGATATCAGCAATACGTATATCGCAGTAAAAGTTGACTCAACGAAAAAATAGTGAAGCCTGAGATGCTTCGTACCATAATCGGTTGAGTGGTATCCGTCGCGTCGCTGCTTTTGAGCGAATGAAACTATGTCGATTAAATTAACATGCCCGCAATGTAAGGCGACGAACTACGTCAATGACCGATTGGAGGGGCGGGAAGTTCGTTGTCCGCAATGTCAATCGCAGGTTGTCGTACCGAAGCTAGCGGTCCTCGAATCCGAATCGTCGCCAAAAATCGAAATATCGCGGCGGCAGGCGGTTCCTGAAGTCAAAGTTGTTGAAGTAACAGGCCTTGCTCAAGGTGCGCCACTTGCCTCAACCGCGCATTCGCCAATCTCTAACGACAAGGCAACGGCTAGTGAATTATCTAGCTCGACCTCCTTTATGGATGAAGCGGATGAGGACATGCCCAAGCGGCCGAAATTTCATGATGAAGAACTTGATATGACGGCCATGGTAGACGTTACGTTTTTGCTCTTGATTTTCTTTATGGTTACCGCGTCGTTCAGTTTGCAGAAATCAATCGAATCACCGCGTCAACAGTCAGATGCGCCAAGCTCAAATAGTCAGCAGATTGAAGTCTTGGAAACAGACGTCGTCACTGTCCAAATCAATGAAATGGGCTCATTTCTTGTACTCGCTCCCGATTGGGAGCGCGAAACGCCGGGCAAGCAAAATCTGATTCGCGCGCTACGCGAAGTGATCGGTGACGGGAGCACGGCGTATAAACTTGCCATTGAAGTTCATGAGGCAGCAAAACTACAGGCATTGGTAGATTGCATGGATGCTGGAGCGATTTGCGACTATGGTGAAGTCCAGGTCACTCAGGTCGAAGGTTTCGACTGAACCATGAACTAAGCGTTGATTTTTCCATTTTTCTCACGATACGAATTAACACGATGCTGGCTAAGGATCTTATCAACCGGTTGGAGCGCCTTGGCCTGCTCGACCAAGAAATTGTCGAAGCTTTGCGCGAGCAACTTGCGCAGAGTGGTGCCAGGGTGACGCCAGAGGCCGTTGCAAAGCTATTGGTCGACAACGGACAGTTAACGCGCTTTCAGGCGACAAAACTAATTGGCGAATTGCGAAGTGGAGAGCAAGGCGACGCAGAAGAAGCTACCGTGATCTCCGACACGTCAGGCGATGATTTGGCGTTGTTAGACGGCGATGATTCAATTGTCGATGCGATCGAGGTTGTTGAAGGAGATGCGATCGAAGTAGTTGAGGTACACGAAGTCGATTCCTCAGGATCAAATGTTCCAACTGGCACGCCGTCGTACGTGCCAATGGCGGGTTCCGTTACGAATGAAAGGTCCATGGATGAGCACGATAGTATGCTCCCCTTGAGGCCTCGCAATGTTAAGACGGTCAAGAAGCCGGGTGATCCATCGCGCAGCGTGTGGGACTCGTTTAAGATTTATGGCATCGCATCAATCATTCTAGTACTATGTTTTTTTAGCGGTCTTCTCTGGTTTGTAATCAACAAGGGAAGCGCCGATGAGTTTATTGGGGCGGCAAACGACCAGTACAATCAGCAAAGCTATGCCGCTGCCCAAGCGTCGTTTGATTCATTTTTAGAAAAATTTGGTGAGTCCAATCCGCATTCGTCGATTGCGAGAACCCGTTCTGCTATGTGCAAGCTTTACCTAGCTGCGCAAATGACCAAACCTGAGCAAGTAATTGACGACGCAGAACGGATGCTGCCTTTGCTCGAAGGTGAAGCAGGGCTAGATGAAGAGCGCAATAATTTAGCGGCGTTATTGGTTGATATAGCTGACAATATTGCAAAGACTGCGGTGAGCGCAAAGTCAACGGAGGAAAAGCAGCAGCTGTTAGTCCAACTCGATCGACAAATCAAGCTGACCGATAACCCAACCTATGTGACCTCGACAACACGGCAGGCGTTGTCGAGCCGATTGTTGAACGTTGCCGAGACGCGCGCTATCGTTCGGCGAGACATCAATCGAAATCTTCGTCTCGACGAGTCGGTCGTGAGTATGGAGGCCTCACTAGCGGCAAAGGATACAAAAAAGGCATATGACACGCGTTTTGAACTGTTGCGAGAGTATCCAGAGCTCCACGACAACGAACGACTCGTCAAACTGATCCAATCCGCCAGTGGGATCCAGATGGAGCTTGTGAAGGATGCCAGTGAGCGGCCTACGGTTTCGAACGAACCGATTGCTGGAGACTCTGTCAAAAGCATCGTCCTGACGAATAAGACAGGTGATGCAGCGCCTGGCCTGCGCGATGAAGTGGCTTATGTTCGTGTTCACGGGTCTATACTCGCGTTCAATGCGGCCGATGGCAGATTGCTTTGGCGACGCTTTGTCGGGACGGGGCAGGATTACTCCCCGCTGCCGATCGATCCGACGGGTCGCGACGGAGCGTTGCTTTGCGACTCGCAGTTGCTCGAAGTGCAGCGAGCTTCCGGACAGGACGGAGCGATCCAGTGGCGGGCCAAGGTGGGGGAGGCGTTCAGCCAACCCGTCGCCCAAGGTGGTGAAATATTCATGTCGACCAAGAGCGGACGTCTGGTTTCGCTCGATGCCGAAACGGGTGAGCCTCGCTGGGTCACTCAATTGCCTCAACCTCTGGAGCAAAGCCCGGGTGTCAGCGATCGACCGGCAAACTTGTATTTGACCGGCGACCATAGCAATTTGTATGTGCTCGACAGGCGAGCCGGTAAGTGTAGCGAGAGTTTTTACATTGGGCATGCCAAAGGTACCGTGGCTGTTCCGCCGATAACTCTGCACGGCCCCGATAGTGGTCACGTGTTCGTAATTGAGAACAGAGGTGTCGACTATGCGTTGATGCATATCCTCAAATGTGATGCGGAGGGCCGTGCCCTTGTCGTCGCGCAGCCTCCACAACGACTCGACGGGAATGTTATCGTTCCACCGGTCATCGTGCAGGGACGTCGATTGATCGTACTCACCGATCGTGGGCAAGTTGCCGTTTTCGATATCGAACAAACTGCGGCGGCCGCAGAACAGGTTTCCAAGGTCGCGGAGCAAGTCGCGAGTTACGATACGCCTGTCAGCACGCAGATGGCTGTCGGTAAGAGTCAAATGTGGGTCACGGGTACTCGCATTGGGCGATACGAGTTGCAAGTCAGCACGGGGCGCGTGCCGCGCGACTGGATCATGCATGAAGGAGACTCGTTTATCAGCAAGCCGTTCCTCATTGAGGACACGCTTATTCACGCCAGAGTCCTCCGCGGTACTTCTGGCGTTCGTGTGACGGGAGCTGACCCGCAAACGGGGAAAGCGTACTGGCAAACCGATGTTGGTGTACCTGTTGCGATGTTGACCCCAAAAGCCGATGCCAAGGGCTTTCACGCGATCACCACACAAGCATCGCTTTTCGAATTAGATGCTCAGTCGCTCGCCGACGGAACCACTTCGGGTCCCATCGAGAATCCGGGTGGGTCCGGTGCCGCCATGCGATTTGAGGATCCGCTTCGTATCGATGATCAACGAGTGGTCATGATGAATCAAGAAACCAGTGGTCAAATCTGTGTTTACGACCCGACGCGAGAACGGGAAAAGATCCGGCTGATGACTTTGGCGATCTCCGCTGGCAAGTCGGGCGGTCCTGGGATCATCGTGGGGGATGGGCTGTTTTTGCCGCTGGATACGGGTAGGATCGTGTTGATGAACTGGCAAACCGGTGGGCCTCTTGGTAGCCCGTTTCAACCTGCGAGCGAGCCGGATAAGTCGGTTCTTTGGTCGCGTCCGGTTGTGTTAGGGAGTGATGCGTCTCAAGTGGTCGTTGCGGATGATCGCAAAAAGCTTTACCGGTTGCGAGTGGCGGAACAGATTCGTGAACTGGCGGTGGTTGATTTGGTTGAACCTCTGCTTGGACCTATGGTGAATCTTGCGGAGTCAATCATCGCAACCAGCAGCGGTCCCTCAGCGGATTTTTTGCTTGTCTTTGACAGCACCTCACTGGAGGAAAAAGCTCGCACATTGCTTGATGGTCGAATTACGTGGGGGCCGCTTGTATCTGGCGACATCGCGCTGCTTCAAACCGATGACAAAATGCTCCGCGGTTTCGATGCTGCCGGAAAGCCAGCGATGACGCCCGTTGCTTTGCCCTCGGGGGACGTCGTTCCAAGCGTTAGGACCGTTCGCAACACTGTTATCCTGGCGGGCCGCTCGGGGTGGATTGCTGCGATCGATCGAACGACGGGCACTATGACGGGTATGACCAACCTTGGAGAACCCATTTCCGCGGCTCCGCTTGACGTGGGTAAACGATTGCTCGTGCCTGGCACGGAGGGACTTGTCTTCATCACGGCAATTCCTGAAACGGTGGAAAAGTAACCATGCAACGAGATTCCATGAGAGTTCAGGTCCGTGTAACGCATCGTTGGCAAGCCATTCCAGCTTCGTTTGTTTTGACGCTGTTGCTCCTTCCAGCGATGTGGGTTTCGCTGGCTCAACAGGTCCAAGCACAGATCACCAACTACGCGCAAGAAGGCGAGCCTGAAGAAGAGGGGATCGCTTTACTTCAATCTCAACCCCACGACATCGTTCGCTTCACCACCGAAGCTGGAGCTGGTTGGGCGAAGGTCGTTCCTCTTGAAATCCCAGGGCGAAGGTGGCCGGCGACGGTTCCGAAGGGCGAATTGCCGATGGAAGTCCTCGGGCTCGAAGGCCAAAAATTCGCCGCCAAATGGGCTGACATCAAGTCGATCGATTTTTGGGAAGAGCGACTGGAACGTGAAACCACCGAACGCATCAAGGCAGGTGACTTCGCCGGCGCGTATCCTTACTTGGCAATCTTGATTCGCGATTATCCCGCTCGCCCCAAACTTCGCGAGTTACGAAGTGAGTACTTGCTCAATAATGCTGCACAGCGCTTCAAGGCGGGCGAACTTGAACCGACGCTGGCGATCTTGGAAGAGTTGCGACGGTTCAACCCAAGTTTTCGCCCTGAAACCGTACTTGCGGTGATCAGTCGGGTCACTGACAGTTTGATGGCCTCGATGTTGAGTTCCAGTCGGCTCGATCAAGCCCAGAAATTGCTTGCCCGTTTGCAAAAAGACTACCCGGCCAAGGAGGTGGAGTCGGTTCCTGTGTGGGATAAGAAATTCTTGGCAATGGCTGAAGAAAAACGTGCCCTCGCCATCGAAGCACGCGATAAAAAGGATTGGCGCGAAGCGAGGCGACTGGCACTGGAGAGCCTTTATTTATACCCAGAGATACAAGGGGGCAAAGACCTTGTCAAAGAGATTGACGTTGCCTACCCGCTGGTGCGTGTTGGTGTGATGCAGGCTGCCAGCGATCTCGACCCGACCCGAATCGACAATTGGGCCTCAAGACGCGCCGGTAGATTGGTGTATCGAAGCCTTTTTGAAATGCGAGGAACGGGCCCAGAAGGCGGTGAATACGACTTCATTCTGGGAGATGCGGAGCAGAGCCCCGATCGCTTAAAACTCAATCTCGTTCTACGCGCCGAAAAGATGCGCCCGCCATTAGACCGTATCGATTCGCAAGTCATCGCTGATCTTTTGACGAAACGAGCACAATTTGGAAATGAGTTCTACAGTGGTCCATGGGCCGCGTCTGTCGAAAGTATTCTTCTCAACGGGCCTCAAGAGATCTCCTGCTTGTTGAAACGACCTCATATCTTGCCCATAAGTCTTCTCCAGGTGCGCATTGATGGAGAAACGATTGGCCTTGGACCCGGAGAGCCAACGGGGGTTTATCGCCAAGCGTCTGAAGAAGGGGGGGAGGTTCGGTTTAAGCTTACCGGTGAGCCAGTGACGCTGACGCAACCTCGTGAAGTTGTCGAATTGAAAATGGCCACGGCGGGTGAGGCAATCGCCCAATTGCTTCGCGGCGAAGTCGATGTGATCGATCATCTATTTCCGGCTGACGCGAATAAACTTCGGAAGTCCCGTAAGATCGTTGTGGAAGACTTTCCCCTTCCAACGGTCCATATGTTGGTGCCATGTTCAGACCATGCATTCGTAGCGGATCGCAATTTTCGCCGCGCGTTGCTTTATGCAATCAACCGCGAAGACATTCTTAATGGCGAACTGTTGGGAAACCAAAGCTTTCCAGGGTGTCGCGTCATCTCGGGTCCATTCCCGGCCGGAATCGAGCCCAATGATCCACTTGCCTACGCGTACGATGAACGCATATCCGTCAGAACTTATCAGCCTCAGTTAGCAACACTACTGACAATTGTTGCCAAGAAGCAACTGGAAGCCGCAGCAACCAAGTCGAAGCAAAAAGCCCCCGAATTGGCCCCGATACGACTGGCGACGCCGGACGACGACCTATCGCAAATCGCGTGTGAGGCGATCAAGTCGCAGTGGGAACTGATCAAGCTTAAGGTCGAGTTGGTTCCGCTAGCTCCTGGAAAAACATGGCCCGAACCTGGAACAGCAGATATTGTCTACGTCGCCGCTGCCGTGTGGGAACCAACGATTGATGCGAGGCGAATCCTCGGACCTGATGGGCTTGCGAAGAGTCAGGATCAACTGGTCGGTCTTGGCCTTCGGCGTTTGGAGAGTGCCAATAGCTGGAAAGATGTGCGAGAACGGCTCCATGATTTGCACTCGATCTCAAGCCATGAGCTGCCGATCATCCCGCTTTATCAGGTTATCGACTCCTTCGCCTATCGTCGTGAATTGACGGGCATTGGTCGCGGCATTGTTTCGCTCTACCAGAATGTTGAACGTTGGCGGTTAAGCTTCTAAATGAAAAGTCTTATGCGGTGTCGGATCAACGGTATGTACGCATTACGGCATGCGACGGAGACAATCGTTCTCTTGGTCTTCGGTTTGTTATGTGGGACTGCAATCGCGAACGATGGTCAGTCAACCGACGGTGCTGAACCATCGAGTCAGGTCGTTGCTGCCGCAGCACCTGCCCGAGCAAACGTCGAATCGACTGAGGCGGCTGAATCACCTGCTCAAGCCGCTTCATCGGTTCAACCAAGTGGCGAACCCGCAGCAACGACTCCTTCTCCTGCCCCCGAATCAGCGTTAAGTGCTGCCTCCACTGACGTCAAACCGGAGGAGCCGACAGCGGGTGTTCTGCCAGAAGAGCCTTGGGACTACTCACCGTATCGGGTTCGTGTTTGGATCGTTACTGACGATGAAAGTGTTAACGCAAGTCACATTTCGATCCCACTTTTTGAATTTTTGGATCGTCCATTTTCGGCCCTTTGGAAATTGACAATTGTCGATGCTCCAACAGCGGTGCGCGCAGGTGTTGAGCGAGACTTCTCGGCGATTACCTACGAATCAATCACGTCCGCCGATCCCGTTATCGCGGTCAAGCGAGATCACCCGGATGCACCTCGCATTCGTTCGGTGAAGGATGTGGCACAGTACGTCAAAACGTTGTCTGGCACCGCTGATCGTATCGGCGAGGTCACGCGACGCGGTAAAGCGAATGGCAATCCGACGCTAGATGGAATCGATAAGATCTTTACGCCGTTCAAAGGTGACTCGTTGGCTGTCGGCGAATCATGGAAGGAAAAAGAGGTCGAAGCGTTGCTGCTTAGCCGTGGTATGGCAGCAAAACTTGCGAATCCGCTTGCCAAGATTATCCCGCTGCCGATCGACGATTTGGTGATGGAAGATGTGCAGAATCATGACAAGATCTTCATTGTCAAGGTGACGTCCAAGTCAAGGCCATTGAAGGTTGAGGTTGTTGAGCTTGATTGTCTGATGCAGCAATTCTCTTCGGTTCTTGTCGTGGATGCTACCAGCGTAACATCTCTACCGATGGTCATTGGAAAAGCGATCATCCGGTCGTTTGCTCCGATCGTTCGTATTGAAGATGCTGGTCAAAAAACCGCAGTGGGCCTCGTTCGAGCGTCGGGACTGGCAACTGATCCTGAAAGCCCTGCACTGATCAAGATGGGGGAGTTTTTGCAGCCGGTGATTCGTAAAGATGATCGAAATGGAAATCCAATCATGCTCGGCCCCATTCCCTGGGCGTACCTTCATGTGAAAAAAATTGATGGCGCGCGGCTTGAAATGGACCTGTACGCTGGGAGCGTCGGGGGACTTCAAGGCCGAAAGAATAGTCGCACATTCCGAATGGCACTCCGCACTCGGCCGGTTTTTGAGCGGAGTGTGATTCGACTCCATTCGAAAGGCAATCCAAATGAACCCCTTATAGGGTATGACATTTACCAAAAGCGACTTGACTCGGCCGACATGACGATGATCGGTCGGACCGATTGGGACGGACGGATAACGATTGAGAAATCGGAGGACCCCATGCGGTTGCTTTACGTCAAAAACGGGGCTGCAGTTTTGGCTCGATTGCCGATCGTGCCAGGACTTACGCAGCTCGAAGTCGCGGATCTTGTTGGTGACGACCAACGGCTTCGCGCTGAGGCGTTCATTCGTGGTACGCAAAACTCGATTATCGATCTGATTGCGATTCGTACTTTGCTCGCAGCACGCATCCGGTCAAAACTTGAGAAGGGAGAATTGGTCGAGGCGAAGGAACTTTTGGTGGCGCTTCAAGCGGAACCTACCTACGACAGCATCGCGAACGACATGGGAAAGAAGGTCGTCCAACTCAAAGGACGCAACCCCAGCGAACAGAAAAAAATCGACTCCATGTTCGCACAAACTCGCGAGATGCTGGTCAATAATATCAATTCCAAGTTGATTCGCGATCTTGAGAATGACGTTGCAGCAACGGAGGCCAACGGTGGCGTGTACAAGAAACCGCCTGCTCCAGATAAAGAAGGCGAATCGGACGCTGCAACGGACAAGCCTGCGGCAGTACAGCCAGCCGCCACAACGCCTTCACCCGAGACCTCCCCTGCTGCACCTCCCGCTGCACCCGCGGCCGCAAGCTCAACGTGATGCGATCCCGTAATCGCATCACTCGTCAGTTTTGGGTGGTTGCGGGATTTTGTCCTTCCCGCCGCGCCAGGTCGGTCGTTTTTGAAGCGCGCGAGGGTGATGTTTATTCACCAAGTGAGGCGTATCGCGACCCGAGAGCGTTCTTCCCATCGGTCGATTGGTCGGTCGAACGATCTTGGCTCGTAATTTCTTTTCCTTGGCGCGATACTCTTCATCGATTTCGAACTCGACATAGGCACCCACCTCAGGATCGCGAAATCGACCGTTGAGTTCGCCTTGCCACGCAGACTTGTGAAAGAAAACGTCTTCGCGAAAGTCCTCGGCATCAATGAAACCGAAGTCGCCTTCAGGCCTTATGAACTTGATCTCACCGAGACGGCGACGCTGGATGTAAAAGGGTTTCGGCGTTTCGTCAGGCTTTGATTTCAAGGCAAGTCAATTGGCAAAGGTGAAAACTTCCGCGCGATACGCTGACTCGAAAAGTCTTGATAGCGGTCTACGCTGTCCAGCCTAGTTTAGCGCCGCGGCAGCCGGATTGTCAGGGGCACCCACCCAACTAGCGAGCGACGCTCCAGTTCCTCTTGCAATCAACAGCGGCCATAAGTCGGAATCATTGCCGAAAATAAGGTCAGCCGTCGCTGGCAGGACGTGCCATAGTCCGGCGCCGATTTCGGCATCGAGCTGTCCGGCACCCCAGCCTGCATGGCCAATAATCAGGCGATAGTCGCCCGATTTCTCGCGGAGTAACTGCTCAAGATGCTCCTTTTGGGCTGCCACATAGACTCCAATTCCCGTTTGGGCCTCGGCTAGTCCTACGGCTCGGTGAATCGCCAGCACGGGACCAGAAAGGGGGCCGCCGAAGTGCACCTGCCGCGAAGAGCTTGCGCTGGACGGAGTACCTGACGCAGCAACAGCGGTTTCAATTTTGGGCAGGCGTGAAGGTTTTGCCACTTCTTGGGTAGGCGGCTCGGAGTAATCGGTGCTTCCAACGATCAATTTCAATAGTTCCGCGGGTGGTGGCCAAATCGGTCGGTTCAGCATCACCGCAATGGCACCGTCCTGGTCGTGATGCATCAGTAGGCACACGCCTCGAACAAAGATCGATTCCTCGATCAAAGTGGATGCCACCAAAAGATTACCAACCAGTGACTGATTCATCGCCGATTACAAAACCTCCGAGAAGTTGATTTGTCTGCCCTGTCACACTGACAGAAAATACCTAAATTCACACACGCGACCGAATAGGAGGCAATTTGCGCGCCAAAAGGTCGCACGGCTGATGCGAATTCATCAAAATCGATTCACTCAGGAGCTACCCATGTCGATCAACCAGATGCGCCGGACCTACCAACATAGTGGGCTTTCCGAGCAAGATGTTCACGCCGATCCGTTTGAACAGTTTAGGAAGTGGTTTGACGAAGCCAAGTCAGATGAGGTTCCATCATGGCTGGAAATCAATGCGATGACGCTTTCAACCGTAAGTGCCGATCACAAAGTCTCCAGTCGGATCGTTTTGCTGAAAGCGATCGAGGCAGGTGAGTTTCGTTTCTTCACGAACTATCGCTCTGCCAAAGCAAAACAGATGGAAGAGAATTCTCATGTCTCGCTGTGTATCTTATGGCCGCATGTCGAACGCCAAGTTCGGATCTGTGGGACCGTAGCCAAAACCGATCGCGAGACCTCGATTGAGTATTTTCGATCGCGGCCGCGCGGAAGTCAGCTTGGTGCATGGGTCAGCGAGCAATCAGCCGCGGTTGCCAGTCGCGCCTCATTGGAGTCGTCGCTTCACGAGCTTGAGTCGCTTTATTTTGGCAGAGACATTCCATGCCCTGAGCATTGGGGAGGCTATGCGGTTACTCCCGATGAGATCGAATTCTGGCAGGGCCGCGATAACCGGTTGCATGATCGCATTTTGTACAAGCGATCCGCAGGGGCATGGTCGACTAGTCGGCTGGCACCATAGGCAGTTGTAGGAGGCCAACGTCTTGCGTTACTTTGTCGTCGACTTGGTGCTTTGGTTGGACGCGCGTCCAACAAACATCCATTTTGTCCAAGTGATGCGATCAAGTTCTACCTCAAACCTACTCTTGACCATCTTTCGAATCGACGGCACCAAGGACAACCAGTTATGGTAAGTCATTCTCTCCCTTTCGGCCATGACGGACAACGCGTCTAGTCGTGGTGACAATCGACGAATCAACCGAAGGTCTGATACTTGATGGATCAGTGCGAGCATTTTGGTGGCGTATGGCTCGACGAGTGCAAACCGTCCACCTGGTCGTAGTACTCGCAACACTTCAGCGACGGTCTGTTCGACGTCGTCCGGCAATGTGGAAAGGTGATGAAGTCCGCCTTGAACGATGATGAGATCTCTTGAATGATTGGCAAACGGTAGTTGGCGACAATCGGCGACGTACAGGATCACAGGCCTTCCACCATACTTTTGCAGCAACGGTTCCGATAGGTCGACACCCTCAATCGCATGGAATCCTAATTGATCAAGTGCCACCATCCCGTTGCCACGACCGCAACAGATATCAACGACTTGAGTGTCCTTCGGAAGGCGATCCAATTTCATTTGGCGCAGGCGACTGACAAACTTTCGCACTTCTTCCTCAGGCGTTTCAAACCGCTCGTAAGCCGCTTCCCATTCCGGATCACAGGACACAACGCTCGGTACGATGCGGTGTATCGTTGAACCCGTTTTGGTCAAAGATGAATCGGTAGAATCCGCGCCAACACCTCTTGCCACATAGTCCGGTTGAAATTCTAACGTCATGATCGAACCGAGGCCTCCACAGCAACCCGCGACGCGTCACTACGGTGCATTTTCAATACGCCTACAAATAACGCTGCGAGGGTGGTTTGGAATCCGATTGCGATCAACGTCACTCCCGGAATCACCCAACGCATCGTTGTCGGATAGTCTAGTGGGCCGAAATCGACCTGATACCACATCGCCACGACCGCAAGGATCATCGCGATACCGGCCACACCGAAAATGCAACTGAAAACCAAAGCCCACTCCACTGACAATTGTTCGAGTCGAGGTGCAGGGGGGATCATGTTTTCGCGCGAAGCAAAAATCCTGGCTAGCACTGCAAACATGACCGCCTGGTAGCCAAGTAAAATGACGAGGCTTGCAATCAACAGAGTATGGACGTCAAAGGCGATGCCACCGATCCGCGCTTGTGGAATCGCAAACAGGTAGCCGATCAGTCCCATTGCGATCAAACAAAGTCCTGGGACGAAAAATGTCCAGCGCGGACTGTAGATCAGAAACAATCGCAGCGTGCGCCATCCATCTCGAAATGTTCTCAGGTGAGGACCGTGTTGCCGCCGGCCATCGGGATGAAGCGTGATTGGCACTTCACTCAATTTGCCGCCGCTGAGGCCTGCACGAATGATCATTTCGGTAGCAAACTCCATCCCAGGGCTGCGCATGTCCAAACGGTCATAGAAGGATTTCTTGAATCCCCGCAAGCCGCAGTACACGTCGTTGATCGGAATGCGAAACATCGTGCGTACCAACCATGACAGGATAGGGTTTCCGACCCAGCGATGAAGTAGCGGCATAGCACCTGGTAACACTTTGCCTCCGCCCCGGGGCAATCGGCACCCTTGGACTAGGTCGTTTCCTTCTCGCAATTTCGCTACGAACAGCGGCACAGTCAGAAAGTCATAGCTGTCATCAGCGTCTCCCATGATCACGAAACGCCCTCGAGAGGCTGCAATCCCTCCCATCAATGCCGCACCATAACCACGACTGACCACCGGGACGACCCGCGCGCCAAGTGCTGTAGCAGCAGCAACGGAGCCATCGGTGCTGCCATTGTCGGCAATGACGACTTCGCCCTTGATGCCAGCGTCTTGCATCGCACGAATTGCCTTCCCAATGCACGTCGAGATTGTATCGATCTCGTTCAGGCACGGCATCACCACCGAAAGCTCCAAGAGATCTGCCGCTTCGTGATCCGTCCAGTGCTGCTTCATGAATTAGTCCGCGTGCGATCAGCGGAACCAAGGCTAGGAGTCCGCATTTTGGCGATGGAGAAAGGGATAACTGTGAATGATCGCACGAATGATACTTGAAAAACGGTAGTCGTTATTCGTTGCCGCCTGAACGGCATCATCGATAACGCACTGATCCGCTAAGATCGGACCGCGGCCAAGTGCATAAATGAGCAACTGGCTCACAAATGTCCTCGTAAAGGCATCTTTTCTCTCCAGCAAAATGTCCTTTAACTCAACGGGACCGCTGAATTTTTTTCCATCGGGGAGTTCTCCCGATGCGTCGATGGGTTTGCCGACTTCCGTGTCCCGCCATTTACCGACAGCGTCGTAATTCTCCAATGCGAAACCAAGCGGGTCGATCTTTGCATGGCAGGAGGCACACTGGGCGTGGGATCGGTGAGCCTCTAAGCGTTCGCGAAGGGTCTGCGGTCGATCGCTCCCTTCAGGTTCCTTTAATTCGGGAACATCCGGCGGCGGCGGTGGTGCGGGTGCCCCAAGGATGGTGCCTGCGATGAAGTTTCCTCGACGCGGAACGTTCGTACGCCCTGGGTCGGCTTGTGACATCAACAAAGCAGCCATCGTCAACATCCCGCCTCGACGCCGGTCACTGAGCGGGACGCGTTGCATCGAATCACCGCAGACGTCGGCAATTCCGTAATGATCGGCTAATGTCTGATTCGCGTATGTGTAGTTGGCATCGATGAGATCGGTGATCGAATGATCCTTACGGATCAACTCTCTTAGTACCAGACGTGGCTCGGCCGTGATCGCGTCGCGGAGCGGTTCGGTAAAGTTTTCGAAAACGTTTGGATCAGGATGGTGGCTGGTGAGATCGTCAAATTGAAGCCAGGGAGCGAAGAAATTATCGATCAACGCATCGCTTCGACGATCGGCAAGCATTCGAGTGATCTGGTCATCGAGCACCTCGGCAGTGGCTAATTTTTTGTCCCTTGCGAGCTTCAAGAGAGTGGCGTCAGGGGGCGATGACCAAAGAAAGAAACTCAATCGTGACGCCAAATCGAAATCGTCAATCGCGTAAGGCCCATCTTCTTCCGGCCGCGCCGTCTCGATACGGATGAGGAACCGTGGCGATATCAATATTGCCATAAGCACATTGCCTATTGCATGGTCATGATCTTGACTCTGGTCACGCGATTGATCGTAAATCGACATCAACTTCGCAAGCCAAACGCCATCAACAGGCTTGCGAATCGCTCGCTCTGCGAACCTCGCAACAATCTCCTCGGCGACGGAACGGTCGTTCCCTTCGGGATGCGGGGCCGTGAAGTAAACTCGACGGTAGCCAATGGGGTTTTTCCTGACTGGTCGCTCGGACGCTTTGTCGTTTAGAAGTTCTGTAACAATTTGTTGCGCCGCAGCATAATACTGCTCCACCTGAACAGGCGTCAGTGTCAAAGAAGCTCCAATGTTGTCGAAACCATAGCTACTCGCGTCGGCAGGGAAAGATTCCGCGAGACGCAAATCCAAACCTGTCAAATAACGGACGCTGTTGTCGTATTCGGCGCGGTTGAGACGACGGATGGATGGCCTACCTGGATCTCCAGGACCATCACAATCGTTGCGATCGAGGGTCAAATGCAGGAACTTTTCGATCCAGCCCCGTTCTTCAACGTTCGGTTGCCGCGAGCCCTCGGGAGGCATCTCTTTCGACTCGATGCGTTCAAGGGCGGTACGCCAGACCATCGCGTTTTCAGCGATTAAGCGAGGGTTTTCGTCGTTTGCAAGGTTCACATCCCCTTTGGGCATTTCGCCTTCGTGGCATTTGAAGCAATATTTGCGGAGCAATCCGCTGATATTTCTATCAAAAGACAATGGGTCCTCTTTGTCCTGAGCACGCGCGATGCCCGCCCAGCTCCCGTGCAGGATGATGCCTAATAGAAAGCCAAACGCGAGCAAGGCTTGTTGCAGTCTAAAGGGGAAAAACTTCATCGACATCTCTTTCGATACTACCTAGCTAAGTCGATCGAGACGTCCCGAACTGTCCCCAAACTTTGAACGGTCAATGCCTGCGCGCTGGAGCATGTCGATATACAAATTGCAGATCGGTGTTTTCTCACCGTAGAGAATATGTCGACCTCCTGAAAGAGTGCCACCTGCGCCTCCCGCAACGAGTACCGGAAGGTCATCATGATTGTGCTTGTTACCGTCACTGATTCCCGAACCGTAACAAAGCATCACGTTGTCCAGGAGTGTTCGATCGCCTTCGTTAATCTGCGACATGCGAAGCAGCATCCTGGCAAACAGGTCCATGTGATGGGTATTGATCAGAGATAGCTGAGCAAGGTTCTCCTCCTTATCGCCGTGGTGCGACGTGGAATGATGCGAGCCTCGGGCATCGATTTCTGGGTAAGCACGTCCCGACTTTTCGTAGGAAAACAAAAATGTCGCCAGACGAGTCGTATCGGTTTGGAAAGCAAGGGTCATGATGTCAAGCATCAAATTGACGTGGTCTGCATACACCGACGGAATGCCTTTTCCATCGGGGATAATGATTTCTGACAGCAGCAAACCCGCTTCATTGTCGTGTTCGCCAAGTGGTGGCGCATCACGAAATGCTTCTTCATGATGCGAATGACTGTCATCAGAAGCCTGGGCAATCCGCCGTTCGACGCTTCGTAACCCTTCTAGATATTCTTCAAGTTTTCGCCGATCGCCGAAACCGAGTTGTCGTTGGAGGGCCTTGGTATCCTCTCGAGCTAAGTCGAGGACGCTTTTATCAACACTTGATTCGGCCAGTGTTTGATTGGTTCCAACAGCGGACTTGTTCCAGTCGGGTTGCTGCGGTGGCTTTCCTCGAAACAACCGATCAAACAGTTCACGCGGGTTAATCTCAAGTGCAGAGGGAGTTGTCTTACTTCGCCACGAAAGGTGTGACAGGTAGGTTCCGCTATACCCATGGTCGCCTCGATGTCCAGGATCAATGCCTAAGGCCAGCGAGTCGATGGGTGTATTGAGTCCGATCTCCGTCGCCGCGAGTTGGTCCACGGAGATCCCACCAACTTCGGGCTCTTCAGAATGTTTACATTTTGCCCCAACCAGAAATCCACCACCGGCAGGCTCATGTGCGGCGCTGTTACCATTGCAATGTTCTGCGGCCAAATTGCTGAGCACAATCACCTTGTCTTTAATCGGCTCAAGGGCGCGCATCGTCGGCGGCAACTCATTTAGCGCGCCCTCCGTTTTGGGACGCCAATTCGCCATGTGGACGCCATTGGGTACATAAAAGAACCCCAGCCTTACTGGCGGGCCAGACTCCGAAGTTCCTTGTGCCAAAGCCGGTGTCATGGAATCAAGCCAAGGCAAAGCAATTGCCGCGCCCGTGCCACGAAGCAAGGTTCGACGAGAGATTCTCCAAGGTTTGTTCATCCGATTGCGTCCTGAGGGTATACAGCGAGGGCATGTCCGTGGATGTCGTCGCGACGTTCGCGAGCCAAACCGACGCACCAGCCGATCCGGCTAAAGGTAGGGGCAGTATTTTACTGCTGGTACGAGTGTAGCAGACCGTCCAATCGGATGCAAAACTCGGCTTGATGAGGCGGTCCGGGCTACAAAGCGAATCGCCTCGTCCGAAGATGCGTAGCCTCTCAGGGAATCATTGCACGCTGAGTGGTGGTGAAGCTGGCATTCTGCATAAAGTGTCGATCCGCTAGCGAGAGCCGTCGTCGATTTCGGCCAAACGTCACGACGGTAATGACATTCGCTAAGATTTGTTGAAGCCAAGTCGTCATTAAATAGAACTGATCGAACCGCGGTGTTGGAGTTCGACGTGAATGGTTAAAACATTGAAACACCTAACGAAAAAGCAATAATGATTTCTCGATGCGTCTTTTTAACTTTCCTGCTCGCCTCAATTCCCGCCGTTCACGCTCAAGACCAAAGCGTCAGGCCGGGAATCAATGATTCCTTTCGCGATCCGATCGTGACCGATTTCACCGAACGCTTTGAGGTTGAGAGTCGCGAGATATTTGCAAAACGCAATGAGATTGTTGTGGCATGTGAGCTGAAGGCTGGTCAAACCATAGCGGACATTGGTGCCGGAACTGGTTTGTTTACGCGATTGTTCGCGGTCGCGGTCAAAGGAGAAAGTCGCGTAGTCGCAGTGGACATAGCACCAAAGTTTCTCGAGCACATTCGGGAGACTTGCCGCGAAACGCGATTGATGAATGTCGAGACGCTGCAATGTACGGCTGATTCGACAGAGTTGCCGCCGGCATCCATCGATGTTGCTTTCATCTGTGACACCTACCATCACTTTGAGTTCCCATCGAAAACGATGGCTTCACTTCATCGCGCGCTGAAGCGGGGCGGGCGAGTTATTTTGATCGACTTTCGACGGGTCGAAGGCACCAGCAGCGAATGGACTTTGAATCACGTCCGAGCAGGACAGGAGGTGTTCGAAGCAGAGATCATTGAGTCTGGTTTTAAGAAGCTCAGCGAACAGACTGAGCTATTGAAGGAAAACTACTTTGTGGTCTTTGAAAAGTTGGAACAGTAGGAATCGTTGAAGCTTCTTACCGTTTTTCTACTCGACCGTGTGACGCTGTCTGAACAAACTGTTATTTCACCGCGTTAATTCGCTCTGCAAAGGGAGCAAGCTGTGGTTCGAACCGACGCCACTTTTCGATCGACGATGAGTAGAGCGGTTGGCGAACTTGCCACTTGCTGGGCGTATGGACGGAGCGACCATTTTTCTTGAATTCAAGACATCGCGCGTCCCATGGAAGTCCAATGTGCCCGAGCAACAGTCGGATGTTCGGTTCAGGGTTCGTAACAAGCGATTCGTAGTCGACGGTATGGATTCGCATTGGCAAGACCGATTCCCAGTGCTTCATCAATCGGCGGTATTGGGCGTGGTACTCCGTAAGCAGTTCCAAATCGCAGAATGGAGCGCTTAGGTTTTGCGAGTAGCATGATACAAGAACATCCATCGGGTTGCGTTGGCAGTGCACGATGATCGCTGATGGAAACAGTTTGGCAATCAACCCAAGATGCAGGAAGTTGGTTGGCATTTTGTCGGTTACGTAGGACTCGTCGTCGCGTAGTTCGTCGAGATGTCCGAGGTAGGTCTTGGCCAGCACATCCAGTCGATCGGCATCGATCGAAGCAAGCAACCATGGATAGAGCGAGCCTGAGTTAGCGAGTCCATCTTTCCTTGATTTGCGACGCCTCTCGGCGATCAATTCGCGCCGCATTCGTTCGATCCACTTTAGTTCACCACCGCCGGCAACTTCCGGATGACAACTAAGAATCTGCTCAGTCAGTGTCGTCCCTGACCGTGGCATACCAACGATAAAAATCGGTGTAACATTTGAGTGGTGCTGATTTGACGCATCGCTAAAGAAATCGTGCTTAAAAAAACGGATCGCTCGATCGATTGCCTTGTCCATTGTGTCTTGAGCCGAATGGGTTGTCTCCGAATCGGTGGTTTTTCTCATTTCCATTCGTGATAGTCGACGCTGCATCTTCATTCGATTGCCTCGGTCATAATACTTCCACGCTTCGTCGTAGCGTCCGATATCGTCATGAATCTTGCCGAGTGCAAAGGAAAGAAAAATGCGATCGCTTAGGGGAAGATCTTGCCGGAGGTCGAGCATTTTTAGCTGAGAAAGGTAGGATTCGGTCGCTTCCGATACCTTGAAATGCTTGGCCCGCGCGAATCGAAAATGAGCTAACGCGTAATCGGGTTTGATTTCGATCGCGCGCAAGAACTGTTCATGCGATTCTTCAATGGCGCCACACTCCAACGACGCGTTCGCAAGTTTGGTGATGGCAACATGATTGTGCGGGCTGATCCCAACGGCCCTTGCAAAAGACGCCTTCGCGTCCACGAATCGCTCGAGTTGTACTTGGAAGTCACCTAGCGCTAGGAAGCCTGAAGACGTTGGGGTGGCGGAGAGGGCCGTCTGATAGCATCGTAGCGCTTCATCGGACAATCGTCTCATCGATCGCGCTTGACTTCGACTCAGGACACGAATTTGTCGTCGTAGTATTCGGGCCAGGGCAAAGTTGAGTTTAGGGGACCTGCGATCATGGAGCAACGCAACCCGAAGCGCATGGATCGCGGCTTTCGGATCTTTTTGGCTCGTATGAATTCTTACCAAAGCAAGAGTTGATTCATGCGATCCTCGATCGAAAATCGTCGCTCGCGAATAGCACTGGATGGCTAGAACTGACTCCTCTTCGGTCTCGAAAATATGTCCCAACATTGACCAACAATCCGCTTGGCATGGATTCGCTCGAACGGACGCGTCAAAGAATCGCTTCGCCTCAGACGTCTGCTTCTTGAGGTAGCATGCATAACCTGCCAAACGATTGCTGACCGGATCCGCTGGGATGGAATCCGATTGATTTTTTAGAATCGCAAGGCAGTCTTCTGAGCTTTGATTGCGTAGACTTACTGCGGCCAGCAGATGCCTTGCGTTGATATCGGCAGAATTTTGAAGGAGGCTGGCTCTCGCTCGGCGAATGGCCGCATCGGCCGTTAGCCCCGTTGATGCAAGAATGCGTTCCGAAATATTGAAAAGCCGTTGCCCGATCGTTTTTGAATCCATGAGTAACCCTAGCGGTTTTGTCCCACTGATAATGATGTTAGCTCGGACCCTATCTGAAAACGACTCGCCGTTTTGGCGCTAGCCGCGGTTCTCTTTGGTATTCGGATAGGTTCTAGCCCTTCCAGGGTGTGGAGCAAGTCCCGAAAAAGTAAGACATCCGGACGAATGCAGCTACATGAAGCATTAGAAAACCGAGGTGAGGCGAAAGACTTACCTAATAAAAGACATAGTAGTATTCGTCATCGTCGTAGGTATACGAGTATTCATAGTCGGGATCTTCAGGCACGATGGTATCGATCGGTTCATAGTAGTAAGGGTCATAGTCTGAGTAGTCACCGGGATCCTGCGAGTCTTCATCTTGATCATCGGAAAGTCCATCACAAGTCAGCGTGTAAGTGACCATTGGCACAGGTAGATTGCTTGAGGACACTGCGGCGAACCGAAGGATGTAATCGCCTTCGGGCAACCACACCATTGCGGTGCGTGTTGTCCCTGACCGCGACACAAATGCGAATCGCGGTTCGAGAGTATAGGCGTCGTAAATGGTCAGCGCTACGCTATGTTCGCTCGACGCGGCCGAGGCGTTCAAATCAAATCGATACAGGCGTGTCTTCCCCGCATTCCATTCAACGAAGCGGTCGATGGTCGAATCCACCGCTCCGGTAGCCAAGTGATTCATTTGGCTCATCGGTGTGGAAAACTCTGCGACAGCGACGTAGTTTCCAACACTCACGTTTGATGACGTATCAACGCTAATTCTAATGTAGTAGTCTTGATTCGCGACTGGTTGTGAAACTTCGAGCGACCAAGTCCCGTCGTCGCGTAAAATGCCCCTTGCGCCGACACGTTCACCATTGGCATCGCGGACGTGCATTCGCAAGCTTGGCTGCTCCAAGCCGATTCCAGCGACATGGATAACGAGTCGATCGGAAACCTCCGCGGGGGCAGTGATCTTCCAGTAATCAACGTCGGTGGCCGAAGCAATCGAAGATGTCCACTCAAAGCGAGTTCCAGATCCAATGCTACTGGACGTCAGCATCGACGCATTGGCTCGAGTGTCATTAATCCCGGTTTCTGAAGTGATGAGCGGAAAATTCACTCCCAATGTTCCTGGACCGCCATGGAATTCCATCGGAACGAGGGATGTCGCCTGGACGGTGGGCGATCGATAGTCAACTTCAAGCACGTAGTCGCCCGCTGAGTAAATGCTGTCGATAGCAACAACGCGAACGAAGATTTCCGGTAGGCCTATCAATCCTTGGATATTGAGTTCGACATCATTGTCAAAGACGGAAGCAGCATCGGCTTCGGCGAGCACCTGTCCGGAAGCGTTGAGGATTTCCAGTCGGGACTTAAGCAGGCTAATGCCCGACGAAAGCAACCGAATGGAAACGCTGTCTTTGCCAGGGAGTGGCACAATTCGGTAGACGTCGACATCCGCTTCATTTTGTATTGATCCACGAGTCCGAATCGTCTCCGCTTCGATATCAATCCCGACAGGCATTGGCACCAACGCCGCAGTGACCAGCTGTCCGTTGCTTACTAGTTCGTAAGGATCGGTACGAGCGCCGTAAAGGGCTTGGATGTCAGCAACATCTTCGACGGAAAGAACGCCTTTGGGAGTCGTATATTGCCGGAACATGACCGACCATTCGAGTAGATTGTCATCTAATCCCAAGGCATTGCCGGTTTCGTTCAGTAGAAGACTAAAGAGATCTCGGTCGGTCGGACCGAGAGTGGTCGGGTCCGGGGGTAAGTCGCTATCCCAATCGTGATAACGGAAACTTTGATTTGAATTGATAAGGATGTCGCCAGAGTAGCTTCCGGCGATGGCCTGGAACGGGATTGAGTTTGCGAGCAGACCAGTTTGAGGGATGGCTCCGATGCGAAAGTCGCCAAACCGCGGATCATTTTGAAGAAACCCAGGCACACCGAATGCGAGGTTCGAGTCGTTACGCAGGCCAACATTGATGTCAGCATGAATGGCCCATGTTTGGAAGGCTCGCAAAGCGAGTTCCTGCCACTCTTGGCGAATGGCGATTTGATCAAGCATCGCGCCGATCGTGTTGGTTTCGGTACCAACTTGTACACCGTCGGCTGGAAAACTGATCGTCAAGTCACGTGGTTCGGGCCACGGAACTCCAAAGGCCGCAAGTAGTCTTCGCGGTTCGAGGGACTCCACCAAAACACTTGACTTTCGTGCAGGCTTACGGGGCGAGAGGTTATTCATAGGGATTCTTCAATGCGAAAGTGGTTGCTATTCGGTGTACGAAAAAGAGTTGCTTTTTTGTAGCTCGGGGTTGTTTATCTGAGCGAGCTGGTATGTGCGTTGAATCGCCAGAAACCCTGGCATATGGCGAATGGATTCCAAGTCGGGATCGCTCGACAGACGATCGGCGTCGTAGCCGGCCTGGATCGCCTGAGATAGATACGAAAGCGAATGAGTCTTGTTGCTTGCGCCGGGTGTCAAGGCACAAACGCAGGCGGCTTGATACAGGGTTCGTGCGGTATTGGGTGGAGCGATTGCCTTTGTCATGCCTTCCAAGGCTTGTGCATATTCGCCGTCCAGCGCGTAGAGTACGGCTTGATCGACAAGTGCGCGTTCATTGTTTGGATCCAGTTCAAGGGCTTTTCCAAGCACATCGATCGCCGCATTGCGTTGATCGAGTCGTGTGGCCAGAACGTTTGCGATATTCACCAGGATGACGGTACTGTTGGGGTCCATTGATAACGCACGTTGTAGGTCAACGAGCGCCGCTTGGGCGTCATGGTCCTTCCTCGCGATGGCTCTCGAGATCAAAGCGTCGGGCGATAGATTTTTCGCTTCCATAGCGGCGGCAAAGTCGCGATCCGCTTCCGAATCGTTTCCCATTCGCCTGAACGCACGACTACGAAGAAGCAGCGTCTGTGCGTTACCGGGACTAAGTTCGAGTGCCTTGTGTAGGTCCGATAATCCCTCCCTCCCCCGTTCTTCTGCAAGCCTTACCAGTGCGCGCGAGGTCCAAGCGGACACGAGGTTTTGATCGAGTTGGATGGCCTTCGTCATGTCTGCTTCCGCATCTCTCGTCGCCCCCAGTTGCCGATAGCACCGACCTCGAAGGAGACGCAGCATCGCAGAGCGAGGAACTCGTTCGATTGACTGAGTGAACGATATTTTTGCATTCTCGTAGTCCCCGGCGGAGTACTGCGATCTTCCGAGCATCGTCCAACGCAATGACGACGGAATGGTATTTCGATCAGCAAGCGAAGTCAGCAAAGCGGACGCTTCACCCCAGCTTTGCTGAATCATTAATCTTGAAGCCTCCAAATAGACCTCCGTATCACTCGTCGCAAGTGAATTCGCAGCCTTGGCCCTCAGCAAGTCGGATGCCTTTAGGTCACGGGAAAATTTGGCAAATTGAGACTTCAGAAAAAGAAACGCGCGGGATGGGATATCTCCGCGAACACGGTCCGCGACATCCAAGATCTGATCAAGTCTTGCCAATTGCACGGCAGTCAGTTCGCCTTGTGCTTCGATAATGACCAGTCTTTGTGATTCTGCGATTCCAGTTTGAAGCAAGTGACGCAGCAAAATTGCACGACGTTTTAGTCGTAGTTCCTCGTTTAAGTGCTGCCAATCAAATTGATCAAGTCCGTCGTCATCGAGAATCCCAAATTGTTCAAGAGGCTTCATTACCTCCTGGATTCCGTTTTCTGTATTTCTCTCAGGGTCGAGCATTGCAGAGAAAAGGACTTCCGTAGAAGCATTTTCAAAGTCATTGAATCTCGTCGCCGCCGCCATTTCGATGGAATGCTGGCGCCACACGCAGGCCAGGCTAATGACCGGCAGCAACACCAACATCGATAGCACCGCCACGGATCCACCCGAGAGTATTCGTGGGTGCCGAAGGAACCATTTCCGAGCGCGATAGGTGATGGGATCAGCCGTATGCACAAGGGGCAGGTGGTTGCGTTCTCGCTCGAGATCTTCTTGCAATTGCTCGGCTGACTGATAGCGAGATTTTGGTAGAAAGGCGATCGCATGATTGATGATGCATCTCATTCCCGTCGGCACCCGATCACTTGATCGCCAATCAGGAGGCATTCTGCGGGCATCGATCGCCGCTTCGAGATCGATCGGAGCGCTAGAGTTGGGTGTTGGGTAGGGCAGACGACCCGTCAGGAACTCAAATAGGATAATGCCGAGGCTGTAGATATCCGACGCACCATTGGTGGCTATCGTTTGGCCCATCAAAGCGCGATAGGACTCCGGTGCCATATAGGGAAGTGTTCCGCCAACGTACTGAGACTTTCGGCGGTCGAGCGACTGGGCCAAATTAAAGTCCAGCAGCGCCGGTTCACCATCGTTTCGAATCAGTACATTGCCCGGTTTGAGGTCGCCGTGCAGAATTCCACGCGCATGGGAATGGGCGAGCGCGGAGGCGAGTTTTGCTACCATCCATCCTGCTAGCGCGGGGCAGTCTAATGTTCGCAACTGCTCCAGGGGCATCAACACCGCTCGCTCGTCAGCAGCAGGACGGGCAAAAAAGTCGCGCGAAGAAGACTCGGGAGGTTTGCCTTCCGCTACAGTTGTTGCCTCGTGGATCTGACCCCGAACCGTTGCGAGCAGGCTTTCGCCGCTGCGAGCCTCAGCGTGTACACCATTTCGCAAAAACGCAGCGAGCGTCACCGAGCCCGCATAGGGCATACAGATGACCGACCATCTACCGATCTGATGGAACGAGTAAATCGGTACGATGTTGGTGTGCTGAAGCATCGCCATCGATTGTGGCTCAGTGATCGGTTGATCAACGATTTTCAGCACGACATAACGGTTGGCCAGTTCATCTTGAGTAGCCAAGTAGACCTTACTAAACGCTCCTTGCCCGATCTCTTTAACCAGTTGAAAGCCAATGTCCCTTAGGGCGTTTTCGACCATCGATTCTGTACCGGTTGATGCCAACCTTAGTACCGGTGAAGACGATTCAGCATAAGATGAGGCTTCATCCTGTAACGTTTTGAACCAACTGAGATCCTTTACACCGGGCAGATGCCGCCACCTTGCTGCAGAGATTGCCCGTCCACAATTTAGATGAGAGCGATAGTCCTCGAAGGCAATTCGGCCAACGCACTCGGTATTAGTTAATAACTCGCGGAACTCACGAAAATAATCATCGAGTTGAAACTCAATCCCTTGCTTGTGTCGCATTTCGATATCAATGCGGACCAGCTCCGTAATGGCATTCGGTTCTAGTCCTAAGCCGAAATCTTGTAGCAGGTGCGAGATTTCGGTGCCCGAACGCGGTGACCAATTCTCTTCAAAGCAATCGATGGCTTCCTCAAGAATGTCGGTAGTCGCATGGTCAATCATCGTGGATGGCATTACCTCCGTTGAAAGGTGGTGAATGGTTGTTCGCCACCGTGAAAGCATCCGGGTCTCAATAAAGGTAAGGAAAATGACGGCCGATAATCCGCCACTATTTTTTATAAACTATCAAGATTTTTAAGAATGAGCGTGAGCGCGACTGCTGTCGCTTCCACTGTCATCTTCCAGTAGCAGAATGGCTAAGCGTTCGCGGCTACGTTGGAGACTTCTTTCGACCGTGCGAAGAGTACGCTTGGTTCGTTCACTAATCTCATGGACTTGATAGCCATCCATTCGTAGCGAAAGTATTTCTCGATCCAATGGGCGAAGTGATTGGAGAATTTCGTGTACGCAGATTTCGAGAAACTCGAGCGAAGACGAATCAACGAGAGTCGTCTCATCTACCAATTCAAGCGACGTTGTTCGTGAGATGTCACGACGCTGCGCTGTCTGATGAGTACCGCGGCGACGGAGCTTATTTACAGCGATGACGGCCAGAAGATTCCACAGAGTTGACCCGGGTGGCGCGTCATAATTCCCAGACTGCATGCCTCGGAAAATGCTTTTAAAAACACTTTGGACGACGTCTTCCGGTTCGGTGGTAGCACGAAGCTTGGCGCCGAGTTTGGATTCAACCAACCCGAAAACTCGCCGTGCGTATCGGTGGTAGAGAGCGTTCGCTGCGCTTTCGTCTCCATCCTTGATCATCAATACCAAGGACCGATCAGACGGGGTGAGTAACCCCTGCGAAATCGGATCCTTGGGTGGCACGGGAGACATGATTCCAGAGATGAAATGGCGGTCGCGATAATTGCCTAGGATAACGCGGCAAGCGGGAACTGCAATTGTGATGATGCGTGATGCGCCCGTCGCCTCATTCCTAAAGCCCCATGGGTCACCGCGTTAGGATCATGCTGCAAAGAAAGAAACAGGCGAGCGCGACCGACTCTGCCCCAACTTTTTGAGTTGGGATGCCCCAGCTCGTGCCGCGCCCGCCTGCCCGTACACCGGTTGAACTTGAACCGGTTAATGATCAGACGCGGAGCGTGCCCCGATCCAGCGTCTGTACTGGGGAGGCGATAAGCCAGGCAAAGTCCGCCGCAATTTTTCAAAAAACTTCGAATAAAATTGGCGAGTCGGAAGCGAGGGCGGCAAAGGGTGTAAAAGTGCGACTGGCCAAGTCGCGGCTAGAGAAGGCCTTTCGTGCTAGGGATCCCTGTTGCTCGGGGGTCTAGGGAAGCAGCCATGCGAATCGCTCGAGCAGTCGATTTGAACACCGCTTCCGCGATGTGGTGCCCATTTTTGCCATGGTGCAGGACGACATGCAAATTTGCCCGAGCGTTTGCGGCAAAGGATTGCCAAAAGTGCTCGACAAGCTCGCTGTCAAAGCTTCCTATCTTGGCTGCTGCGATCGGCGCGTGATACTCGAACGCATAGCGGCCACCCAAATCAATCGCCGAAGTTACCAAGCACTCATCCATCGGCAACGTGAAGTGGCCATAACGGCAAATGCCAGCCCGCGTGTCGAGCGCTTGGTCGATCGCCTGACCCAGGGCGATTCCGATATCTTCTGCCGTATGGTGGTCGTCAACATGCAGGTCGCCTTTGGCGATCACATCCAGATCGATGGCGGCATGTTTGGCGAGAAGGTCAAGCATGTGGTCGAGAAACCCGATTCCCGATTGCCGCTTCCCCTCACCGGTTCCATCCAACGCCAGTCGCAAGTGGATCTCGGTTTCATTGGTTTTGCGATCGATCGATGCCGTACGTTTCATGATTGCTTCAGCCAGTTTTCGATAAGGTCTAAGCACGCATCGACTTGTTCATCGGTACCAACGGAGATGCGCAGTCCGTCGCCATAGCCTGGGTAATTCATGTAACGGATCAAATAGCCACCCGCTTTGCAATACTCGTAGATTCGCTGGTGGCTCGCATTTGGGTGCTGACACCAAACAAAATTAGCTTCAGAAGGAGTCACCTCAAAACCAAGCTGTACCAGAATCTTGGACATTCTTTCTCGTGTAGCGATCATGCGTGAACAGACCTCGGCAAGCCATTCCCGGCTCTGAATGGCTGCGGTGGCAGCAGCGATCGAGATCATGTCGCAATTGTAGCTGTCCTTGATCTTGGCGAGCTCGGCAATGATATGCGGCTGTGCGATCAGGTAGCCAAAGCGGATGCCCGCCAGCGCGTATGATTTGCTGAGCGTTCGTGTCACCAGAACTCGTTCATTGGATTTGACTAAGTCGATGCAGTTAGTACTCGCAAAGTCGACATAGGCCTCATCGACCACCAGCGGACAGGTCAAACGATCGGCCATCAAACCAACTTCGCGAGGTGGAATCAGGGTGCCGCTCGGACTGTTAGGATTAGGTAGGAGTACCAAGCGTAATTTCTCGTCGCCGACTGAAAACGCGGCAGGTAGGCTCCAGTCGGGTTGGAATGCGATCTGTTCCCAGTTCGCACCTTGAATATCCGCGAGCGTGCGATAGAGGATGTAGCTCGGATGAGGTAGACGAAGTCGCTCGCCTTCACCGACAAAGCCACGGACCAGAATCGTTAGGATTTCGTCACTGCCGTTGCCCGCGAGAATCCACTCGGGGCCGGGTAGTCCGAGTGCTTCGGCGGCCGCGACGCGAAACGATTGCGCCATCGGGCTGGGATAACGATTCAGTGGCCCGGTGGCGGCCTTGCATATCGCTTGGACGACCGCAGGTGCCGGTGGATAAGGGTTTTCGTTTGTATTTAGCTTGATAAGTTCACTGCCACGCGGTTGCTCGCCCGGAGTGTACGGCTGCATTTTCGCCAGCGCAGTGCGAAAGAGAGATTGATTAGCCAAGGTGAATCTGGTGTGCGTCGAGGGTGTTTGATTTGGTTTAAAGTCGGATCGAAACGCTTCGTGCGTGGGCGGTAAGGCCTTCTTCAAGTGCGAGTCTTTCAACGTCGCCCGCAATTTCACGAAGCGCGGCTTCGTCGAACTCAGTGACGCTGCCGCTGCGCAGGAAGCTGTTGCTCGACAACCCTGCGGCGAAAGTACAGGTGCCGCCGGTGGGGAGCACATGACTTGGGCCTGCAGCATAGTCCCCAAGTGCCACCGGAGTATGGTGACCCAGGAACGCCGCGCCACTATTCCGTATTTTTGCAAGTAAAGATGACGGATTGGCCGTTTGGATGTGCAGGTGCTCCGGAGCAAACTGATCGGTCAGCTCACAAGCATGATCGGAATCACGTACCAGAACGAAGGCACCAAATGACTCCAGGCTATCGATCGTCAATTCCGAACGCTCCAACGCGACGACTTGTCGACAAAGCGCAGCGTCCACGCGATCGATCAGCGTTTCGTCCCAAGAAATCAAAATCGCGGACCCAGGTGAATGCTCTGCCTGTGCCAGAAGGTCAGCGGCAATGAACTCGGGATTGGCGGTTTCGTCCGCAATGACGATCACTTCGCTGGGGCCGGCGAACGAATCGATGTCCACCGTTCCGTACACGTATTTCTTGGCCAAGGCTACGAATAAACTACCAGGGCCAACGATCTTATCCACCGCGGGCAGCGCGTCGCACCCATATGCCATCGCGGCAACCCCTTGGGCACCACCGACTCGGTAGACTTCCTTTACTCCCAATTCGTGACAAGTAGCCAACATGACTTGGTTGTAAGCACCAAACGCCGTTGGTGGTGCCACGACCGCGATCTCCTTCACGCCTGCAACCTGTGCGAGCACGACCGTCATTAATACAGTCGAAGGATAGGCCGCCGCCCCACCGGGAACGCAAACACCAATTCGTCGCAGCGGGACATAGCGTTGCCAAAGTGATACCCCAGGCCGCGGATTCACTTTGACGTCTTGGTGCAGAATCGATCGCTGGAATATCTCGATATTTTCTCGGATGCGGCGTATCGAACGCATCAGGTTTGGGTCTGCGGCGCGATGTGCCTCTGCCATGACATCCAGTGGAACACGGAGTTGTTCCTTTGACAGTTCGACCTTGTCCAGTAGCCCACCGTACCGTAGCACCGCCTCCGTGCCCTCCTTTCGCACGTCGTCACAAATTCGCTGCACGACCTGGCTGGGACTCAATGGGGCGCCAAACACCTGCTCGGTAAGTGCCCTGCCACGGGGGCTGACGACATCGCCCCGAGGGCTCAGTTTTTCGCGAAGTTGCGCGAGCAGCGCAGCGGCTCCGATCCCACCGCGTGTCTGGCAATCAAGGCCCGGCGTTGCGGGGCTTGTTACACCATTGCGGGCGTCGACTCGTTGAATCGTAACTGTTTTGGGTTCAATCGCGGGCATTGGGAAGGCAGTCGAAGGTGATGGGGGGGCAAAATGCATGCAAAAACGTGTTGGGCCGACAGTACTATGGTAAGCGGATACAATCGAGTTGTTTACCCGTCAAATGCCCCTTCGCTCAACCGTGACGAAAAAATGATCGATCTTCGAAGCGACACCGTTACTCGCCCCACCCCAGAAATGCGGCAAGTGATGGCTCATGCTGAGGTCGGGGATGCCGTTATCGACACGGATCCGACAACGGACCGTCTGGAGAAAATGACCGCCGAGATCTTGGGAAAGGAGGCGGCGATTTTCATGCCTAGCGGGTCGATGACCAATCAAATTGCCATTCGTATTCATTGCGATCGTGGGACTGAGTTTCTTTGTGAAGCAGGGTGCCACATTTACAACTATGAACAAGCCGCTTTCGCACAGCTTTCCGGCGTCGTTGCTCAAACCGTTCCAGGCAACGAGGGCGTGCTCGTTGTCGATCAGCTTCGTCATTTGATTCGACCCTTAAATCCGCATATGGTTCGCACCCGCCTGGTCTGCCTCGAAAATACTCACAACCGTGCAGGGGGAAAAATACAGCCACAACCAGTCGTGGAGGCGATTTGCGATTGGGCGCAAGCAAATCAACTAAAAACCCATCTGGACGGGGCAAGGCTGTGGAATGCCTCCGTCGCGTCAGGAATTCCCGAGGCGGCGCTAGCCAAACCTTTCGACTCGGTGAGCGTTTGTTTTAGTAAAGGATTGGGAGCGCCGATCGGTTCTGCCTTAGCCGGGACTCGCGACTTCGTCGCCGAAGCGGTTCGAGTGAGGAAATTGTTCGGTGGCGGGATGCGCCAATCCGGCATCATCGCTGCCGGAGCCATTTACGCCCTGCAGCATCACCGCGATCGATTGGCGATCGACCATCTCCACGCAAATCAATTGGGCGATGTGGTCCGGGAATGCGATTCGCTTCGGTTGCTGGGCAAAACGCTTGATACAAACATCGTTGCGTTTGAGGTCGATGCGGCTTGGGGCACGGCTCAACGCTTTGTAGAAGAGCTTAAGAAAAACGGATTGCTATGTTTCGCCATCGGTCCTCAATCGATAAGGATGGTGACGCATCTCGACGTGTTACCTCAAGAGATCGATGAGGCGTGCAGTGTCTTGCGTCGTGTTGCATCGATGAGTGTTCGTCCGATGGCGATCCACTGAGGTGAGTAGCGACCAGGCAGCTCCTCCATCGATCGGTAGACCATCCCTGCGAATCGAATTCGCGGTAGCGGCGATTGTATTGATGATCGCAATCGCAGTACGGCTGCCAAGCTGTGAAGAAAGCTTTTGGATCGATGAGTTGCATTCTGCATGGTGCGTTTGGGACGACCTTGCTGAAGTATCGCCTCGCGCTGCAGCGGGAAATCAAACGCCGCTTTATTTTTGGGGCTTGTGGTTCTGGAAGCAATGTTTTGGAAGCTCCGAACTGGTCTTGCGATTCCCTAGCGTCCTAGCAAGTTCGCTTGCGGCAGTGGTTGTCACCGTGGGTGTGGGACGTGTTCACCGAAGCTTGCTTGCCGGGTTTGTCGCCGGGTGTGCGATGGCAGTGGAAAGCAACTCAATTTTTTATGGAACCGAGCTTCGTCCGTTTGCGGTCGTGACATTTGTAAGTGCCGTCGCTTGTTGGCTGACCATGCGTTCGGTCAGCAATCATTCGCGACTATTGGCGGCGCAGGTGTGCTGCGTGCTGCTGGCTGCGGCGTTTCAACCGACGTCGATCGGAGTGTTGATCTGGCTATTGTTGCCCCGTCTCGTATTATTTCTTTTGCATCGAGGGAGTGAAGAGCGACAATCGATGACTGAACTCGATCTCAAAATATCGAATTCAAGTTTTCCAGTCCGCTTGATCGCGATCATTTCGATCATGGCGATCTTAGGAGTTGGCTGGTACTCCGTCGATGTTCTTAGCGAGGCATGGCAACACCGAAGCCAATGGATTGGTATGGCGGACGCAAGCTCACTTATGCAGATATGGAACGTATGGCCTTGGGGTTCCCTACTCCTTGTACCGCTTGCGTTAATGGTTTTCGTTTGGATGATTCATAAGTTCTTCGGTATCGACGATAGTGACATCGCTGATGTTGCCGAAGACCGAGCCTGGTGGTGGTTGGGGCTACTCTCACTGGTCGCCGTAATACTCTTTTGGTCGGTATCAGCGTTCGGCATCGCCCCTGTTTTTCATCGTCGGTATTTTGTTGCCTGCCTTCCCATGCTGGCATGGTCGTGTGGCGGTTGCATCGCGAATGCCAGCCGAGTGTTAACGATTCGAAGTGCACGGCCGTGGCTCGATCGCGCTTTTGAGTCGGCTTTGATCCTCATTTCGATGGTTCCCATTGGATACCTCCTTGTTTCGCAAGGAACAGCCTCCAAACTCTATCGCTCCGAAATGCGACTCGTCAGACGCGGTGAAGACTGGAAAGCGGCGGCCGCTTGGGCTGACGAACACCGGCGTCCGGGAGACGCCGTCTACTTGAACTCAGGATTGATCGAATCACGGCGACTGCTTGCGGACGACTCCCCGGAAGCTTCCTCAACGGCTCAGTGGTACTTGAGTTATGCGCTTCGAGGGCCGTACCATTGCGCAAGCGTCATCGCGTTCGATATCGCCGCGGGTCGGTTACCAGTAAATTTGCCAGTGGTCGTACGGGGTACTCGCAGCGCCGCCGAACAGTTGGCGGCTGACCTATCCAAAAGTGAACCAGGGTTGTCGCCTGTGGTACATTCATTTGGCCGGGTTCAGGTGATCACGGAATCGTTGGATCCGCCTTCGCGCCGAGAAAAGACGCTTTCGAGTGTTGGGCGAACGGATGGCCCGCGGTTCCACTAGCAAGGCTTGACCAAGTAATCAAGCGTTGATGGTGCGTAGCGGTGGATTTGATGAGGTAGAAAATGAAGTTTTTACGGCTGATTCCTGTCATTTCCCTCGGTCTCGTACTTGCAGCGATGCCGAAGTACGGGCGGTCGGCAGACAACGCAGTTGCATTCGATAAGGACGCAGCGGAGCGGGGGTACCTTCACCTGACTGAAACGCAGTACCTGCCCGAGGATTTTAGTGAAGAAGTGTTTGATAAGGTGTGGACGGTCTGGCCAAAACCGCTTCGCACTCAAGCCGCTGCGGCTAGTCCCGCGGAACGCCGGGTCATGGCGATGGATCGGTACGGATTGACGGTTCGTCCTGGCGACGATTCTCTTGCACCTCTTCAATACGTTGTCGCGGAGACACCTCACGGTAGAACGTGGACGATGAATTGCTTCTCATGCCATGGGGGTACGGTTTACGGCAAGCCAACGCCTGGTTCGCCCAACAATCGTTTTGCTTTGCAGACGATGACCGAGGAGTTGCGCGCCGCAAAATTAAAACATGGAAAGCCTTTATCAAGAATGGATTTTGGCTCACTGGTCATTCCGCTCGGTTCGACGCACGGTACGACGAACGCAGTTGTCTTCGGCGTCGGTTTGATGAGTCGTCGTGACCCGCAGCTCCATTTGATCGATGCCGTTCCGCAGACGATGGTTCATCATGACATGGACGCTCCCCCTTGGTGGTATTTCTACAAGCGTCCCTACCTTTATATCGACGGCTTTGCGCAACGGGGACATCGCGGGTTAATGCAGTTCACCTTAGTGCCAGAAAACGGTCCAGAATTCTATCGCGAGAACGAAAGTGACTTTAAAGATGTCTACGAGTATTTGATGTCACGGCGGCCACCCAAATACACGGGTGCCGTCGATGATTCTCAGGCAGCATTGGGGAAAAAAATCTTTGATCGGTCATGTTCCGAATGCCATGGTACCTATGGTAAGGAGGGGGCTTACCCGAACCGTCGAATCCCAATCGATGAGATCGGTACCGATCCGGTACGTTTGACCGCGTTGCCTAACGCGGGGCGACATAAATATGCGGTGAGTTGGTTCGCTCATTTTCAAGAGGCGGACGAGCAGCAAACAATCACTGCGCCCAATGGTTATGTGGCGCCGCCGCTCGATGGCGTTTGGGCCAGTCCACCGTATTTTCATAATGGCAGTGTGCCGACGCTGTGGGATGTACTCAATCCTTCGGAACGCCCCATGCTTTGGCGCCGAACATCAGAGGAGATTGATGCTCAAAAAGTCGGCTTTGTGATCGAAGAAGTGGATCGCATCCCATTGACGCAGACCGACATCGCCGTTCGCCGACAATACTTTGATACTCGCGTTTTTGGAAAGTCAAATTCTGGGCATGATTTCCCGGATTCGTTAACACGTGACGAAAAACTGGCTGTGCTCGAGTATCTCAAGACGCTTTAAGTCCACCTCGCTACAATGATTTCCCCATTTGCTTCGCCCGCTCAATGAATCGTTCCATGTCTGATGAACCCGATCCTTACGCTCCATTGATTGCCGCAGTCCGGGCTGGCGATCCCTCTGCTTGGCAAAGTCTCATCGCTAAGTTTGAAGGCCGTTTACTTGCGTTTGCTGAGTCACGATTGCGAGATCGAGCGGCCAGCGAAGACATCGTGCAGGACACTTTCATTGGATTTTTGACCAGCTTGCCGAATTACGACGCGCGGCGCCCATTGGAAAGTTACCTCTTTTCGATTTGCGCTTATAAGTTGACCGATCATCTGAGGCGAGAAGGCCGACGTCCCCCGATCATCTCACAGCGGAAGAGCGACGGCGAGGATTTTAACTTGGAATTTGCCGGTTCGGGTCGTGTTGCCAGTTCGATAGCCCGAAGTGGCGAGCGAAAGCGTTTGGAGGAAGACGCTGTTGCACAAGCTACCCGTGAATCGATCCAACGTTGGAAGGAACGAGGTGACTGGCAAAAATTGCGATGCCTTGAACTATTGCTGGTTTGCGGTTTACAGAACAAAGAGGTTGCCCATCGCACCGGCCTGAGCGAGCAACAAGTTGCCAATCTAAAAAGTGATTTCTATATCCGGCTCAAGTCGATCATTCAAAAGGCGGGACTCAGTGCGGACGTGTTTCCTGAACTTCAAACGTCAGTTTAGTTTCGTTTGGTCTCTAGCATTGCCAGGGCCTTACCATTGGACATGAGGATCCATCGATCTAAGCCGTACCGGACGATTTGGGCGCCGATAAAGTCATTGCTTCTTCGATCTTGCGGTACCTCGAACGGATAAATCCGTCTGGCCTCATCGGGAATACCGTAGACGGATAAGAATTCCGAAGCGTTGAGCGTGTCGACCGATCCGCCCGCCAAGGTGTTCGTGCTGGGGTGATCGCTCGCTGACGCAGAGTCCGTCTTTGAAACGGTCAACCATGCCGCTTCCATCGTTTTGTGATGATGGTCCCAGGTTATCGATATCAGGTATCCAAGTCGCAATGCGTTCGCTTCGTACCGAACGAATAAGTCTCGTACCGGATGGCCATCGAGGATCGGAAAGTCATCTTGAACTCCGACAAAACGGATGTAGCCATCGGTTGGCCGAATGGTATCGATCGGGTGATGGGGCTCTGCTTGGTCGATCTTTACAGTCATTGGGTCGAGGTTCGAGAAACCGACCGACTCATCCTCGCGATCAACCCAAGCGTAGTCTCCGGACCACGAATCACGCGACGGATTGAAGATAACGCAGTTCCCATTCTTGCGAAACGAAATACCGAAGGAAGATTCGGTGTGGTCATTTTTGCCTGCAGCAACCACAACCCATTCACCGATTACTTGTTCACGTTGCATCGGCCGACCCTGCCAACGCGAAACCATCGGGATTGCCGCTGCAAGCCCTGAAAGAATGAAGATGGTTGCGACGGTCCGGCGGGAAAGGATCGGTTGTTCCCAAAGATTTCGAGTGCGGAGTTCGCGCCACAAGCTGCGCAAAAGTGGCCGCAGTGCTCTTGAGGTCCTATTTGCTTCGCCTCCCCCGTCAATTGGAGTTGACGATCCAGCAAACTCGCCTTTGAGCGCGGAGTCCTTTGGGGTCGGCTGTGATGCCGGTCTACCGCTATCATCCGATGGTTTGGCAAACGAGGTTGAATCGTCATGCGATACCGTTTGAGCCAGCTCGATGGGAGCCCGAGCGCGGCTCACGTCGACAATGGCTGCAGGTCGTTGCATCGCACGTTTGATAACGTTTCCTTGAGAATCAAGTAAAGCAAGTTCGCCTTCCAAGCAGGCTGACAGGACTCGGATGCGGTGTACGGGTATCCAAGGCTGTGACGGCCCACTTTGTAACAAAGCGGTACCCGGCAGCATTCCCCGGACTGCGAAGCCAATTAATTCACGAAGTTTGAATGGACCCTGAAACGCACCCGACATGCCGCGGACTTGGTACGTCGGTACCTGAACATCGGCAGGATGGGGCAATGCAATTCGTTTTTCCGAGAAAAGCCCGGCGCTGCTGGCCAAGTACCATGGTCCTTGAGGTGATCTACTGATCGCAGAATCCGGGCCGATGATCCCCGCGAGCGCGGCTTCACGAAGTTCTACGCCGGTGAACGGGCCAGTGGCACAGGAGTCGGTTCGAATGAAAAACGCTGTCATCGCTTAGAATTCAATCACTGCACAAGCTATAAATAGGTTTTCGTCAATTTCGCCGCTCAGGGTGGCAACGGATTCTAAAATGGTATTTCGCCTCGTTTTGCGCCGCGACTGGATCGACTGCGTTCGAAATCAAGCGACTCGGAATCGGAACAACCGACGCGGGTTTACCTTGGTCGAAATATTAGTGGTAATTGGAATCATTTCCATTCTGATCGGTTTACTTTTGCCCGCCGTACAATCTGCGCGCGAATCCGCTCGACGAACCAGTTGCATCAATAATCTTAAACAGATCGGCTTGGCCATCCAGAACTTCGAAAGCCAGCATAAAGAGTTGCCACCCAGTCGCAATTATGACCACTATACCAGCTGGGCTTTCCTGATCCTGCCCTATATGGAGCAGACCGCTCTACCGGAACACTGGGACGACAAGTTGAAATATTACTACCAAACGGATACGGCCCGGTTGACCCAGATTCCTATGTATTATTGCCCGTCGCGTAGGGATGCTAACCTAATAAGCACCGAGGGTGATGATATCCTCTCGCCGTACGAAGTCAGCAATCACGTCCCGGGAACGGTGAGCGACTATGCCTGTTCGGCAGGACACGGCCCATCGGGAGTTTGGAATTGGATACACTCCAATGGTGCGATGGTCATGGGGATTGGTGTGACCGATCCACCAACCGTTCCCGAAGGAAATTTTGCTCCTCCAGGAGCATTGCTGATTTCGTGGAAGAGTCGTACCAACTTCGCTAGTCTCATCGATGGAACCAGCCAAACCATTCTGGTAGGCGAAAAACACGTTCGACCATTGCAACAAGGAATTGCGCCAGAGGACGGCGCGATCTACAACGGCGACCACCCCGGGAACTTTTCCCGATGTGGTGGTCCCGGCTACCCGATTGCTCGTTTTCCGACGGATCGTTTCGAAACCAATTTCGGCAGCTACCATGCTGGCGGGGGCGTTAACTTTGCTTTTGCGGATGGCAGTGTAAGGACAGTGACGCCCGACATCGCGACCGATTTGCTTGGACGCTTGACTGCAAGAAACGACCATGAAATCGTTTCTGAATAGCCTCATTAATCCAAGGCCAATCACGCCTTCAATGCGATTCGCTCATAGGACAACTTGGCATTGGAACTCGTTTAACATGGTGTTGACAGGCCAATGCACATTCATTCACTGTTGGTAGGCAGCTCGTCCGCCTTGACTTTATCTTTCTCGCTTTGGGCAAATTCGACGTCGATTAAAACTTCATTTGACTGCGGTTTTACTTCGACACTCAGTTTCGAAGTACGATAGTCGCGGTACCGCGGGTGGAGACGAGTAACCGACACGAAGCCTGGCCGCTCATGTCCATTGCCGATCCCTTGATCTGCGATCACTACGACTCGATGCTTGCCGATCAATGCTCCGTCGCTCAATTCGTAAGTTCCAAGTACGAAGCTTCCGTCGGCATTGATCCTTCCCGTTGCAGTGATCGGTTTTTCTCGTCCGATAATTTCAAATTCAACCGTACCTTCGCGCAGAAGCGTTCCGTCGGGAAAACGAATGACACCGCGAACAGGAGCTAACTTCCGATCAGCATTGTTACAGCCAATCGTTGATAGCAGCGCAGTGGCTAGGACAAGGACATGGGCTCGATAGAGTCTGGGAGGATAAAAAAACAAGTCGTTGCTCCTGGGTGAAAATGCACCTAGCGAAAAATCTCGGGCACACCATAGCGGCGGTGAATCTCATTGCAACGCTCAGGGGAAAGCCGAAGCCCGTGTGCGAGTTCACGAAGGTATTCGGCTTCCGTGTTCTGGTCGAGACGGATCGTCATCAGCGAGACGATGTAGACTTGATCTTCCATACCGAGCGGAACCGACCACGCCAGCTCACGAACATCGGTGCCACGCGAGAACTCGGCTCGAAGAAAATTGATTTCCGCATCACCCACGTTTCCGAGATGCTTGATCATCGCCTGCTGCTCATCCTCAGTGATTTGGCCGTCTGATTTGGCCGCATGAATCATTGCACGGATAAGTATCTGGGCGTGCTCATTGATCTCATCGGTAGGGTTTGCCGAACGAGTAAGCGAAGCAGGGCGATGGGAAGAACTGGGTGGTATCGTAGGTGATGGCGGTGCAGGTTGCCTCGCAGTCGAAGGTGGTGCCGCCTGTTTCCGGTTGACGTGGTGATCGGTCGCCACACCCAAAAGGACTTCTAAATTCTGAGCTGATTCTTCCACCGAAATCGGACGACTTGCCTGCGATGGGGGAGATCCGGAGGTGCGCGACGGTGTTGGTTGACGTTGGCGATTGGTGACGTCTCTGATGATTTGGCCACCACTACCTTCGGACGCAGCTTTTCTCCCCAAAAGAGAACCTAAAATATCGATCGCATCCACGATGAATTTCCCCAAGGATAGGTGACACTTTGCGACCTAGCATGTTGAGACTTGCAAAAGTGTTTGACAAGTACGCTCGCGTAAGCCGCGAACGCATTGCACGAAAGTCTAGCAGGCTCAAGTCGAAAAGGTTATCGCGGTTGGACAGTCAGATTGACGGCCAGCTTGACGGCGAGCCGGGCGGGCGAGAGAGATGGGAGAGCGATAACAGTGATTCGTTCAGGCTGCACGTTGCTGATCGAAATCCAAATTTTTCCGGAAGCCTGCAAAATATCCCAACGCTTTCTGCTGACGATAGCTTGCGTAAAAGTGCAGCCGATTGGTGGGAAGCGGGCTGGTTAACCACTTAGTGGCTGTACTTGTGATCAGGCGGACGGTGTATCCCCAATGGGCTAATGCGATGTCGGTAATCGGACGTTGCTGGTGAGCGAGGCCTCTTGAAATCCCTTTGCGTTTGGCATGCTGTATGGTCCAGTCGCTGGAGCAACGGTGATGTGGGATATGGCGATAAACAAAGGCATCTTTGACCAACGCTGCGTGCATTCCCGCAGCTTGCAACTGCTTTTGAAGATTGATTTCACCGTTCGCCGTTTTCGGCGATGTGCTAGTGCCGGCATGGGTGCCTGGGATGTCGAGGCGCAGGATGTCGCGGCGGTGCGCGGCCCAGTTGAATGCGAAGAAGCGATCGACGCGTGGATCGAACCGTTCCATTCGTGGATCCCAGCCGATGGAGGACAATGGCAGGTAACGCCGTAACCAAGACGGAGGCGGAACTTCATACTGACAAGCAAACGGACCGCCAAAGAAGCGATCGCCTCCCGAATGAGTCGCTGCTCGCTCATACGCAAGCAGCGCCTTGGTCGTATAACGGATGTCTTCGGTTCCAAAGATGATCAGCGAATCATCTGATATAGTCTCAATCGCGGCATGGAGAGCATCGTGATGGGTTCTCGGGGTTGAACGGAAGTAGCTGACCACAAAGCCATCATGCGGTCGCTTGCACACGCCCTCGCATTGTCCATCTGAACTACTGTCGATTACCGTCACTCCGGAGAATCGTTCGGGCCGCCGACAGTCCGCGATGCTTTGCAGGGTACCGTTTAGCGATTCGGGGCGACTTGAGGCCGCGATCAGCAAGTGAATTTCCAAGATTCAACCGTTCCGGTATCACGCGTTCTCGCCACACGATTTCTCCGCCGAGCCTCCTGCTTGATCGGTTGTCCGTGGGCGTGCTATTAAACAGAGGTTTTTTGGCCGGTATTTTCGGAACCTCCGCCAATTTGAAGTCGATTGCGCCTCGCTTATCGCGTTATCGAAATATTTAGTAGGCGACAGTGACGCCTGCACTTCCATGGACCTTACCGAGCCTTTTTCCCCAAGGCCTGGCGTTTATTTCGGGCTTGTCCTGATCACCCCTCACTTGCTACGGTCCCTCAATGACATCACTTTGCCTAAGGCATCGCAATTGAAAAAATGGGATACCCCGATCGATGATTTCGCCGATTGAGAGCGTTGAAAACAGCGAATGCGTCGCGGCAAAGTTTGCGTGCCCGCGATGCCTTGCGGTCGTCGTGGTGGCTTTCATCGCTCTCCAAGGCGGATGCCATTGGGCGGCCAGTGGCCAAAATGCTCAAGGCGCTAGGCTCTACGAACAGGGACAATACACGGCGGCATTACAAGAATTTCAGAAGGCCGTTTCCAGCGATCCGCAAAACGCAGATGGCTACTACAACTTGGCGGCTACTACTCATCGTCTAGGGCTTCAGCGTCGCGAAACCGCACTCCTGAATCAAGCTGAAGCACTCTACAACCAATGTCTCGACCATAGTCCGAACCATGTGGAATGTCACCGCGGCTTAGCCGTTTTGTTGATCGATACCGGTCGACCGGATCGCGCTTTTGCGTTGATGAAGAACTGGGCGGCGCAGAATCCTCGATTCTCCGAACCGCGAATCGAACTAGCGCGCCTTTACGAAGAAGCGGGCGAACCTCAAACAGCGATGAAGTACCTGGAGGATGCGGTCCAACAGGATGCGAACAGTGCCCGCGCCTGGCTGGCATTAGGAAAGTTGCGTGAAAACTCCGGCGACCTTGCTCAGGCCCTTCAGAATTACCAGCGAAGTCAGGCCATCAACGGCATGCAGCCCATGGTTGCCGAGCGAATCGCAGCGCTCGGACGCCAGATTTCATCTCAGTACGACGCCAACGTCGCTGGTGGTACGCGAATCGCCCAGCCTTTGACAACCGGCAATAACCGCTACTAGGTTTGGTTCGCCTCGCGGTTGCTGGTTAGGGTTGCAGGTAAGTTCACCAAATAGGGTGACGGCCGGAGAGACCCGCAGCGAGTGTTGGCGAGCCTCGTTTTCTTCGTTTTTAAGCGGACCGCAAGCACTAACGCGTTTTGGTAGTCAAACGCCACCGCGACCGCCGGCTCAGCTTGAAACCGTCTTGCCGAACCTGAGACCGCTACACGGGTGGGTGCTCGCCTTCGTCAATGCGAACGAAAATATTTTATTTTTTTCGCACTCACGTCGTTTTGCAACCTAAGTTTCGGTAACGCGAAGCGATCTGTTCAAAGAAGCGCAACACAAATCGGGTGCGATTGATTTTGAACTTTTTGCCCTCGAAACGTTGTTCCCAGCCAAATGTCGAGGTTGGAATGACAGTCCGAATCGATTCATTCGTCCGACAGGGCGAAATCGGTAGCGTTATCCGTGTGTGAACGCGGGAATTGCCCAATGAACGAGTTCACCAAACCTAATCGACCGTGTTTCTCTATTCACCAGAAAGTGCCCCAAAAATGTTTAAGTCCATCGTTCGTGTTTTGAGCGTTGTCGGTGTTTCGTCGGTAATCGCGAATGCTTCGTATGCAGCCGTAACCGGGTCGCAGAATTTTACCATCACCGTACCGCAGAGTATTTCGATCACCGCTCCTGCGGCGGCAACTTTGACACATGACCAAACCGACAATCCACAAGCGTTCCCCGTCCAAGCATGGTCAGTCAAGGGAAATAGCAATACCGGTGTGAACGTCAATTTCACAGCCGCTAATCCATTTATTCACGCAACCAATCCAACGTTCAAGCGAAACGCGAAATTGAATCTCGCATTGGGTACGGTTCAAGGTCCAGCGACATGGACGATTGGGGTAAATGAAGCTCAAACGAATTACAACACCAGTACCGGCGCTACCGTTACAGCAACGAGCACCGGCGTGGGACGTGCAAACCTCAATCTCACCGTTTCGTTCATTACCGAAGAGTTCGGTGTTTTCGCGCAAGGCGACTACACCACGACCGTCGTGGGTACAGTGGCTGCAAACTAATATCGACCGAGCCTGAACGCTTTTGCGAAACCGCAGTCGATGGGTTGACGCCATCGACTGCGGTTTTTTCATTTCTAGATAGCATTCGCACTCCCGAAGGTTAGTTTCGGGTTGCCGCAAAGTTCCTTTAATTGCTACAGACAGCAGCAACTGTCAGGTTCTAATTGGCATCGGCTTGACCGCATGGATCGCGATCGCTTGAACGTCTCCACACCGCTTTTGATAAATCGATTGGCCAGCCTTTGGTTGGCGGGGATCGTTGCGCTGTTGGGCTGCCGAGGAATGGACAAGATTGAAAAAAAATCGATCGATAGTCTGTTTGCTGAGGCGGTAGCCTCGGCGGCAAATCGGCCGGTGGTCATCGGTCCGGCGATGAATGAGTCGACCGACTTTTCAGGCCATGCACTCAGTGTTCAGGACGATAGCAATTATCCTGACGATGGCGTTTCCGAGACCGATGTGATCGATTCCGAGATGAGTTGGCCGACGACGACGGCATCGCCGGTTGGTGGATCGCTTGTTGCTTCGCGAACATCCCGGCAAATGAGCCCCGTCGTGGATGCCTCGGATTCGCCAAAGATATCGGAGGTGTTTGAACAGACCGATATTCGGGAAGCCATTCAAATACTCGCCAGTTTGGCAGAGGTTTCGGTCATCGTCGACGATTCAATCGGCGGTGTGACGAGTGCAACCATTCAAGATGAGACATTTGAGCAAGCGCTCGAGAAGATACTGCTGCCAACCGGGTTGGTTTACTCATCGCATGACGGCAAATATCTGATCGCCCCGCCGGATCCCGACTCTCCACTATTCGACTATGTATCGACTCGCGCGCAGTACATCCCGGCGAATCATTCGCCCGCCACGTTGACGTCGCTATTGCCTCCACGATTCAAGCCATTTTTGACTTCGTTACCGGAGCGGAATCTGATTGCGATCGATGCACCGGAGGCGATAGCCAATGACATTCTTGAGCGACTGAGAGAGCTTGACCAACCGGTTGCTCAGGTCGAGTTGGAGGCGATCGTCTGTGTCGTATCGCCGGACAGTGGCTTTCGATTCGGTCTCGATTGGGGACATGTTGTGGGGGTAGATGGCGTTAACTCGCTCAAAGCTGGTTTAACCGGACTCACGTTCTCGGGATCGGCAAGCCCCAACGGGGTAAGTGACTCATTCTCCGATTTTGCCGTCACGTCGGCATTCGTAAGACTCCTTGCGCAGGAAGGCTACATCACCATCCGCGCGGCCCCGCGAGTGACGGCAAAAGATGGAGAAAAGGCACATATATCAATCAATCGCGAGACATTTTTTAGCCTCCAACCAAGTGATAGTAATGTCTTCTTTCAACAAAACGTGCAGAAGGTAGAAGCGGGGATCAGCTTAGAGATTACCCCGCAGGTTCACGGTGATATGGTCTCTGTGAATATTGGAAAAGCGGAAGTCAGCGAAGATATTCGAACAAGTGAAGGCAGGCCGGAGCTTACCTCCAATCCGTATCCTATTATTAACCGTCGGCAGGTAACGACCAACGTGAATGTCCGTAATGGCCATACGATCGTTATCGGCGGACTGGTTCAACGGCAAACAGTCGACCGCATCAACCGGATTCCAGGTCTGAGCAGGATTCCAGTTTTTGGGAAGCTGTTTCAAACCGTCGAAAAACAAGAGCAAGATGCCGAGGTCGCGATTTTCATCTCACCGAGAATCGTTCCCTTCGATAGCGACCTAACTTGCGCCGAATAAATTGCGGCGTGACGGTTGATGTTATCGCATCTGCGACCTGGCACCTTTAACCGTTTTCAAGAGTTCCCATGATCCGTTGCCGACTTTACTCCATCGTTGCCATCGTATTTCTGACGGTAATCGGGCCGACAAATTGTTTCGCCCAGGCTAGGGCTGCGAGCCCCGGGAACTCTAGTGCAACGAAGGGTACAGCGGACAGTAATCGTAAGGGACGACAGGTAACGATTCAGCAGAGCTTTGATCCAACTTTTAGCATCGAGCCGCTAACTCACCGCGTTGATGGCCGTGGCGGTGATGTAGTCGCCTTCAAATTCAAGATCCAAAGTGTGAACCGGCCAGCAAAAGTTGAAGTGGCCGCCATCGGTCTTCGTCAGGAACTCTCAGGGCAGATTTTGCACGACGAGCAATCCCCAGTGACCGACTCCATTCGCATCATGACCCCACCGGTCATGGAGTTGGAGGCCGGGGTTGCGGCATCGATTCAGGGCGTCGTCCGTATACCAAAAGGCGACGCAAAGTTTCACACGCTTGGCATCTTGGTGAAGGACATTGGGTTCGGCGAAGAAGTCAAGCCGAAGTTTAATCCCGATGGCACTCGGCAGACGCAAGCGGGGATACGTTTTGTAACGCAGTATGTGCTGCGACTGGATGTGGAAGTCGTCGGTGCTCGCGGCGAGGAAGGTCGTCAATTAAAAGTCGAAGAAGTTCGCATGACTGCTTCGGAGGGGCGTCCTCGGCTGCAGGCTCTGGTGTTGAACCCAACGGAGACAGCGTTTGAATTTGAACTTCGCGGTCGCCTTCGCTCGTCTCCGAGCGATCGCTCTTTCAAGCCGCTACGGCTGGTCATGCCTGTTCGAAAAACGGTGGAAGACGAAACCCGCTACGTCGGACGAGTCCTTCCCAAAAGTCGCCTACGGATGGAAGAACTTCTACCCGAAGCCATTGCGGGCGGGGCGTACGAAGCGGACATGGAACTCCTACTGGACGGTCGTGTCGTAGCAAGAGAAACACTACCCATCGATGTCAACGCCGCAGACTATCCGGCTCAGGAAGTTTTGATTTCACAGGTGGACGGTGGCCTTCAAGTTTCCCCCGCGCAAATCGAATTGTCGCAGGCACGCGGTGGTGCACGAAGGCTCACGGTACTACTCAAAAATAACGGTAAAGACGCCAAGACAGTCACGATTAAGGCGATTGGTGAATCCGGTCTCGAACTTGGTTCGCTATTGGTTCAACCCAGTGAGGTGCCATTGCCACCGGGCGGTTCACGCAAAGTCGCGTTGACTCTTCGAGGCCAAGCCGACGACGATCGCGTTGTCGATTACGGCCACCTTGTCGTGGACGTGAAGAGTAGCGATCGCGATTACGAAGTCTCACGGGAGTTACCTCTGGCCGTTGTACTTAAAGAACTGCCTAGCCCCGACATCTCGATTTCGCCCATTCAGTGGGATCCCTCGCCTCCCTACCCTAGCTTTCGCGCGACGGTACAGAACCAAGGGGTGAGTCATTGGCCATTACAAGCGAGATTGACCATCACTGCAGAGACCGGCTCAAGCATTCAAATTCCCGGTGGTTTCGGTCGATGGTTGATGCCGGGTGGTTCATCCAGTCTTGAGTTCCGACTCGATGGTGCGCTGGCACCAGGCAAGTACCGAATCCGCTGCGAACTTCAGCAGCCAGGCGAGCCGCTTGTTGTGGAGCAAGAATTCGTTGCGACGGACATGGAAGCTGCCGTTTCAGACAACTCTTTGCGATCGACGTCGACGAACTGAGCGAAAGCCGACGATTGCGGTTGCGAGAGATGCAACCACAACGATCGAAGGTTCAGGTACTGCGGTGAGCTGTAGTTTTGCGGCATCATACCCGAAACCATTGGCACCATCGACGGTCGGACGGAATCTCAGATAAGTGTTGTGCTCCCATGCGAGCAGGTCGGTTTGGCCTGACTGGACGAACCCGTCCGCGTCCCCGGGAAGCGGAGTGAACGCAGTTCCATTCGTTACCCCTACGACCGCGTTGATGTTTCCAAAGTCCGTTGTACCGGCTTGTCGACCGACGTAGGTGAAGACGATGTCATCTTTCTTGAATGCTGCACCCTTGATGACGGAATCTTGTTCGAACCAAACGACCTGAAAGCTTCGGTCTGATGGCGGGAAAGGTCCAATGTCGGGAAGGTCGTTAAGGATCCGCACATTCTGCCAAGTCACTGCGAGATACTTGCCCGGTAACGAGTGGTTGATCACCGCATTGTCAGTCATCGAAAGTAAAGCGACGTCGTCCCACAGCGGAGCAATTCTGGCCGTGCCCGAAGGACCGGTCCAAGGTAGCGGGAAGTAGCCTCCGTTATTTGAAAAGTTCAAATTGCCGTTCTCGGTGACAAAAATGGCGCCCACCGATTGGCCGTAAAACTGACCGCCGAAGCCCGCTGGTTTGATGTCGATCGTGCCGTCGGAGTCAAAATCAGCGTTTACAAAAAGCGGGGTTCCTCCGCTTGGGCTGATCAATAACGCCGCGTTCGCAGGCAGAATGATGTCGATCACCCAAAGTAAGGAGAAAAGCGAGGAATAAAGCAGTTTGCCCGGAATACTGGTCCGCATCGTGCGACTATTTGCGTGCAATGAAGTTGAACAAGTTGTGAATGGGTGCTTTTTTACGGAATTTCGCCAAGCATTGCACTATCAGTCTTGTCGTGGCTTTTCGGTCGCTACGCGGCCTGAAACCCGTAGAGGGGTTTAGGCCAGTTGAAAAATTGATTGGAAATCGAGGGTCCCTGGGCGTGGTTCCGTGATTTTGACTGCGGGTTTAGAATCAGCGAGGTTCGATTCCGATTCAGCCGCGACCTGCGAGCCATGTCGGCGGCGTGTGACGTGGGTCTTCCACCGCCTCGTGGGGCGACCACAGCCCTTTATTCCAATCCATCCCGTGTATCGTCTGGACTTCAAAAACTATGTCCTCGTCGACCTTGAATCAACGCATTTTCAACTTTTCCCCAGGCCCTGCGGTGTTGCCGGTGTCGGTTCTGCAAGAGGTTCAGGACGAGATGATGTGTCTTCCGGGCGCGGGTTGTTCGCTCCTGGAGATGTCCCATCGAGACAAGCAGTTTCTCGATATCCTTCATGAAGCGGAAGCTTCGCTACGCTCTCTCTTGGGGATTAGCGATGAATTCGCAGTGCTTTTTCTTCAAGGGGGTGCACGGCTACAGTTCTCCATGATCGCAGCAAACTTGCTTCGCGACTCCGGCAAGACAGCCGAGTACTTGCTGACGGGGTCTTGGGGGAAATACGCCATTCAAGAAGCGACAAAGGAAGGTAGCGCTAAAGCGATTTATGACGCGAAGGCGAGCAATTACAACTGCATTCCTTCCGCGTCGGACTACAAGGCATCGGCAGACGCAGCCTACCTTTATTATTGCAGCAATGAGACGATCCAAGGCGTGCAGTTTCCGAATGAACCTGCATGCTCCGATTCGGTACCGTTGGTCTGTGATGCGTCAAGTGATTTCCTTTGCCGCCCGCTACAGATGGACCGCTATGGTTTGTTGTATGCCTGTGCACAAAAAAACGCAGGTCCGGCGGGTGTGACCGTCGTGATCATTCGCCGTGATCTTCTCGATCGCGCGCCGGCCAACCTGCCAGGCTATCTGCATTACAAAAACCATGCGGAGAATGATTCCGAGTGGAATACACCTCCGACGTTCGCGATTTATGTGCTAGGCAAAATTGCCAAGTGGATTGCCAACGACATCGGTGGGTTGAAGGCGATGCAAACGCATAACCAAAAGAAGGCGGCAACCTTGTACAACGTTGTCGACGCCTATCCAGGATTCTATAAGGGTCATGCTGAAAAAGCGGCACGCTCACTGATGAACGTGACCTTCTGCCTACCCAATGACGACTTACAGACAGCGTTTTTGAAGGGTGCTCAAAGCCACGACTTAGGCAATTTAGCTGGCCATCGCAGTGTCGGTGGCATTCGTGCGAGTATCTACAACGCTATGCCAATGGAAGGTGCTGAAACGTTGGCGGCGTACATGAAAGACTTCGCCTCCAAAAATGGCTGAGCCAGCCATGTCGTCTGTTCATCTTCGTCGGCGCGACGCAACAACATCGCGCGAGCTTCCCATTTAATCGAACACCCCTCAAAAGTAGTTTTCCATGCATCGGATATTAGTACTGGATACGATCGCACAAGAAGGTCTCGACATTCTTAACGCCGCCGAAGGAGTTGAGTACGAGATTCGGACTGGCTTAAAGGGTGCCGAGCTTCAGAAAGCACTCAACGAGTTTGACGGCGCTATCCTACGAAGCGGTGTGAAGATCACCCCGGAATCGTTGGAAGGAAATACGAGGCTCAAGGCTCTCGTTCGTGCTGGTGTGGGTACCGACAACATCGATAAGGCGTCGGCAACCCGTCGTGGAATCGTTGTTATGAATACGCCTGCGGGAAACACGATCAGCACTGCGGAGCACGCATTTGCGCTCATGCTTGCACTCAGCCGAAACATTGCCGCAGCGAACCAGAGCCTCGTCGAAAAGCGATGGGATCGTAAGGACTACATGGGAACGCAGCTCGCCGGCAAAACGCTCGGCGTTGTTGGAATGGGGCGTATTGGGCGCGAAGTTGCCTCGCGAGCCCTTGCATTCGCAATGCGAGTGATCGCCTACGATCCCTTCCTTACCGAAGAGCAGGCTGCTGCACTGGGCGTTCGACTTGCGCCGACGGTCGATTCAATGCTTCCCGAGATCGACTACCTGACCGTTCATACGCCGCTGACGCCGGAAACCGAGGGTCTGATCGGTATGAAGCAGCTCGACATCGTGAAGCCAGGACTGCGGCTAATCAATGCTGCTCGAGGCGGAATCTACGATCAAGATGCGATGTTAGAAGGGCTGAAATCTGGCAAGCTGGGTGGCGTTGCGTTGGATGTTTTTGAGAACGAGCCATGCACCGACAGCCCACTGTTTGGAATGAAAAACGTTGTTTGCACTCCGCACCTGGGTGCCAGCACGGAGGAAGCGCAAACGCAAGTAGCCGTGGAGGGCATTCATCTACTGTTGAACTTCCTTCGAACCGGTGAAATACGTCACGCCGTCAACGTCGCGTCACTCGACCCGAAAACGCTCGAAGAGTTGCGAGGTTATCTCGACATTTGCCATCGACTGGGTGTGTTGCTTTCCCAGTGGCACGGTGGCGGCATCGATAAAGTTACGTTGACCTATCGTGGCGAGATCTCTGGAAAAGATACCCGCATGCTCAACAATGCGTTCTGCGCTGGTTTGTTGGAGCGTGCTGTGGGCGATGAAATCAATATTATCAATGCCGAAATGCTGTTACGGGAGCGCGGCATTGAGTTGAGCGAGCAAAAGCATCGCGAGATGTCAGCATTCGCGTCGAGCATTACGGCTGAAGTGAGTGGTGGCGGACGATCGGTTCGGGCTGGGGGAACGATGCTGGGAATCAATATGCCGCGGCTGATTATGCTGGATGGTTATCGCTTGGAATCATTTCTTGATGGGACACTGGTCGTATTTACCCACCAAGACGTGCCAGGAATCATTGGTAAGATTGGAACCATCTTTGGCACTCACAATGTGAACATAGCGCAGATGGCAGTGGGGCGCGATAGCGATTCGCCCGGCGGGAAAGCGATCGGCGTGCTGAACTTAGACGGCCTGGTGCCGCCGGCGGCGCTCGAAGCGTTGACATCGATCGAAGGCATTCATGCCGCTCGAAAGATTGACCTGCCTCCGTCTGGCCAATTACCGCACTGGTTAAGTTAAAGTGGGAGAATTGCATTCGCCCCTGTCGCAGTATTTGAACGCACGAATCGCTGAATTTGAAGCGATTCCAGCTCTGCGAAAACGCGAGTTGGAATCGGTTGCGGTTTATATAAGAGACCGGTCGAATCGAGCCATTCCCTCGAAGCTCACGTTCATCTGCACACACAACTCGCGCCGCAGTCATCTATCGCAGATATGGGCTTCGGTAGCCGCCCGCTATTTTGACATCGCGGATGTTGAAACATTTTCGGGTGGGACTGAAGCCACGGCGTTCAATCATCGTGCTATCGCAGCGCTTCGTCGTTGCGGCCTTCAGATCACAAGTGATGATGGCAATGCGTGCAATCCACGGTATCGGGTAAGTAGCGAGTTCGACCAAACTTCTCTGGAATGCTTTTCAAAAGTTTACAATGAGCCGCCGAATCCGACGTCACACTATTGCGCCGTGATGACCTGCTCGGAGGCAGATCAGGCTTGTCCCGTCGCGATGGGATGTGACTTGAGAGTGCCGATTCGATACGAAGATCCGAAGGTCGCTGACGATACGGAGCAGGAATCAATTACTTACGACGAGCGGTCAAGTCAAATCTGTCGCGAAATGCTTTATCTCATGTCGCAGGTGCGCTAAGTGATCTGTGAACGCCGATGCTTTGATTTCACTTCTTTTGCGTTGCCACTCCATTTCATGGAAGGCACCGTATTGTCCAATGCCTCACTCGCTGTTCTCCGCACCTTGCGATCGCGATTCGGGCGAGGCGTTTTCCCGTATTGCAAAACACCGCAAAGGATTTCGCATGGATTGCCCAGTGGCTTCGTAGCGGCGTTCACAAGTAACTCGAAACGGCGTCTACGATTTAAGGAAGATGTTGCGTGACTGAGCCGCTGTCGATTGAAGTTTCATGTCATAACGAAAACATTCTGCAGGTTCGTTTTGAGTTTGTAGGCGGTCGATTTCGGCAATCTCTTCAACTCCTCGCGAAGGGAGGACACGTGATCGACCGATGGACGGATGAGGTCGCCTCTGCCGATGAAGACTGGCCGGCGTCGCCACCTATCCAACAACTATCACTCGAGTTGATTCATGACCGTCCGACGCTGCTTGGTGTGGGCCAAGCGGGAAAATCTCACTGGAGCATTAGCGTCGAAACGGCGCTAGGCGAACTCGAGCCTGGGGTTAACGCATTACGATTTGACCTTGCATGTCGCGCTCGAAATAAGCCGACTTGGTTGGGATCGACCTATTGCCGAGATTTTTTGCCTAACAACGAACCTTCGAGACTGCGTTTGGTGCCAGGAGAAAAAACAGCAGCAACCAATGGGTCAGCACAGTTCACCGCGATCTGTACAACCGAGGTTGCCGATCGTTCCCTTCCCACTACATTCCGTTGGAGTTACCGGATTGAAGAAACAGAAGGCATCGATTCGATCAGTCATCCATGACGGCCTCTTTGATCGCGCGGACGATCGCCATGCGGCCAAGCGTGGTGGCGACGATGCGGTCGACGTCAACGCCAAGTGATCGTGCCAAGGCGATTGCCAATGAGACATCGTGAATGCCTTGAAACTGGTTCGTAACGTTTCCTTTCCAGTAAATGGTTTGTGAATCGTTCTGGAACCCTGATTCAAAAACGTCGGACAATTCTTCAATCCACGCCGCAGGCACACCACGCTCTCGGCAATAATCGATCGGCCAAATTTCGTTGCCGCGACATTCGTCGAGCAATCCAAGGGCACGATGTTTTGGGATTTGCATCGTCCACATGTCCCGCTCAAGGGGCAACGACGTCATTAATCTTGGCCGCGACAATGAAATCGTTGTCGCTCAGTCCGCCGATCGCATGCGTGGTCAAAACGATTTTTAAGTTGCGGTAACCCGTCAAATGCAGATCAGGATGGTGCTGTTCGTCTTCAGCGATTGCTGCGACTCGTAGGATGATATCGATCGCGTTTACAAAACTCTTGCAGACCCATTTCCGTTCAATCGACTCACCCGTCTCGCTCAATCGCCAGTTCGGAACCTCCGCCAAAAGCTGTTCGCTTTGGTGAATCGAGAGTTTGGGGACACCACCTTCACAAGCTTGGCAGCGACGTTGATTCAGCGGTGGTGATGGAGACTCGGACATGTGATGGTCTTCACGTTGGTAATGGATCGAGCGAAATGCATAAACGATGTACTATTTTTTCTTTAGCGGCATCAGCGATTCGTCGGGGGCAAGGTCCGGGTCCGGTGCTGGCTTGCTGGGATCGACCGGTCGATCGCTGGGGATGGGAATGGGGACGAGCATAAGGCGGACCGGAGTCAATGTCTCAGGAATTCGCTCCGTGAAGGCACTGAACTGTAACGCGCCATCGGAATCACTACTTTCAATGGGCAGGTCCAACATCGCGGTTCCAAAATTCGATACGCAAATCATTTCTCCGCCATCGCCCTGGTAATAGTTCTTGCCATCTTCGGGATCGGTCCAGTATGTGCTTCCCGCAAAAACCCAGTCCATCTTTAACTGTTGCTTCGTATCACCTTGGCGCACCCAACTCCTCGCGTCGGCGTACTTGAATTGACCCTTGGCGTCGCGATACATAACCCACACGCGTATCCGCTGCCCGGTCGCCGCGACGTATTTTGGCCGGAACGAAACGGGCGTTCCCGACATCGCTCCGACGGCTAAAAGAGCGGCGTGGACTTCGCTTGACTTGGCAAGCGTTGCAACAATGGATTCGTGCTCTTTGGTTTCCACCGGACAAGCGAACATCTCAAGCGGCGCGTCTCTCAGTGACACAATCCCGTCGATGAACACTCGGTGGTTTTTAACATCGATCCAGAGTGACGACTGCTTGCTGATTCGTTTGGCTCCCGGTGGATCGGCGAGCGTTTCTTTGACGCGGTCCAACGGGTTTTTGTGGCCGAGCGCCTTTAATTCCGCTTCGGGATCAACTGGGCCAGCCTTCGCTGCAGCTTCGAAATCAAGTTTGGTGGGGGGCGAGGACGGTAGCGATGGATCGCTTTCCGTTTGTGCCGTCGAGGGATCGGACTGGCTCGTTGCAGGCGGTGCCTCGATGGGTGCGGCCGCTGAGGGCAACTTTTCTTGAGCTAGGGCCACGCCTGCGAGAACGGGGTAAGTCAGCAAGCAAAATAAAATCGATGTTCCTTTCGCGGGCAATGGAAAAGCGATGGTGCAACTGGTACAGCGAATAATTCGGCTTCGGCGGGTCATGTTTTAGTCCTTCGGCAACGTGGTTATCGACAAAGTTTACACATAGCCGTGGAAGTTCGCCAAACCAAGGGACTGCCCATACTGGAGAATCTGGCTAAATTCTACCGATTGCCTATCCGGTTGTTTCGCGACGTGCAAGAACTGCCGTCGCGGAGTTCCTTCACTTTTGCCCGCGAAATCAGTTCCATGTCTTCTCGTGCTTCCAAGACCGACGCTTCCCATAACGGTCATCCTGCCATCATCGCTTCACCCGAACGGAAGCAGAAGTCAAACTCACGTTCAGGTTCCAAGCCGCCTTCTCAAGCTTTCGGAAGATTGCGGGACATTCTTACCGGCGCCCCAGAAAACGGTGGGCCATTGCGCTGGGGTTTGGCCGTTGCGATGGGTGGCGAAGTGAATCGCGAGCGTATCGCCATGAGCGAACTGGGTTGCGGTAACGTCATTCCCGAGCGGTATCGGTCCGTAGAGCTTTCGCCGGAGCTGGATACCTTGCTGCACCGGATCGATCAAGCGAACAAGGCTCAAAAGCCAGAGCTGCAATGCGTCGTCGACTCAGTCGCCTGGGCGTATGCGATGCCGATGCTGACGGAATTAATTACCGAATCGCAAATGCGCTTGTTGCTTGAATCACTCGAAGGCCTTTGGCGTCACTGTGTGTCGTTGACCGATGCATCAAGCTTGGCAAGGTTGATCGGTGGCGGCGAACTCGGGTTGGTACTCGGATGGAGGCGCAAAAAAGAAATGGCGAAAGAATTGTTTGTGACCTCCGCCGAGTGCGTAAAGCAGTGGTGTGACTCGCCGGAACCTTCCATCGGTTTTGCTGTGCGCGGTGGCTTCTGCGAATGGGATGGGGTATCCGAGGTGAATGAAAAGCGTGGTACCCACACACGAGTGGTGCTTGCCTCTCTGCTCCGCGCTGCGGCATTGTGCGAGTCGGTCGCGAAACGAAAGCTAAAGAAGCCGCAGCTAGACACGATTGCCGATTTAGCGACTTGGGTTGCAACGGCGACGCGAGTCGGTGGCGTTGCCGCATTTTCGACGGCGCTTGCTCGCGACGTGCGTGACGATACCGCGCGAGGTGGACTCCTCGATCAAATCAAACTGCTTGACCCCGAGGTGCTGGGGCCTGCGGTGGATGCAGCCACAGGTCGATCGCATTCGGGTGGTCGCTTGGCGTGGGAAATCAGTTTGCCAGAAGCTTATTGTCACAGTGAATTGGGCGGCACAGCGATTCTTCTGCCAGAATGGGATGTGCGGCGAGGACGAGTTCATATCGACTATGCCGGAAATGATTTTCAAGTCCAGATCGACGGCGGAAAACTCACCGTGATCGATGGTCCTTGGGAAATCTTGATTCAAGTTGATGATCAAGAACAAGCTGCATCGGGGCCTTGGACATCGCTTTGTGAATACAGTGACGACGATGTCCACTATTTAGAATTGGAGCAGCGATGGACCGGTGGTGTCCGCGTGCAGCGTCATTTCTTGCTCATAAGAGAAGATCGTTGTGTATTGTTAGCCGATGCCGTGATACGCGATAAGGATTTAGCACCAGCTACCATCCGCTACACGTCCCGAATCAAGTTGGCACACGAGGTCGATACAGCCACGGAGAGCGAGACGACCGAGATCTGGTTACAAGACATGAAAGGTAAGAAGCGAGGTTTGGCTCTATCGCTTCAGAGCAACGAGTGGCGAGTCGGTCCGACGGCAGCGCGTTTCGATGTAACTCCCGATGCGAATTTGCGACTCGAGGTTCAAAGTGGAAAGCAAATCGCCCATGGAGGCAGTCTTTTTGCACCCATGTGGTTTGATTTTCAACAGCGACGATTCAGTCGGCCACGCACTTGGCGTCAGCTGACCGTTGCCGAAGACTTGCGGATCGTTGATGGAGACCAATCGGTTGCTTACCGAATCCAGCAAGGCAGCGAGCAATGGGTCGTTTACCGCATGTTGCATGGAGATCGCACAAGAACTTTTATCGGAAAGCACTTGCTGGCCGACCTTTATTGCGCCCGGTTCCATGCCGGTGATGGCAACATGGAAGATCTCGTCACGGTCGGAGATTCGGATGACGAAGCGGAATCCTGAGTGCGGCAACGGTAGCCGATAATTGGTTCAAATTTTCGGGCAACTCGTATAGAAAAAAGTATTTTGATTAGACTGGTGCGTGAGCCTTGCGGCTGAAGCGATGCTCATTATGAAGTGCCCACATCAAGACACCTTCTGTACTGTAACGCGTCCTGGAAAATGAACGTTGGCCGGAAATCGAAGTCGTACGATCGTTATCCTGTTTGGCTCTTTCGCGCTGATTGCCGCAGTGCTTGGGGTACTAGGCGGCTTGGGGTGGCACAAATATCGCACCTTGGTTGTGGCCAGTGAGCAAGGTCCTCGTCCAGAGTCGCCAGAAATCATCTCGATCGCTCCTGCAACTCAGATCATTTTTCGCGATCGTGTGACTGCGATAGGAACGGTACGCGCGGCGCGATCAATCACGCTGAAGAACGAAATTTCGGGACAGGTTGCTTCGATATCAATGAAATCGGGAGACATTGTCGAACAGGGTCAACCTTTAGTGACGCTCGATCGCAGCGTAGAGGAGGCAGAGTTGCTTTCGGCATTAGCGGGACAGCGAATGGCGCGTTCGATGATGGAGCGTACGCGGCGTGTGGCAAAGGCGAATGCATCCAGCGGAAACGAGTTGGATCAGGCCGAAGCCGACATGGCGAAAGCCGATGCGGAGATTGCAAGGCTAAAAGCGATCATCAACAAGAAGTCATTGATCGCGCCATTCCGTGCCAAAGCAGGCATGCTGGATACCCACCCTGGGCAATATCTCGCCGAAGGTACCGAGATCACGACTTTGCAAGGGATCGACGACCATCTCCTGGTGGATTTTATGATGCCACAATCCGTAGCGGATTCAGTAGTCGTAGGACAACCGGTCCGGTTGCTGGTCGAACCGTCGCCGCTACAGGCTGAGGTGATAGCGGTTGATGCACAAGCGGATCGATCCACACGAAACGTGATGGCACGCGCGAAGCTCTTTGACCCGCCAGGCTTCCTGCAGCCCAATGATTCCGTCAAAGTGCAGGTTGAATACGGTGAGCCGCGAGTTGGCATTGGCGTCCCCTCCGAGGCCGTTCGTCGCTCGCCAACGGGGGCATTTGTATTTCTTGCCGAACCCGATCAAACCGGTGCACTTCGCGCGACGGTGCGTCGCGTCGTTCCTGGTCAAACCATCGGTGGTTCTTTGATCGTCTATCAAGGTCTCACTGTCGACGACCCGGTCATCGTGGATGGATCTTTTAAGCTTCGTGAAGGCCTTCTGGTTGAGGCGAGGCAATCTCCTCCGAGCATCGGGGAATCACTGGGGCCAGATGGCCTCATGCAGCCTCTCGAATCCACACCGAAAGAGAATTCAATTTTGGTCACTCCAGCGAAGTAGCCTACCGTGCGTTCGATCACCGATATTTTTATCAAGCGGCCGGTCCTTGCGCTTGTCGTAAACCTTGTCATTGTGCTGGTGGGCTTACGAGCGATCTTTCTACTGCCGATTCAGCAGTATCCAAAGTTAGAAAGTACGTCAATCGTTATCAGTACACTTTACGTCGGCGCAAGTGCGGAAACGATCCGAGGATTCTTGACGACACCGATTGAGCGAGCGGTTTCGGCGATCGCAGGTGTTGATTACATCGAATCAAGTAGTACCTCAGGACTCAGTACGGTGACGGTTCGGCTCAAGCTGAACCACGACAGCACTCAGGCCCTCGCAGAAGTAAACGCGAGGCTCCAGCAAGTTCGGCGCGAGCTTCCCTCGGAGGCTGAGCCGCCAGTCATCGAGTTGCAGCGAGCCGATCGGCCCTATGCATCGTTCTATCTCAGTTTCACATCGACTGATTTTAATATTTCCGAGTTGACTGATTGGCTGACTCGCAACATACAACCACAGCTTTCAACTCTTGGTGGGGTCCAGCGGGTAGGGATAGAAGCCGGTCAAATGCCAGCGATGAGGATCTGGATCTCGCCACAACAGTTGTCCGCACTGAATCTCACCCCCGGTGACGTCTTCACTGCCTTGAAACGAAACAACTTTCTTGCAGCGATCGGTCGAGTCAAGAGCGAATCGGTTCAAGTTGACTTGCTGACGAATACCGACCTGCGAAGCATTGAGGAGTTCGAGGATCTAATCGTTTCACAGCAGGGTGGTGCAACCATTCGCCTTCGTGACGTCGCGAGGGTTGAGCTTGGGGCCGAAGAGCCGCAGATGGTAGCAATGTACGAGGGTAAAGAGGCGGTATATGTTTCCGTTTGGCCGCTACCGGGTAGCAACGAAATTGATGTGGCATATCGGTTGCGTGATGCGATGGAGACACTGCGGGCGACGATACCCAAGCATGTCGAGATGGAACTCGCATGGGATGCCACGAAGTTCATGCAAGATGCAATACGGGAGATTTCTAAGACGCTCGTAGAGACGATTGGAATTGTAGGAATCGTCGTGTTTCTTTTTCTTGGATCGGTACGAACGGCGCTGGTGCCACTAGTCGCCATGCCGGTCTCGTTGATCGGCGCTGTCGTTGTCATGTTGTTAATGGGCTTTTCGCTCAATCTGCTGACGCTACTTGCGATTGTGCTGGCAGTCGGTTTGGTCGTTGATGATGCAATCGTGGTGGTTGAGAACGTGCAACGGCATGTCCAACTTGGCAAGTCACGCAAGCATGCTGCACTGGTCGGTGCACGAGAGTTAGTTGGCCCGATCATTGCGATGACGATCACGCTGGCTGCCGTCTACGCGCCGATTGGGTTCCAGGGTGGGCTCACTGGCATGCTTTTCCGTGAGTTTGCATTTACGCTTGCCGCTGCGGTCATTGTCTCAGGATTCGTTGCCGTAACTCTTTCACCCGTGATGAGTGCAATCATGCTGCGCCCAACCGGGGAAGAAGGCTTTTTAACTCGCTGGGTCAATCGTCGATTTGAGACGATTCGGCAATGGTACGCGATGTTTTTGGAGGGCGCGATTGCGTTGCGCTGGGCCATCGCATTCTGCACGCTCTTGATTGCGATTGCCGCTTGGCCGCTTTATGTTTTTTCAGGGAAGGAGCTTGCGCCGGTCGAGGATCAGAGCGCAATCGCCGTCATGCTTGAAGCCGCGCCAGACGCGACACTTCAATCGACATCCCGCTGGGCTACTGAATTGGCGCAGTCGCTGCAGACACTGCCCGAGACCCGGTATCTCTGGGCTCTCATAAGCTCTAACGGTGGTTTTGGCGGGATGATCACCAAGGATTTCAAAGATCGCGACCGAAGTACAGCGGAGTTGCAAGGTGAAGTATTTGGTTTGGTTTCACAGATCCCGGGAGTGCGTGCGTTTCCGGTATTAATTCCACCGCTGCCTGGCGCGGGCCAGTACGATGTGGAACTCATCATCAAAAGTGAGGAACCGGTCGAAGAACTCGTCAAACGCGCAAATGAAATTGTTCAGCAGGGTCAGAAGGAGGGGATGTATCTTTTTGTTGATACCGACTTAAAGCTAGATTTGCCGCAGGCTCGAGTGGTGATTGATCGTCAACAAATTGCCGATATGGGGCTAGATCTTGCATCGATTGGTCAGGAATTGGGAGTGCTGCTCGGCGGGGGCTACGCCAATCGCTTTAATTTCTTCAGCCGTAGCTACCAAGTCATCCCGCAACTTGAAGAAAAAGAACGCCGCTCGGCATCGGCGCTGATGGACCTGAAGATCCGTGGACCCAGTGGGGCGTTGATTCCTGTCTCCACGTTCGCATCGATAGAGCTTACGACGGCCCCACGATCGCTTCAGCGGTTTCAACAGCAAAGCTCGCTGCGGATCTATGCGGGCGTGTTGCCTGGTGTCACGAAAGAACAGGGGCTAAATAATCTCGAGCGGATTGCGAGTGATGTCTTAGGTAGCTCGGCGGTGATTGACTACGGCGGCGAGTCTCGACAAATTCGCCAGGAAGGATCGGCGTTGGCTGTTACCCTCGGGTTCGCGTTACTACTGATCTACCTTGTTCTGTCAGCTCAATTCCATAGTTTTCGCGACCCACTCATTGTTCTCGCGGGATCGGTGCCGTTAGCTATCTCGGGAGCCCTGACGCTCACCTTTCTAGATCTCACCACGATCAATATTTACTCGCAGGTTGGATTGATCACTCTGGTTGGCCTTGTCGCAAAGAACGGTATTTTGATCGTCGAGTTCGCAAACAGTCTTCAAGAGCAAGGACGGGAAAAATATGAGGCGATCATGGAGGCGTCTCAGACGAGACTTCGTCCGGTACTCATGACAAGTGCTGCAACGGTCTTAGGCCACTTTCCTTTGGTTCTTGTTACAGGGCCGGGTGCCGAAGCACGCAATAGCATCGGAATCGTCCTGGTTGCGGGCATGTCCATTGGCACGCTGTTCACTCTGTTTGTCGTTCCCGCTCTTTACCAAATTTTGGCAGCTACCCACCGGGCCGAAGAGTCATTCGACGAGGAGCCCGAGCGACCTCACGCGACCACTTTCAATTTGGGTGCTTCGTCATTCACCGAAACGCGTGAAACAATTCCTATTCCGAGCGTCCCCTAGAAATGGATTCCCACCTCTTGGATTGGGGACCTTCTCTTCACGCTGTCACAGGGTACTTACCATACGATTCGTTAACGGGCTACTTGCATCGGCCATCGGCGTCACGGTCACAGCCACCAGTTACGCGCAGTCCAGCTGCGGAGGTGGGACAGGCATGACGGCTACCCTTGCCACGATGCCGACAGCTGCTACCACCATCGCCGCGTCGCCATCGACGATCGCGAGTTCGTACCAAAGTCTCGCTGCGATGAATCCCATTTCGTATCAGCAGGCGGCCTAGGGCCAAATCGCTTCTCAGCAACAGGCGATCTACCAGCGTCAACTGGCTTATGAAGCTAAAAGGCAAACGGCCCGGAAAATGGGGTCAGAGGCAAGCCATTCCAGCACCGTTCGTGCGAAACGAGCGTTTGATATTGCTACTCGTGAAGAGAATGAAGACCGGATAGAGACCGCGAGGAAATATTACGCTAAAGCTCTGATGGGTACAGGAAAAACGGAGCTCGCCCCGCAGGCCGCGTACGCAATCCATCGAGTCACCGACAGCTCGACGCAACTGGTGACAATGAACGATTACCAAATCTGCCGCTAGCTTTTGCGGAAATTCATGATTTGCGAGTAAGCACGCCGATCGAGTGAAGCGAATCGAATAGAATGAGGTTGGCCGCTGAAAATCCGTCCTACAGAGACATTTCTAGAGTGGAAATAGCGGCACATTGGTCCAATTATCACGGTTCGGCCTGCATGGGGTTGGACAATCGCTCCGAAAGGCGGAACAATCTGTCGCAAGTGTTGCGATTTCGATTGTTCCCTCTTTCGTTTCGAGTTGTCCTTGGCTCGCCCATTTCCTCCTCCGCCACTGATGATCGGTTCGTTGGTCGTTGACCCACCGATTCTGCAAGCACCCATGGCCGGATTCACCAATGCTGCATTTCGTGAAATCGTGCGGCAGTACGGTGGCGCCGGTTTACTGGCGACCGAGATGGTCAACGCGCGAGGGTTTGTTTGGCTGGACGAACATGAGGCGGAGCATCCCGATCGGCTTTGGGGCGTGGCCGATGAAGCGAGGCCGCTTGCGGTTCAGATTTGGGATAACGATCCGGAAACGATGGCGAAAGTTGGCCGCCGCCTTGCCGAAGAATACCGCGTGAGCGTTGTCGACATCAACTTCGGCTGTCCGGTAAAGCAAGTGACTGAAAAGGCGCATAGCGGTAGCTATTTGCTTCGCGAACCCAATCGGATGCATGCAATCATCTCGCGATTGGTAGAAGCATGTTATCCTACGCCAGTCACCGCTAAGATTCGATTGGGATGTTCACGGGATGCGATTAATTGCAATGAGATTGCAAGGGTCGTGGAGGAAGCTGGTGCGGCAGCACTGACGGTGCATGGTCGAACAGCGCAAGATTTCTTTCGTGGTAATGCAGATTGGGACCGCATCTCGGAGATCAAGCAGCACCTGCGCAAGATTCCACTGATAGGTAACGGTGATCTCGATTCCGCAGAGAAGGTTGTCGCGGCATTCAAAACCTATGACGTTGACGGCGTTATGATTGCTCGCGCGTCTCTTGGCCGCCCGTGGCTTTTCTCACAAGCAGCAGCAGCATTGCGTGGTGAGGCCGTGCCGGCGGAACCAGATCTCGAATCGCAGCGGCAATGCATGCTGAAGCACTACGAGTTGGTAGTAAAACGATTTGGCGAAGAGAAGGGAACCGTTCTCATGCGGAAGTTTGCTTGTTGTTATGCGCAAGGGAAGCCCGGTGCGAGATACTTCCGCACCTACGTTGCCGCGGTCAGCACGCCGGATGAGTTTTTGGGTGTGGTGGATCGATATTTCCCTACCGCATCCGTATCGAGTCGTCCTGACACGCCAGAGCCGGCCGACATATCCATCTCCGAGCCCCTGTGATTATCGGGCACCGTCCGTGCCACCGGTTTTCTGTATTGCACTTGCTACTCATCGAAAGCGCTGGAGAGATTCTTGGAAGAAATTGCAAAGACAGCCGAATACGTTTCATCGGTTTTTCCGAATGGATACCGAGGATCGGGAGTCCTGTTGCATGTGACGTCATTGCCTTGTCCACACGGCATTGGCGGTTTTGGACCCGAGGCCATTCGTTGGATCGACTTGTTGGCGGATGCTGGCCAAACTTGGTGGCAGATCCTACCCATCGGGCCGCCGGACAAGGGAAACTCGCCCTACACTCCGCTTTCGACGTTCGCATGTAATCCGTTATTGATCAGCCCAGAGTGCTTGGTCATCGACAAGCTGCTTACCGAAGATCAGTGCGAGGTCACCGAGCCCTTTTCGGACGATGTGGTTGATTTCGATCGCGTGTCGGTTTGGAAAGAATACTTACTCGCCGTCGCGTTTGACACGTTCCAGCAATCGCGCGCCGGCACGCACTCGGAACTGGATCGTGAATTCACCGATTTTTGCCACCGTGAGAGAAGATGGCTCGAAGACTTCTCCATGTTCGTGACTCTCAAGAAGAAATTTCACGAGGCGCGTTATGTCGACTGGCCGGCGGAGTATTTGCAGCGAGACCCAGTCGTCTTAAACGACGAGGCACAGCAACATTCGAGTCAAATCGAACGGATCAAGTTTTACCAGTTTTTGGCATTTCGCCAACTCGGTCACGTGAGAGCTCACGCAGCAAACCGGGGTGTGAAATTATTTGGCGATCTACCCATTTTCGTCTCCGCCGATTCGTCCGACGTTTGGGCCAACCCCAAGTTGTTTTTGCTTGATGACAAGTATCAACCCTTGTTTGTCGCAGGTGTACCGCCAGACTACTTCAGTGCGACGGGGCAGCTGTGGGGGAATCCGGTTTACGACTGGGATGTATTGCGTCAAAGTGGTTATGCATGGTGGATCGATCGTTTGCGTTCGCTTCTGGGACAGCATGACCTAGTTCGGCTTGACCACTTTCGGGGATTTTCTGCTGCATGGCACGTTCCTGCTGGTTCGCCCACTGCTGAAACGGGTGCTTGGGTCGATGGGCCCGGTTCCGACTTCTTTATAAAAGTGCAAGCTGCATTGGGAGGTTTGCCATTTGTGGCCGAAGATTTGGGAACGATTACCGATGATGTTCGTGCGCTGTTAGCAGAGTTTGCCTTCCCGAAAATGGGCGTGTTGCAGTTTGCTTTTGACGGTGATTCGACGAACGCGTTTTTGCCACACCACATGACGGAAAACATGGTGGTTTATACTGGTACCCATGACAACGACACGTCACTGGGTTGGTACAGAACCTTAGCCGATTCGCACAAAGACTCCTTTTGGAAATACCTCGATATGCCGGTGGCGGGGTCCGAGTTGGACGTGGCGCGGTTGATGATGGAGCTTGCTTGGGCTTCGATTGCAGCGCTTGCAATCGTCCCGATGCAAGATGTTTTGGGACTTGGCGGTGAAGCGAGGATGAACCTTCCAGGAATCGCCGATGGGAATTGGGCATGGCGTTGCACGGACGACGCCATGTTTTCGGCCGATTGGGCGGGTTTGCGTCAACTTACGGAGCAGCACCGGCGGACCGCGAAATAGCGAAATAGTGAAATAGTAAGAGGCGATTAACGCACGTTTGTCGCTCATGCAGCGAGATTCCATTAAACTTCGCTCGGACGTTTGTTTTCCTCATTATTCGACCTAGTGACCGATTATCCTTGGTTGGTTTCGAGGTGCATTTGCGGCACGGGCATTCACCTTCGATGTTGAACCAGTCGATCATTTGCGACCATCGACGAAAAGTGGTCCGTGGCAAAAGTTTTGAGGACTGTAGTCTGTCGATATGAGGCAAACGATCGAATCTACCCGTCTGTCTCCCATTCACACAGGGACTGCAAAGCCGCTCGAAGCGAGTACAAGTCCCATTGTTGTTGAAGTGGTGAGCGCGTCGGAACTGATGGGTCCGATGGCAGATCGTTGGGAAGCTATGCGGGCGAGCAGCGCCGCGCTTGCGTCGCCATTTTTTTCGTCGCGGTTCGCAAACGTCGTTGGCAATCTACGTCCTGAAGCAAAGATTGCGGTCGTGTTCCGTGACGAAACAATCGTTGGTTTTTTACCATTTGAGTTTGCCAGTCGATCTGTCTTGGATCCCATTGGAAAAGCGTTCAATGACGCGCACGGGATTCTTTGCGACCCAAATGCACCGCTGAACTATTGTCACGTGCTCGATTCGCTTGGCGCAAAGATGTATCGATTTCACGCATTGGCAGGACCTGTCACGCCGGAGTCGCATTTCATTTTCGGTACGTCGCCAAGTTTCTTGGCGAACTTAGAATCTCATCCTGAGGGGTATGTTCAGTTTCTACTTTCCCGTCGAGCTACCATTCAAAAGCAAGAGCGTAAGACGAGGAAAATGATTCGCGACTTAGGGCCAGTGCGATTGGAACTTGATTGTCGCGACCCAAGCGTTCTTTCACGGCTCATCGCACTCAAACGCGATCAGTACCAACGAACGTTCATCTTTGATATTCTCGGCGTCCCTTGGGCACAGGAGATGTTACGGGAGTTATGGTTCGATCCAAAGCAATCCTGCCGTGGCCTTCTGTCCGTACTCTACGCAGGTGACACTTTAGTTGCCGCACACTACGGAATGCTGGAGGGCGGAATACTCCACTATTGGTTTCCCGCCTATGAATCGAGATTCCACCAATACTCACCGGGCACGGCAATGTTTCTTGAGATCGCTTTGCAGGCGCCGTCGATTGGTATCAGGAAAATTGATTTGGGTTATGGTGAACAACCTTATAAGCATAAGTTTGTCGATACTCTTACTCAGATGCCTTACGGCGCGGTTTCGAATTGCCGATTGAGCATGCTTCGCGAACGAATGAGGCTGATGCTCTCTTCGAGTGCCAAACGGATTCCAGGCAAACCGCTGCTGAAGCGAATCGTTCGCCGGGCATGGCCTAATTTTGGTGCACAACCGTTCCGATAGGCAGGGTAGCATCATGGATTCGGCGTTAAGCCAACTTACCGCTCTTGCCGGAGGAGCAGTGGTGCATGCTTGCCAATCTCACGCAGTATCGCTGTCTTATGGCGACTTTGATTGCGCCGAAGCAATCCTCCAATCAGAACTAAAGTCAGTGGGTGGTACCGATCGCGAGGCTTTGGCAGCTTTTTACGGAGCTTGGCTCGGATGCTGGGCCATCGCGGAATTGGGTGCCCATTGGACGGGCCTCCATGAACCCTACGCCCCGAGACTGAAGGTGGGCGGTGTCACCTGTAGCCCGATCGATGCGATTGAACGTTACCTTTCGCAAGTCAAACAGAGTCCGGGCATTCGCGAGCTCGCTAAGCAAATGACGGATTGGAAGAAAGAAACAATCCAGCATTCGGTCGCAAGCTCTGTCAATCACCTTGCTTGGAATGAGCTTGCAAACGACATGCGATTTGCGGGTGCGATACCGTTGCCTCCCGATCAAGCGAGCGCGATTGCGGCGCTTGATCCATGGATATCAGCTGATTGGGTCCCCGGATGCCGGTTGCTATGCCTTGGAGCAGGTGGAGGCAGGCAAGGTCCTCTCCATGCGATCGCGGGAGCAGTCGTGACAGTTGTCGATATCAGTGAGAAACAACTCGACCATGATCGGAGGATCGCGGCAGATCGGGGACTATTGCTTCAATGTCTGTGTGGAAATGCCGAGCGGTTGGATCACCTGAGAGATGAGAGCTTCGACGTGGTCGTTCAACCCGTTAGTACATGTTACCTGAAAGACGTGCATCGCATGTATGCTGAAATCGCTCGCGTCCTTCGTCCCGGGGGCCTTTATGTGGTTCAGCATAAGCACCCGTCTTCATTGCTGGCGACGGGTACCAGTAGAGATGACTACCGTATAGCTACTCCGATGATCGATGGTCGTCCATTGCCTGCGTTGAGTGAAGATCTGGCTCAGCAGACGCCTCAACGTGAACGCGACATGATCGAGTATCCTCATTCGATGGACACATTGATCGGCGGACTTTGCAACGCTGGTTTCATCATCGCTGGTTTCTCAGAGCCACCAAGGGCCGATGCTTTCGCCACGCATGAATCACTTGAATTTCAGGCGTGCTTTCTACCGCCTTATTTTCGACTCAAGGCGATTCGCAAGGAATCTTTGACCGAAAACTGAGAAGGGACGAAATCCCTAGTCCTCCCACGATACCCATGAGCGGTTCTGCAACTAAACGGTATCGGTAAGCCGGTATTTCGATCGCAGCTGTGACGAAAGCAAAGTAACCAATCATTGCGCCAAGCCACCATCCGATCCACCAATCTTTCCGGCTGAGTACTAGCGTGATCCATGACAAGAACAATCCCAACGAAACTGCCATGTTGGCGAACAGATTCGGTGCGAACCGCAACCTTCGAAGGTATGTTTCAAGCCAGTTCGGATAACGCCACCAGTCCTGGCTTTTGGGAAGTTCCGCTTCACTTGTAAATGTAGGTGGTTCATCCGCTATGCAACGGAAAAAGTTAACCGTACGACGCACGAACCGCTCTAGCCACGTTCTTAGGTCAGAGCCAATCGCTTGTGCCGCTACGGACTTCATCAGGTGGTCAGCCTTATCATCAGCCATCCCCGATTTGACAAGGGCGTTCGAAACGTCCCACGTGTTGGAAAGATTGGCTTCGGGATGAGCTATAAGGACAAGTTGTCGTAAGCGTTTGGCTTCCGGAGTGGTGGGTAATGGTAGCCCGGCACCGGCTTGATCTTGAAACGTCACTATCCAGATATTGCGTCCAACAAACTCAGTGACAAACGGCCGGCCAAACATGGTTGCATTGCGAATACACCACGGGGCGAGAAGGAGGCCGGTGACGATTGCCATGAGGGCAAGCAAACTGACTGTACGCCTAGGGAAGTGGTGTTCGGCATCGTCATCCGCTTGGTCGGTTCGCTTCGTCAGTAAGATTGGAAAAAACAGAAAGAAGTGAGCGACCCAGAGCCACTGCGCAACCGGACGGACGAGAATTGTCGTCCCGAGGACCAAGCCACCGGCAACTGCCCAGCGCCAATTGCTAGGCTTTTTCCAAAGGCCTACCACGCAGGCAACATGCGCCATCAGTAGAAAAACAAAGAGTGATTCGCCGAGGACGGCGCGGGCAAAATAGTAACGGGAGATCCCGGTGGCAGTAATGATCGCAACGGCATTGGAAGCCACACGACCACGGTCGTCGCCTACCAAGTGATACGCGATAAAAGCACACAGTGGCACTAGCGACACACACATCGCGGCCTGGATCGCAATCAACAGCAACAAAGCCTTTGGCCCGGCAATGAATTGACATAAACCGATCAACCACGGGTAACCAGGAGTTCGATAGGCGATATCGTGCTGTTCCAGCCACAGATCACCACCGGCCACCGATTGACCATATTGCCAATAGGACTCCGCGTCGAGGACTACCGCTGCTGGGCCATCAAGTACGACTGCCATCGCGACCATCGATGAAAAAATTGTTGCGGCTAAGACCGTAACAGTGATCGGTTTTATAAAGTCGTTCACAATGATGGGTTGTCACCAAAACCGGGAATCAGCATAGCCGCCATTCGATCTCCTCTGACCACTTGTTGTGCGTTCCATCGGCACTCGCTTTCACTGCGATCCGCTCCAGTAATCGTCGCCAAGTGATGCATCGCTGCGGTTTCGAATAGGTGCATATTGCAGCGCTTGAGCAGAGTGACCGCGAATCTTAGTTTTTCCATTGACGGACGGAGGTCACCGGCGACATGATCGCAAGCGGCGTCGACCGCCATTGCAATGGCTGTTGCCCATGGTGCCTTTTCTTGACGAAGCAAAGCTATCTCCCGCCTTGCCCGTGCCAGGAGTTCGACTCGATGATTGCTCGTCTCGGCGACCGCAATCAAGGTACGTATCGCAACTTGCCGGTGATCGATGCGCACCTGCTGAACTTGCGATAGGAATTCTCGTTTGTAATTTTTCCATTGACCTTCGATGGTTGTCATCGCCTCGGAGGCACAATTCTGGTAGAGCAGCGTATAGGTTTTCGCCAAGACATAATTGTGGTGTTGAATGAAAAATCCGCCGTCAGAGAGACGGCCGTGATCCTCAGACAATCGCCTGATCGACTCCTGCGGGCAATCTCTGGCTAGTTCCAAGTGAGCCATGACTTGGGTTCCATAATTGAGCATCGCATACAAGTCGTCTGATTCTTGAGCCGCACGCATGAGCTCAGGTTGTCGACGACGAAGCTCGATCAGGTTGCCTTGATACTGAAGCGACCAAAGTGCGAATGTCCTTGCAGTGGTCAACTCCCACGTTGCGCCGCGGCAACTCTCATCACCCAGATAGCGAATGGCGGTGTCGCAATTGCTGAGTGATACCGAATATTGTCCACGCAGTAGGGCGGAGATTCCTCGCGACATGGAGAGCATGGCACGTGAATAGGGTTCGCGGCGGACAGTAGCGATCTCGCGGCATGCTGCGAGTACGCGACAAGTTGCAGACCTGCTTCTACTGCCGCCGATTGCGACCTGTCCGATATAGGCTGCAAGGTCCCTCGGAATGGTTGATGTTGACCCAGCTCGAAGAGAGCGGCAGAGCGTTTCGGCGATATAAAATGACCCGCGAAGCGGATCGACGAGGCTAAACCCTGCGGCTGCCGACCAACAGGCCTCAATCTTCGCTTCGTCGGTTTTGTTCGGCTTGCGATGGACTGTAGTTTCGGCGAGTTTTAACCCCCGAAGTCGCAAGTAGCCCGCTCGAACAAGTAGCCCCAGCACTGCCGTAACTCGACTCTTGGGAAACGGCAATCGATAATGTTCGAGCACGTTCCGCAGGGTCGCGGTGCCTTCCACGACGTGGCCACTCGTTAAAAAACGATGCGCAGCGAGTTGCTGGAGTCGTGGTCGGTCGGACGGTTCGGCGGATGCTGCGGCTTGCATGTATTGCTTTGCTGCCTCAGCGGAACGCGACGCATTTGCGAGTGAATTGGCTAGCCCCAGTCGCAGTGTGTGCTCATGTCTGCCGGTGGGGTTCAACAAATCGATAGCGAACTGGTAGTACTCCGCAGCACGGCGAAAAGCCAGAGTCGAGTCAGCGATCGCGGCCGCTAGTTCATAACACTGGCCAGCGCGAATTCTTTCTCCACCTCGGCGATAAAGATCCGCTAGAAATTCGACATCACGATTCCCTTGATTGCGATTATCGGGATCACGGTCGACTTGGTGTGCTAGAACCAAGCAATGAGCGGCCAACCGCGTTTCGCTCAAACCATTGCGCACTGTTTCTCGGATCTTGTCATGGAAGGGTTCGACTCTTCGAAGATCACCGAGGCGACGAATGAAACGTTTGATTCGTAGGGATCGAATGATGCCAAGGGTACCGTGCTGGATACCGACAGCACTTTCAAGATCAACTTCGTCGACTGGCCGCCCCGCAGCGGCGAGCAGCTCAAGTGCAACTTTCTCATCGGGGTTGAGCGATTGAACGCGATCCTCAATGACGCTGGTCAGCGTCCAGATTGCAGGATTGCCAATAGGCTTGTTTTCCGTACGTTCTTGCTGAACCAGGTGCTCTACCAACATTCGGATAAACAGCGGATCTCCGTTTGCCTCATCCGCAATCCGGGTTGCATTCTCAAGAGGTTCGACGTCATGGCGAATGAGCAACGATGAGGCTAGACGTATGGATTCATCGCGAGACAATCGATCGATGGAAAGTTCGATCTGGTTGCAAAGTTGCCTTGCATCATCGGGCTTCAAACGACTTTTGCGTACAAGTTTCAAGCATCCGTTAGATTCTGCGTCTTCACTTCGATGGGTGGTCAAGAACAATGCAGCCGGCATTTCATCCGTTCGAAGCAATTCCCGAAAAATGAGCGCCGTATCGTCATCTCCTAGCTGCAGATCGTCAACAAAAATAACCAGCGCTGTAAAGTGCGATAAGCGACAGAGCATTTCCCGCAATGCCTCAATCCCTTTTTGCCTTCGTTCTCGCGGATCACCATGTCGGGAGGTCGATCGAAGTCGATGCTTCTCCATGCCCACTACATCACTGAGCACGGGGAAAACTTGGCATAGTAGCTCAACGTTCAACGGCAAGACACGTTCGATTTCGTTCTTCGGTAAACGATGGAGGTAGGTGGCAAGTGCATCGACCACGCTATCGAAGCCTCGATATGCGACTGCTTCGTTTTCGTAGCATCTACCCCGGAGAACTACGACGGGCTCTTGCTTGTGCAAATGCGATAAAAAGTGATCGATCAGGGCGGTTTTGCCGATTCCACTGCAGCCCGACACGAGGATGACGCGGGTTTCGCCTTGTCGAACATCGCCCCAGGCCGAACGCAGCACATCCAGTTCTTTCTCTCTACCAATCCAGATGGACGAAGCGATCGCGGTATGATCTCGCGCCTGTAGTCGATCGAGGATGTCCTCGCCCGATGGTCGGTCAAGCGGATCCGGAGATAAAAGCAGGCAGCAAAGTTCGCTTAAATCCGCTGGAACGCCGCTCACAAGATCACGAGGAGTGGGGCCGGATCGATTTCTCTTTTCAGCGATCAAATCCTTCAATTGGTGACTCTGAAAGGCTCGTTCGCCCGTCAATGCTTCAAATAGCATCACACCAACGGCGTACCAGTCACAAGCTGGTCCGATCGCCCTACCCTGAGCTTGTTCCGGTGCCATGAAGTAGGGTGTTCCCGCCAGTTCACGATGGCTTTGGCGAAACTCAGACAGATCTGTCTCGACCGTTAAACCCATGTCTAAAATGACCACTCGCCCTTCGCTAGTCACCAAGACATTGGATGGTTTGATGTCGCGGTGGATGAGGCCAGCTTGGTGTAAAGCGACGAGTCCCTCTGCGAGTTGGCGGAGTGAGTGGCGCAACCGGTCCTCGCTGAATGGTAAGCTTGGAGCTGCAGCGACACTTTCGAAGCTTGACCGGACATATTCGTCAAACGTTTGTCCCTTCAGCACTTCCATTGTGAAGAACGGAGTGCGTCCGGTGGTATCCAATTCGCCGAGGCGAACAAGGTTATGATGCGCAAGGTCTGCGACAATGCGGAACTCGGACTTCAATCGAGCAATCGAAGACGAGTTGCCATGCTGAAGAGTTTTCAGCGCAACTGGCGGTCCACCGTGGATGGGCTCGGCGAGGTAAACAATCCCCATCCCGCCGCGACCGAGCTGCCTGATGAGCCGATAATTTCCAATCGTTGAAGTCGCTTGCTCGCCCGTCGATACATCGGTCGCATAGAGATCAACCGGCAAAACCGTATGGTTAGGATCGTTTGGGGAACCCTGGGGATTCATTGATTGTTGCCAACCACTAGATGCCTATTTGTGACAAAGCGTCAGCAATCCGCCCCACCGTATTTTTGAGGACGGGGTGAGAGTCCGGTAAATGATAAACCGCCTCTTGCAGTCGCTGGACCAGCGACTGCGAGCCACTCGCATGAGGCTGCGAAAGGGTAGTTTCGATTTCTTCGACTGCCTGCCGTAACTTGCTAACCATTTCTTCGTCGAGCTCACTTTGGGCAGACAGTTCAATGTGTAGTTGTTCGAGCAGCTCAACCACTTTCTGCTTTTGCATCGCTTCATTCCCCTTAGAACACGAACTAGTCATGCAACTCAGTGTACCTTGACGCCTCTCCTCATGGCAGAGCCGAGTTTACTTTCTAGCCAACTGCCGTCGTGTTTTTGGACGTCAAAAGTGTCCCTTGTGAGTCATTAGCGACGCTTCAATGCCTATTAGGTAGATCAGGCACCAGGCAATCCTAGTGAAAGCTTGTCGCCAAAAAGTTGAGACGTTAGGTTGAGTGCACAGTTACTCGTGGGCGGCGAGATTCGCAAGGTACATGACCTTTGAATGGCATTTTTTGCACCTCACTCGTGAACGACCCAAGGATAGTGCAGTGTACAGATTCGACGATTTTCAGATTCGTTCGCTGGGCGAGTGTCGAATCGATTCGCCACTCATTCCACTGTTGGATTACCGGCAACATTCGGTGAACTATGTTGACGAAGCAGATCGAATCGTCGTCGACAATACGGTTTCGGCCCTCAATGCCGTCGGGCTGCCGGTTGATCAAATGTACGGTCTCGAACCAGCAGGTGCGAGGCGTAAGATTTATTTTGATCCCACCAAAACTCGCGCGGGAATCGTTACCTGTGGAGGGCTGTGTCCGGGATTGAATAATGTCATTCGTTCGCTCGTTGTCGAGTTGATGCGGATGTATGGTGTTCCTCGCGTCTATGGGTTCTGTAGCGGTTACCAGGGTTTCATTCCGCGATTTAAACGCCCTGTCCTTGAACTAACCCCTTCATCGGTGACCGATATCAACGAACAGGGAGGTACGATTCTTGGTTCGTCTCGAGGGGAGCAAAGTGCGGAAGAGATCGTTGATTGCCTGGATCGAATGGGCATCAACATCTTGTTCGTAATCGGCGGTGACGGGACGATACGCGGAGCGATGGGAGTCGTTGCTGAAATCCGGAAGCGAAATTTGAAGATATCGGTAGTGGGAATTCCAAAAACGATCGATAACGACATCCTTTTTGTTGACCAGAGTTTCGGTTTCCAAACCGCGTTCAGCGAAGCGGCCAAGGCGATTCGAGCAGCACACGTGGAAGCCTGCGGGGCTCCGGGAGGCGTTGGGTTGGTGAAGTTGATGGGGCGACACAGTGGTTTTATCGCTTGTTATGCATCACTTGCCATGAGCGATGCGAATATCGTGCTCATTCCCGAAGTCCCGTTTGAACTCGAAGGGGATAACGGCTTGCTCGTATGCCTCAAGCGGCGTCTGGAACGCCGTGGCCATGCCGTCATCGTCGTCGCCGAAGGTGCCGGTCAAGGTTTGATGCAGGCGAGTGAACAAACCGATGCGTCGGGGAACAAACGACTGAGCGATATTGGGATGTGGCTGAGGGATCGAATCACGAAATACTTTGCGGACAATCACTTGGAGTTAAACCTCAAGTATATCGATCCGAGTTACAGCATTCGAAGTGTTCCCGCCAATCCCTACGACAGCGTCTTTTGCACTCGGCTGGCACACAACGCGGTTCACGCCGCGATGTGTGGTAGAACAGAAATGGTGGTCAGTCGCTGGCATACGCGTTTTGTCCATGTACCGATGGCCTTGGCAATTCGCGAACGAAATTGCGTCGATCCTAACGGCGACTTGTGGATGACCGTGCTTGAGTCGACCGGGCAGCCGCCTAGGTTCCAATAAGGACAGTCGTCGCTACCGCAGGTTCTATCCACTAGGCCGCCCGGCGAAGGCGAACGATAAACGCGGTGCCCTTACCGACGGTGCTTTCAACCCTCATTCGGCCTTGGTGCGCGTCGATTACCTCTTTGCAGGCTGCTAATCCAAGACCCGTCCCGCCCATGCCCGATTCATCGGGACCGTCTTTGGTTGTGTAGAACGCATCGAAAATATGCGGCAGCTGGTCCCTTGGTATTCCCGTACCCGTGTCCCGGATCGTCAAGACAACTTCCTGCGCCGGTATATCATCATGGTAGGTGACCGTTATCGTGCCCCCGTTTGGCATCGCTTGACGTGCGTTGACGAGCAGGTTGATTAGCACTCGTTGGATTTGGTTGCCACTTGCGATGGCTTGCCCTGCGCCCTGCGCAATGTTGGTCTCAACAGCCACACGGTATTTCTGCAGGTCACGACTAAGCAGTTCAAGCGTTTCGTCAATGATCTTTGCAATATCCGTCGGTTGCATCGAGTCGGCACGATTCTTTGCCTGAGCCAGTATCGTACTGGTGATCTTGGCCGCTCGCTGTGATGCGTCAAGGATCTTGGTCAACGCTTTGTCACGGCTCGCGTCATCGCGGTTTCGCAATCCAAGCTTCGCGTAGTTCATGATCGTCATCAGGACGTTATTGAACTCATGCGTTGCGGTGCCTGTCAGCTCGCCGAGCGTCGCAAGCGATTGCAATCGCCGCAACTCACGCTCCATTGCTAGCATTTGCGGAGACTCGCCGATTTCAGTCCGTTGAATCATGAAAGTGAAGATCCGAGAAAGGCACAGCGGGAGAGGCGAACCATGTTTGACCTATCGGGATAAATCCGCTATCCGCTACATCACCAATTGTCGAAGCGGCAGGAAGGTTTCAAAGGACCTGAATTCGCAAAGCGGAAAGGTCTACCAAGGTTGCCTGGTCGAGGGAGCGTGCTGGAATGACGAAGATACCCTATGAGGTCGAAGGCACATTGCACGTTGTGGCTAGACTGGTTCAAAGGATTCGCGAAGTGCGGAGCCTTGGATTTCAGGTGCGACAAGAATATCTTGGACCGCACGTAGGGAGTTGGTGCGAGATTTCGGGTCGAAAGATTATTTTTCTCGATTCGTCTCAAACCGCGGCCGACCAATTGGCTGCGTTGAATGAAGCGATTGCCGGTTACAGTCCCGCTCGGGGCGAAACGGTTACATCGTCAGCAGGTTGCGATACATGTTGATCGCTGCAGGGCCTACCAAGACTACAAAGATGCCTGGGAAAATGAACAGCACCAGCGGGAAAATCATCTTAACTGCCGTCTTAGCTGCCTTCTCTTCCGCGATTTGTCTGCGTTTGACTCGCATCGCATCACTTTGAACACGAAGTGCTTGTCCGACGCTGCTACCGAACTTGTCGGCCTGGATCAAAATCGAAGCTAATTGCTTGAGATCATCGACGCCACTTCGGTAACCCAACGCGTGAAGTACTTCGCTCCGTGGCCGTCCAAATTGAAGTTGTTGGTTGGCAACGTTGTATTCTTCGGCGATGACTTTATGAGATTTTTTCATTTCTTCGCCAACTTTTCGTAGGGCTTGATCCAACCCAAGCCCTGCCTCCACACAAACGACCATCAAGTCCAGCGCATCAGGAAGTCCAAGGAAGATCGCTTCTTTGCGTTTCTTTCCGATCAGCATGAGAGCGACTTCAGGGATGTAGTAACAAAGGCCGCCACCGATGGCTGCCTTCATCGCCAACCGGACCGTAAATCCATCGGAGAGAAGTCCGACGATTCCGCCCAGCAATAGGCCGACGCAGCCAAGAATGACCTGCCCACCCTTGAATACCACGACCGCTTGTTCACGACGAAAACCGGCATTCACCAACCGTTCACGAAGTTTCCCCATTTCGACAGCGTTGCCACTCACTGTTCCTGCGAGAGGCTGGGTCGCTCTTTCGAGAACTGCGGTCAGCGCTGCACTCTTCTTCTTTGCCTTTTCATCCGCAGTGGTCGTGGCAACGTTTCTTTGACGAGGGTTTCGCAATTCCTCCAGTCGACTTTCGACCGTCGGTTCACTACTGCCACCGACTGAGTTAAACAACCACCAAACGACCGCTGTGATCGCAAAAAAGATCGCAATTGGAGTGAGTACCTCGGGGCTAGGCATTCCAGTCGAAAGCAATGATGTTTGTAGGTAGCAGTGCATGATTCAGAGTTCTTCGCGTAAGTACAGACTGTATTGGTAGGTAGAAACCAAGAAATACTAAACCTTGATGGTGATGATTTTCTTGATCACCAATGCGCCGATGATTTGTGTAACGATGGCCAATCCCAACATGTAGTGCCCCAGTTCATCCTTGAATAACAACATGACGTAATCGGGGTTGAGTTTGAGCATGAACAAGAACAGGGCGGGTGGCATCGCGAGCAAGACGATACCGCTAAGCCGTCCTTCTCCCGTCAGCGCTTGGACCTGACCGAGAATCTGCAGTCGTTCACGAACCAGGTGTCCAATCTTGTCGAGGATTTCGGATAGGTCACCACCGGTTGTCCGTTGAAGAATGACCGCCGTTGCGAAGAATCGAAGGTCCATGTTGGGCACTCTCGTCGACAGGTCTTCGAGCGCCTCTTCAAGAGGGATACCGAAGTTTTGTTCTTCAAAAACGCGACGGAATTCCTTCGCAATCGGTTCATCCATTTCGCTACCGACCAACCCGAAGCCGTTAGCAAGAGAATGACCGGCACGAAGCGAGCGACCAAGCAGTTCCAACGCTTCGGGCATTTGGCGGCCAAACTTGGCGAGCCGACGTTTCCGTTTGAATGAGAGCCACATGATTGGCAATACGGCAATCATCGCTCCGGCTACCGGCGCAAGCAAAATGGGAAGAGGAGTTGTGGCAACGACCACGGTTCCTCCAATAAAACACCCTAAAACGATGATCATGAACCGTGCGGGCGACAGATTGATGTCTGCTTGGCTCAGGTATTCACCAAGCGCCGGACGGTTCTTAAGAAACTCGTCAATCAGGCTTTTCGTATCGTCTAGTCCGCCTGCCATCAGGAGCGAAGGCTGATCCGCTTTTGCCGTCGAACCGCCACGGCGCTTTGCCATTGCCGATAAACGGTCTTCAGTCGTATTCGATTCTTGGCCAGGAACCAGCATCGTGGCCGCATACGCCACAAGCGAAGCGATTCCGACGCCGACGGCGATAATGATCAGTGTTGTGGGCATGATAAACGACGGATGAATGGACTCAGGGATGAATGGATGGACGCGACGAAAGCTTAGGCCTTCATGATCTCACGTTCGCGGAAAGCACTTGCGGGAAGGCGAACCCCCGAGGCTTCCAGTTTTGACATGAATGTGGGGCGAACACCTGTGCACTCAAAGTGCCCAAATGCCTTCCCGTCTTCGCCAACGCCTTCTTGAACGAATCGGAAGATGTCCTGCATCACGATCGTGTCACCTTCCATACCGACAACTTCGGTAATCGCGGTCACTCGGCGTGGGCCACCTTGTAATCGGTTCGCCTGGATCAACACGTTTACAGCGCCCGATATCTGCTGGCGAATGGCTTTGACTGGTAGGTCATATCCGGCCATCATCACAAGAGTTTCCAAACGGGCAATTGCATCGCGAGGTGTATTCGAGTGAATGGTGGTTAGCGAACCGTCGTGACCGGTGTTCATCGCCTGCAACATGTCCAACGTTTCACCGCCACGGCATTCGCCGATGATGATCCGCTCGGGACGCATTCGCAGGGCGTTACGGACGAGGTCTGTCGCAGTGATGGCACCATTGCCCTCGATGTTCGCAGGTCGAGTTTCAAGTCGAACGACGTGATCCTGCTGCAACTGCAATTCTGCCGCGTCCTCGATCGTCACGATCCGGTCTTCGTGGCCGATGAACGACGATAATGTGTTTAGCAGCGTCGTTTTGCCTGAACCGGTACCACCGGCGATGATCATATTCAGACGAGCTTTGATGCAGCCTTCCAGAAGCATCACCATTTCAGGGGTAAACGCGCGATAGTTGAGCAAGTCCTCTAACTTCAGCGGATTGCTACCGAAACGGCGAATACTCATGCACGCGCCGTCGAGTGCTAACGGAGGAATGATCGCGTTGACACGCGAGCCGTCTTCAAGGCGCGCATCCACCATCGGGCAGGTTTCATCGACACGTCGACCGACCCGCGAAACGATTCGGTCGATGATCTGCATCAGATGTTTGTTATCCCGAAACTCGACGTCCGTTTTCTGCATCCGGCCGCCTTTTTCCACATAGATGTTCTTAGGGCCGTTGATCAGAATATCGCTGACTTTGGGATCCTTTAAAATCAGCTCCAGGGGGCCCAACCCGAAGGTTTCGTCGAGTACTTCATCGACGATCTTGTCTCGCTCTTGGCGATTCAGTAACGTTTCTTCTGCGTCGCATAGGTGTTCGACCACCATGCGAATTTCGCGTTTCAGCGAATCGCCTTTCAAATCACCTACTCTGGACAAATCCAGTTTATCGACGAGCTTCCCGTGAATTCGGCGCTTGATTTCTTCAAATTGGTCCTGGCGAACTGCTTCAGGGCCGCGGACGGCAGTGGGTGTGCGCATGAAACTAACTTCCCGTGTCACTGGTGTACGATGTGCAGGTCAATGAGGCGTTGGATTGTGCCGGTTCTAGTGGCTGTAGGGCTTGCAATTGCTCGGGCGGTGGACACAAAACAATCCGCTGAAACATAGATCACGATTTGGTGCATTCCGTATCGGTGGGGATTTTCTTTAATCGCCAAAGTCGCTCCATGCCGTGCAGAACCTACCGAGGAACCACCTGGTGAACTTAGCGATCGAATTTTCAGCAGAAGGCCTCGAGGAAGCGATCGCGTACCAGCAAGCCAACTCAAGGCCGATTGGAATCGCGAGAACTACAAGAATGAGAGATCAGTGAAAAATCTTTGAGTCTGGCTGCGGTCCGCTTCTAGTGCCGTACCGGAGACTCAAGCACTGTACATTTATTCAACTAGATTGCCGCGGACAATACACTTTCTCGGATGGCACTGCGCGCGGTTTGTTCGGAGCTATCGCTGCCTAAGAACTGGTTGCCTATCCCACTTAGTGCATCCGCCCGCGATATAACTGCGACAACGAAGACGTGGTCGTGCACCGGAACATCGGATCGTCGTTTATGAAAATCGCTATCATCGGGGGAGGGATATCTGGCTTGACCTGTGCTTGGTTGCTCCATCCCCAACATGAAATAACGGTATTCGAGGCAGAAAAGCAGGCTGGCGGGCACAGCAACACCGTCAAGTTTGAACAAGAGGGAAGGGTGTATCGAATCGATACGGGCTTTATCGTCTACAACGATCGAACCTACCCGAATTTCATGGCCTTGCTGGCTCGGCTTGGTATCGAAGGCATGCCGACAGAGATGAGCTTTGCAGTACGATGCGATCGTACCGGTATTGAATATTCTGGGTCCGGGATCCAAGGGGTTTTTGCTCAGAAGAAGAATCTATTGAAGCCCGCATTTCTGAAGATGGTGGTCGATATCCTGACGTTCAACCGTCGCGGCACGATGGATGCGGATCACGTGACTGATTCGATGACCGTGGGTGAATACCTTGTGAAGCATGGTTACGGACGAGGATTCGCCGAGCATTACCTTCTCCCTATGGGCGCTGCAATTTGGTCTTGCCCAACGGGAACGTTTGCTGACTTTCCGATTCGGTTCATTTTGGAGTTTTATCGGAACCATGGATTGTTGAGCCTGACCAATCGACCGCAATGGTTTACGATTCCCGGTGGCTCTCGCAGATACGTCGATCGAATGATTTCTGCGTTTGAAAATCAACTGCGTACAGGCACTCCGGTTCGCCGGGTGACACGGCATCAGGACCATGTAAGCGTTGCCACCGATCATGACGTCACGAGTTTCGATGAGGTGATCTTTGCCTGCCATAGCGATCAGGCGTTGGGAATTCTTGGGGACCCTTCCAACCTCGAAGCGACCGTGCTGACGGCATTCCCTTACGAGAAAAATGAAGCAGTACTGCATACGGACAGTACGGTTTTGCCGCGCTGCAAAAAGGCTTGGTCTGCGTGGAACTACCGCATCGCGGCCGAAGGCAATGCTTCGGCAACGGTGAGCTACAACATGAATATCTTGCAACACATCCAATCTGACCAGACATTCTGTGTCACCTTGAACGATACAGCGCACATCAATCCTGATTCGATCATCTCAAGCCACCCGTATGCCCATCCCGTCTTTACGGTTCAACGATCTGCAATGCAGGGGATGCATGGTCAATTGGTACGAACGCAGCGGACTTCGTTTTGCGGTGCGTACTGGGGAAATGGTTTTCACGAAGATGGAGTCAACAGTGCTATGGCAGTATGCCGTCGCTTCGGCATTGACGGATTTGCAGGAACGCCTACTCGCCCAGTTTTAACTTCCGCCGAATACCGTCAACTTGTATCTTCGAGTGGAAGTGAAAGTGGAGGTGAACATGCATAGTTGTCTGTACACCGGCTTTGTCCGACATCGACGCTTTTCGCCCGTTAATCATGAGTTTCGATACTCGGTATTTCAGCTGTATATTGATCTATCCGAATTGCCATCGGTTTTTGATCCGTTTTATCTTTGGTCTGCACGACGTCCGGCTGTTGCATGGTTTCGGCGTGAGGATCATTTAGGGCAGCCCACTCGACCGCTTGACGATTGCGTTCGCGATGAAGTTCAGCGTCAAACGGGGCATCGTCCAAAAGGCCCGATTCGGCTACTGACAAACCTTCGGTACTTTGGATACGTGATGAATCCAGTCAGCTATTACTATTGCTTCGACCGCACTGGTGATCGCTTGCAAAATGTGTTGGCGGAAGTCCACAACACCCCGTGGGGAGAGAGACATTGCTACGTTTTGAGCTCGCCCATCCGTTCCACGAGCGGGGCGACGCAAGCAATTTGGAACGACAAAGACTTTCACGTTTCGCCGTTTATGGAAATGAACATGCGTTATCGCTGGATGATGACGGTACCCGGCGATAGACTTGCGATCCACATCGAGAATCATGTTGCAGCCGATCAAACGGCAGCGGTGCCGATTGCGTGTGCGCACGCTGCAGGAAGTGATGGTCCCCCATCGCAGCGCCGGTGCCCAGCCGCAGAGTCGGCAGTGCAAAAGCCTCCGTTTGATGTGACGTTGTCATTAAAGCGAGAATCGATCACCAGTTCCTCGTTGCGCCGTGTTTTGCTTCGCCATCCGTGCATGACGGCCAGCGTCACGTCCGGTATTTATTGGCAAGCCGTTAAGCTTTGGTGGAAGGGGGCTCCCTTTGTGCCTCATCCCGATAGAGGCAAGTCCGCCTAGCAGATTTCATCCATCACCTTTTGACTTTGATGAACCCACGCCGTAGTAAATAATCATGTCCATTCCGGTTCCTAAGGATACGCAGTTCATTTGCGATCGATTTAAAAGCGAAGTACAAGGCGTTGAGGACGCCGTGTCGGTCGAATGCCGTCATGTGGATTGTGAGGCAGGTTCAACGGTCCGAGCGAAGTCGTTATTTTTCGAACGACTTTGCCGACGAATACTGACAAAAAATCTGCAGCGCCTTTCCGTCGGTCAAATTGTCATGGAGCAAGGTGATTGCTCGGAAAGGTTTGGAAATCTTGAAGGTACCGAGTTGATGGGGCATGTGCGGATTCAGTCCCCCAAGTTCTTTCATCGGACGCTCACGGACGGCGGTTTGGGTGCTGCAGAATCATACTTGCGGGGCGAATGGTCTTCCGATGACTTGACCGATCTTTTTCGTGTGCTGCTTCGGAACGAACGAACGCTTCAACGATTCCGGTCTTCGCCTCTTTCACTATCAGGTTTTCTCAATCGGTTGCGGCATGTACGCAACCGTAATTCCCGATCGGGAAGTCGACGAAATATCCATGAGCACTACGACTTGGGAAACGATTTCTTCATGTTGTTTCTCGATCCGACCATGATGTATTCGTCCGCGCTGTTCACCGACGAGCAGGCAACGCTCGAGAAGGGTTCGATCGAAAAAATAGATCGTGTTTGCCGTACGTTGAGGCTCACACCCGACAATCACGTCGTCGAGATCGGCACGGGATGGGGGACCTTCGCAATTTATGCTGCAACGACGTATGGATGCCGGGTTACAACGACTACGATCTCGGAAGAGCAGTATCGGATGGCTACCCAGCGGGTACTCGATGCGAACTTGTCAGATCGAATCACGGTCCTTCACAAGGACTATCGCGATCTGAAAGGAAGATTCGATAAGTTGGTCTCGATCGAAATGATCGAGGCTGTAGGAAAGCAATTCCTACCCGAGTATTTCGCGACATGCGAGAGATTGTTGAGGGACGATGGGGCAATGTTGATCCAGGCGATCACGATGCCCGAACAGCGATATCAGCAGTACAAGAATTCGGTAGATTTCATCCAGAAGTATATCTTTCCCGGAGGTTTTTTGCCGTCGGTTTCTGAATTGCAAAAATGCGTCGCAAAGAAGACTTCATTGCGAATGATCGGTCTCCATGACTTTGGGCTGCACTACGCGCGTACACTGCGCCTTTGGAATGAGCGTTTCCACGACCAACTCGATCAAGTAAGGGCTCTCGGATTCGATGATCGCTTCATTCGAATGTGGCGATATTACCTCTGCTATTGCGAAGCCGCGTTCATGGAGCGGGCCATCGGTGTTGTGCAAGTACTTTGGGCGAAGCCGTCGTCACCACTTGGATTTTTAGACTCGACCGGATAGCCGTTGCTCGTAGGCGAACACACTGATGCTGCGCTGCGCCCCCCTTTTTCTTTCTAATGCATGGGATTTTTTGTGCTACTTCTTCGGCCCATTTCCTCGTTGATCACGCTTGCCGAAAACGGTCGTCTGCCAGACCGATGGGTGAGGTTTGGTATCAGGCGATTGTTGGAGGCTCGGCTTGAGGAGTTAGAACAACCTACCTTAGAAGTTGCGGAAGAACTGCGAGCGGACTTCCGTGAGCAACTCTCTCACGGACCGATCGCGTGTTTGACCGAAAAGGCTAACGAACAGCATTACGAGGTGCCAGCGGAGTTCTTCGGCCAAGTCCTAGGGCAGCATCGAAAGTATAGCTGTTGCTACTGGACGCCCGACACCAAGACGCTCGATGAAGCCGAAGCGGAGGCGCTGCGCCGGACTTGTCAACATGCTGACTTGCACGACGGCCAAACGATCCTTGAATTAGGTTGTGGTTGGGGCTCGCTGAGTCTATGGATGGCAGAGCGGTATCCAGGAAGTCGTATTCTAGCCGTGTCCAATTCCTCGTCCCAGCGAGAGTACATTACTTCAGTCGCAGCGCAACGTGGCTTATCGAATCTGCAGGTGCAGACATGCGATATCAATGACTTCGCCGCCGAACAGACTTTCGACCGGGTCGTATCCGTCGAAATGTTCGAGCATGTACGTAATCATCGATTATTGATGCAACGAATCAGTTCCTGGTTGAATCCCTCAGGGAAACTGTTTGTCCATATTTTTTGTCATCATCAGCATGCCTATCCGTTTGAAGACAAAGGCGAAGCGAGTTGGATGGCTCGATATTTTTTCTCCGGTGGCATCATGCCTAGCCAAAACTTATTACTGAACTATCCGTTGCACCTTCAACTGGAGAAGCAGTGGTGTTGGGACGGTGTCCATTATGAGAAAACGAGCAACGCGTGGTTACAACGAATGGATCAAAACGGATCGTCGATCGAAGCGGTTTTAAAGTCAACTTACGGTAGCGATTGGCGTCGCTGGCAACAGCGGTGGAGAATCTTCTTTATGTCGTGCGCTGAGCTATTTGGGTTTCGAGGGGGCCGTGAGTGGTTCGTGGCCCACTACCTTTTTCAAAGGCGAGTTTGATCCGTGATCACATTGCTTTTGGCAACCCTGTGCCTGGCGTTGGCCTACGTCCTAATGATCTGGTTGCTTAGTCTGCTTATAGGTCGAGTAAGCATCATCGATGCCTTTTGGGGCCCAGGCTTCGTGTTGCTCGCGATGCTGTGTTACGTGATGACTAGCGATGCCGGGTGGGGCCGCGCCGAAACAGTGCTGGTAGGAATGGTCACTGTCTGGGGAACGCGACTAGGAGTCCATCTGGCGATTCGAGTTTTGAATGATCCCCATGAAGATCGGCGTTATGCCGCGATGAAAGCGAACCATCAATCTCATTGGTGGCTAAAGAGTCTCGGCATTGTGTTTCTGTTGCAAGGCCTGATCATGTGGTTCGTAGCCCTGCCGATCACAGCATCGTTTGCCTTTGAAACCAGGCCAAGCATTGATTGGCTTGCGCCACTCGGTCTTGTGTGCTGGGCGATTGGTGTATTTTTCGAAGCCGTCGGTGACTGGCAACTCGTTCGATTTCGAGCAGACCCTGCCAATCAGGGTCGAGTCTTAGATGCTGGACTCTGGCGATTGACTCGGCATCCGAACTACTTCGGCGACTTCGCGGTGTGGTGGGGATTATGGCTATTCTGCTTGGGCTGTGGTGCCCCGTTTTGGACGGTTGCCTCGCCACTGGTCATGAGCGTATTCCTGATGAAAGTCTCTGGCGTCGTTCTCCTTGAGAAGGACATTGCCGGGAGGCGTCCGGAGTACGTTGACTACATTCGATTGACCAATTCCTTCTTCCCAGGTCCCAAGAAAGCTCTGCGATAACCAAGCGGAATTCACTATAAGTTCCCGCTTGGATAGGCGTATTGGTCAGGTGGGAAACCTACCGGTTGCCTGCGACATAACTTTTCCGCAAGCGTTTCGTGGCCGATGCGGATGCCCTACGCGACAAACTGGAATAGAGGTTGACTCGGAGCTGGTAGGCGAAGGAGCGGCGCAAAGCATGCGGCGTCTTCGTCGACTTGCTTGAAGAGGACTTTTGGGTCGACCGGATTCAGTCCGACCAGCTTCTTGAAGCCAGCTTGGAAAGTGTCTTGCTCTTCCCATTCTGTGTCATGGCAACATGGCAAGAGAGAAGCGAGCGCCACGCACACGCCACCCCGGGCGTCATTACCCTGTTCGAGAAGTTCGTCGAGCTGGGTGTGATTGCGAATCAGATTGACGAAGGTTGCGGGCAACTTCCATCGCTCCGCCAACAGTGCAGCGGCATCGGCATGGTTCCACCCAAAGTACTCTTGCTCGAGTCCGCTCAATCGTCGCGACTCAACAGTGCGACGCTCCAGCAGATCTTTGTATTGTTCAGGGAGTTCCTTCAACAGTAACGGAATCGCCATGTCTTGTAGGAGTGCGCCGGCAAATAAATCTTCCGCTTCAGGCAGCGATAAAGCCTTGCCTAGTCGTCGAGCAAGGATGGCCCGTCGCAGGGAATCTTGCCACAAACGTTTTAGATCGAACGGCCCAAACTTTGGATTCGGAATGACGCTGAACACAGCATTCCAAAGTGCAAAATTGGTGACAGCGCGGGTACCGACCAGCGTCAACGCCTGCTGGACGCTGGTTATTTCTCGGGAAAAGCCGAAGTACGAAGAGTTAACGAACTTAAGTACTTGCCCCATCAGTCCTGGATCGGCCTCAATCGGCTTTGCAAAGTCGCTCGGGCCGCTGCTGGCTTTCTGCGAGAGTTGCAATAACGATATCGCGCTATTGGGCAGTGCGGGCAACATCTTATCGCTGAAGATTGCTTCGAGAGATTCGGGGTTTGTCGCGGTTGTCATGGCCGGTAGTGCTTAACGGACGAGTAGGTTGTGAATGTGGAGATGCGATTCGGAAGTGGGCAGGCTCACCACTTGGGGGTCTCCTGCACTGCTCCGATCATCGAACTCTAGGTTACGAAGTGGCGCTGGGACGCACCGGTGCAGCGAAAAAGGGATTTTCTCCGTAGAAAGGCTGCCGTTCGTTGTCCCTAACGCGGCATCTCGTCGTCAATCGCACACGCGGTGTTGATAAAACGCAACGCGTCATCGACGAGGCGATTGGGTGATGGTTCCTGGAAGTTGCGAAAAAGACCGTGTTTTCCGGCTTCAAACGCACTTTCTGTAGCCCGCCTAACGATTTGGTTCCGCGATTTGCATCATCGGGAACCATGCAAACAAATTTCACCGCTTCCAAGCTCGCGTCCATTCCAACTTGTCTTTGGCCAAGTCGTCTGGTGCCATGCCTGCTTCTGGCCTGGTGCGGTCTGGCGTTGGCCGAACCGAGAAAACTCGAAGCCACCCGTCCGGTCGACGTGTCACCGTTGGGTTGGCGACGGACCGTGGACGGCTGGGAACGCGCGGAAACATGGAAGCAAGGTGGTTTGCACGCGACCCAAACAATTCATCATTGGGTCGCACAAGATCGGTTACGGGAGCGGGCGTTCACCGGAACTGCTCTCGAGCGGCTTCGTCAAATTCATCCGCTGACCTGTTCGCTCACTCTGGTTTTAGTCGTGTTCTCAATCATTTTGGTGGGGGAATGCTTGGCGGGTCAGCGGGCCGCTCGGGTTGGCTCATCGCGGGTAGGGGCATCGCGAAGATGGCCTGGGTTGGGATGGGCATCGCATTGGGCCAGTGAACATCGAGTCTCACTGAAAGCGGCGCGACAAGGTGAACCATCGCCACCAACTGGTCATACTTCTTCAATCGCTCGCTAAGCGATTGCAGATGAGCGACGTAGTCGTCGAGCGTGTCGCGTCGGGCCGCCAACACTTGCTTTTCCCCAGTACCAGCTTTGGAGTAGAGCGCCTTCACGTTGGCTAGGTCGGCTGAGGCGAGCAACATCTGTCCTGACACTTGTTCCTTCGCCGTTTGTAAGCGAGTCGTTGAGATCATTTGCCACGGAACGGTTGGTACGAGTTGAGCTGCATGACGTACCCTGAGTGTCAGTTTGCTTCCCGTTCGAATCTCAATGCGCGACCGAATAGCAATCGTAGGATCACTTGCTAATGCGAATTCGACGATCGACTGGTTCCGGCGAACTTGTTTGGGGTCGGACGGCTGAATCCATGAAAGTGTTACATCATCGTGACTTAGTATCTCGACAGCTAACGATGTTGAACCGATGGGAGGCGGTGTGCCCAGTGGCCACGCTGCTTTGGCGTCGCTAGTCGACATATCAATCGGCCAAGCGTCGGCCTGGACCGTCGATCGGAGGAACAGCCATTGGGATGTACCATCTTGCTGGGTCAAGTGCGCAAGCCCCGAGCAAAGTTGTTTAGAAACCGGGCGTGCTGAAGAAACCGGTGTCCAGCTAAAGTCCATCCCTTGCTTGGTAGAGGAAAGAATCGCAACGGTTGCCAAGTCGTTTGCATCTTGAACGACCCATGACGGATCGGAGGGCTCCCCCAGACGAGATAGTTTCATGTTCGTTGCGACGGGAAATACAATCTCCAAATTGGCTACGGGTTTTTCGAATAGACGCACAGGAACAATCTCGTCTTGCGTCGAGTCACGGGAAGGAAATGGTGGGAGTTCAACCATTCCAGCTCCAGAGGCCTGTTTTACTGGCAACGTTCGAACATTCCCGTCGCTTTCGTCATCTTCCATGGCCGATTCGGCCGCCGATGATTCTGGAACGGACGTGTCGATCTCAAGTGGCTTGTCAATAACCTCTCGCCCGGCGACCGGAGGTGCATCGGATTGTTCTGAAGCTACAACGGTTCCAGTGGCATCGAATTCAGCAGTGGGAAGCAGGTCCCGGGCTGCTATCCAGTTTCCGCCGGCGAACGAATCGAGACCCATCGTTGCAGTATTCGAAGACGATGCAGGATCGTTGGGCACTGGCGACGAAGCTTGGACGTTTGACTCGTCAATGAGTTCAAGCGGCAGCGACTCGTTGTCGGTCTCGTCGCGCGCCGGAGCGGGTGGGGTGACTGCATCGTGCGCCGACGACTCGACATCAGTTTGACCCGTAGGCTGCCGTGAATGGATCGCAAACGCTGAAGGCAAAGACGGAGAATTGTCTGAGAGCGATGACTGGGGTGCTTCCTCTTTTTTTGTCGAGGTGTTGGCTTGGAGTGCTAATGCATAGATGGCCACCCCAATCGCTATCACGCAGATCGCGAAGACGGATCCTGGTATCCACGATCGAGATTTTTTTGACCGTGATGCGCCTGCGATTTTTCCTTGAGCTTGAATTCCATTGCGCTCATCACTCGATACCAGGTCGGCGAGAAGCCCCTTTTTGGCGTGAATGTCATCATCGGACGACGTGGACTCAAAATTCGTGGGTGACGAATCTTGCGCGTCCAAAAATCGAGGACAAAGCGTGAGGCGATTTTCGTCGTCAACGAGGATATCCGAATCGGTGATCTCATCCCACGGACGACCGTGGACACGTGAGTAGCTCAATGATAGGGCAGCGAGTTGAGCATCCCAGTCTTGTCGGATCGCTTCGGGCGGCGGTCCTAGATCAGCAATCAACTGAGAGACGGAGCGGAGATGGCTTGCTGGCGTCGAATGAGGCAAGTCGGCGTGGGTGCGTGAGGTCTCCGAGGGGCTTGTCCTTTGGGGCGAGTCTTGGGGTTCCACGGCTAGTTTTTGCCACAACCAATGTGCCGCTTCGTCAGGCTGAATCAACCCTGCTTTGACCTGCTGAAAGGCTTCGCGGATTTGTTCGCGTTGGAGATTCAAAATAATTGCTTTCTTATCGGAAAGTCACGATTGCTCGACACTTGCTCGGTTGGGGCACGACCTTGACCCTGCTGATTTTACATCCGGTCGATGAAGCGTTGGTGGATGATCGTAAATTGATCGACTCGGGCACGAGCGGGACCTGGCTAGCCAGGGATTCGGCACAACCGAAAAACTTTTCCTGACAGTCGGGCCGTGTTTATGCAATCTTGACGACCGTTTGTGCCGATAACTCCGACGGAAGCGATTGTTCGGATCGCGCGTTGGGTGCTTAGTGTCGTCCCAGGTCTTCGACCAAAGGCGACTTCGCGGTGGCTTTTCACGAGAGTAATCGGGAAAAGGAAGCGAATCGGTGCTTACGCTGCGGTGGGTTTGATCGCGACATAGGAATTGCCAGGGGGGAAGCGGCGCAAATCGGGCGTAGAAACGCTGGTTGCATCGCGGCTGCAAACTAGAACCGACCGTTTCGTCTGACGACGGGGCCATTTGTTCCAAGTTTCGCAGCGGTTTGCACGCATCAGCCGATGCGTTCCGACGCACCGTTCCCACCCTATCCAAAGGGCCTTCTTGAGAGGCGGCGGCGGGGCCGCGGAGATGCTTGTGATGCACAATCTGAAAAACGACACGTCGCGATCCATACCGGTCAATCCGGCAACAAGACTTCCACGCACCCGCCACGGGGCCATGATGCGAGCCACCTTTATCGCGTTGATGGCGATGAGTTTGGCTCCGTCACAAGCTCAATCGCAGGTGCAAAACGCCGCCTATGAAGCGGATTATGAGGCCAGCGGCTTTGTGACGCCCGCGGGCATGCCGTCTCCGGCGGAGTATTATTCCTCAGTGGAGCAGGCCAGTTTCTTCGGCCCAGGTGGTCGGATTTCCTCCCGAATTCAAGGCTGCGACGGGGGCTGCGAATCGATGGGGTGTGACGGTTCAAGCGGCATGGGCTGCGGCGGCATGGGCTGCGGCGATGGAGGCTGTAGTAGCTGCGGGATGGGTGGTGGTGGAGCTGGTTGCGGCATGGCGGGTGGCGGATGCGGGGGTTGCGGCATGGAAGGCTGCGAGTCTTGTGGAGGCCTCACGAATTGCCGTTTCCTTTGCTTGTTCTGCCGGGGAGCGGGTTGTGGCCTCTGCCAATCGATGGGCCGCGGCTACCTTCTCGGATGTTTGAAGTCCCTGCTGCCTTACGGCGATGCGGGAATTTGTGCCCAACGATGGTACGATGTGTCGGGCGACGTCATGTTTCTGTCACACGGAAACCGCACGACCAACCAAGTGCTGACAACACAGGGAATTGCAGGAAACCCTGTCTTGCGAGCAAGTGATGCCGATAGCGATGATCGCGAAGCAGGTGCACGGGTTTCGGCAGCATTCATTTTTGGTGCTGGCGGAAATATTGAGGCCACCTACCTCGGTGGTCAGGAATGGAGAGAATCCCGTACCGCGACCAGCGCCACGCCGACACTCTTCTCCTTCCTTAGTGCGTTTGGCACCGCCCCTAATAACGGTTTTGACGACTCCGATCGTTCACGCCGCCAGACCGTGGATAGCTACAGCACTTTTCATAGTGCTGAAATCAACTATCGCCGGCGAACCGTGGAACAGTACTGCCGGTTCCAAGGGTCGTGGTTGGTAGGGATGCGATACCTGCGATTTGACGACGATTTTGGGTATTCGGCATTCGGAACTCCCAACAATGCGCTCAACAATGGCCCACGATTCTTGACGGTTAACAATGGCATGGACAACAAAATGTTCGGTGCCCAGGCGGGTGGCGATTTGTGGTGGAACGTGATTGCCGGCGTAAACCTTGGAATTGGATTCAAAGGTGCCTGGCTGGACAACAACATCGATCGTCATGCCAACGTTTTCGCTAATTCGCTCGGCCCCGGTGCGACCCCGGCTCGAAGAATCATCGAGGATGGAATCAAGAAATCAACGGTGATGGGTGAGATCGAGGCGACCATGCTTTACCGGATTAGCCACTCGTGGACCTTGAAAAACCAGTATTACCTGATGGGGATCGACGATGTTGCCTACGGTTTTGATACCACGCCGGCTCAAAATTTGTTTAGTGCCGGTGCCGTGCCGGTGAGCCCAATCCGCACCGATTCGTTGACCATTCAAGGCTTTTCGTTCGGTGCCGAGTACATTTGGTAATCGAGCCAAGTGGCCGGTCCTCAACGGATTACGACAACGACTACCCGCTCACAAGGTTTTTGAAGCCTTGAGAGCGGGTAGCTCGCATGAAGGGCCCGCGATGGGTTGAAATCGCCGCTGGCGAGCTTTGGGAACCTTCTTTTCTACCCCGGCTGCGGTTCTGCGCAGTATTCTGAGGGTCGATTGGTGGCGGTTGTGACGATTTTCCATGGACTGCACTGGGAACTTTGTTCCCCGCATCGCGTCGGAAGTGATGCGTTTCGTTGACATGGGTTTTGGTGCAACTAGAATCGAGCTCGCTGCTTATCTATTTGTTGCGAAATGCGTAGCTTGCCTATTCTCTGCCTTTCTAAAAGTTGGAGTGGGTATTCCCAAGTGATTTCGACGGCAAAAAAATGTCACAGTAGGCGCAAGTAAGCGTCACCGCGTGAGATACTAGTGACCAATTCGGTCACGCACTGCACAACCCGACCGCTGGCCCCTCCGAGAGCAAGAACGTGAAACGAGGCACCTCGCAACCCAAGTCACGGCAACAGGCACGACCTACGTCGAAGATACGACGCCGACAGTTGTTGATGGAGGGCTTAGAACAGCGCCATTTAATGGCTGGCGGTATCGGTGGTACCGGAACAAGTCCTGATAGTGGCATTGGACTGATCGACGATGTTTCTCCAAGGAACATTGGCGCCGTCGGGGTCGATGCGTTTCGATTTACGGAACGTGAATTGTCCACCGGTCGCGGCTTAAACGACGCCATTCAAACGGCTGAACTTGTTCCACTGGGAACGTCGATTGGGCAGCAGCACACGGTCGACATTACGGGCGCCCTGCCGTTGATTCAGTCCGGTGGATTGACAGGCAATCTTCCCGAAGACCAAGACTATTTTGCATTTGATTTGCGAGCGGGCGATATTCTTGACATCGCTGGGACGGGAGCCGTTGGTGGTTTCGACGTATTTTATGCGAATGGGAGACGCTGGTTTGCGACCGAAACCAGCCAAGCGATTCTTTATCCATCAGCATCGCCATTGCAGACGCTTGGCAATGCCATCGCCGCACAAATCGTCCCGGAGACTGGGCGTTACTTCCTTCGAGTTGCCAGTAGAGGGCAAGGTACAGCCTATACCCTTGGCCTGCGTGTCTATCGACCCGTGTTGGAGCAACAACCGGTTGGAACCAAGCAGAAGGTCTTCCTCGATTTCGACGGAATCACAATCGCCGCTTCGGAATTTGGTGCTCCGCTTCCTGGGACGATCCGAGTGCCTTCTCTGGCGGATTCTCTCACCGTACTCAATTTGCAGCCCCGTGATGAGTCACGTCTGATTGATTTAACCGTCGCCGAGGTAAAGAAACAGTTTGCGAGCGCTGGTCTCTTTGGAACCAACGGAGCGATCGACCGAACGGGCATTGCAGGTCAATTCGGTGTTGAGGTACTCAACAGTCGCGATCACGCTGATCCCGGCAATGATCCCTATACGACCAGAATCTTAATCGGTGGGACCGCAGCCACCTACTTCGCGCTGAATGTGCTTGGAAGGGCCCAAAGCGTTGACATTGGAAACTTCGACCCAAGCGAGCTTGTTTTTGTAACGGTCGAATCATTTGAAGGTCCCGCGACTTCAGCGCCGATATCGAACGGGTCGAGTGTGCTTGAAGCGATCAGTACGCTATTGGCTACAGTTGTTACCCATGAAGCAGGGCATTCGTTTGGCCTTCGCCATACGAATTCAACCAATAATGTTCCGTCGATTATCGATTCTGGCGGACCCCAGTCGATTCTCAATGGTTTGGGAGTTGGTCTCGATGGTATCTACGGTACAGAAGATGACATTCCGATCATTTTCCCGGATTCGGATCAATTCGAACCCGCTGAAGGATTCATCGGAAACTCACGTGTCGCGGCGAGCCTTTCGTGGGCGTTAGCGACCGGTAAAGTTGGAAACTCGGTGACAGGAACCGTCTTCGGCGATTTGAATCAGAACGGGAGTCTTGGGACCGGCGAATCAGGCTTGGCCGGTGTAACGGTATTTGTAGACCGCGACAATGATTCAGTACTGGATGCGGGGGAATCGTCCGCGATCACCAATAGCAGCGGTTTGTATTCACTGGCGCTCGGCGCTGGCACCTACCAGATTGTCGCGATCGCACCGGCGAGTTTTTCTCCCGCTACTTCGTCCAAATCGGTGACCGTTGGAACCAACGGCGCGAGCAATATCAATTTTGGATTCAATCGTGTTTTCGCGGACATCACCGGTACCAAGTGGGCCGATCTTGATGGCAATGGAATCAAAGATTTAGGCGAGCCAGGCATCGGCGGCGTATTCATTTATCTGGATCTCGACGGCGACGATCGGATCGATATCGGCGAACCTCGCGCAATCACGGCCGCAAACGGAAACTACTCGATCAATTTCCCTGGTCCAGGCACCTACACGATTCGTGAAGTCGTGGATCCCGGTTTCGAACAAACCTTCCCTGCTAGCGGCGAGCACGTCGTTGTTTTCAATGGCGTGACTCTTGGAAACAACTTCAACTTTGGAAACCTTCCGTCTCTTGATTTCGGCGACGCACCGGACACCTACAAGACGTCGCTTGTTTCAGGTGGTCCCAGCCACGGCTTGCTTGCCGGGATTTCTCTCGGCGGTGCACCGGACCGTGAGCTCGATGGAAGACCCTCCGCCGGAGCGGACGGCGATGATATCGCTGGCGTCCTCGGGGCTGGCGGATTGGCTGTGGACGATGAAGATGGCGTTCGCTTGTTAACGCCGATTGGCCCAGGCGCAAATGCATCGTTTGAAGTCACGCTCACCAACACCACGGGACAAACCGGTTATCTTCAAGCGTGGTTCGATTTCAACCGCGATGGTGATTACAGCGACGCGAACGAGAACGTGATTCAAGATGTCACTCGTACGGCTGGCATCAATATTTTCGACATCGCCATTCCTTCAACGGTCACGCCTGGTGCATTGTACACGCGGTTCCGTTACAGCCTCACACAGGGTGTTGGTATCGGTGGGCAGGTCACTGCTGGCGAGGTAGAAGATCATCTGTTTAACGTTCAAGCGTCTGCGAAGCTTGCCAACGACGATTCGTTCCCGGTCACTCGCAGCAGTCAATCGAATTCGCTTGCGGTGCTCGCAAATGACTTTGAGACGCCAACCAGTCAGCTTCGTGTGACATCGCTTGACCGTTTCGCGCTAAACACTCGCGGAGCCATCTCGATCGCGCAAGGAGGCCGTGCCGTTCTTTACACGCCGCCAGTTGGCTTTACGGGACGTGATTCGTTTGTCTATACGGTGACTTCGGCATCGGGGCAAACTGCGACCGCGACAGTCACGGTCAACGTTTCGTTCCTAAGCGACGTGCCGATCGCCATCGACGACTCGTTTGAAGCCAGCGAGGGTGTAAATAACATCGCCTTCAATGTCCTTGATAATGACGTTCCTAGTCGAACCGGTGGCATTCAGATCATCTCGGTGACGCCAGGCACACAAGGCGGGCAGACCTCATTGGCCGGCGGTAATCAAACCGTTCGTTACACCCCGCGCCCTGGTTTTAATGGCACCGAAGAATTCATCTATTCGATCAGTGATACCGCTGGAAACATCAGTTCTGCGACGGTTACGGTCAACTTGCTTCCCGGTTCACGAAATGACGATGTCGTGGCTTACTCGGTTGGATTCTTTGATCCCGTCAACAACACGCCGATCACGAACGTGCAAGTTGGCGATGAGTTTTTAGTTCGCGTGACCGTCGAAGATTTGCGTGCGGCCTTGTCCAACAGCGGTGTATTCTCCGCGTTCATTGACCTGCTCTACACCGATGAATTGGTGGCAGCGGTTCCATCGACCAATAATCCTTCATTCAACTTCGACATTCAGTTTGGGACGCAGTTCCAAAGTGAGTTTGGATTGGCTGGCGGTGATGCCAATACGCCCGGCATTTTCAATGAAGTAGGCTCGCAAGGTAACGATGCTTCCACTTCGCGACCAAACGAAGGTCCTATCGAGCTGTTCACTCTCAAAATGCAGGCGGTGGCACCGGGTATCGCTGTCTTCGCAAGCAATCCGGCAGATGTGGCCGAAAACGAAACCACATTGTTCAATCGCCAAACCGCAGTCACTGTTCCTGAATTACGACTCGGAATGGCCGAACTTGTGATTGCACCCTCCGGGACCAATTTCACGTCTGCCGTGGATGATTCCTACCCCACGGGGATCGATGATCTGGGGCGCGTGATCACCGGTGGAGTTGCTTCCACGCTCAACGTTACCCGAAACGATAATCTCGGACCTACGGGCGTCATTGATGAATTCGTGATCCTTACTCAGCCTACTCGAGGTGTGGTCACAAAAGGCGCGAACAATACGATCCTTTACACACCTGATTTGACGGCCAATGGATTCGACTCGTTCTCCTACGCGATCGTCACCGCTGACGGAATCCGCAGTTCCGCTCAGGTGACTCTTGTCGTTGGAAATGCGGCTGCCGATGACCTGATCGGGATCGCTTTGAAAGTAGTGGACGGCGCTGGCAACCCGATTGTTGGTAACATCGCCGCAGGATCAAGATTCGGTGTTCAGGTCATCGTCGATGACTTGCGACCGGCGCTCACTGCGAATCCTCTTGGGGTTTTTGCGGCCTTCGCTGACATCCTCTACAACGCGGGTTTAGTTAAGCCATCCAATACCATCGCCGGTGACAGTTTCGACTTCGACGTTGTGTTCGGACCGGAGTTTGGCGTCGTCGGTGCCTTTGGTGTCGCAGGACGCCCTGGGGTTATCGATGAGTTTGGTTCGTTCCTTACCAACACGAACCCAAGCAACGATCCACCGAACCCAGCACTGACCGGTGCTCCGGTGCTACTGGCGACACTGTTCTTTGATGCGATAGGCACCGGTACTGTTCAATTCACTGCGGGGCCTGCGGATTCGTTGCCTCTTCGTGAGTCGTTGTTGTTCCAGCCTGCTGAACCTGTTCCAGTATCGCAAATCACGTACGGCTTAGCGTCAGTGACGATCGGTACGACGACCAACCCTGTGTTGCGTCAGAACGCGTTGATCCCAGCGGACGTCAACGATGACGGAAAAGTGTCGCCGCTGGACGCTTTACAGGTCATCAATGAAATGTCACGCGGACTGCGTGGTGAAGGGGAAGTGACGGTGAGGGCCAAGCGGTTTGCTGACGTCAACGGCGACGGCAAGCTCACGGCGCGTGACGCGCTGACGGTGATCAATACGATCAGTCGTCGTAACCGCGAAGCCGCGGCAAATCCGGGTACAGCGACAAACCCACCGCGAGTCGATGTGGTACCGATCAGCACTTACCAGCAATTGGAAGCGGTCAAAGCCAAACGAACGTCGTCTTCGGTCACCGTTTCAGGTCAATTTGCCGCCCCGAAGCCTGAGGGCTTTGCTAGCGACGAACAGACCGAAAAGGATGATTTGGTTGAGCTGCTGGCTCGTGATATCGCCTCAGTTTGGAAGTAAAGACTTCGCGCTCCTGCATCGCTTCTGGCTCATAAATGCTAGCCAGGAGCGTCGTGTTCTGTGGTGGTTGCACGTCTTAAGTAGGCCTTTCTTGGTCGCCGCACGGATTGTTAAAAAACTCACCTTGCTGAGCGGATCGGCCGTGCTGTATTGTCACCCATGCAGTGTCTCAGAGCAGGTCGTTTTGGAAAGATATTCAGGGTGAAGTCGCGGAATCGCCTCACGGTCGGCTACTTGTTGGTCGATAGTAAGATTTGTATCCGCGTCTGCGCTAGCGAAGTCTCTTTCGGTTACGGATTGCATCCTGGGACAAGGATAGCGGCGCTCGGACCATGCGGAGAGGGATCGATTGATTAGCCCCAAAAGGGTTGGTTTGTCGTTCCGGTCCAACAAAAAGCGTCGCCCCGCCACTCGTTTGCCGTGTTTTCTCGCGGTGGAAGGTGGCTCACTCGTGTCCCCATAGGGAGCAATTCGAAGATGCAAGTCTTTGGCCCGTTTAGGGTTTCAACCACCACACCGACCCCCGGTGCGCAGCGTTTACAGCCACAAAAACCGGCGGAGTCAACCGTGGCTCCAAGGTCCAGTGCGCCCGTTGATAAGCTCGATATATCGAACCACATCAATCGTCTCGATCCCCAGCCCTCCGTAGGTAGCGAGATTCGAGTCGATCGTGTGGCAGATCTTCGCCGACAAATCGCGAGCGGAAACTACGATACGACCGAGAAACTTGATGTAGCGCTCGATCGCTTCCTTGACGAATTTGCCTGAAAGAGTTTGCACTAGGCTATACTACCTGGGGTAGTGTTTAATTTTTTCTTGCTAGCGACGGACTGGTCGTCGCTAGCGTTTTTTCGTTGTGGTGAATATTCCGGTGGCTACCGATCAAAGACCGCTGGCAAGCATCGATGTTGCACTGACTCCTCAAGAACGTTTCGACGAGTACCTTCAAAGTCGAGGGCTTCGTCGGACCGAGCAGAAGCGGATTCTTGTCGACCAAGTGTTTATGCGTCACGAGCACTTTGATGCCAATGCGCTGATTGAGAATCTTCCTCGGAAGGGGCATAAGGATTATGTCAGTCAGGCGACGGTTTACCGAACGCTGAGTGACCTCGTCGATGCTGGGCTGCTGAATTGCTTTCAACTAGACGGTCGAACGGTGTACGAGCACGATTACGGCTATCCGCGCCATGACCATCTTTACTGTTCTCAGTGTCGGTCATTGATCGAGTTCCAGAGCGAAGCGATGACGGAGTTGATCAACCAGATTGGGGCTGATCATGGCTTTCGAGTCAATGACCATCGCTTGATCATCCATGGTACTTGCGCCGAATGTGCTAAGTTACGCCGCCGTAAGAAACGCAAGCAGGATTTGGTTTAAGGGCATTGTCGCTGTAAATCATTCCCGCCAGCAAGGTTGGCGCGAAGGAATGAACCGTCCATGTTCAGCGAGCGGTGACCCCATCGCGGATCGATTTGAGCATGGCTGCAAAAACAAGCTCACCCGCGTCGAAGTCGCGACTCTCCGCTTGCACTTGGACAACGACAGTCTGTTCACCCAGTGTCATTGCCGTCACCCTGGCGACAATAAGCAGGTCCAAGTAGTAAAAGCTCAGATCGAGGGTTGCTTCGTTCCCATGAGGCGTGGTGACGATCTCTTCGATTTCGGCTTGGGGATACTCCTCTCGCATGGCGGACGCAAATTTACTTAGCAGCTCATCAATTGCCTGCGGCTCGCTATAGTTTGTCACTGAAAAGAAGCCGCCGTTGGGCATTTCCAGCGTTACGGTGTCACTCGATTCATCGCTGTCACAAGACAGGATCGACCAGTTATCGGGGTAGAGGAAGTGAACGCCGAAGTCGTTAAACGTAGATGGCATGGATGAAACCCAAAAATGAGCGGTTTAACTTGTCGTGGACAGGCAAACTGTTGTATTGAATGAGGCGAAATGCAAGTGAATGCTCGCAGCCTCCATTGGTACCGTTAGTGTTGTGAAAACTCACCGCCTCGTCAAAGCGATTGCGCTCACCCTGGAGGTGTTGTTAGCAATTAACGCATTAACGTTTTGTAACGGCTGTCGGGCTATCAGTCGCTATGGGGAAAGCCGACAAACGATCGCGGCGCGTCGTTTGAGCCGTCAAGGGCTCGAAGCGATGCACGCCGGCCAGTGGGATGTGGCCGAAGGCCTCTTTGCCGGTGCCCTCGATATCACGGCAGCGGATGATCGCGCCAACTGGGGGTTGGCGGAATCCCTGTGGCATCGAGGAGAAAAGGAGGCCGCGTTAAAGCACATGGAACAGGCTGTTCGCCTAAGTGCGTCCGATCCACGACTGATGCGGCGGCTGGCGAGAATGTATCTTGATTTAGGTCGCACCGCCGATGCGGAACGACAGACACTTGCCGCACTGCAAGCCGATCGTGAGTCGGCCGAAGTGTGGGCGCTTCGCGGCGATTGTCTTGTCATTCGCGGCGATCATGCCAATGCCCTTGCCGCCTATCACCGAGCGCTCGCGATTCAGCCTGACTACCCAGAGGCACAACTCCAGGCGGCAGAGCTCTACCGGATTTTGGGGCGTTACGATCGGCTGCTTGCGACGATCGACCGGTTGCAGGACTCTCTCGGAGATACGGATGTCTGCCCAACTCGCGGACATGTGTTACGAGGCATCGCACTTCGGCAATTGAACCGACCGGCGGAGGCCGCAGAATGCTTTGTGGAGGCATCGCGGGGGGCACCGCTCGATCCCGACCCGCATATCAATCTCGCATCCCTTTATTTCGAAAGGGGAGAAATGGCCGCCGCGTCACAAGAATTGGACCAAGCCCTGCTCCTGGCTCCCAACTCCACCACCGCGATCGACCTGTCGCGACAGATTGAGGATGCCGTGGACAGGGTTGCGAGAGAACGTCATTCCGATGTACCGGTCCAGCGCTAAGTCGATTCAGGGAAAATTGCGTCAATTTTTTTGCCATTGCCGCCGTTGTAACCTAGGGTTCCAAAGCGACGGAATGTCGTGGCAAGTCTTATCTTTTGAGAGTTTCAAATGACGATTTCGGCGAACAGCTTTCCCAATCACGTTCCATCGGAGGCGATTGACGCCTCAACTGGAATTCCGCCGGTACCGACCCAGGGACCACGCCCGTTTGGTAATCTCGATTCTGGATCGACTGGTTTTGTTGACCGTCGCGCGTCGGAAGAGCCTGTCGTAAGGATCGAAAGACGACAGTTTTCAAGTTCGTACAGTGAACTCACCCCCGACGCTCAGGAATTGGCCATCGCGATCGATCGCTACAAGGTCGAACATCGCCGTCGTTACATCACCTGCGAAGAAATGCTCGCCGTCGTGAAACAGCTTGGGTATCACCGAGACTAGCGCTGTAAAGGTATCAAGCTTCTGATGCTACTTGGTACGTGAGGCTGCGCTCAGGAACGATTGTAAAAGCTGTTGTTGGGTAACGATGCCTTGCGCTTGACCATAAGAGTCCATCAGTACCGCGACGTCGCTGCCCGATTCATATAGTTTTAAAAGAACTCTCAGGTGGTGTTCATCCTGAGTGCATTCGAGGATCGGATCGACCGACGGATTGGTTTCAATTTGCAATTTTGCAAATTGAATGCATCCTACGATTCTCTTTCCTCTTTTCACCAAAACGATCGGATGGCCCTTCCGCCGGGCTTCGTTTTTTGCCGTCGAGATATTGATTGGCATGGGTACGACCGCAAGGCGATCGACGGGGACGCTAAATCTCATCGCGGGCTCATTGCCAATTTCAAAGATCTTTTGGGCAAGTGCTCGCTGGCCGCCCGCAAGGAGTCCCGATTCGTGTCCTTCTCGAAGAACTTGTTCCAATTCAGCACGTTGCATTGCCAAACGAAGTTGAAAGGGGGTTTCCCCTGTGATCGCCCGCAGAGCATTACCGAGAAATCCGAGAGCAATCGATATCGGCGAAAACAAAACGTTGACCAGAATGACAAGCGGCCGCAATCCGTAGAGCAATCGGTAAGGAGCGTTGTAGAAAAGATATTTTGGGAATAACTCACCCAATACGAAAACGATCGGCGTTGTCATGACGGTGCCGAGCAGCTCGGTTGTCGCTCCACCGCCAACGGAGGTGGAGACCAGTCTGACTATGCCAAGGCTCACCAAGAAGTTGGCTAAGTTGTTTCCAACGAGTGCTGTGGCCACAAAGATCGCCGGATGATTTAACAACCAAACCATTCCCCGCGATACCCAAGACCCGTCGAGCGCATCAAGCAGTAATCGCATACGCGACACTCGATACATTCCCGTTTCCGTGCCGCTGAAAAAGGCGCTAAACGACAACCCAATGGCGAAAAGGATCAATCCCACGATCATGCGGAGCCCTCCGAGCCACAATCGTGGGTCCGAGGCTTCAACTCCGTGGAATCGCTGGATGCAAAGTCATCCGTATGCACATTGGGTGGATATGGATCCTCGGCCAGATCGCTAAGCCGGCCTGCGGTGTCTGCGTCTGTCTTGGGCGATAATTCTTTGGCGTTGTCGATGTGTCGAATATCAATCAGGCAGTTGCCTTCGGTGTCTTCTTGAATCACTTCGAGAAGGTAGTCTGCCCACTCGCACGTATCACCGATTCGCGGAGGTCTTAAATTCAAACGCTGCATGAAGCCGACCACGGTCGCAGTGCGCCCTTCAGGTGGCGTGATGTTGAGTAGCTTTGCAAGCTTCCGGATGCCCATCGCACCCGCGGCACGATAGTGGCCCTCACCGAGTGTCTCTAACGGCTCCTGCGCTTTCGTATTGACATGCTCAAATCGGCCGGTGAGTACTTTGCGAATAATGTCTTCGATCGAGACAATGCCGATCGATTCACCAAACTCGTTGACGATGACGGCGATGCTCAGCCGTTGTCGTTGCAGTAGGTCCAAAACGAAAGATACGTTTGCGGACCAAGGAACATAGCAAACGGGCTCGATCGCGGATGCCAGATCGTCAAACTGATTTGGTCGCATCGATGAAATCGGGATGGCTCCGACAATCTCGTCGGCATCACCGTCGATCACGAAGGCATATCGACCCTTCGGAACTCTTCCGTGCAGTATGCCCTTGGTGATCGGCTTGCGGACCATGGTCAGTTGGCTTCGAGGCCGCATGCATTCGTCTGTTCGGATATCCGTAAGGTGGACCAGATTATGAAGTGCTGCTTGCTCTTTTTCGGCCAACGCAGCATCGTGCGTACCGAGTTCGATCGCGCGGCTGATGTCCTCCAGCGAGATTTCTGGTTCCGGCTCGAATGAGGGCCATAAAAGTCTTCGTACCGCGAGATTAACCACTGAGATGAGTGGCAATGCTGGGCTGATGGCGCGCACAGCGATTGTCATCGGTAGCCCTATCCAAAGCGAGATTCGCCGCGGCGCGAGTACACCGATGCTTTTGGGCAGCATTTCCGAGAAGAAGATCACGGAAAATAGGGTGATCCCCGTGAACGCTACGGCTGTGCTGGCCTCGTCAGGCCCCGACTTTTCAATTCGTCCGGCAACGATTCCCGCAATGCCAAAAAGCGTCATGTTGACCAATAGATTCCAAAAGAGAATTGCAGAAAGCAATCTCTCAGGGCTTTCAATTAAGTCGGCAGCCATCCTCCCAGACGCACCACGTCGTCGGAGATTTCGAATATCGCGATCTCGAAGAGAGAATAAGGCGGCCTCACTGCCGCTGAACAGCGCGCTTAGAATCGCCAGTACGCACATCGGTACTAGCCATGGCAGAAGGATTTCCCAACTACTCACTCGCCCTCTCCGCCGACCCCACCGCGGTCGCGATCAAGCGAAACATCAAACTCGCTAAGGACCGGGATCAACATGGCTGCAATGGCAAATCCATACCCAGCAACCACTGCGAACAAGACATACAAGTGGTCGCGTTGCAGTAGGAATTGCGTGATCGCATAAAATGTGACAAGCGGCAGGAAAAATGAGGCTGCGAAAATAGCGGATGATGGGTTGCGACTGCCTAAGGCTGCAAATAAAGCAGCACCACCACCAAGGATCATCGCTAGAAAGGGTGCAAGTTGTAATTGGAACGCGCCGCGAAAGCTGACCATGATCACCATGCATATCGCGATGCCAACACAGAGGAAGAACACGGTTCCAAGGCTGACTAAAGTTGCCGTTCGCCCGGCGATGTAATGTATTCCGGCGTGAATTCCCAGCGTGGTTACGAAGAAGTAAAGCAAAATCGCGCCGATGGTTGCGAAGATCGTGTTTTCGACGCTCATGACACCGCTGTACCCTAAGTACAACAGAAGTGCGAGCGGCAGCAGGATCATTTCTTTAGCGACATACAGCACGCCAAACATCTTACCGAATACAAATTCTGCCGGGTTAAGGTCGGTGACCATCAATAGGTCAAGTGCCAATCCATCGCGTTCACTCGTCAAAGAATTCACCGCCAGTGCGTTGACTAACACAAGACTGATGACGCCAATGGCTGCAAGCGGCAGTGTCGCTGCGGGCACGGTACTCTGATTGCGATCAAATCGTTTTAATGCCGCGCCGCTGGCCACACTCGAGTAAATTGTATACGCCGCCACCATGAACAACGCGATGAACGCAACGCGGACCACCACTACCTTTCGGCCGTACGCCCAGGTACAAGTCTCGCGCCAAAGTATGGGATTGTCCCAAACTCGCTTGGGTGCCCTTGCCTTCCAAGTCACGGCGGCAGGACCGGGCCTCAGTTGTTGTCCGAAGTCGTTGTCTCCTGTCTCTCCATCGGCCTGTTGTTTCGCTCCGTAAGCGATGGCATCTTCACTGGTCTCCGGTTCCGGAGCCTTGAAGCGAACCTCGCGAGATGGATTCCATATGCGAACGCAAGCGATTCCGTAGATCGCAATCGCGACGGAGAGTAATAGCGTTGCGGCCGAGTAGATCATCGGAGCGGAGTCCCACCCAAGACCGTTCGCGTCAAACGGACTTAATGCAGACTCGATTGCTCGCACCGGCGATAGTAACATCGCCCATCCTGCGGCGATCCTGACGCTTGCTTGCCCGCCTACCAGTTCGCATCCGACAACATAAATCAAAAGCAAAAGAACCGTGAAGGCGATCGCCTGAAAGGTTTTTTCACGCCACAAGCCCACCACCGTTCCTGTCGTCGCCGCCAACAGAATGGTGGACGCGGTGACAAGATAAACCGAAGTGACTTGAGCGATCGAAACGCCGCCGAATAGGGGAAGGGCCAGGAATAAGGGAAGCGCTGCAAAGAGTAATGAAAGCGGATTGAGTAAGCTTGCGGCAAGTTTGCCGACGACAACTTCACGCCCACTAAGCCGAGTCATTAACAACAATAGGAGTGTTCGGCGGTCTTTCTCCTGAGCAACACTGCTGGCCGCGCCAACCGCAGCTTGGCAACTAAGCACGAGCATTTGAAGCGGCGCAAGCAAGCTAAACATGCCACTTCCGAACCGAGACAAATCGCTTGCGGAGGTGAGAGACCGGGTTCCTGCCAACACGAGGTAACCGGTGCACAGCAATACAAAAAGTGACAACACGTAGATCGAGCGACCTAAATAGGTTTTCGATCGTTTGGGCGCGACGACGGCCTCGCGATTGAAAACCGGTCCCATCATGACTGTTAAAGAAAATGGCGAATAGAAATGAAATCAATCAATTGACGGTAATTCGACGAGCGTCAGGCTAACACAACGCCCGCTAAAACCATAGTCGCGGCGGAGCAACCGCGCAAGCTGTCGACGAATTTTGATGCCAGCCGCTACATTCGGGTTAATCCCTCAATCCGCAACTCCGTTTCCAACGCTTCTGGAGAAGCGTCGAAGAACTGCTGCCAATGCTCACGGTGGAACCTAGGTTTTCAGTGTCGGGAAGAATGAATGCTTTGTCCAGATAAACAGTGAAGGTTGCACGGAATCAGCTGAAACGCGTTAACGTCCGGGGATCCCGTAAGACCCCGGGTGTTACTGAATGATGGCTGATCCTGACGCAGAAAGTGGACAGAGCGCCAGCGAGCCAAAATCGCTCCCCGTTTGACAGTCATGACCCCCCATAGTAGTGCCCATCATGATTCAAAAACATTTCGCTTCCACGCTTCGATTTTTGCGCGAAGAAGACGGCCCGACCGCTGTCGAGTACGCAGTCGTTCTCGCGCTGATTGTGGGGGTCTGCATCGTTTCGGTGGGACGCCTGGCGACCGTGGTTGGCGAAAGCTTTGATGAGTCCAGTACCGCCATCACCAACGCCTTTGCCAATTAGAGTCGAATAACACAATGCCCCAGCCAACTGAGTCCCCGCGACACCAATACTTCATCGATAACGAAGTACAAGCAGCAGTCCTCATACGCGTCGCAGTTTACGGACTGTCGCTTACCGCTTACTTTGCGATTACGCTGATCTGTACTCAGTGGATGGACGAACCCGATCACGGATTGCTCGAATCATTGGTAAAAAGTTTTGAAGACGTGGCTTACTGGTTGCCTGGCTTCTTGCTGCTGGTGCCCGTTGCAGCGCACGACCTACTCAAGATGACGAACCAATTTGCTGGTCCGATTACTAGGCTTCGAAGGGAAATGAACCTGCTCGTTCAAGGTCGAAGTGATCGCCCGCTCAATTTTCGCGAAGACGATTATTGGGTCGACTTAACCTCGTCTTACAACCAAATTCGTGGCGAGTTGCTGCTCCTGCGGAAACGTCTCGAAGAGCTTGGTGATTGCCACGAAGAACTGCCCGCCAATCTGATGACAGATGACAAGTCGAGCCCCGACCAATTCGAAGAAGACACGGTTCGCGTGCCTGAGTTGGCGACCGCATCGGTACTTCCCGCTGCGATGACTCCGGTTTCGATGGCTCCCACCGCGGCCGCTTTCGCCGAGTCATCCGCTGGTTAGACGGCAAGCCGACCCCGCCATGGGCTTCGCCCGACGGACGCGATGAACTTATCGATATCAACCCTTCACGCCGCACGGCGGAGACGCTCGGTGACTTCGCCGACCGTCTTTTGGATTCCATAATCGGTCCACGTTCGTTTTTCGTGCCAAACGGTTTGGCGTATTTGATGATTCCGAATCCAATCCGCAGGGTTTGCACGCTCCCTCGCGTCATCCAGGTGGATCGTGATAGTGTTATAGCGAATGTGCTTTCCCTTTACGCCGGCATTTGTTAATCGTTCCCCAAGTTCACGATCGAGGCCGCCATACGTCATTCGCTCGTCGAAGCCATTGACGGCGAGCAGGTCATCTTTCCAGCATGAGCTATTTCTGGCGTTCCACGTTGGTTTAGTGGTTGTTGTTCGATTGAGAAGTGCTGCGAAATAGCGACCAGCTGCAAATCGAAAGTACCTTCGCGACCAAGGCAATCCTTGGCATCTCAGGAAGTTCCAGTCGAACGCACGACCGGAACAAATGTCATCAATCGTTAAATTGCGGCTAATCGCGTTTGGCAGCTTAAAAGAGCCACCAGATAGAAACCGATCGTGTTCGGCGAATTGGTGATGGTTAGCAACAAATGTGTTGCCTGGGACGCAATCTCCGTCCGAAAAGATAAGGTAGTCGCCCGAGGAACGAACGATCGCCTGGTTCAAGGTTTCACACTTCCTGAACCCGTCATCTTCGTGCCAGACGTGCTCAATCTTCAGATGCGTCCGGTTGCGGATGAGTTCGATCGCTTCGGTCGTTCGATCGTCGGATCCATCGTCAGCAACGACAACCTGAAAATTGGATAGAGTCTGACAAGCATAGCCCCATAGGACCTTCGTCAGCCATTCAGGCTGGTTGTAAGTCGCCACAATGACGGAGATGAATTTCGGAGACTGCACGTCTGATGCGTCAGTGAGAGATGAGGAGAGAGTTGGTGGATAGGCCACTGAAATCACTCGCTTGTAGGCAATTGCCTGCAGCGGTGTCAACTCGGATTCGATCTGGCGATCAAAGCACTAAACGACTATCCATTACTTATCCGCGGGGCCCGGCCAAGCGGTGCGCCCCTACTCGATCGCTGGCAAGGAAGCCGAAGCCATGACCACTCCCCGTCGAACGTTTCTCAATCAATTTCTTGGCGGCGGATTTGCCGTGATGGCCGTTTCAGGTCAGTGGCTGACCTCCAGTGTTTTTGGCGACGAACGAACACTGACCGAGCCGGTGCATCGCGTTGCGAGTGCTGCCAATACTCCAGCCGGGTCGCTTGCCAGGCCATTGGACACTGCGCTGCAGATTGCAAGGGATGGTTTGGAGCAATGTCGCACGCAAATCAACGATTACACCGCTACGCTGGTCAAGCGAGAGAAGGTGGGCGATACCCTTGGCGAGCACGAGTTCATGTTCGTCAAAGTACGAAATCGGAAAATCGTGGACGGCCAGTTGATTCAGCCGCTTTCGGTTTACCTAACTTATCTAAAACCTGCCTCGGTGAAAGGTCGCGAAGTGATCTTCGTCGAGGGCAAAAACGATGGGAACATCATCGCGCACGAAGGCGGGTTCAAAGGTCGATTTCTGCCGACCGTTCCCTTGCCCCCCACGGGTATGCTCGCGATGCGCGGCCAGCGTTATCCGATTACCGAAATTGGGATTGAGAATTTAATCGTCAAATTGATCGAACGCGGGGAAACGGCGCGTCAGTACCCGGATGTGACTTGTACATTTCGCAAGAATGCGAAAGTCAAAGACCGTGTTTGTACGGTTCTCGAAGTGACCCAGCCTCATCGGCACCCTTCGCTCGAGTTTTACCAAGCCCAGGTATTTATCGACGACGCCTATAACATTCCCATAAGATACATCGCCTACGATTGGCCTGCCCGGCAAGGCGATCCGTTGCAGGTGATCGAGGAGTATAACTATCTCGACGTGAAGGTGAATGTCGGACTGACTGACGCGGACTTTGATCCAAATAGCCCGCAATACAATTTCTATTCGAAGTGACGTTGGTTCGGCGGTTAGTTATGATGTGAGGAAATCCTCCTTTGGCAACTCACCATGCATCCCGACGCTGGCGCCACGCCTCAGTCTCCCCTCACGCTCCCGTCGTCGACGGCCATGCAGCAGATGGTCGGCTCGATAGCTAACTATCAGTCGCTTGTAGATAGTTTGCCGTTTTGCCTTTTGATCAAAGGTGTCGATGGGCGAAGGATCTTTGCGAATAAGGCGTATCTGGATTTTCGGCAATGCTCACTGGAGGACATTCTCGGTAAGCGTGATGCAGATCTCTTTTCACCTGAATTGGCAAGGCAATTCGAAGAGGACGACCTGCATGTTCTCGCGACCGGACAGGCCTTCGAGGGAATTGAGGAGTCTCAGGGGCCCGATGGAAGTCAACGATGGATCGAGCGATTCAAATGCCCGTTGAGAGATACCGCTGGAAAAATCTGTGGCATCCAGCTTCTCTTCTGGGATGTGACCGCGCGAAAGGTAGCGGAGTTTCATCGTGATCGTGAACGGCGATTGCTTCAGACGCTGCTCGATAACATTCCTGATAGTATCTATTTCAAAGACCAGGACAGTCGCTTCATTCGCGTCAGTGCGGGGATGGCCAACAAGTTCCGACTCGAAAGTACGGATGCGGTAGCCGGACTTACCGATGCAGATATCTTCACCCACGAGCACGCTGCTCGGGCGAGAGAAGACGAAGTCGAAATCATGCGAACGGGCAAACCGATCGTGTCACTCGTTGAACGTGAGACTTGGCACGATCGTGAGGATACTTGGTGCTCGACTACAAAAATGCCGCTCAATGATGAGTATGGCAATGTGATCGGGACGTTTGGCATCTCAAGGGACATCACCGACCTAAAGAAAACGCAGGACGAACTCGCCGGCGCACGAGATGCCGCTGACCAAGCCAATCGCGCGAAAAGTGATTTCTTGGCCAACATGAGCCATGAGATTCGTACACCGATGAATGCGATCATTGGGATATCAGAGCTGTTGTCACAAACGTCACTGAGTCGTGATCAGAGAGACTTGCTTGACTTGGTTCGTGAAGCTGCTGATTCTTTGCTAAGGTTGCTCAATGACATTCTTGATTTTTCAAAGATCGAAGCCAGTCGACTTGAGTTGGAGCACATTCCCTTCTCTCTTCGAGATTGCATTGGAAAAACAGGTCAGACGCTATCGTTGCGAGCCGCCCAGCAGGGTCTTGAACTAGTCTGTCGCGTCGCGCCCGATGTGCCCGATCGGCTGCTTGGTGATCCAGGCCGGTTGCGTCAGATCTTGATCAACTTGATTGGAAATGCGATCAAATTCACTGAGCGAGGCGAGGTCTTCGTGGATGTAAGTCGCGTTCCCAACCAGCCGTCCGAACCTAGCACCGAGGATTCATCACGTCCTATCCTGCTCCAATTCAGCGTTCGCGATACAGGTATCGGGATTCCAAAGGAAAAACAAAGTTTGGTGCTGGAGCCATTCACCCAGGCAGATAGTTCGACAACGCGACGTTACGGAGGCACTGGACTAGGGTTATCCATCTCCGCAGAGCTCGCCCGATTGATGGGCGGTACGCTCTGGCTTGAAAGTGAAGTCAATGTTGGCACGACTTTCTACTTTACTACACGACTCGAGATTGCCGCCAATCAGATCGCTGCCCATGCCGGCGCGATCATTGATCTGAAGGGTTTGAGGGTTCTCGTCGTTGATGACAACCAAACCAATCGTCGGATACTCAAAGAGATTTTACTGTCTTGGGGCTTTCAACCCGAATTGGCTTCGAGCGGTCGCGAAGCGATCGACTTAATAAACGGTGCCGAAGCTCGCCAATCGCTTTATAGCTTGGCGATACTTGACTGCATGATGCCTGAGATGGACGGGTTCGAATTGGCGGTCAGAATTCGTGAAATGTTTGATGCGGCCAAAATCCGACTGATCATACTTTCCTCGGCGGCGCGAGTCGGCGATTCCGAGCGGTGCGAACGGATAGGTATCTCACGTTACTTGACGAAGCCGGTCATTCAGTCCGAGTTGCTCGATGCTGTAATTCAAGTGATGCAAGATGGGCGTGTGATTGAGCCGTCGACGCAAAGCGCGAAGATCGCACCATGTCGTCCTTTGAGAGTCTTGCTTGCCGAAGATGGATTGGCAAACCGGATTGTTGCCAAAGGGTTGCTTGAAGCGGGAGGTCATGAAGTTTTGGTAGCCGGTGACGGTCAAATCGCGATCGACCTCTGGGAACGGGAGCGACCAGATTTGATCCTAATGGACATGCACATGCCCAACGTCGATGGGCTCCAAGCGACTCAGGAAATTCGCCGGCGTGAAGCACGGGACGGCATGGCTCCCGTTCCTATTGTTGCAATTACCGCCGCTGCAATGCCGGAGGACACTCGCGTTTGTCTGCAATCTGGCATGAATGCCTTTCTTGCCAAACCGCTCCAGCCAGAGCAGCTTTATGAGACGCTTGCCGAATTTGCATCGGCGAAGGCTAGTCAGCCTCAAGGAGATGCGGGTCATACTCCACCGCTTGTCGAAACGCCGGATCCGATTGTCGTTCCGACAGCCAGTCGACAAGAAAGCCATTCCAGTATCCCACTGACACGGACAGATGTACTGGATATGGGCGCTGCATTGAAACGTGTTCCTGGTGGAATGGCCGGCATAAGGCGATTATGCGATGTTTTTCACCTCGAGTGTGAGCAATTACTCGCCGCGATGAGCGCTGCGATCGATCGAAATGATGCGGCGGAAGTCCTTCGCGCTTCACATACGATCAAGGGTTCTGCGAAACTCTTTTCTGCAGCCAGAGTAAGCTCGGTGGCATTAGACATCGAACAGTCAGCTAAGCAAGGTGATCTGACGAACACTCCTCGCTTGTATCGAATTCTAAAGTCTGAAATCGCAGAACTGCGGGCCGCACTCGATCTTCAACTGAGTCAGTCCGACGCGGTCGAATCGCCGCCGAAATCTTGATTATGGAAAAAGCTACGTCGCGATGGTTCTGTTGCGTTGAATTCGAATTTGTACCAGCATAAAACTCTAGCTCATCGGTTTGTTCAAGCGAGAAGGCTTCGAATGGGTGTTCCATCATGGGCGACCTTGAAGGGACGCCCCGTCGGGGAGAAGACTTCTTGCTCCAACGGTAGGCCCAAAGCCGCGGCAATGGTGGCATTCAAGTCGGATGGTGTGACACCGTCGCTTTCCACGGAGTGGCCTGCCGCATCGGACTTTCCATAAAACTGCCCCGTACGAATCGCTCCGCCGGCAAGTACAGTTGAAAACGCTGCGGGGTGATGATCGCGTCCGGCGTTATAATTCAGCCCCGGTGACCGCCCAAACTCGGTCGCTAGGACGACCAAGGTTTCATCCAGAAGGCCGCTAGCCGCTAGGTCTTGCAGTAAGTTTCCAATCGCACGATCGATGATGGCCGCACGACTGGGGAGCGCACCGCTGTTGTAAATTGCACTGTGCATATCCCAGCCACCGCATGTTACTTCGACACATCGCACATTGCTTTCGATCAGTCTTTTCGCAAGAAGGCAACCCTGACCAAACGCGTCGCGACCGTATCGATCACGGACGTCTGCTTTTTCCTCTGCCAGGTCGAATGCCTTTAGGTCACCGCTGGTCAGTAGGCTTGTCGCTTCGGTGTAGAGATCGTTGTAAGCGGAAACTTGTTTGTCCTGAAACTTAGATCGAAATTTCTTGTCAAATAAATTGATGAGTTCCATTCGAGTTTCAAACGACGCTTCGGTCAGGTATCCAGGGGACTGAGTGTTTTCTAGGCCGCGGTTGGGGTCACCGATGGGCAATGGGCTAAATGAAGGATCGAGAAATCCACAAGACGGATGACGCGCCGGCGCACTGATCATTACCGTATCGGGTAACGATTTGTTCTGTCGACCTAAGAATTTTTGAATCCATGGGCCGAGCGATGGGTGTCGTTCGGTTGCTATGGGATCGTAGCTTGTCCGCATGAGATACTCGCCCGCTTCGTGGTCGGCGGTTTGCGTATTCATGGAGCGTATCACAGCAAGCTTATCGAATTGGCTTGCAAGCGTAGGAAGGTGCTGACTGATTTGGCAACCTGGCACCTTGGTCGATATCGCTTGAGTACTTCCTTGGTTGGGATGTCCGGGCTTGAGATCGAAGGTGTCGATGTGGGTCATCCCTCCCGCCATGAAGAGATAAATCAAGCGTTTAGCCTTCGCACCGCTGACCGATTGAGCCATGACGGCTTGGTCGAGGTTTGGGAAAAGGCTCACACCAAGTGTCGCCTGGGCAGCATAAGTTACGAAGGATCGACGGTCGATTGGTGCTAAATGAAGCATAGTTTCGTGTAGCCGCAATTATTGGATGAAAAGGAATTCGCGTGTGTTTACGAGTGACCAAACGACATTGCCGTAGCCAGCTGCACCTTTCTCTTTGACTTCCTGCATGGCACGATTGAGTTCTTCTGGGTCGGGTGCTCGGCTTAGGATTGTCAGGAATGCCGTGCGAATACCATCGTCCACCGATTTGCGTCTCATGATGTTGTTGTAGATAGTCGAGTTCTCTTCGAGAAGCATGTGAGAGATGGGCCCATTGAGCATGAACAGGATCTGCGGCACTGACCCATCGGTTGATGAAGCCGCGATGAGCTCACGATCGGACTGGCCAAACATTCGTAGAAAGTGATTGGCCGGGATCGGGGACGGAAGCTCAGAGGCGCGTGCAAGCAACTCTCCCCGAAACATAAACTTGCTCTTGTATTCGTTGCTCAACTGCTCCAGTTGATAGCTGGTTGGTTCGGATGCGATCACTTCCTTGGCGGTGATGGTCTGGAAGTTAAATTTGATCGCTTTGGCCTTAATCGTCGCCTTCGGTTCGCGGTATTCATTGTTTTCGGTGGCCAGCGTAATGAAGGAATCCCAGGCTTGTTCTGCGGTGATACGGCGTAAAATCGGACCCGGGAAGTGGTATGGTTGTCCGGGGAGTATCGGCTCGGTGCAAGCTTGTCGCTGGTACGTCTCGGTGTTAAACAGGATTCGTAAGTATTCCTTCATATCGAAGTTGAGACGTACCATCTCGGATTCTAAGAATGTCATCAGCTCAGGGTTTTCCGCAACTGTTTCATCCTTGATGTCGTCGACGGGCTCAAATTGTCCGCGACCAAAGACCTGCTTCCATAAACGGTTAGAGATCGTTTTTGCGAAACGCGGATTGTTTTTGGAGACGAGCCATCTCGCAAACGCACGGCGCGGAGGTTCGTTCTCCTTTACTTCGGCAGGGCTTCCAAAAAGCGTCCTCGGCAGAATCACCTCCTCGGGTTTACCGTCGTCATACGCATAGTCTTTGGGGAGTTGAATGGAACGTTTCGCATCATCGTGCAGGACCATCATATTCATCTGAATCATGCGATCGAAGCGATAGGTGTTGTTGCGACGATCTTCTTCCTCTTGTTCGATGGAATCAAATTCACTCCGAAGTCTTTTCATCGGATCTTCGGGAAAAAATTTCTTTTCGCCGCCGTGCGTGGAGTTTTGAGTGCCGAAGGTGAACGCAGCCATTTGATAGAACTCCTTTTGCGTCCAACGATCAAAAGGATGGTTGTGACACTGCGCACATCCGATTCGTGTCCCGAGGAAAATTCGGAGAGTGTTGTTCATGACATCCAGAGGCATACCCGGGTCGCGCTGAAGATAGCCAGTCGCTGGCGTGTCCCAAATACGACCCTGGGCGGCAAGCATTTCATAGACGAGCTTGTTCCACGGTTTGTTCTCGGCTAATGATTGCTTGAGATATTGGCGGAAAGGTTCTCCTCGAACGTTGCCATTCAACTCATCCTTGTAGCGGAGCGTATCGGCCCAGTAGTTGAAGTAGTGGCTTGCGTATCCGTCACCACTGAGCAATGCGTCGATCAACACAGAACGTTTGTCAGGATTGTCGGAGTTCAGGAATCCTGTCACTTGTCGAAACGTGGGAATCGTCCCAGTCACGTCGAGATAGATTCGCCTTACAAACTGCTCATCGGTAAGCGGTGGATTGGCCTGAACTTGATGGGCGACATAGTTTTTTGCGACCAATCGATCGATACTCGCTGCACTTTCTTTGATCCCAACGAGTCCAAGTGGGTCGACTGGTTTCGAAGATACTGTAAAGCGTCTCGCCCTGGCCTCTTCGACGTCAAAAGCGTTCTTCTTGTCGTCTTTCGTTGGCTTTGGAGTTAATTCACGAACCCGCTGTGCGTCGGCTTGCATGTCTTCCGCGGCACCCAGATTACGGTAGCAAGCGAGTCTTCCCTGGTAGGCAACCAGCAATTTTTCGTCCATTTCTATCGCTTTACTGAAGTCAGCAACTGCCAACTCGTACAGCTTTTGCCCTTGGAAATATTGGCCGCGACACAGATACGTGTCAGCCGTTGGCGATAGGTCGACGGCTCGATCAAAGTATGCCTTGGCTTCCTCTCCTTTGTTTTGTTCAATCAGGCAGCGCCCTTTGAGGAGGTTTGCCCTTTCGCACCGAGGGTTGCTGGCGATGGCGGCATCGAGATCGGCCAATGCACGGTCCATCTCGCGGTTGAGCGCATAAAGGATTGCTCGGTCGCAAAGGGCCTCAGCATGGTTGGGGGCTAATTCGATAGCTCGCTGAACATCTTTGATCGCATCGGGCAATTGATTCTTGGCGATGTAGGCTGACGCACGCCTCTGAAAGCCATCGGCGAGAGATCCATTGAGCTCGATCGCCTTCGTTTCATCCGCGATGGCCTGGTCCAAGTTTCCCTTGGATCCGTACGCTAATCCGCGTAGGGAGTAGGACTGAGCATCTTTCTCATCGATTCCAATCGCTCGGTTGCAAGAGTTGATGGCTTTATCGAATTCTTTTCTGGCGATGTAGGCTTCTGCACGAGCGCGATGCGGAGCGATGTCATCGGGTTGTTCCAGCGTCGCCAAATAAGCTGCATCAACCGCCTTGAGATATTGCCCCGACTTGTAGTAGGCAATGGATTGCGTTGTCAAAGCTTGCGCTCGAATCACAAGAAATTCGGAGTTGCGTTCGGGCTGTTCGAGCAGCGTGGCGCACTCGGAAATCGCACCGTCGAAGTCGCCGACGCTCAGCTTCACTTTTGCGTTATCGAACTGAGAGCGAATCGAATCCAACTTCGCTCCTAGTTCCGGCGAAAGCGAAGACTCTTGGCCAATCGACGGTGCCCCCAGGCATCCGAGTGCGAGCAATAGCGAGAAAAAGCATCGCACAGCGGCAGGAATGGGCCATTTTTGGGGGATTTTTAGCATTGATCCAATCTCACAAATGCCTAGCGGTCGAAAAGTATAAAGATCGCTCTAGCCAACGATTCTGGGTGCATCGGGATAGAGGGCGCGTCGTGTCGGACACAACTGGGCGTTCTTTCGCATTGTGTCCACTTGAATGGCGTGTTGATAGCCCTTTTGCGTTAATAAAGGCCAGCGAGTTCACAAATGGCTAACGCGATTATCTTGGGCGCGGCTGAAGGCCTGTCGACCTGGCGGTGATTTTTCACCTAGCATGTAGCGGCATGTATCGGTCACTGGGTTCGTTTCTGGCGTGGCGATGGCAGCGGTGAACGTGCCCGCTGTCAGCTTCCCTTCACGATCGATAACCAACACAATTGCGCGAACTGCGCGCGATGCCCGGGCGAAAATACAGCCTGTCTACGATCGAAAATGCCAATATCTGCCGTCACCTACCAGGACCCGGTCGACTTGATTTGGACGGAGACGGCCAAGTCGCTTGGCATCGTGGTGGTTCGGAGTAGTGAGGTTTTTGCCTCTTGGGATGGGGTTTCCATCCTCTCGATTGGCGCCGCCGATACGCTCGACCCCAATGACTCGTTGGCTCAGATGATCCTTCATGAGTTATGTCACTTGCTCGTGGAAGGTCCCGAGGCGATGCACAAGCCGGACTGGGGCATTCAGAATGGGAATATCGCCTATCGCGTTCACGAGCATGCCTGCCTTCGACTCCAAGCGGCTCTGGCCGATACCGTGGGTTTAAGAAGCTTTTTTGCAGCCACCACAGTATTTCGCAAGTACTACGATCGACTCCCGACCGATCCGCTTGGTGATGGGGCTGACCCGGCGATTCCTCTTGCGAGACGTGCCTGGGCGCGTTCCCGCGAGGCGCCGTTCGGGCGGGCGTTGGATCGATCGCTGGCAATGACCGCGGCCATCGCCGAATTGCTGCGCCCGCTCGCTCCAGAGACTTCATTATGGTCAATGTCGCAGGGATAATCCGGCGCGCGCTCTAGGGTCACTTGTGAGGCAGACGCGAACCAGGACGTCGCCAAACTTCAGTCGGGAAAACCGATTTGCTGAACCCGTTTTGGTTCGGTTCCGGGCTAGACGCTCTCCGGGTATATTCTCGCGTGAATTCGGTCATGAGGCCGATGCTCCGCTCCGTATTGGCACCTGATGCGATGAAGACAGACGAACTACGAGAAAAGTACCTCGCTTTTTTTGAATCCAAAGGCTGCGTTCGCCAGCCCAGCGACGTGTTGGTTCCCACTTGGGACCCGTCCGTTTTGTTCACGCCTGCTGGAATGAACCAGTTCAAGGATCACTTTCTCGGCAAAGTTAAACTCGACTTTACGAAAGCGACGACGTGCCAAAAGTGTTTGCGAACCGGTGATATCGATAACGTGGGCCGCACGGCTTTCCATCACACGTTTTTTGAGATGCTGGGCAACTTTAGCTTTGGCGATTATTTCAAGCGAGAGGCGATCCACTGGGCATGGGAGTTTTTGACACACAAGAAGTGGCTGGCGATTGATCCCGCACGACTGACTGTCACGGTCTACAAAGATGACGACGAAGCCCGGCGGATCTGGAGGGACGAGGTGGGCTTGTCCAACAGCATCATTTCAGGGATGGAAGAGGATGAAAACTTTTGGCCTGCAAGTGCTCCCAGTTTGGGACCGGACGGTGTTTGTGGGCCTTGTAGCGAAATCTATTTCCAGCTCGATGACGGCAGCAACGTCGAAATCTGGAATCTCGTATTCACACAGTTCAATCGTGTCGGATCTCCACCGAATAACCTCGAGCCGCTACCCAGCCAGAATATCGATACCGGTATGGGGCTGGAACGAACCGCGAGCGTATTGCAGGGTGTACCAACGAATTTTCACATCGACATCCTGAAGCCCATTTTGAATGCTGCCGCCGAGGTCACCGGTGTGCCGTACGAGTACAAGAGCGACAACGGTCGCCGCTTGCGCCGAATCACCGATCACATTCGCGCTTGCACTTTCGCCGTTCATGAGAACGTCAACCCAGGTGCCAACGGCGCCAACTATGTCATTCGTCGTTTGATCCGACGTTCGGTTCTGGACGGCCATCAAATGTCGATGCGCGAACCATTCATTTACAAACTAGTGGATGCAGTTGCCGACGCGATGAAGTCTCAGTACCCCGAATTGAGCGAGACCATTCCGAGAGTTCAGGATGTGATCAAGAGTGAAGAAGAGCGGTTCTTTGCCACGATTGATGTCGGATTGGATCGGATGGAAAAGCTTTTCAGTGAAATGCGGTCATCCGGCAACGCGGTGGTTTCGGGAGGACGTGCCGCGGAGTTGTATACCAGCTTTGGCGTTCCTCCCGAGTTGCTTCAGCAGATCGCTGCAGAACATGGGTTCACATTTGACTGGGATGGCTACCGTGCCGAGATGCAAACCCACAGCGATGTCAGTCGCGGTGAACAGTCCCGACTGTTCCAAACCGGTCCGCTGGAAACCCTGAAAGAAGTACTTCGCGAAACGCCGTTTGTAGGTTACGAAACGACTCGTGTTCCGTGCGTTATTAAAGGCATCATTACCGGCGACGGGCGTGGTACGGATGACGAAGGTTTGCTTCTTGGGACGCTCAATGCAGATGCCGTTGTGCCGGTTCGCGTCGTCTTGGATCACACTCCTTTTTATGGTGAGTCCGGGGGACAAACGGGTGATACGGGAGTGATTCGAGGTGACCATTTCGAATTTGTGGTGACCGATACCCAAAAACATGCTGGGCTGATCGTTCATCACGGCCACTTGGCCAAAGGTGAGATGAAGGAAGAGCAAGCTTGTGTCGCACAGGTGGATACCGCGCGTCGGGATGCCTTGTCGCGAGCGCACTCAGCCACGCATATTTTGCATCATGCGCTGCAGAAAAATGTCGGCAGTCACGCACAACAGCAGGGCAGCAAGGTTGACGCCGATTGGCTTCGATTCGACTTCTCGCATCAAAAATCGCTTGCCGATGAGACGCTCACTCAAATCCAGCGAGACATCATCGACCGCATCGCTGCCGACGAACCGATCAGGTACAAGACAGTCACGCTTGCTGATGCACGGAAGGCAGGGGCGATGATGTTGTTTGGCGAAAAATACCCCGACCCGGTAAGAATGGTGTCCATGGGCGACTTTAGCCGCGAACTCTGTGGCGGTACCCATCTCACACGAACCGGTGCCGTGGGGACGTTCGAGGTCCTTGCCGAGGAAAGCGTTTCGGCTGGAATAAGGCGGATCGTTGCGGTTACCGGAGACAAAGCGAATGACTATCGCCGCACGACGGTTGACGTGGTTTGTGAATCCGCCAACCGATTGAAATGTACGATCGCACGCTTGCCGGAAAAAGCCGCGGAACTGGTTTCCGACTTGCGATCGATCAAGAAGGAGCTTTCGGCGGGCAAGGCGGGGGAGCACCATGAGATTCTGGGTGCAACGGCGAAGGCTGAGTCGGTCGATTTTGCAACGGCCAAAGGCATTCTTCGGGACACCGCGCGGACGATCAATGTTGCGCCCTTTGAGGTCGCCGATCGTTTGGCAACCATGCTTGACGAAAGGGCTCGTTTGCTGGTTGAACTGAGCCGGCTATCGGCTGGCGGTGAACCTTCCGTAGAAGAGTTAATGGCTACTGCCGAACTCGTGGGTGTAGCGAAGTTGATCGTTGCCCAAACGCCAGGTGCCAATCCCAATAGGATGCGGAGCTGGATCGATCAACTTCGGAAAGCAAGTGACACTCCGATCGCGGTTCTTTTTGGTGCTGCTCAGGATGACAAAGTCGTTTTAGTCGGTGGCCTCAGCCACGCGCTCGTAGAACGAGGGCTCAGCGCCGGTAGTTGGGTGGGTGATACCGCAAAACTCGTCGGCGGTGGCGGTGGCGGGCGACCGGACATGGCACAAGCTGGTGGGAAGGACCCGGATAAGCTACCCGCAGCTTTGGAGCAGGCGAAGTCATCCATGCGAGCCAAACTTCAGTAGTCGATTCCTCTCGCCATGTCCTCATTCAGCAGGCAATGGCTGCAGGCGACCACTCATCACTTGGTTTTATGGCGGACCGATTAACCACTCTAGGTTAAACCTTGCGGCGGTGATTCGGTTGTCTCCCTCGTAAAGGCAGACAACCGTACCGTCGGCTAGTACGGCCAAGTCCGAGTACGCGCTGGGGCCTTTCTCGAGAGTTCTACTTACACCCCATGTCTTTCCGTCGTCCCGGCTCAGTTTGATAGAAAGGTTCTCGCGTTTACCACGACCTGCAGGGATTTCTTGTCCTGTGGAATCTCGTGCGAGGCTTTGAGGGCACGAGTAAAGCAACTTACCGGGATTCAGTGGAAAGTTAACGATGCTTGCCATGCAAATTGGCTCCCAGAGTTGATCGTGAAACATCGGTCTACTCCAGTGACTCGCGCCGTCAGAACTGACAGTGAGCAGTTTTCGATTCGCGCTCGAAACATTCCTGGAAACCAACATCACACGGCCATCGGACAATGTCGTGATCATGGTTTCATTCGGGTCACCGAAGTCGCCCTCGTTGGGAACGGCTATGTCACCCGCATGCCAGGTATTGCCGTGATCATCACTGTAAATCGTCGCCGACGCGGATGGCTTATGCTCCCCTGTATCTCCATAAGCCAACCAGATCGGAACGACGAGACGTCCGCTGTCGAGCTGTATGCCGTGACCAGGTCCAGTGGCAATGACTTTCCAATCATATTGCTTTCGAAACGGTTCGAACGTCGCAGTTATCTCGATGGGACTGCTCCAGGTTATCCCATCATCGGTGCTCCGCATTGAAAAGCAGCGGGCGTAGTTGACGCAGTAAAGGAACTCAATGGCACCGGTCGTTCGATCAACGATGGCAACCGGGTTGTTAACCGTTTGCTCATCGGACTCACCGGTTTTGTCGTGCGAGTTGCCTCCGATGCGTTCACCGGAATGAGCGATTTTTTTGGGTTGGTCCCACGTCGTACCGCCGTCGGTGGAACGGCGAAGGTGGACTTCGATTTCGCCCCAGTCATTGCGGGTGTTTCGGCGAGCTTCGCAGTAGGCTAGGACGGTGCCGCTGGGCGTGACAACCACGCCGGGAATTCGATACAGCGTGACACCATTCATGCCCGCCGGGAATACAGGTACCTTTTGTAGCAGTGGCTCAGCCGCTAAAGCGACGCAGCAAAACAACAAGCAAATAATCGTTAACCAAGTTCGCAGTTGAATCATTATTCGACCAAATGTTGAAGGGTGCTTGATCAGGTCGCAGTCGAAAAAACAAGCCAGTTGAAACAGTCGCTATCGTTCCATTTGAAACGTTCGGACTGCAGGAGTGCGAACGCCGGGACGAAGCTCGCCGCTTGGGATAACGTAGAGTTCGTTCCAGTGAACGATCGGGGTCGTCACTGGTGCTGCCGGTGCCTCACCGACTGTATCCCAGTGGTCGGTTTTCGTCTGATAGGCGAGAATTGTTTTGGGAAATCCAGGATGTGCATTTTGCGGATGGAGGGATACAAGCGAACCATCGTCACCTCCGATGACGACGAATCTCGCATCGTCCAGCGGCGGCGCAGGGCTGGGTGCGGCTACCGCTGGACGTGGTAAGTCGGCGACGCGGTTCCATCCGCGGTCCGGATGAAAGCAGTATGCATCGCGAAGATAGTGCCGAATGGCTTTGCCTTCTAGATCCGCCGTTAGTTCCGCACCACTACATAAGTAGAAAGACTGGCGTTGTACTGCAACCACCGAAAGCATCCGCCCAGGACCTGGCCACGGTTCAAGCACTTGCCAGCCGGCCTTTTGATCGTGTAGATCGAGTCCCCAAAAAGTTTGGAGGGCTTTCGTCGACGTGGGAGTCTCCGTGCCTCCAGCGATATAGATTTTTGTCCCAATCACGGCGCCGCTGAAGTTGGCGCAAGGGTGAGGTAACGATGGCAAAGGTGACGTGATCAATTCGCCGTTTTTTAGTCGCAAGAGAAAACAGTTTGAGTAGTGTCGATTCGCATCGCTGCCTCCGATGCAAACGATCCCGTCGTCGGTACTGAAAGAGGCGCCGTAACCAAGCGGCTGGGAAAGCTTGCCGACAACCTTCCACTTTCCATAGGGATGGTCAATCGCATACACGTTGTCGTGCCAGACCTTCTGGCCTCCGTCCCACGGCATCTTGTCAGGAAAATTAGTGCCCCCTGCAACCAGCAATACGCCATCGCACGTACCTGCAAAGGCTCCTGCTAAACCATGCTTGTCGGGCAACGGAGGTAATTCACTCCAGCGAATACCGGTTTCAGCCTGAGCACTATTAGCCAGAGAACAAGTGGCGACGAGAATTGCGGTAATGGCGTATTGGAGCATGTTTTCAAGTTGGCAATTGGCTTTCAAGAAGTCCAATCGAATCAAGCTTTTGCTCTAGCGCACGTATTTGTTCTGAAGTCGGTCCCACCAGTGGTATACGAGCTGGACCGCAGTTTACTGCGATCCGATTCATGTACCACTTGAAAGTGGCGATCGGGTGAACGCCACCTCTTATAAGAATGTCGATCATCTGGATCGCAAGCGATTGCATCTCCTGTGCCCTCGTCTGGTCGCCCCGATCAAAGGCTTCGCGAAGGGCGAGATAGATCGGGGCGGCGAAGTTGTAGGTGCTTCCAACCGCCCCGCGGACACCAAACTCCAAGGCATTCAACAGTAACTCGTCGCGCCCAAATAATACGTCAAAACGCCCTTCTTCGATCTGCACGCATCGTTGGCAGTCGTCAAGGTCTTCAAAAGTAAATTTGATGCCAGCCAGATTGGGAATTCGATGGGTTGCAGCTTGAAGGAACTCATGGACCTTCAATGAAACGCCTGTCATCGAAGGAATGTGGTAGTAATAAAATGGTAAATCAGGTGCCGCCACTGCCACCTGTTCACACCAATCAACGAGTCCGGAGATTCCGTTGGGCTTGAAGAAAAATGGCGCCATACATGAGGCGCTGTCTGCGCCGATGGATTGAGCATGCAAGGCGAGCGTTTGGCAATCGGCAAGCGTTGCGTGTCCGACATGGACTATCACGCGAAAATCTTTGGGCGCGACCGCCATCCACCGTTCCGCAACTTGTTGTCGTTCCTTCATGGTTAGCGACATTCCCTCACCGGTAGTGCCGCAGATGAAGGCACCGACAACACCGCTTTTCTGAAGCCAGTTCGCGTAACTCTCGATCGCATCCAGATTCACCGAGCAATCCGAATGCATCGGAGTAAATGGTGCCGCAATCAGTCCATTCGTTTTTGAAATTCGCATTGTCGGTAACCCCGCGTGTCCTCGATTTGGGTGCTTCATTCATCGTCTGTGACGAAGAAGTATACCTGGGTACGACGGCCTGGGTCCACTTAGTGCTTCAGGAACCTAATGGAGGCACGTTCTCCAGAACACAGTTCTCTGCCGGATTTTTTTGCCTCCCTTTGGCAAGCCATGTTTCCAGTCCGTCGTTGACGATGTTTGGCGACGGACTAGAAGTCCGTGATGTCCTCCAACTAATTACTGGCGACGGACTAGCCGATTGCTTCGACGCGATAGGTTTTTGTACCCGGGTCAATTGTCAATTGATGGGATGAAGCGATTTGTTTTTCCCCATTACTTTGTGCTTCAAGGACTGCAGCGGTCGTTGCCGCATAAAGCACGGGGTCGTCGGGACCGACGGCATCGAAAACCACAAGAAGCAGCTTTTCACCACTTTCTTCGATCAGCTGTGTCAAATAGCGTTTGACCAACGGATACGGAATGAGTTGTTGCGGCGTGTTTAACCGAAATCGATCATAAAGAAGCTTGTTTGTGAATCCATAGATAGGAGAACAAACTTGGCCGGATGTCAGTGGCTGTATCTTCGGGCCGATACGGCGGTTAACGTCCATGAGTACGTACTGTGGCGTGGAAAACGAGACTGCATTGATCGGCATCGACTACTTCAATTGAGATAAGAGTCACGCAAGCTATTACGCTCACGAAGATAGGACTTGCCTGCTCCTTCGTGATCCGAAGTGAGAGCGACAAAGCCGCGTTGCAAACATAAGTCAAACGCTGGCGCTGTTGAGATAGCAGCGTACTTGCCGCTGCTGAATCGTGGAAATCCAACCATAGCCTAGCGGACAAACACAGTGGATAAACCAACCAAATGCCTATTTTGGGCATTTGGTGTCAGATTTCGCGTGTTTTTAAGAGGAGCTATTTCACCACGATTGGCAGGCTTTCGCTATGGCTATTGAACTCAGGTGCGTACATGCACTGGATGTTCGCTAGTCCTGTCTGATATTCGCCGCGAAGCTGGACTCGGGTCGAATATTCAAACACGTAGGTTCCTTTCGCCAGATAGTCGATAAAGAAATGACTTGCGGTGTCGCGTGTTGATTCGTAATAGCCCAACCCATCTTGGTATTTATACTGCGAGATCACATTGACCGGTTCCGTTCCGCTCGCACGGTGGTCCTTCAGGTGGACGTACTCCATATCTCGATCGGTTCGTAAGACGAGTCGCACGACTAATTCATCACCCACTGCCACGGGTTCCACAACTCTTTCTAGCACTGGTCCCTTGGGCGAATTTCGCTTTACATACAGTTCTTTGGTTAGTTTCAGCGGTGTGCCTTCATGAGGCGTGACCTTGCTGATGTCTTCGAAGTACTGCCAGTGCACGCTTCCCCAAGCGACACCGTCGTCGATTTTCTTGACGGTCACTTCGCTTTGCTTAGGGCTGACCTCCGCCCGTAAAAATCGCTTTTCAAAGAAGCCGGTACCAGCTTCGATGTCTTGAGGGACCACCGCAACTCCTCCCAATGTTACATCGACCAATTTATCCGATGCCAGAACGTCGGTACCGCGAAGTAGTAACGAGTAGATCGCGTCGGCGGTTGCTTTGGTTGTCTTCCAATCCTGAGTTTGCTTTTGTTTTAGCAGCCAAACTTTGCAGTTCTCGACGGATTCCCCATCATTCATGACTTCGTCGAATGCTTCAATCATCATCGCTTGCGACTCAATCGGTGCGCGGTACCACCACCACGAATCCTCGAGGTCTCGCCAGAACATTCCGAATTCTTCATTGGTGACCGAGCGTTCTTTGATCGATGCCATGATCCCCTTCGCAGTTTCCAGATCACCGAATCGTTTCAACGCAATGGCAAGGTGTGCTTCGGATTGACGGCAGGAAAGTTTTAGCCAGTGCTGCTTGGCCTGACGGAGCCAGAAATCAACAGCGACTTGGTGCTCAGGTCCGATTGGTTGGTCGTCAAGAAAGAAGCTACGTCCATAGAGATAGAGGGCAACGGTAGACGATAGGTGGTTCTTATCGCGGTCCTGCTCTTTGATTCTTTGGTACATTTCCATGACCCACGCGTCGAGCCTTGTGAGCGAGGCTATCGCCGGCGACGAATCTAATCCGACGCCGAGGTGACGGAGTCTTCCAAAGCCAGTCGTTATGTAAAGGGTAATGAATTCATTCCCTTGACCACCGGGAAACCAAGGCCACCGGCCGTCATCGAGCTGCGCTTCGGAGAGCGAAGACAGGGCGCGTGCCGCTTCTGCGTCGAGTCTGTTTTGGTCAAAGAGTATGCCTACATTTCGGCGCGATTGGCTTTCGTCTTGTGCTTGTCGATACCAAGGCGTTTCTTCCAGCATCACCGATTTCAGTTCATCATTCTTTTCTAAAGGGCTATCCAGCGCAGGCGTGGCCCGCCACTGCGCGAAGACCTGTTCAATTTTGGGGTCGCTGGCGACAATGTGTCGCGCGAGTGAGTTGGCATACAATCGATTGAACGTCTGCTCACTGCATTCGTGGGGAAACTCCATCAGATACGGTAGGGCCATCACTGCGTACCATGACGGGTTGGAAACCATCTGTACGGTGAGCGATTGGTGTTCAAGCGTTTTCGACTCTGCTGATCCGGCGAGTTTTTGAAACTCAAAGGTTTTGGTTTGCATGCCACGAATCGGTAGCGGTAACGATTCGGTTAGCAGGATGCGGCGAGAGATGACCGGCAGGAAGCCCTCTTCACCGTCGGAAATTCGGCCAGTCGAACCAATCGCCTTGTAGGTCAAAAAACCTAATCCGTCAGGAATGGAAAGGCGCCAAGCAATCGTTTTAGACTCTGCGGCTGCTAAGTCGAACGCCCGTTCTCGCTCGTTGTTACCGACAACGGCATCGACCGACTCATTCGTTCGTGCATCGGACATGGCCAATTGAACCGTGCCGGATTGGCGCGTCGCCGATCGGTTACTGACTTTGACGGTGAATTCGATCGCGTCTCCCTCACGCACAAACCGAGGGGGGTTCGGCTGAACCATCAAGTCTTTCGAAGTGATCGCGGTATCGCTCAGTAGGCTCGATCGAAGTTGTGGGTCATGTGCAAATCCGAGGAACTTCCATTCCGTTAAGGCTTCTGGCATCGTGAACTCGATGCGAATCGATCCGTCAGCTCCGGCGAAGAGATGGGGATAAAAGAAAGCTGTTTCATTGAGATTCTTACGAGCTGAGACATTGCTCAAGTCGATTGGCTTGCTGACGCGCGTTGCTGCATCGGCCGCGTCCCCCAATGGCGAAGACCCTCGTTCCATTGGCGCGGCACCTCCGCCCATCCCCCCTGGCATGGCCTCGGCCACAAAGTCTGAATCCGCGAACATCGCCATGGGATGAGGGGCACCCAAGCCCCGCATCTGCAATCCATCGTACGCCATTTGTGGGTAAAGCTGCCCATAGAGATTGACCGTCAACTCTTCTGGAAACCGTGGATAGGTCAGTGTCCCGTCTCGAAGCTTCTGTTGCCACGACTCAAAGGCGATATCTGCATACTTGCTGGTGTTTTCAAAAGTAGTTTGTAGCGACGACGAGTCTTGACGAAACACACCGAATGACGCCAGCCATTCGTGCATCTTGAAGGCATCGAGCGAAGCGTCGTACAACGTCGCAACCATTTCCGCTGCGGCGCGTGTTGCGTCAGGACCGGATACCACTGCAGTCCACGATTCCTTCTGGCCCGGTCCCAGTTTCGATACAAACCGCTCCCACTTGATTGACAACTTCTTGTTCGACCAAGGGACTTCAATGAACTGGGAGTGAAGGTAAGCACGGTTTTCACGGACCATGGTGACATGAATATAAAAGCCGCCTCGCATGGCTTCAGTCACTTCTTGTCGAACCAGTGTTTGAGTTTGATTGGGTTGCGTCCAATAGCTTTGAAGCAATTTGCCACGATGTTCGATCTCGACATAAGCTCTCGCCGAGTCGTATCCGCTTCCCCAAACGGCTTCAAAAACGTTGCCGGGTTCAATTGACCGATTCTTGATCGCAACGAGGTTTGCGAGTTTGATATCAAGCTTTTTCGCTGTGGGATTGAGCACTTGCAACGGAAGAATAGCGGTCACTTCTTTACCGAAAGCGTCACGAGTTTTCAGGACTGCGCGATAAAGGCCTGTTTTGAGTTCAACGTCAAACGAAGCATTGCCTGCGCCGTCAGTTTCGAAAGCCTCGTCAATGACGACTTCACCCAGCGGCCATGAGTTGGGATTCGACGGATCTTCCTTTTCCGACGGTTTGGAGAGAGTTTGTAAGTAGGGGGCGTAACGTCCGCCTCCCATTTCCGCTCTTGTGACGCGATCGGGCTGCTTGAGTGCGTATACCTTTACGGTTCCCTTGGCTGCTTGGGGTTCGTTGTCGAGCGACGTTGTGCGGACTGCGATCTTAATGGGCTTGTCGGACGGGGTCCAGTCAGGCGCCGTCATGGTGGCTGCAAGAGTGGTGTAGCCGACGCTGATTTTGCGTTCGTCCGACCGGGTTTCGCCGGTTGTGTCCGTCACATCGGCATAGACTGTGAATTGAAAAGTCGGCTCACTGTCCTCGCTCACCGATTCATCAGGCTTGGCGACGAATGTTACGTCGAATGAGCCATCCACCGACGTTATGGAAGATCCATGCGCAATCTCCTGGCTCTCGCCTTGGTTCGGCGGCATCCACCAGCATCGCCATGACCACCAAATCGGATAACGAATTTCACGGACGACGCGCCAGCTGACTTTGGCGTCACTGATTGCAACACCCGAGTACGCCGTGGCGCTGCCTTTGACAGTGACGCGTTCGCCCAGCTTGGCGGCTTGTCGGGGAGATGCAAGTTCGACCCGGAACTTTGGACGTTTGTACTCCTCCACGCTAATCGTGATTTCGCCTTCCGGCTCCCCATCGACCTGAAGGTACATTTCTCCCATCAATCGATCGCGAGGTGCGGTGACACTGCCCGCGAAGCTCCCATAATCATTTGTTTGATGTACTTGTCTTTCGATTTCCTTGCCGTTCGTGTCAGAAAAGACAACAGTGATCTGCTCACGAGCAAGGACACGGTATTGGTCCTGCTCTTGATCAAACGAAATGCAAATCCCTTTGTAGTGAATCGTTTGGCCCGGCCGATATATCGAGCGATCGGTAAAGAACCGCGTCTCGTTGATGACTTCATTGGTATCATCGTAAATGCTTACACTCGGAGCATTGGTCGAGGATAACCGGTTTCCCTCAAAAGATGCATGCAATAAGACTTGGTTGCGATTGGATGCGGGAAACCGAAATCTTCCCATCTTGTCCGTCCGCTCCGTCTCAATGGGTACCGATCGGTGTTGT
>JANOBM010000302.1:0-5206 GCA_031411655.1 Planctomycetaceae bacterium
TCGCAGACCGGTGATCTGTTCAAGCCCGATACGCGGTTTGGCAATCCATCGCAAAAATACAGCGAGAATGCCGAGGGTGGCCCCACCATCTTGCCACCGGATGAGCTGATCAAAAAATGTACCGTTCCCGAAGGTTTCGAAATGAAACTTTTCGCCGATGAGGTGCGGTTTCCCGAAATCGCAAAGCCAGTGCAAATGTCCTTTGACAATAAAGGACGACTGTTGATCTCGACGATGCCAAGTTACCCACAATGGAAACCAGGCGATGCACCGCCGAGCGACAAGCTTGTGATTCTTGAGGATACCGATAACGATGGAAGCGCCGACAAGAGCACGGTCTTTTATGACAAGCTTCACTGTCCGACAGGATTCGAATTTTTCAATGGTGGTGTTTTGGTTGTGGATCAACCGCGACTGATTTGGCTTCGTGATACCGACGGCGATGACAAAGCCGACGAAGTGACGTCGGTGCTTGATGGATGGGCCACAGAAGATACGCACCACACGATCGGCGCGTTTGAATCGAGCCCCACCGGCTTGCTTCACATGATGGAAGGAGTCGCCATGAGTACCGCGGTCGAAACGCCTTGGGGCCCCTTTCGCAACTACGGCAGCTCCGGTTGCTATGTACTTGATCCTCGCACCTGGAAAATTCGCCACTACACCACGCCTGGTTATGGCAACCCATGGTGCTTTGTTTTCAATGAATGGGGACAAGGTTTCTGCGGCGACGGTACCGGTGCGAATCAGCACTGGGACACGGCCTTGTCCGGGGCTCAGTATCAGGGCCGTAAGGGTCTCAATGCCGTCTTTGATACCGAAGGGATGCGTCCTGTTGTGGGAAGCGACTTCCTTGTGTCGCGGCAATTCCCCGATGATGTTCAGGGGCAATTCACCTATGCCTGTGTGATCAACATGAACGGGCTACCACGCTGGACGTTTTCGGATGACGGAGGCGGATACAAAGGCGTCCGAGTTCGCCATAACCCAGCGGATCGCAACACGCCGTTCGACCTTCTCAAATGTACGGACAAACATTTTCGCCCTGTCGATCCACAGATCGGACCGGATGGAGCGCTTTGGTTCGGTGACTGGGCCAATCCATTGATCGGTCACATGCAATACAGCCAACGCGACCCGAATCGTGACCACGTTCATGGTCGTGTTTATCGTCTGGTCTATCGTGACAAGCCGCTGCTGGCACCGGTAACTCAATTCGAGAAACCGATCCCTGAGCTGCTCGATCAATTGAAAGAGTATGAATGGCGTACGCGAAGTCGTGCCCGACGTGAACTCCAAAGTCGACCGCAAGGAGAAGTACTGGCTGCCGTGAATCAATGGTTGAGCAGCCTTAATTCGTCCGATCCTGAGTACGATCGTCTTCGATGCGAAGCGCTTTGGCTGCAAACGAGCTTTCACGCAGTCGACGTGAACTTGTTGACCAGCTTGCTGCAAGCCAATCGGTTTGAAGCTCGCTCGGCAGCGACGCGAGTCCTTGCCGATGAGCGAGACCGTGTTCCAGACGCCTTGGCTTTGTTGTCCAAGCAAGCATCGGATGCACATCCCCGAGTTCGTACCGAAGCCGTTCGTGGTTTGAGCTTCATCCCGACGATCGACGCGACCAAGGCCGTCCTGGCCGCGTTGCGCCCCAAGTCGCAGGATGACCCCGCGCCGCAGGATTACTACGTGCAATACACCGCGGAAGCGGCGTTGGGAGCCAATCTGAATGTTTGGAGTGGTGCATACGTGAACGGGGAACTTGCCAAGGACGACGCGGCATCGGCAAAAATGCTTGAATCAGTCATCGCGCTGGACAAGAAAGGCGCTCAAGCGGTTCCTCACCTGCAAATCGTGCTCGGCAAAGATCCGCGTTCGGAGGAAGAACGGAACAAGGCAATGACTGCGTTATCGGATCTTCCTGGTGGAAACGTGGAAAACGGAAAATCCGTGTTCCGTCGCAACTGCATCGCCTGCCACAAGATCTATGGCGAAGGCGCCGATTTTGGGCCTGACATGATGAAAGTGGGGACACGATTGACCCGATTCAAGATCGTTCAATCCATCATCGATCCCAATGCAGAATTGGATGAAAAATACCAGTCCACTCTCATTTTGACCGGTGAGGGCAAAGTGATCACGGGGCTGTTGGTCAGTGAAACTCCGGACGAGGTGGTCATTTTTGACGGCAAGGAGAAGAAAACAATCGCCGTGGACGACATTGAAGAACGCAAGAAACTGAAGCAAAGCAGTATGCCGGAAGGGTTGGCCGGTGCGATGGCACCATCGGAGTTCATCGATGTGATTGCATTCCTCAGCTCACTCAAGTGACCCGAGGCTTCGAGTTTTCAGAAACGCCCCGTAGCGGCGTTTCGACGAGTTCCAACTATCGTCTATCGTTGAGCTGAAATTTCGTTCAGAATGTTATTGTTCCGTCCGAGCGAAGGATCGAAGGTGAACTGGCTCGGCAGGATGGCCCTTGTTCGTTGAGATTCTACGACGTTCGGTATCGCCCGTCCGTTTTTTGTTCAAACCCGATCGCCCTTGATGCCAACTGAAAACGACTCATTGATCGAAGTTGACGACCAGTTAGTCGATCTTCGTAACCGTCCGCTTGCGGCCTTGCTGGCATGGCTGGTTCCCGGCGCAGGGCATTTCTATCAGAGGCGTCACACAAAAGGGGCGATCTACTTTGTAAGCATCGTCCTGCTTTGGGTCATGGGGTTCTCTTTGGGTGGATACCACGTTGTGTATGCGTCGTGGCAACCTACGGACAGGCGATGGCACTACATTCTTCAGTCCGGCATGGGCGCCGCCGCACTCCCGGCGTTGGTCCAGTCAAACCGTATCGCCGATTACACCGACCGAAGAACCGGTTGGACTCGGGAGGATTATGAGCCGCTTTGGTCTGGATTCATGGCTCCGCCCCATCGCCCGGTCTTGGACGATAATACAGACGAAGTGTCCGCATGGTACGCTCGTTATGGAGCCGGTTACGAGATGGGGACTTGGTACACCATCATTGCAGGGCTTCTGAACCTATTAGTGGTTTACGACGCCTACTCAGGGCCACTTGGCATTCCCATCAGTGGCCGTAAAAAAACCAAGGATTCGGAGTCGGAGAATGCGAAGGCGGAATCAACGTCCTAGCCAAGTTGGGACGTGCAAGCTGACGCCGATCGCGATGTGCAAGTAAGAAAATACCTCAGGCTCCCCGTTACAAACCGACCGCGTCGCGGTCGCCTGCCGGAATAACCCTATGCTGTCGATTTCACCAACCTACTTGCTGTACTACGTTCCGTTACTCTTGGCGATTAGCCTTGTCTACGGCGGGACACGGCATGAAAACCCGCGTTTGATCCTCATGCACGCTCTCTACACGGGCTATTGGATCACGGCATTCATGGGAGTCATTTTTGTGATCCTATTCTTCGTAGGTTTGTTCGTTTAATCAGGAAAACGCGGCGAATAGCGTTCTTGAAAACCATCTTCCTATCGCGTCATTGACTCGGGTTCACAGATGACGAGGTGCTTTCGGAGGACCGGTTCGGAACTTATCCCGTGACCGAAGAGAACCGCGGCTAATGGGATGCGGATAGGTTCTGAAAAACGCCCCAGCCGAGAATTCTTTTCGTTTTAGGGAGCCGAACGACGTTCGATCGTGTTCGCTTCACAAGCGGCGGTTTAAAACAAACCAAAAACGATGGTACCCAAGCCAAAGGTACTCTACCGTGACAGAGTCGATGTTGCGAAAAAGGTGTTGGCCCCCGATGGCCGGAACGGCCCTATGGGTGCTTCGCACCATCGGGGTCGGACACCTTTTCCAAAAACGCAAGAGTTAACCGGTCACGGTATAACAACCCAGGCCGAATGAACCTATTCAGGATCAATTCGGTTCTGGGAAGTGTCCCGCAGCAGAATTTCGTCGTTCCGCGATAAAACAAACGTTGGTCGACCAGAGGGTTGGAAATGATTCCCCTATTGGCGATAATAAGCACCGAGTTTCTACCGTCCTCGCAATCTTTATCCGCCGGTGCGCAGTCAGCCCCATGAACGAAAACCAACAGCCCGGTGCTGGAATCGTGATAATGCGTCGGCGAAAGCGATTGCCGCTGCGCGCGTTCACGCTGGTTGAATTGCTTGTGGTCATTGCGATCATTGGAATCCTCGTTGCGCTGCTTCTGCCTGCCGTCCAGTCGGCACGCGAAGCGGCGCGGCGGATGCAGTGTCAAAACAATTTGAAGCAGATCGGACTGGCGCTTCATAATTACGAGAGCCAGTGGCGATCTTTGCCTTGGGGAGCCAAAGGTGGATGGGGACCGAGCTGGACGACAGACATCCTGTACCAGATAGAACAACCTGCCCTCGCTGAGATCGTCCCCTATGGCGAGCCTGGTTATGCGACGGGAGTTGCCCTGGAAAGCCGACAGTTTCGTGCATTGGCAAATGCCGTCGTTCCAACCTACCAATGCCCAAGTCAACCGGGTCCCGCCCTGTTCGCCCAGAACAATGGACAAATCGAACAACGTGCCATCTGTAGCTATCTCGGAAATGCGGGAAGCAACGCTTTTAGCGACAACTATACGCCCGGCCCGTCGTCGGTGGCGCCCTGTACGGATGCCGACACTAACTGCGGTATGGATCGCAGCAATGGCGTGTTTTTAGCGACGAATTTTTGCAACCGATTGAGCGTCACGGACGTTTGCGACAATCAGCCGCTACGGATTCCGATTAAATTTGCAGATATCGAAGATGGACTTTCGTCCACCGTCGCCGTCGCAGAAGCCAAATTCTTGCCCTATGAATTCTGTGACGTGTGCGACCACTTCTCACTTTATCACACTGACTTCGACGACATGAACGGCAGTGATTTTTCGGAGGCGCTTGCGACTCTTCTTTATGGAATCAATATCGAACATGGTTCTAATGACGTCAAAGAAAAATCCATTGGCAGCTATCATGTCGGTGGTGCAAACGTCGTGATGTGCGATGGATCTGTGCATTTTCTAACCGAAAGTCTAAATCAGCGGGTTCGGCTCGCCATTGGGTCTCGTCGTGGCAAAGAAGTTCTTCAAGCCGATGACTTTTAGCATTTGTGCCGACCGTACGAAGGCTTCCCAAGCATCGGCTTCCAAAGCATCTTCGAACCAACGCCAGCGCTGCGCGGCCTTGATGTCGTTGATCTTGCCGTTTGCGTTCGCCCCCATGG
>JANOBM010000303.1:0-2716 GCA_031411655.1 Planctomycetaceae bacterium
GCACGTTGGGCGGTTTCATCGATTTCGTTCTCCGCTTCCTCAAACGCGAGCAGGATTCTTTTTCGAATGAGCAGCGCGTCGGCGATCGTTTTGAGTCCTGGTGCGCAGCTAACCCAGTCTTCTTTTCCAAAGTAGGAATGCGTAGCACCCGTCGCAACGACAAGGTAATCGCAATCGATCTCTTGCGAGTTATCGATCGTTACACTCATGCGGCCCAGATCAATGTTGGAGATATTACCAAGCACGCAAATGACATTTTTTTGCGATCGGAAAATCCTTCGAATGGGAAACGCAATATCTGCAGGCGACAACGCGGCAGTGGCAACTTGGTAAAGCAACGGTTGAAATAAGTGATAATTGTGGCGATCAATCAGCACAACGTTTACAGAAACCCCAGCCAGCCTTTGTACCACACGAAGGCCAGCAAATCCGGCACCAACCACCACGATGTTGGGCTTGCGAATCGGCGGAGTAACGGAATCCATGATGGTTCACTTTAGGTCGTACGACAGACGAAGCTGGACACTGTGTTCGGCACGGACGCTGATCCATTACGGCCCAACAAAAACAGACGGTCGCAATTGTAGCAAAGCCAGGGATACCAATGCCGGGCAATGAGCAGAATCTGCCCCCGAAGACATCGGGAGAATCACCTCACGCGACAGCGCTAACGCGGCACACGCCCGCCCTCCGCAAATTTTTAAAACAGCTGCGAGATTGGCTGACCATCTTCCAGCAGGTTGTAGACACGACCTTGTGAGTCGGTGGCTTGAAGGTCACTGATTCCACTCGCGTAGTAGACGGTCTTGGTGATGTCAGCGGGCGTCAATGGTTGATTGGCGACGTATTCGCCAAAGCGGTCGCTTGATCCAAAGACTTGACCGCCTCGAACGCCACCGCCAGCCATCAGAACACTTTGACAGTGCGTCCAATGATCCCGTCCTGAGCCACCCATGCCGCCAGAACGTGGGTCGCCAATTTTTGGTTTGCGTCCCATTTCACTGGTCACCAGCAACAGGGTTTGATCCAGCAGATGGCGATTTGCTAAATCTTCCAACAACGCCGAAAAAGCGCGATCAAACTCGGGCAGTAAATTGTCCTTTAGACAATTGAAATTGTTGCCATGCGTGTCCCACGCACCCTCGCTCGCACACTTCGTGGCGATCGATTCGTCTTCTTTCCAAAAGACAGTGATAAAGGGTACCTCGGCTTCGGCCAAGCGTCGGGCCAACAGCAGACTCATGGCATTGACAGTGCTACCATACCGTTCACGAACGGATAACGGTTCACTCGCAAGATCGAATGCTGCTGTCGCTTTGGCCGACAGTAATAAATCCAACGATCTCGTCTGATGACTTTTCCAGATCTTTTCCGAGTCGATGTGGTCAAAATGCCGTCGGGCGACATCTAGTTTCTCTAGCAACTGATGGCGCGACCCCAGTTGTGCCGCGGTCACATCGCCGGCGAGCACTAAGGCTGGTGATTGGAATTCAAGCGGATCGGATGTCGAACCGTTTACGTAAAGCGGATCAAATTCAACACCTAGACGCGCAGCGAATTGTCCCGGCCGCGTGTAAGGTGATTTGCTCGGCTTGTGTGGTAACGTCATTGCATTGGGTAACATCGGATGCATGGGGCGACGAGCGCCCACCACTGTTCCCATGAAAGGCCAATCGTCAGCGTATGGCCTTCGATCATTTCCGAGAGTCAAAAAAGTTGGATCGGGTATGTGGCCCGTTAAGTTGTAGTAGTAACCTGCATGATGGTCATTGGTGCTTACAGTACCGCAAACTGAACGGATGACGGCTAGCCGATGAGCCTGCTTTGCAAGGAGTGGCAAGTGTTCGCACAGTTGCACACCGGGTGCCGACGTATCGATGGGACGGAACGGCCCTCGATACTCGATCGGCGCGTCTGGCTTCATATCCCAGGTGTCGACATGCGATGCGCCGCCGCACAAAAAAAACAGGATGACCGACTTCGCTTGGCCGCCAAATTTTATGCCGCTGGATACTTCGTTCTCAGCGCGAAGCGGAGTCGCTTTGCCAAGTGTCAACCCTGCTAACGCACCACCTGATGCGACCAAAAAATCTCGACGACTGCTCAGAGATGTTGGCGTTCGCATCGCGTGACTTAAGTGGGAAGGTAAAGACGATTGGTAGGGGACGCCCCAGCGAGGCGGGAAGGCATATCAAAAGGAAGGCAGACTGGCCGGATTGCGGAAGGCTAGGGAGCAGCGACGGGGATTGAACGATGCCATTTTACAACGTTCGCAGTTGCGTGGCATCCATATTTTTCTTTGCTTCGCTTTTTGCGGCGTCCCTCTCGAAGCCGTTTGGTTAACGTATTTTGGAAACTACAATCAACCTTGCAACCGAGTCACCCACTTCTAGGGATGACGTCGAAAGACATATTCATTACAGCCCCACCCCTTGCCGACCGTTTTCAGACGCACCAACTGAAAGCCTTTCGTAGTGAGTGAATGTACGATTTTTTCAGGAGTTGAAACTTCAAACGGCCATCCACCAACCCAATCAACCCAGTCGTACCAGGCAGTCATTCCGCGATCTTGGGCCTTCGCTTTCCAGTCACCAAACGGCAATGGGTTCTTGCCGCGCATCAATCGCGAACACGCAAACTTGATTTCGTAGACTGACGAAACCAACAACACCCAGAAAAAACGGAGCGATACCGGTAGGCGGTGGTAAGTCTGTTT
>JANOBM010000304.1:0-19231 GCA_031411655.1 Planctomycetaceae bacterium
CCCACTAACTCTTTGCAAGATGCCGCTTGATAGATGCTTTAAAAACACGTCGTCAGTAGGATTCGGCGCGTTGATTACCGTACTGTCGGTGGGTGACAAAAAAGCGACTAAGCTACCATCGCGGCTAATTGATGGTGCAACTGAATTTCGCGGCAGTTGGGTACCATCGGTTTTGCTACTGATTAGTCGGATAGAGCCATCCGAAATGCGATAGGAATAAATATCGGAAACGGAGTTCGAATCATCGCCGACGGTGAGCAAATCACTGCTTGTTGATGCATAGACGACGGTCGTTCCATCACCGCTAATCGCAGGGGAGAAATTTGTCTGAAACGAGTTGCCGGGTGATGCGAGTCGAGTGACGCCTGAGACCAAGTCACGGATGTAAACGAGCGAAAGGTCGTTCTTGAAAACCCCATCTTCAAGGTCTTGCGCGTTCGATGTGAAAGCGATTCTTGTCCCGTCGTCACTGATCGACGGTTCGTATCCAACTGCAAAAAAGGGACTGACTCCAAAGGAAGGTTGATAGACACTCCCTACCGCCGTTACGCTGACTAATCGAACCTCGCCGGTTTGAAGATCCTTTCGGTAAACATCTTGCACCGAACCATTGTCATCGCTTGAGACGAGTCCAGTCGCCGTCGTCGTGAATGCAACAAATCGACCATTCCTACTTAACGAAGGAGCGGCGCTAGTTCCACGCACTTCACTGCCGTCGGCGGCTACACTTACTCGAACGGTTTGACCAGAGGAGCGGTTGTAGGCAAAAACATCCGCGAGAGCATTAGTATCGCCTTGCACGAGATTAGCGGCCTCGGATGCAAATACAACTGTTGACCCATCGGAACTTATACGCGGCGAATAACTCGGCCCGTTGGCAGGCGTACCGTTGAGACCAACGCTGATTTTCTGCAATCGATCGGATACTCGATCGTACAGAAAAATGTCGGATTCGTTGTTCGTGTCGCCTTGGACAAGATTGCTTATCGACGAACTGAAAACCGTCCAACGACCGTTCTCGCTGGTTGAAAGCGAAGTTGGCTTCCCAATTCGATCTCCTGTCGAGTCTGGCCCGAAGAGAACCCCAGCGTGGATCGCAACGCCTTGATTGCGGGACAGGGTCGAGTTGGTAATCAAGACGTCACCTGTCGAATAGGAACCGACAGCGCCACCGAATGTGGCAACGTTCGCGGCATTGGCAGTCACATTGGAATCAATGGTGCTTTGATTGATGGTTCCCGTTGCACTTCCCGCGAACAAAACCCCTGCTGATGCGCTCGCGATGTTCTCATTAATCAGCGTTCTTGTAATGTCAGCTCGACCGCCAACGATTGCGATTGCGCCGCCGTCCGCTGCGCCAATGTTGTCGCCAGTGGTTCTGTTTTCAGTGACGATCGACCGATCAATCGTGAGCGTCCCCGCCGAAAGGATCCCACCTCCTGGCTGACCTACCGGGGCAGAGCCATTGCTAATCGTCAGTCGCTGGAGTGACAAAGTGGCGTTCGGATGAACCTTGAAAACGCGATCGGCTACTTCAGACCGAATCTTCGTACGATCGTTTCGATTGCCGATGATCGTGACGTTGCCAAGGATGTCAAAGTCGCCCGTGCTTGCATTTGACCATTCCATGACAACATTTAAATCAACCAATTGACCGGCGCGAGCGGACGGCAATGCAAAGTTGAAAGCAGGATCCACGACCGGCGCAACATCAATGGTGTAGTCCCCTGAATCCAAAATGATCGTGCGAGCTGCAGGGGCAGCGGCATTGGCTGCGATAATCGCGCTGCGCAGTGAATTGCTTCCATCGGAATCAGCAAAAGTATCCACATAGATGACGGATGGCTGCAGAATACGGACATTAAACTTTCCAATTTCCCGTGCCGCGATACTCTTTCCCGAAGTCGAGACTACCTTGCCTTGAACCGTAGAGATGACGTAATCGCCAAAATCCAACGTGTCCCAAGTGCCACCGGGCGCTGCGACCGAATAGGTCGCTCGCGTTGCGTTTGCCGTTTGCACGATTGAGGACAGTGTCGCTACATGACTTGTTGTGGGTCCCCATTGCCTCGAGACGATCAAGTCATCATTTCCAAGCGATGCCTGATCAACACCGCTTCGATGGCTGTATTCAACGATGAAGGTGGTGTTCGTACCTCCAGCTGTCGTGACATCCTGCTTGGCAAATAAGCGTGCAGCGGGTGCAAAAACATCCGCGTTGATTGCTGCCCCTGCGTCGAGCCGTCCCGAAGTGCTGACAAACTGGTCACCTAGCGGTACGACGTCGACCGTTGAAAGAATCGCTTTACGCACTTCATCGACCGTCGCGTCGGGGAGCGAGGCCCACAGCAATGCCGCCGCACCCGATACGTGGGGTGTCGCCATGCTGGTACCGTTTGCAGTGCCGTACCGGCCTCCTGGCAGCGTGCTTCGTATGCCGACTCCCGGCGCAAAGATATCGACTGACTCTCGTCCAAAATTAGAAAACGTCGCGATTCGGTCCGAGGAATCGGATGCTGCTACCGCAATCACATTCGGAACGTCGTAGCTGGCCGGGTAGAATGGACTGAGGTCGTTGTTGACGCCTTGTCCGAGAACGTTCCCGTTGCCTGCAGCTGCCACGAAGAGTAGCCCTGCTTCGTAGCTGTCGCGAATAGCAGCTTCGAGCGACAATTCAAATCCACCCGGTTGTCCCCAAGAATTATTCAGGACTCTGACGTTTGCACCTTGAGTTGTCCGACCGTCCGCTGACTTCTCTAAACGTTCTCGCATCCGCCTCGCATAATTGATCGCACGTATCGCGGCCCCTGTGTCACCCTGGTTGTTATTATCCAGAATCCGGAGCGACATCAGCGACGTCTGCCAGTTAACCCCAACGACCCCTACGCTATTGCCGCCGACTGCGCCGATCGTACCTGAGACGTGGGTGCCATGCCCAAGTGGATCATCGGGATTGTTCGATGCGAATGGATCGCCGACACCAGCACGAAAGTTAACGCCGAAGAAGTCGTCAAAGAATCCATTCTTATCGTTATCACGCCCATCTGCCCAGTTCGCATCGGCGAGCAAATCACTCGCGTCGATGCGACCGTTTCCATTCAGGTCTCGTACGAACGAAGCATTGGGCCCCGAGTCGAAGCCGGCAACGGTGAGAGAGTATGGACTCGATGCCGAACGGGTGGCATTATTGAGATCGTAAAATGTGATCAACCCATCCCCATCGATATCCGTCAGTCGCGCCCCGACGTCATCGAGAAACTTGGTGGGCAGTTCGCCTTGATTGATCCAGATGTTGAGATACAAATCCGGATGCGTCGGATCGACTCCTGTATCAACGACACCGACTACCGTCGATAGGTTTCCAAGAGAACTGTCCCATGCGTCGGGAGCGTTGACTCGCGCCAATCCCTGCAACAGCCCGGCATCAAAATCGTTGGGCGAAGTGGCTTGGCCTTGAATGAGTTGGTTGAGACTGAACGACTCGACGTTCAAGTTCTGCTGCAAACTCGACTCGATATCTTTTTTTTCCGCCCCCTGAGCTCTTACAAGCAACGCGCCTGCACGACCCAGTCCGCTGATGACCGAAAAGTCAGTGCTCGCATCATCCAGTAGGAGGTCTGCCTCGGCGAGCGATCGAAGATCCAAATAGGCCGGCTCTTTCAATTGCACAATCCACTCACCAGTCGCCAACTCCACCGGCCCAAGAGTACCGGACGACAGGCGACGATCGACTCGTGCAAGAGAAGTTAACTGCACACGTTCTACGTGCTCGAACGACTCAAACCAAGTAATCGGCGTGGGCAGATCCACGGGCGAATCAGAATGTAGTGACGGTGTATTACTTCCTTCGCCAAAAACCTCCGCAGCAAGCATCGTTCTGGGCTCGAGCAGTTCATAGTGCAAACGCAATCTCGCCCGACGGCGACTCATGTTGCCCAAGCGGCAATCACTGAAGGCGGTGCGGGAACTGAAGTGCTTTTTAGGTGAGTCCATGATGTAAAGCTTCCTTCATAACGAAGACAGTGCCCGGATATCTCGAATGCTCCAATCCACTAAGGTTGGGGAGGCGACACGCTCCCCACAAGTAGACATCGATTTCAATATAAACCCCTGTCTCTGTTGTTGCTACTCGTCCAGAGTTAGCGACCGGTTCGGATGAGAAGTCGATTGCGGCAATTTGATAACAGAAGTTCCGGAACAACCGCCAAAGAACGATTCGACCCTGAAAGGAGCCTCATAGGAGCCTCATCAGAGGAACGAGCGACAATCGCATTCGCGCGAGGGTGACATCAGCCCATAAAGATGGCAGGTCACTATTCGAAAAATGGAGAAGAATGCTTCAAACTAGTCAGAGTTGAACGAAAGATGGACATTATCCGCAGCCTATGCGTGCAGAGATCGCTTGCAGGCGAAGCGGCTTCGACGACTTTGCGTAAACGTCCGACACATGGAACGGTCGCCTTCGACCCCGCGGCTCTTGGCCGTGTTGTTGCCGCCGGACAAACCTGCATTGAAATCTCACATTAAGCAGCGGCAGGAGCCGACTTTCGCCACCTTTGAGGCAACGTGTAAGCATACAAAACGATCACTGCACCAAAACCTAAAATCACCCAGGGAGTCCATTCGCCGGGAACGATTTCACGGGTTCGGTACGCGGGTGAACCCGTTGGGTCCATAAACTCCGATGCAGATGACTCAGCCGCTGCGTACACCGTGGCACTTTCGATCAACATCGCTTCAATTCCAACAATGATCAACATGGTGCCAATTGCCAAAAAAAGTGATCGCCACATGATGGTTACCCTTGGCCGTGATTAGCCAGCAAAAAAAGCCCGCGTGGGGCGTGCAAGTGTCTTGGGAGGACGATGGTTGTGGCGACGCCGCAGGTTGATCGGTGAGGTGCGCAATGCAGCACGGTTGTCGCCATGGTTTTCTATCGGCTACCATTTGCACGAAAACAGAACTTAGTCGAGCAGGTCCGCCCGACCGCTACACTCGACGTAAACCCAACAAGACCAGGTTTTTACGAACGTGTGGTTCCAACATTCGCTTTCGCTTCCTCCCAAAAATCGCGGATTCCATTTAATCACCTCTGCGGTGGTTCATGCCGCTTCCGAAGTCAAATCGATTCGCATCGGGTTACTTCATGTTTTTATTCAACACACCAGCGCTTCGCTTACAGTCAATGAAAATGCCGATCCCGACGTACGACTCGACTTCGAAACTGCGATGAACCACGCCGTACCCGAGACGCTTGACTACGTGCATACGGTTGAAGGCCCTGACGACATGCCGGCGCATATTAAGGCTTCGATGCTTGGATGTAGCGTTTCGATTCCAATTTCTAATGGGAAACTCGCCTTAGGTACTTGGCAAGGCATTTATCTGTGCGAGCATCGGGATGCGGCGACCAGTCGACAGCTAGTGCTTACCGTTCACGGCGAGCCCATATAGGCGTTACGCACACCTGTTACCAACACTCAAGCGAGTCCATCCATTGACGATCCACTCTGACCAAAATACGCATAGTCGCGGCGCCGATGCACACCATGCCGACTCAGCCCCACTCGACTCAGCCCCTGCCGATTTGGCAAAGGATGGCGTGGCGTTAAACGGTAATTCATCCGATCGCTTTGACTCAGCTCCCATCTCTCGTTTGGTCGGTTTTCAAGTCGAGCCAGGGTCCTGTGGCGAGGCTGTCGTAAAACTCGAATGCAAATCGCACCATCACAACCCGATGGGACGAGTGCATGGCGGTTTAATTGCCGCACTAGCCGATGCCGCCATGGGTATCGCTTTTGGAAGAACGCTTTCCGATGGCGAAGATTTCTCAACAATCGATATGCAAATCAGCTTCATCCGGCCAATTAAAGTAGGCCTGATTACTGCACATGCGAACGTCATCGAACGAGGCCTTCGAATCGGATTCGTCAAATGCGAAATCACCAATACTCGTGGCAAGCGCATCGCGACTGCAAGTTGTACCTGCACCCTGTTTCGCGAAACGTGAAATAAACTTCCTGCAAAGTATCCATCCGACTACTATCACGTCGACTATCACGTCGCCAAGCCTTTGCCGCTGACTAGGCGGACGCCGAACTCTCCTCCCGATCATCTTGACGAAAGAGGAGATTGCCAATGGATTGCACTTTCAATCGCTTTAAGTCAGCTTGTGAAAAACCATGCCGCTGAGTAGCTTCGGATAAAAGTAGGTGCTCTTTGCCGGCATTCGTTCTTTGTGCAGGCTGATGGCTTCGACATCCGAGACGCGTGCGGGCATGACGAGTGCGGCGAGGGTAAATGGCTCGTCGGAATCGTTTTCACTCAAGGTTCCTTCACCGCGAAGCGCGTCGACCACTTCCTCAACCTGATGGACATAGGTCGGTTTTGGATGACCGGCGGATCCCAGAAGAGTATCGATTACGAGACGATGAAGTAGGCTGACTCCTAAGGCTCGCCAATCGTCACTTTGATTCGGCGCAAGTTCCACCATCTTCGCAGCAGCACCGGACTGAGCATCACACAGAACCCACTGCGAATCGCCTGTAGCATAAAGAGCCATGAGTCCTTGACGATCTGCCAGTTCCATCTGTTCCCAGCACTCCGTCGCAGCCGCATCACCATGGCCAATTTTTACACAGCGGAAAGCACCAGATAAACGATTGACTAAATCGTCGCTGGTGAACTTTGGTGTGCCGCGCAGCAAACGGTGCGTGGGAAGCACTATCATTCCAGGATCATTCATGCTGACGAGTTGCGTCATCACAAAATTGGCAGGGTGGTCACTCGCAAGTGGGCCGTGCTGTTCGATCAGCCAGTCCCGATAGTTGCAAGCCGTTTCGTACCGATGATGTCCGTCCGCAACAAACATTGGCTTGTCGTCAAGAATTTCAGTGACTTTGGCGATTGCTTCGGCATCAGTTACCGGCCACATGGAATGCTTTACGCCAAGGTGATCGGTCGCGGTGAGCGGTTGCCTTCCAATCGTTGCTTCTTCAAGGATCGATTGCGCTTCGTTTTCAGCATCGGGATACAAACCGAAGATTTGGCTGCAATTGATCTGGCAAGCCTTGGTTAGCTTGAGGCGATCTACCTTCGCCTTGGGGTGGGTTTCCTCGTGGGGATAAATGTTGCCTTCGCCGAACCGTTGCAGACGGACGCGGCCCATGAATCCACGACGGTTGAAACTTTGGCCCGCAAATTCAAATTCTTGGTTGTAAACGTAATACGCAGGCACCGAATCTTGCTTTAACACCCCTTCTTCTAGCCATTGCTGAAAGAATTTTGCTGCTCGAGCGTATTTTGCATCTTCAACGTCGCCTGCCTCTGCACGATTCAAAATGATTCGCACCACGTTCGCTGGATGCAATTCGTAAAGCTGATCCTGAAGCTGTGGATCAATCACGTCGTACGGCGGCGCGATGACGTCGGAGAGCGAGGTGATTTGATTGGTGTTGTAGCGAACACCAGCGAAAGGTGCGATTTGTGGCATGACTGACGTTAGTCGGCGTTGGGGAGATAGGGGAAAGCGGCCAATGATACGCACTTTTAGGGAACCTGTTAACGGTGGTGTCAACGCATTTTCCCCGCAAGCGACTTATTCCACGCCAACAATCGCTCTCCACCGTATTCTCGCTAAAAGCGGCGGATCGATGAGTCGGATCAGGCGAGGGTCCGATAGCGGACGCTAGATAATAAACGGCATACCACTTGCACGGACGCGTTTGGGGCTGCAAAGTCACAGTCTTGGACTTGTTGCTTTTCTTGTTTCGTAATTGTTTGGACTGGGAGACTATCGACCATGCGATGGGAAGGACGACGCGAAAGCGAAAATGTTGAAGACCGCAGGCGACTATCGCAACCGACGATGGTTGGTGGTGGAATCGGCGTGGTAGTGTTGGCGATAATCGTGGCGCTACTTGGTGGTGACCCACGTGCACTTCTTCAACAAGCTGGGGGACCAGCCGGTGGTCAAGTAAACGCTCCAGGCGGTAAGGGAGAGGTTGTTCGTGAGTTGGACCCCGAAGAAGAAAAGCTCGGTCGCTTCTCCAAGGTAATTTTGGCCGATACCGAAGATGTCTGGCGAGTGCTCCTCCCCAAAATCGGAATCCAATATCAAGAACCGACTCTCGTTCTTTTTAGCGGGCAAACCGAATCGGCATGCGGGTTCGCGCAATCGGCAAGCGGACCGTTCTATTGCCCTGGCGATAGTAAGCTTTACCTCGATACCTCATTTTTCCGACAGCTCGAGGAACAACTCGGTGCCCCAGGTGATTTTGCGCAAGCCTACGTTATCGCACACGAAGTCGGCCATCATATTCAGAACTTGATGGGTACAACTGATCAGATGGATCAACTCCGCCGTCGCGTCGATGAGGTTCAATACAACGAGTATTCTGTACGGTTGGAACTTCAAGCCGATTTTTTGGCGGGTGTCTGCTTGCACCATGTCCAGAAAAGTAAGAAGGTTCTCGAAGATGGAGACGTCGTGGAAGCTTTGCGAGCGGCGACTGCGATCGGCGACGACACCTTGCAGAAACGGGGTGGTCGAGTGGTTCCTGAATCATTTACCCATGGAACCAGTGAGCAACGACTTAAATGGTTCCGCTTGGGGCTTGAAACGGGTGACCTCTCGAAAGCCGATACTTTCGAAGTAAGCGCCGACGAACTTTAATTTTGTTCACTCAACGATTCGTCATTTTCTAACCCTGCAATCGGATTGACGAGCGACTATCCTGGTGCTGCTGGATCCAGTGGCACCGCGGCCTTCTACCAAGCCATCAGCGGCGTTAGCTCAATCGTTTGATACTCCACACTGCGGCTACCATTGCGCTTCCAACAAGCCTTTCTTCGTTGTCGCAAAGTAATGTGACACCGATCGAAGTAGTGAACTTTGAAAAAGCATTGGACTTTGGCATGAAGTTTTCAAAACCATTCCACAACCCCATGATCCCGCTTTGCGCATGGATGTCTTTGGTTTTTACCTGTTGCCCAGGCGTCAATGGCGACGACTCGACTTCAACTCGACCAACGGTCGGTCTGGTACGTCGCCCGTTCGACACCGTCGCTTTGGTTGGGGGAAAAGTTTTTATTCGACCAGACGTGCAGATCGACAATGCAACGATCTTACTGCGAGGCACAACCTTCACCGCAGTTGGAAAGAAAACGGAGATTGCAATTCCTGTTGGCGCCGAGGTGATCGACTGCGACGGCCTGACGCTCTATCCCGGTCTCATTGATTCGTGGAGCGAAGTAGAAGTCCCTGATCCGGCCCAAAACCGCGGTGCTCCTCATTGGAACGGTAACGTTATCCCGCAGCGTGATGCCGTAAATGTGGTTGGAGGCAGCACCGACGATAACAAAAAGCTTCGCTCCCAGGGCATCACGGTTCGGCTCATCGCTCCGGCCGGCGGGATCGTGCAGGGATCCAGCTGCGCGATGTTGATTAATGACAAAACTGGGCGTGAAGCCATTTTGGCTGAGCGAGTATGGCAGCACTTGCAGTTAACGGTACCTAAAGGGGCATCTCGCGATGCCTATCCAACGTCGCCGATGGGCGCTGTCGCCTTGCTTCGCCAAACTTTTCATGACGCAAATTGGTACCGCGATGCATTGGCGGTTTACGCAAGTAACAAGGTTGTTCAGCGCCCAGAGCAAAACACGGCATTGCAAACGCTGAACGCTGATCGCGCAAACCGATCGTTTCTGATCGATGCACCCAATGAACGCATGGCAATTCGGGCAAGCGATTTCGCGAACGAATTTGCCCTGCCCGTGATTTTGAAGGGTTCCGGTCGCGAGTATCGAAACCTTGACGAAATTGTTAGCAACGGTCGTCCAATCTTAATACCCGTTGACTTTCCTGCTCCACCCAACGCAGCCGTGGAGGCGGTTGAGCAACGAATGTCCACAACGAGATTGATGCACTGGAAACTTGCGCCGGAGAATCCCGGACGTTTGTCCGCTGCGGGAGCAACGTTTTGTTTAACTTCCGCAGGCCTGAAGGACACGACCGAGTTTCTCAAACAGATTCGCGTCGCAGTAAAGCGAGGACTGTCTTCTGAAGCGGCCTTAAGTGCACTGACGCAGACCCCGGCTAAGCTGATGGGGATCGACAGAAGTTGTGGCACCATTGCACCCGGAAAACTTGCCAATCTATTGATTACCGATAGAGATTTATTTGATGAAAAATGCAAAGTACTGACGGTTTGGGTCGGAGGCGAGCGATTTCAAATCGCCGAAGAGGAAAGCAATCTCAAAAAAACCGAAATGCCTCCAGGCAGATGGCATGTCACCTTAAAAGCGGACTTGCCCGCTTCCTATCCAATTCGATTCGAAGTCAGTGAAAAAGGCGAAATCCATTTTTCGTCGGCATTGGAATCGCCCAAACGCAATGCAGCACCAAAAGCAGAACTTAGCAATCTTGTTGTCGAGAGACATCGCTGGACGGGAACGTTCGATTTCAGCCGACTCGATGAGCGTTGGCCAGTAGGGCCGACGCGGGTGACCTTGGTGTTTGCAAACGCCACCAATCAAAATCCACTGATGCAGGTACATGTATATTGGCCCAGCGGTGCGACCTCGCAGGCAATGGCCGACCGCTTTAAGCGTTCTAAATTGACCATGAAGACTTCGCCTGGCAAAGAGCCGAAGGCTAATCAAGCGAGCGACTCGACTGAAACTCGATCTGAAAAGAAGCCTTCCCAGATGGAAAGCACGTCCCCCATCGAAATCCTTTACCCTTTGGCAAACTATGGAATGCCTAAACCAGTCACACAGGTCGGTCCGGTCATGTTCCGTGGCGCAACCGTCTGGACGTGTGCGGCGGCGGGTAAACTTGAAAACGTCGATGTACTGGTCCGCGATGGAATCATCGAAGCAATCGGAAGCGACTTGCCGATTCCTGAATCGTGCGAAGTGGTGAGTCTGCTAGGGAAGCATCTCAGCCCCGGCCTAATCGATTGTCACTCTCACATCGCCACCGATGGTGGCGTTAATGAAGTCGGACAAGCGATCACGTCGGAGGTACGGATTGGGGACTTTATCGATCCCAGTGAGCCAGCGATCTATCGACAACTCGCGAGCGGTGTTACGGCTGCGAATATTCTTCATGGCTCAGCGAATCCAATCGGAGGCCAAAACGCGGTCATCAAATTGCGGTGGGGCGGTTCCATGGACGAACTGGTCATGGAAGAGGCACCTAAAGGTATTAAATTCGCACTCGGTGAAAACGTAAAACAGAGCAATGGTGGGGGCTCGGGGCGGTACCCAGGCTCGCGGATGGGTGTCGAGCAAATCATTCGCGACCAGTTGCTCGCAGCCCGTTTGTATGATGCCGAACATAGGCGATACCGTGCCGGCGATAGCGAAGGCTTACCGCCTCGAGTCGACCTGCAGCTAGAAGCTTTGGCTGAAGTCCTCCGTGGGGAAAGGTGGATTCATTGCCACAGCTACCGGCAGGATGAGATTGTCGCGTTTCTCAATTTGCTTGAGGAATTCAATATCCAAGTGGGAACCCTTCAGCATGTTTTGGAGGGCTATAAGGTTGCAGAAAAGCTAAAGCAGCACGGCGCCATGGCGTCATCGTTCGCGGACTGGTGGGGATACAAATTCGAAGTCTTTGATGCAATTCCTTACAACGGCGCACTCATGCATCGTGAAGGTGTCATCGTTTCCTACAACAGTGATGATCGTGAACTTGGAACGCATCTCAATACCGAAGCAGCAAAAGCAGTGAAGTATGGCGGCGTCAGCGAAGAGGAGGCGTTGAAATTCGTCACCATCAATCCCGCTTTGCAGTTGCGCATCGACAAATTCACCGGCTCCATCGAGCTGGGCAAAGATGCGGACCTGGCGATCTGGAGCGGCCCACCGCTATCGTCGCTATCGCGTTGCGAACAAACATGGGTGGACGGAAAACGATATTTCGCTATCGATCAGGACGCAAAACTTCGCGAACGCGACGCGAAGATTCGCGCTCAATTGATCGCTGAGATTCTTGCGGGCAGAGCAAAAGACGGCGCCACCCAAGATGACACGGACGAAGACAATCACGAATTGAATGAAGAAGACCGTTGGTTTCGCTTTGATGCGTATTGCGGGTGTCGTAAAGCCAGCGAACAAGTCCAACGGGAAGGGAGCAACGATGCTCAGTGATCGAAAGGACATTATCGGATGGGCAGTGCTCGTTGCCGGCGTGTTGTTGACAGTCCATTGCAGCGCGCATGATCAGGTGCCTGGTAAAACGCAATCGCGTCCCATTTTGATCGTTGGGGCGACCATCCATCCGATTGACCGCCCCGCGATTCCTGATGGGATACTCCTTTTTGAAAATGGATTGATCAGGGCAGTCGGATCAACGCTCGGTGGCGAACTGCCCGCAAATACTCTGCGGATAGATGCGGTCGGAAAACACGTTTACCCCGGTTTGATCGCAGGGATGTCGGAAATCGGGCTTCGTGAAATTGCGGCCGTCAACGCAACCATCGATGAAAACGAAATTGGGGCGACCAACCCGAATGTGAGATCTTGGGTAGCAGTCAATCCTGATAGTGAACTGATTCCAGTAGCGCGGGCGAATGGCGTATTGATCGCACACATTTCGCCAACGGGTGAACGAATGCAAGGCCAGAGTGCAGTCATGCAGCTTGACGGCTGGACAGCCAAAGAGATGATCTTGAAAGCACCGGCGGGATTATGCATCGAATGGGATTCCATCGAGCCAACGGGAAAGAACAATGCCTCGCGGATCGACATGCGTGAAAAAAATCTGAAGGAACTTGACGACCTTTGGGAAGCGACGAAACGATATTCCGCTGCACTCGATGCGAGTGAGAAAGCCAATGCCCGTGGCTCATTAGACGGTAAAACGCGCGATCTGATTCTGGAAAGTCTGATACCTGTTGTAAAAGGAGAAGCGAGAGTTTTTGTTGAAGCGAACCGAAAAGCGGCCATCGAATCAGCTGTCGCATACACTCAGTCGCGAAACATGAAGCTTACCATTTACGGTGGCTACGATGCCGTTTCTTGTGCTGCGTTATTGAAACGCTTCGATGTCTCCGTGATCATCCCCGGTACTTTTCGAGAACCGTTGCATCCCCACGATGCCTTTGACGCGCCATACACATTGCCCTATCGACTTCACAAAGCCGGTGTGAAATTTTGCATCAGCGGGGAGCATGCCGGCTACCCTGGAGGAGCGACAAACTTGAGGAACCTTCCCTACCAGGCAGCACGTGCGGTCGCTTACGGTCTGAGCCATGAAGATGGCCTGCGATCAGTCACGCTCTCAGCCGCTGAAATCCTTGGCGTTGAGAACGAGATTGGTTCGCTATCGGTAGGGAAGCATGCCACACTGATCATTTGTGCTGGCGACATTCTAGAAGTTGGCTCCCATGTGACACACGCATGGATCCAAGGAAAAGAAGTTGACTTGGGAAGTCGACATCGGATGCTTTTCGAAAAATACGAAAAGAAGTATTCGACAAATTCATTGGGCAGACCAAAGCCAAAACAATAGTACATTGCGGCTAATGGGTTTCGTGCTCTTGATGTTGTGCCTTTCGCCTGCACGTTGGTCGGTTCGGGAGTTTGCTCGCGAGTTAACACACTGGGTACCAGCGTTTTCTTTCGAATGAGTGCGAACCTGTGAGTTGCCAATATCTCCGGTGCCGATTCGCTTCATGCAACATCGATCGCAGGTTCAACGCAAAACAGCTGATCGTGGGTGCCCCGTTCCGATGCGACCGGTTTCATAAAGGCGATCTTATTTCCATCGGGTGAAAATACGCATGCGTGATGGCGAGGACCATCCTGTTTCGAAACCTTTGGTGTCAGCCGAATCGGTTCCGCCCGCGACACGGGAACTTGAAACACACTTCCGTCGGCGACATAAGCCACTGACTGGCCGTTGGGGTGCCACGTAAAAGCAGACGTCGCCGAAAAGTCGTGATCCGTGATGCGATGGATTGCGCCGTCGGAAACGCCCACCACATGAAATTGAGAATGTCCTTGCCGATCGTGACGAAAGCATCCAATCCACTGACCGTCTGGAGATGGAACTGCCCAGTGCCGCGGTCCCGATAGACCGGGGTGAACATCATCGTCGGTGTAGGTGATTCGCGTCGTATGGGTTCCTCTTGGAATGCCCGGCCGAGTGGATTGGGTTCCCTGTAAGGGATGATCGCCGGCGATGCATAGATCTGCCGGAAGCGAAACGATGAAGAGTTCGCTGTGAATCGACCCCTTGCTTCCACAAACGTCCGCTTGAAAAGCGATTCGATTGTCGTCGAGCCATGCTTCTGAATAAGCGCGAGCGATCTCATCACTTCCCGGCCGAGGGTGTTCCTTCACGTCGGTGACGACGACCGTGTACGAGATCCCGTCTTGATTGCGCGCATGTCCTTTTGGAACGCGTACAGGTTGCCCCAAGACACTTACAGCGATCAGTCGGCGATTGCTGTGCGCGGTTCCGCTGGGAGCGGCGGCCAATAAGTGATCTTCGTAGGTGCTGGCGACAAACCTTCCACTGGGGCTAAACGTATGCAGGTGCGTCCCGCCTCGCAGCGCGCCGGCAGTGTAAGGAGAAATCAAGTCCCGAGCGTCAAGCACAGCCGTCAACTCGGGTCTACCATCCGATCCTACGGCACCGCAGCGATGCCAAGCACAATAGCTCCAATCCGCAGTCGGGTTTTCCGGTCCGAGAATGAACACATACCGATCGCTACGACTGCAGTACGTGGGAACGCCACACGCTGCACCGTTTTTCGATTGATAGAGCAAGTCAACCGCTCCCGTATACACATCAACCCTTTCGATACGATCGCCCGTGAATCGAGTTTCCTCTTCGCGAATGTCGTAGATCAGACATCGGCTATCCGACGACCATGCGTTTCGGTTTGCAAGTAGATGGCCGTAGGGTTGTGCCGTTACTTGCCAAATGCGAGGTGGGTAAAGCTTCAATCTAAAAAGCTGGGTTTCCGAGGAACTAAATCGATCTGGACCTACTAGCGGACGAATTCCTATCCTAGCGGTTCCATTGATTTTGGGTGCGTTGGCGTTCGGTGGGTTGGAGGAAGTACATTCATGAATATGAATCGCAAAAAAGCCTTGTCCTGGGAAGCGAGAATCGGTTGGTTGATTATGACCATTATGCTTTTCGTCCCCGCGCAGGCTCGCGCGGCTGAGTCACTTTCGACCGAATCACCGTCCTTTCGCGTTGAAACCGATATCTACGAGGGCACCGAAACCAAACCTCAGTCTCAGCATCTCATCCTGTTTGATGCTGGCGTCATTTACGATACGCCGATCGGCCTGGGTGCCGTGATCACCGTTTTCGATATCCCACGCGGTCGCGTCGTACTCGTTCACAAGGCGAATCGCGTGAGGACTTCCATTCCCACCGACACGCTAATCCAAATGGCCGCACAAATGCGCGCCGAAGTTGCGGCGAGCAAGGCGAAAGAGGCGCTAGGCCTGGAGGCAAAGGTCCTGCCCGGATCCGAGCCGGACAGCTATGTGGTTGAATTTGGCGACAGCAAGTATTTTGCAACCACTCAAAAGGTTGCCAATCCGCTGATCGCCGAGGAATACGCTGCCTTCACTTCTTGGGCCTCGCGCTTGAATATCGCGCGGCACATGGGCTCGCCTCCCTTCGCGAGAATCCTGTTGGCAGAACAAATGGCGATCGAACACCAACTCCCACGTGTCGTTAAGTTGGATGTGCGCCGTGCGTTCAAGACGCGGAGCATCCGCGCCGAGCACCTGGTCGTCGAGCGAATCAGTGAACTTGATCGGAAGCGAATCGGTGAAATCGGTGGCATGATAAGCGCCTACGAAGAAGTCGAATTCACGAATTTTCCGATGGATTAGGGTTTTTTTAACGATCAGAAGGAAAAATCGGGGAGCCGCAGATCCGACTTCTTAACAATCCGGTCCATAGAAAGCCCGGAATTCTTGATTGCTCTTTGATTTCTCGGCGAGTACCGACTACGATGTCAACTGTGAAGACGGAGTCGTTTGCGGTTTCGGGGAAAGCCGATTTGAGTCGCGTTCGCTGACTCGGCGGTTGGGATCGCAAAACACGCCTCATCCGTTTTTTCTGCTGCGAGCGTTTCGTAGCAGGCAGGAATCCGCGTGATCGATGGGGAATTTCTCCAATCGCGCGCGTTTGAGCTTGATGGGAGCTTCTCAACAGAATGCGTCCTGCAATCTCAAACGGTCTCCATCCATGAGGAACGTGTTGTGAGTTCAATACCGATGATGTCTAGACGAATGTTGTTAGGCTGCTGCGCGGCCATCACCTTCTCGATGAACGGCGCGTTTGCAGCGGAAGCTGTGAAGCCTAAGGCAGTTGCTGCGGTCGGTGCCGCGGTTGAGTGGTTTGCCGCTGAAGAAGCTGGGCAAATCGAGGTCAAATTTATTCCCAAAAATGCGACCGAAGCTACCGTACTTGTCAAGAACCTGACCAAGGGCCCTGTAACCATCAAGTTGCCGGAAGCATTCGCAGCAGTGCCCATTAATGCCCAAGGAATGATGGGCGGCATGGGTGGCGGCGGCATGGGTGGTGGTGGAATGGGTGGTGGTGGAATGGGCGGCGGCGGTGGGGGTGGCGGTCAAGGCATGGGCGGCGGCATGGGCGGTGGCGGAATGGGTGGCGGCGGAATGGGCGGTGGTGGAATGGGTGGCGGTGGAATGGGTGGCATGATGCGAGTTGCACCGGAGAAACAACTCAAGGTCAAAGTCGCTACTGTTTGTTTGGAGCATGGCAAGCCAGACCCAAACCCAAAGATGGTGTACAAAATGATCCCGGCTGAGCAGTTTACCCAGGACGCGAGAGTTCTCAGCGTTTGCAAAATGCTCGGTTACGGCATGGTTACTCAAAACACCGCACAGGCCGCAGCATGGCACTTTACAGATAGTCTGTCATGGGAAGAGCTTGCTGCGAAGAACCGCGTGGAAAGCAAGTACACCGGAAACGTGCCATTCTTCACGCCATTCGAAATTCGACAAGCATCGCTGGTTGTCGCCGAAGCAACTCGTTTAGCTGACAACGGCGGGGCGAAAACCCAGAAGCCGTATTACGAGGAGGCGGGTTACGACGAGAAGTAGTCTCGACGTATTCCAACCCTATAGCTTCACGCAAGCGAACAGCACTGAAAGTGCTCCCAGTACTTTCAGTGCTTTCTGGCAAAGCACCTGCATTTCCCAGCAGGCGGTACTCTCAAAACCAGTGCCCAGGAGTCTTACGTTCACGCCTGTGTGCTGGCCTGAGCGCACGCATCGCGAACGGCGGTAAGGATTACTTCTTCCACACTCGTACGCGATGATTTTCGCTGTCGCCAATGAATATCGATCCATCGGTATCAACGAAGACGCCGTGAGGTCGCGCAAGTCGACAGCCAAGTGGATTGCCGCCATCGGGGCCATCGCCCTTCTGACCATCGCCGACCAAGAGCTCGATCGTACCTTTTTGCACATCGAGATAACGAATGGAATGGGACTCGGTGTCAGCGAGATGCGCGTTCCCGCCTGCATCGAGACTTACGCACTTAGGCCCCGATAGAGTCGCCTCCAGTGCCGGGCCACCGTTACCAGAGAATCCCTTCTTGCCAGTGCCTGCGATTCGCTTGAGCGACTTCGCATTTGGATCGAGCAGAAGCAGTGCATTGCCTTCTCGTAAGGCGAGGTAGCATTCGCCATGGACACCAAACGCAAGGGCTCGTGGGCCATTGAGCGACGCTCCATCGATGGGCGAACCATCGGGCGAGGTCGTCGCCTCACCCGTGCCACTCCAGGTGGAAATCGTTCCCGTCTTCATGTCGATCTTGCGCACGCGGTGATTGAGGATGTCGCAGACGTATAGATCGCCGGCAGCATCGAAGGAAAGGCTGTGCGGCTGATTGAACTGCGCTTCGGTAGCGGGACCACCATCACCGCTGAACCCTGGTTTGCCCGTGCCCGCGATCGTTGTGATGATTTGACTCTTCACGTCGACTCGGCGCACACAATGATTGCCTAGCTCAACAATGAACAAGTTGCCCGCTTTATCCCATGCCATTTCATACGGCATATTCAGCTCGGCGTTCTGTGCCAGTCCACCATCGCCATTGTGCCCTTGCTTATCGCTACCCGCATAGGTCTCAATCCTTCCATCGAGTCCCACTCGACGAACGCGATGGTTGTCCATATCGCATAAATAGAGATAGCGATCAGGACCGCGGGAAATCGCAAAAACGTTGTTCAGTGCTGCTTCCGTGGCAGGGCCTCCATCTCCGGAAAATCCCTTTGTGCCGTTACCTGCAAAGGTCGCGACCGTTGCGCCTGATGCCGATGCAACGAACAGAGCCACATTCATGAACAGTGAAATAGCATGCTTCATCTTTGATCTGCCATTTAAGTCGCTTGATATCGAACACGGGATGCAGCGTGATTAAAACGCTCACGCCGCCCACGCTGGTTCGTGAATCGACAATGCCCATCATTACCGACTCCGTTACACATTCTCGGTTATACATTGTACGACAGGCACGCTGACTGCACTCGAGCCGAGTTACCGTCGTATAGACATCCCACCATGTAGATCATTCGGCGAGGGACTTCCTCAAGACGGAAACCATTGCTCGCTGACGCTGCACCACAAATTCACGGGCTCTGGCGGCTTTTGCTTTTGCTGAGACGGGATCTGTTGCCATCGCGAGCACAGCCAGCGGCATCGCATCCAAATCGGCCTCATTGTCGAAATCGAACAGCCAATCACCGAGCCCAATGTCACGCCACATGATGCCTTTGCTCGTCTGTTCACTCCAGCGGCAGACGATGGCCGGAACTCCATTGCCAATACACATGATGGGACTGTGCATCTCGTGTCCAAAGAGTCCTGCGCTACGGCGATAGGTACTCAGCGCTTCGGCGGTGAGCCAATATTGTTCTCTCCAAATACAGCGGTTACGTACCTCTTCAGGCAGCTTGTCGAACAACATCTCTTTGTTCACAGCCATCTGCGTCTCGTCCTCAGGACAGAGCAGGATCTTGAGATCGGTATTCTTTACAACTGCGATGATTGCATCGCGCAGCGGCTTACAGTCATGCTCCTTCATCGCCTCGTTTCGAGCATGCTTTTGTTCATCTCTCGCAGCCTTCTTGGCAGGGATTGTCCAATAGGGTGTGTAACGCAAACGCGGGATGCAACAGAGGAACTTGCCTTCTTCGAGACCATGGGCTTTTAGGAATG
>JANOBM010000305.1:0-16054 GCA_031411655.1 Planctomycetaceae bacterium
AGTACATTCTTGTTGGGTTCTGCCTCATAACGCATCCTTTCGGCGTGTAGACGCGCATCCCGAGCATGCAGTCTGATGTCACCGGAAGATGGCGTTACCAACGGTTTGTTACCTTTCGTCGCTGCATTCATCGCTGCTCGCCAGCTCTTCCATTTTGGCTCCGTTGCAGCAGCCGTCGCTTCGGCGATTAAGGTGGACGAGTCTTGGGCGACGTAAAGTTCGCGGTGCAACGCCTCGTTGAATTCTGGATTTGGTGTCGGCATGCGTGCGCCAACTTTCATTCTCCACGCGCGCAGTTTGTCAACCAAATCTTTTGTTACCGCGGGCTCTGCAGTCGCGAGGTTATTTGTTTCGCCTTGATCGCGTGACAAATTGTAAAGCTCGAGTGAACCGTCTTCGAATTGCTCGATAAGTTTCCAGTCGCCATCACGAATAGCCCCAGCCGGTCTCCCACCTTGATTGGTGTAGTTGGGAAAGTGCCAGTAGAGACTGCGCTGTGGGATTGACTGGCCCGAAAAGAGCTTCCGAACGCTGACGCCATCAAGTGGTCCTACTTGCTTGTTAACATCGATCCCAGCAGTTTCTAGTAATGTTGGAACGAGGTCAGTCAAGACAATGGGTGTTGCACATTCACTGCCCGCAGCAATCACACTCGGCCAGCGAACAATCAGTGGCTCCCGAATGCCACCTTCGTAGAGGTAGCCCTTGCCAGCGCGATACGGCTTGGAATACGTCGCAGGCGTACCGGGAAACTCAAGTACATGCAGACCACCATTGTCGCTCGTAAAAATAAAAAGCGTTTGATCGATAAGGTTCAACGCTTCAATCTTGTCCATCAATCGGCCGACAGCGAGGTCAAGAGTTTCGATCATCGCAGCGTACTCGGGATGAAAGGCTTCTTGATTCTTTGTGATTAACTCGGGAGCCGCTGCAATCGGAATGTGAGGATTGTTATGCGGAACGTAGCAGAAAAAAGGTCGATCTCTATTGGCGTCGATGAATTTTTCTGCCGCATCGGTGATTGCGAATTCACCTTTTCCACCTGTGGCTAGTGTTGGTTTGGTGTTTGCGGGGGGAGATACAACGACATCAAACCCTTGCTCGCTTGCGTCAAATTTCCCGTTGCCCAGGTGCCATTTTCCAAATAGTCCGGTGGCATACCCCGCTTCCTTCAGCAGCTCAGCGATCGTGGTTTCTTCGAGCGGTAATTGACCTTCGATACGTGGCTGTCGGAGACGTTGTGATGGTGCATCGGGTCGGCCGGGCAAGAAATTGGTCAAGTTCAGCCGTGCCGGACACTTGCCTGTCATCAGGGCTGCTCGGGAGGGAGAACAAATGGGTTGCGCCGTATAAGCGGAAGTGAATCGCATTCCTTCCGCTGCCAGGCGATCAAGGTTGGGAGTGTGATGCTCGGTGCGGCCGTAGCAATGCAAGTCATTGATTCCCAGATCATCAGCAAAAATCAGGATGATGTTTGGCTTCGTGGCGGGTGCAGATTGCTCGGCGCCAAAAAGTGGGCACGATGTGCCACTGAGGAATGCGAAAAGCAACGCGAGTCGAATTTTTATCATCTTAGGGATCACTCAAAGCGAAGAGACGACGGTATGAGAAAAGACAGGCGATGGACCGCGCAAGATCAACGAAGTAGAACACCAGGCTTTGGCATAGGGCGTTGCTTCCAAAGCGATGCACCATTGGTGTGGATGGTGACTCATGCAAACATCGGCATTTTCCGGTGAGCCTTCACGCGAAGGATCACCGGATGAAGAATTCCTCATCTGCGTGAGGTGAGAAACAGTTATCGTCGTTTCGCAACCTGTTGTTTCATGAACCGCAACGCTTCTTTCGCGAGAGTGATTTCATCTTCGTACATTCTTCGCCAAATTTTTGTGGCAGCGGCGATTTCCGGCAGTGCCAACCCGAATGCCTCCACAACAAGCCAGCCGTCATACTTGATTTCTGCAATCGTATCGAAGGTTTTACTCCAACGAACACCGCCTTGCCCTGGGGTGCTACGGTCGTTTTCGCTGATATGAATATGGATCAATTTGTCACCGCCGGCGCGGAGGGCTTTGCGGAGACTCTTTTCCTCTATGTTTGAATGAAACGTGTCGTACATCATGCCACACGCGGGGTGATCAACGGCCCGTACAAAGTCGGTGGCATCGGCGTGGCAATTGAGGAAATAGCACTCGAATCGATTAAGGCATTCGACAGCTAGTTTGACCCCCACTTGGCCTGCATGTTCAGCGACTTCACGCATACTCTCCACACCCCAGTTCCATTCGTCGGAGGTTCGGCCCGAACCCGAGAAGTATCCGAGGGCGGAGTGATAGGGACCGACAAGCGTCTGAATTCCTGCCGCGGCGCAAACGTCGAGTGTTCGTTTATTGAGGTCAATCCCTTTTCTTCGAATGGCTGCGTCGGGTGAAATGGGATTGTTCTCCTCGGTTCGAATCGTAACTCCTGTTCGTTGCAATCCGAGGTTGTCTAAGCGTTTCCCAATGGACGCATAATCGAGGTCCAGATTGAAGATGGGAAGCTCGACTCCGTCGTAACCGATGTCTTTTAATTGTTCGATGACTGGGAAAAGCGAGTCAGTGACTTCGCCAGACCAGAGAAGAAGGTTCATACCGTATTTCATGTTTTTTCGCTGATGATAATGGTGAGAGGGAGAGATTTGAAATTGTTTGAGTGGGAAGAGGTTTTGGTCAGGCGGCTGGTTGGTGAATGGGGGTCAGCAGAGCGTCACATCTTACCTCGACCACACGACGAGCGGTGGCGAGCCAAGTCAACAGGCTATCCGGCAATGCAGGCAGGTTTACCCGCGACATCACTTGATTTAAGCGGAATAAGAGTTTGTCGTCATCTAGATAGTCGTACAAGAACCGTGCGTTCACAAATCTGGAAATCGTACTTGCCAATGCGGTGGTCTGCGTCCCGGCAATTAAGTTGACCACGGCCTGGACTTTTTCCGGTGAAACCGAGGCAAGCGACTGATAATACCGATCGGCGAGCGACCGATCACGCGCGATCAATGTGCCGTCCATTAGGATTTCGACCGAGATATGGCCGACAAAACTGGGGCGAAAACCCTCGTCGCCGGGTAGGTGTTCCCGGAGTTCGATCGCAAATTGAAGCATGGTTTCATTGAAAAGTCGCGAGGAATGGAACCAATTGTCGTCGTGATGATGCTTGATAACCCCGATCGCCACATCACGAGTAATGGGATCGTCGCTTTCGAGAAGCAACTGCGCGCGTTTTGAGCGAGCGCGAATTTTTCGATCGACGACTGATAGCCAGTCGGGCACTGCGGAGCCGGCGACCACGTAGGGATTGTCGAGATACCGAAAACCATGGGAAAGGAAATTCATTGTTCGTTGGATCGCAACTTTTGCTGTTCCCGATAGGCGGCACGTGACTGCGCATATTGCTGCGAATCGGGAAGGTCACCGCGGATAGGTGTATCGATGCCAGACATCTCGGCGAGGAAGATACGTTCGAGGAACGGGCGACACCACCCACAGCCTGTGCCAGCGCCATAGCACTCGCTCAGTTGACTTGCGACAGAGGGCCGATTCACACGGACGTATTGCTCGACTTTTCGTCGGCTGACGTGAAAACACAAGCAGATGTCATCGTCGGGTTCCATTAGCTAGGTTCAGCTTTCGGGCTGATCAAGCGCAACGCGATCCTGCATGCGTCCAAGTAGTCGGCAATGCAAAGACGCTCATCATTTGTATGGATGTTGCGTTGGCCACAGCCAAGAGTCACGGCCGGAATTCCATGTCGAAAGAGCCAGTTCGCATCCAGTCCGCCGTCGGAGATGTGACGGTAGGGCTCGCGTCCAACCGATTGTACTGCAGACTCGCCGGCAGCGACCGAAGGGTCATCGTCTCGGAGCGCAAAGGAATCGTAATCAACGCGAGATTCAAACTCGACATGGCCCGATTTTCCTTCGTCGTTGGTGACCGATTTTGCGGCGATCTCAAAGGCGTTGCGGATTTCGCTGACGATCTGCGATCTCATGTCTGGCACGTGGCTTCGTGCTTCGGCTCGAAGTGTCACTTTGGGTGTGATCACATTGGTCGCATCACCTCCCTGAATGACACCTACGTTTGCGGTTCCGACACCCAAGCCGGGTTTGTCAATTCGACCAAGCCATCCGCAGTGGTGGAGTGAGGCGATGGCTTGAGCGGCCATGACGATTGCACTCGCCCCGGTTTGTGGTGCAACGCCTGCATGTGCAGGAATTCCATAGACGGTAATGGTCATCCTTTCGCCACCGATTGCACCGCAGGTTAATTTCTCAACGGTTCCTCCGTCAAAATTGAAAGCGAGGTCGACTTGGCCGAGTAAGTCGCGATTCAGATGCCTGGCGCCGTACAAACCGATCTCTTCCTGAATGCAAAATAAAAGGGTGACGGGTTCGTGGCTTTGCCCACTTCGTAAAAGTTCGGTGACTGCTGTAATGATCGCGGCACAACCGGAACGGTCATCGGCGCCTAATCCTGTTTCTGGGTTCGCGCTTCGAATTTCACCGCCATCGATGATGGGCTGACTTCCGACGCAAATGGGTACCGTGTCGACATGTGCGGAAAGCAATGTCACCGGTCCTGCGACCATCCCAGGGAGTCGCACGATCAAATTTCCCACTTCGCCACCGATTCTTGAGTGAGCATTTGCGTCATCCTCTGATATCCAATCGGGATGAACACCAGCGGCAGTCAACATTGCCCTGATTTTCGACATTACAGCGCGTTCTTGGCCGCTGATACCGTCAATCACTGCCAGTTCCATGAACCGTTGAATCGCGGCATCAGAATCGATTTCAGTGGGATTCGAGACGTTTTGGGGCATTTGAATAGTTCTTTGATACGGCGTCTGACCAAATCGGACTCATTCACGTAAAATGACGTCCCTTCGAGACTAACACGAATGCAGCCTCGCGCGACCAGGGCGGTGGTTTCATTTTTCCTAAACTGCAATCCTTCATGTCGTCTTCGCTTCCGATTATTGACCCTAATGCCTTGCCAGACAATGCTCGCGATGCGCGACGACACCTGCTCGATACCGGTTTCGAAGAACTGAAGAACTGGTTGGAGACCGAAGGCGACAAAGGGTTTCGTGCGGCCCAGATTTGGAAATGGGTGTACCAGCGGCGAGCCACCTCGTTCATGGAGATGTCGGACCTGCCTCAGGACCTTCGGGAACGCTTGGATTCAAAGTTTGTTTTTTTTGCATCAACCATTGCGAAGCACCAAAAGTCGAAAGATGGTACTGAGAAGTTTTTGATACGTCTAAACGACGGCGGTGAGGTGGAATGTGTTCTCTTGCGAGACGAGGATCGTCGCAGCATTTGTGTCAGCAGCCAAGTCGGCTGTGCGATGGGCTGTGTATTTTGTGCCAGCGGATTAGACGGAGTCGAACGCAATCTCACGCGTGGTGAAATCGTCGAGCAAATGCTCCGACTTCAGCACCTATTGCCGCCGGAAGAGAGGCTCAGCCACATCGTGATGATGGGGATGGGAGAACCGCTCGCAAACCTGGACCGAGTACTAGGAGCGTTGGATGTGGCTAGGTCGCCGGACGGTCTTGGTATCAGTCCGCGGCGGATCACCATCAGTACCGTTGGCCTACCACCAGCGATCGATCGGTTGGCGAAACATGCGGTGCCCTACAACCTTGCGGTAAGCCTCCACGCTCCAAACGATCCGCTTCGCAATAAGCTCGTTCCGGTAAACCGTAAAATCGGCCTTGATGCTGTGATGCAAGCGTCCGATCGTTACTTCGAAGCCAGTGGCCGCCGGCTGACTTTTGAATACGTACTTCTAGGTGACGAAAACGACTCGCAGACTTGCGCCGAGCAGTTGGCCAGGTTGATGCGGGGACGGTCAGCGATGGTGAACGTGATCCCCTACAACCCTGTGGCCGGGTTGCCGTACAAGACACCAAGCACTGCGGCCACGCGTCGTTTTCGGGAAGTGCTCGAGCGGCATGGTGTGAATGTGAACATGAGAGTTCGCAAGGGTAGCGAAATAGATGCCGCTTGTGGTCAATTGCGCCGTCATCGCGATGCGGTTGGCAAGTCGGAGTTGACATAGATTTTTGTGCCAAGCATCATCCGGTGATGATTGATCTCATGGACGCAGGAGCTTCAATCGCCTCTTGATGGGCCGAGAAAGTTTAACGAGTGTCGAGCTATTCCATTGGCTATCTTCATTCGCTCGCTCTCGTTAGGTCGAAGTTGCCACAGGTGTTTTCGCAAGAAAACATCGAATGGAAATGGTGGCTAAGACAAGCGTGGTGATAGGGATCGCAATGTAGAGGATCGCCTGTCCAAATGGTTCCAATCGTGGGTCATCAGACGCGTCCATGATTAAATACACCGTGTAGACGACGTAGTAACTCAGCAAAACTACACCTTCCCAGCGTGAGATCACGCCACCGGTAAAGAAGATTGGCAGCGCGATCAAAGCAACACCAATCATCACTGGAATATCGAAACGTAGAAGGCTTGGGTCGACGGCCAATCCCGACGGCGCAACTGCCGACGCCAAGCCGAGCACTCCCATAATATTGAAAAGATTGCTTCCAATCACATTTCCGACCGCTATGTCGCGTTCGCCCTTGATGCTTGCCACAAGCGACGTCACCACCTCGGGAAGCGATGTGCCAATGGAAACAATGGTGAGCCCAATGACGAGCTCGCTCACCTCCATCCATCGCGCAAAGGTAACCGCCGTGTCTACAAGCCAGCGGGCGCCGAGAACTAGTAATACGAGCCCGCCGATTATGTAGGCGATATGACGCAACAATCGCACAAGCGGCGAGCGGCCTTTTGTTTCCGAAATCAGTTCGGCGGTCTCCTCGTCTGGTACCGCATTTCCTCGACGATAGCTGACGACGATCAAGCCCACCGTATAGACAACGAGTCCCGAAAACAGAAGCAGCCCATCGGTTCGACTGAACTTCCCATCAAGTCCAAGTGCGAGTACTGCGGCCGAAATGGCAATCAAGAGCGGAACATCGAAGCGTATGAGTTGCCGGGCGACAATGAGAGGGACAATCAACGCTGAGACGCCGAGAATGAACAATCCGTTGAAGATATTGCTCCCCACAACATTTCCGACGGACAAGCTGGCTTGGTCGTTGAGTGCTGCCTCAAAACTAACGGCGAACTCAGGCGCACTGGTACCAAACGCGACAACGGTCAAGCCGACCACCAGCGGCGAAACTCCAGCCATGACTGCCAGTCTAGAGGCGCCCCGAACCAAGAATTCGGCTCCTACAACCATGAAAGCCAGGCCGAGAGCAAAAAACAGAATTACCATGACAACGTTTCAATGGTGACAGGTGAGTTAACGGCGGTGTTGGATGGCGGCCGCGTGTGTCGCGACGCTCCTGGCTACACTGCGCACGCAAATTTGAAGCCAATCGTGGCACCTAACATAACATCTAGGCGGCGACTACGAATGGAGGCTTAGGAGCTAATCGTTACCGCATGATACTGTCTAGGCCAATCGTGCTTTCGATTCGTTCGGCGATGCTGACGGGCTGCTCTTTCACTGACTTTCCTTGCAGAGCCGCAATCCAGACGTCCGGATTGTTTCCGTAGTTTTTCCCCGTCGAGGTCCGGAGTGATTTCATCGCGATCGCCTGAGTGGACGGATCTCGATCCTCCAGGGCGAGGCGCAGGGCGTCGGTAGCGATGGAGCCCTTATGTTTTCCGAGGGCGGCGTATGCCGCTTTTCGAACGTCCTGATCCGTGGTGCTTCCAGCGGTTTCGGCCAGCATCAATGCCGCCTCTAGATCCGTTCGTGTGCCAAGGGTAGCACAACATGCCATCCGAACTTTGACGCTTTCATCCTTTAAGCCGGTGCGAACGATGTTGTCGGCCGTCGGATCGTTCAATTTGCCCGCCGCTTGGACCGCGAGCCGACGCATTTCCGCGCTTTCGTCATGCTCCATGATTTTTTCGAGATGACCGAGCCAATAAGCTTGACGTTGCTTCGGTAAATTCGGGAGCGAATCTACCAACTTAGCGAGTTCTTTCCGCCGCGTATGGTCCGTTAATCCATACTTTTCGTCCTCTTTCCACTGCTTAAGCGAATAGTAAGGGTTGGCGACTTTAAGCCCGTACAAGGGGCCATCGTGGCATCCGCTAGCCGACAAAACCGCAATCGAAACGGCAATCGGCGGCAACTTGCCAAGTAAGCGAGTCAGCAATTTGTTGGTGAGTCCCATCAACCGGTCGATCGTTAGGGGTGACGACGTGTCGCCAGAGAGCGGAAGCTTTGGCTTCCACCGTCTTTAACAAACTGGCAACGGTTACGGAAAGATCAACCGAAAGATCAAATCCACGCCGTTTGGCCACGGCATTTCGAATTCCACCAAGGCGGAGTTGCCTGAGCCAAAAAGCCCGCCGATTCTGCAGTCCTTCACAATGAGTGCTTCGTCAAATCAAAAATCGAGGGTCGGCGGGGATTCGTACGATGGACGTCCCGTCCGTTGCTGACCATGCCTGCCGACGGACTAGAAGTCCGTTAGACCCTTAAATTGATGGGAGACGAAGCACCAAGCGGCAGCATGACGGCCGGTAACACGGCCCGCACGTCACAGCCTCAAAGAACAACGCCAACCATTCGTTTCAACCGCCTTGCCAGCTATTTGGAGCTGAGCGATTTCGCAACACCGTCGACGTTCTGGTCATTTATCCCCCATCCCGAAGGCGAAAAGGCCTCCGGCATGAATGGACGAATGGACGGAGAGCGAACAACGCCAAGCCAGTCGTTCGGCGAAACCGAAGCGATCGCAACCCCGCAGAATTAGGCAGCCTTCATTCGAGCCGCAACTGCATTCCAATCGACCACATTCCAGAAGGCAGTAATGTAATCGGGTCGACGATTTTGATAGTTCAGGTAGTAAGCGTGCTCCCACACGTCCAGACCCAGGATCGGCGTACCGCTCAAACCAGCGATCGCCTGGCCCATCAACGGTGAATCCTGGTTCGCAGTACTGCCGATCTTCAGCTTGCCGCCTTCGACAACCAGCCAAGACCAGCCGCTACCGAACCGAGTCGCCGCAGCATCAGCAAACTTTTCTTTCATCGTTTGAAGTGAACCAAAAGCAGCATCGATTGCGGCGGCGAGATCACCGCTTGGAGCGCCGCCTTTGCCCGGGCCCATGATCGTCCAGAACAACGAGTGATTCGCATGGCCACCCGCGTTATTGCGAACCACAGTCAGCTTATCAGCAGGAACAACGGACAGATCACTGATCAATGCCTCGACCGACTTTGACTCAAGCCCGGTGCCGGCAAGAGCGGCGTTGGCCTTATCGATGTAGGCTTGGTGATGTTTGGTGTGGTGGATTTCCATCGTGCGAGCATCGATACTCGGTTCGAGGGCGTTGTATGCGTACGGAAGCGCAGGAAGCGTGAAAGCCATGGTGCTTTGATTCTCCGAAAATAGGGTCAACTACAGAAAACGGTCGTAAACTACGTATAGAAGCATATCGTGTGCCGTGAGGGCATGAAACCCTCGCTAAATACTCTGCTTCTTTGCAATGCCTTTGATTTTCACGAATAGGAACAAACGACGTGCGCTAACACCTTTTGACGTAGCGGGCTAGCTTGTCGCACACGTGTGGAGGCGTATGCGTTCTCGTGGAATCTAACTTCGAAATCGTGATAGTTAGCTATATCTCTAGGAACAACCTGGCAGGATCTTCGATGACATCCTTGATTGTCTTGAGAAACCCGACGGCTTCACGTCCATCAACGATACGGTGGTCGTAAGTCAGCGCCAGGTACATCATCGGCCGAATGACAACTTGTCCGTCCAGCGCGATCGGGCGTTCTTGAATGCTGTGCAGCCCCAGAATTCCGCTTTGAGGAGGATTCACGATCGGCGTACTGAGCAGTGACCCATAGATCCCACCGTTGCTGATAGTAAAGGTGCCGCCTTCGAGATCCTGTGGCTGAAGGCGATTATCGCCCGCCGCGGCCGCAAAATCGCTGATGGCCCGTTCAATGTCCGCGAACGACATTCGTTCAACGTTTCGCAGGATGGGCACAACCAAACCTTTGCCGCCTCCGATAGCCACGCCGATGTCCTGATAATGCCTGTACGCAATATTGTTACCGCGAATCTCCGCATTGACGGCGGGGAATCGTCGAAGAGCCTCAACACTCGCTTTGGCAAAAAATGACATGAATCCGAGTTTGACACCGTGACGCTCAGTGAAGCTGTCGCGGTATTTGGTGCGCAATTGCATCACCGGTTTCATGTCCACTTCATTGAACGTCGTTAACAGTGCAGCGGTTTGTTGCGCTTGGACCAATCGAGCCGCGATCGTTCTTCGAAGCATGCTCATCGGTTTGAGTTCTTCACTTCGTCCAGGCACCGTCGTCATAAGCGATGCATTGGGAGCGGACTCAGCGACCATGCGGGCCGGCGACGCAGAGGGCATCGCAGCAGGTGCCTTCGTTGACGTCTTTGCGGGCTGAGGTGCCGGGACGGTAGCCATCGGTCGTGCGACGAAACGCTGTACATCTTCCTTGAGTAGCCGACCACCAGGCCCGGATGTAGGTATCTGCGCTGCCGAAAGCCCTAGCTCATCGATCAGACGCTGCGCCGCGGGCATCACAAACGCTCCTTCTGCATCGGAGGGTACCGTCGGTGTTGGTGGGGTTGCGGCGGAAGTGTCAGCCGGAACAGGAGACGGGGTTGCAGCCGTAGCAGCAGGCGCTGATGGGAGTGTAGGCGAGGAGGGGCTGTCCGATTCGTTTCGCTTGCTCGTTTCCTCGATCGACGCAATGACTTCGCCGACCATCGCGAACTCCTCCTGCTTTTTCAATATGCTTCGGAGGTATCCGCTGCTCGTCGCTGAAACCTGGACCGAGGCTTTTTCCGTTTCGATTTCGACGATATCTTCGCCAGCCTCTACCCATGCGCCCTCGGGTTTTAGCCACTGGCCGATCTGAACTTCACTAATTGACTCTCCGACATTAGGCACAACGACGTCGACCATCGGGACTTCTCAAGCTTTATTTTGGTTGGGAACTTTTCCGTTGACGTTAAAGGATACCGGGTCAGTTTATTTGTGTCAGTGGACCGAAATGGTAAACCGTTAAAGGTCCAGATCTCAGCCTTTGTATAAGCCCGTCTCAACCGGGAAATCATGCAGAGTCGATTCGATCGTCAATTCTTCGCGACGTTCTACATTTTCTCATCAAATCGCCCGTTTGGCGTTCATGAGGCGTGTCGCGACCGCCGAAACCAGATGAGCCGACGGACCGATGCAAACTTAAATCTTTCGCCATGGACTGGCCCCTTCCCGAACTCGGGCAGTCCATCATGGCCGATTCCAACCGCAGCAATCCGATCCCAACCGCGTTGCTGCTAATGTCGCTGACAGCCGGTGCCTGGTATTTTTTCAAAAACTTCCAGATCCAGGGACTCGACCAGATCAGTGTGAGCGGAAAGGCCGGGGGGATTGACTCTCCCGAAATCCAAGGCTTTCCGAACGACTCTTTTCTAGCCACAAAGGCTACCGATTGGCTACCGGATGCCACTTCTCGTCTTACCGTTACTCCCGTATCGACGGGCTCCTTATCCTCTTCCCGAACCGTGTTGAATTCTGGCCTTCCCGCGACTCGAAATCTTCGCATCGCGACATGGGCACTTGGGGGACTTGGTCCGGACAAAATCGATTCGGTCGCGACGTTTGATCGCGTCGCTTCGGTGATCCGTGGTTTTGACCTAGTTGCGATTCAACAACTCCGTGCAACCCAACAAGACTTCCTGCCACAGCTCATGGAACGGGCAAGCGGTAGTGGTCGTCGCTATGACTACCTTGTCGGCCCGGTCCAGCAACCCAGTGGCGAGCAACTTGCATTCTTCTTTGATACCAATCGGCTTGTCACCGATCGATCGCAACTCTACTCGGTCGCGGACCCCGAGAACCGACTGACCCATGATCCGTTAGTGGGATGGTTTCAATCAATTGGCTTACCGCCAAACGCCGCTTGGACATTCTCATTCATCAATGTTCGAATTGAGCTCCCCCGCGCCCGGCTAGAAGTCGCCGAGTTACCGAGAATTTTAGGAGCTGTCGCCCGTGACGGTCGTGGTGAAGATGACTGCTTGATGGGTGGCCTGTTTCAATCGGACGATGTGTATTTGATGGCTACGCTTCAAAGGCCAGCGATGCAATCCGTTATCAAAGGAATGAAGACTGACATCTTCGCTCGTCACCAAACCAGTAACCTTGTCTACAGCAACAGCACAACAACCGAAGCTATTGGGCGAGGTGGCGTATTCGACTTCTTAAGAAGCGAAAACTTAAGCCTTGCGGAAGCCGAGCAGGTCAGTCCGTACCTCCCCGTCTTCGCAGACTTTAGTCCTCGCGAAGGCGGTGAGCGATAGGACTGGATGATGAAGGTTATTAACCAGCCATCTTTGCGTGACCGCCACAGAGGCTTTGGTAGAAGCGGTTGCGAACAATGAGTTCGTCGTGACGACCACTGTCGGCGATTTGGCCGGCTTCCATCACGATGATTCGATCTGCCATCGCAAGTGTTGTCGCACGATGAGTGATCAATATGCCGGTGCGATCGACAAGAAAACGAGCCAAGGCCTGATGAATCAGTTGTTCGCTTTCTAAGTCAATTTGGCTTGTCGCCTCATCAAGAATCAAGATGTCGGGGTTGCGGAGAAATGCGCGAGCCAGTGCGACTCGTTGCATTTGACCGCCAGAAAGTCGCGTGCCTCGATTCCCTAAAACAGTCGAGTAGCCTGCGGGAGTTTTGGTGCGAATGAACTCGTCAGCGTAAGCCATCTTCGCGGCCCGTATCACGTCGTCATAGCTCACCGAACGGCTTCCATAACGAATATTGCTTTCGATTGTGTCATCAAAAAGCGTTGTTCGCTGCGTTACAAGTCCAATGCGTCTTCGGACATCGCGAATCCGCATGTCACGAATCGATACACCATCGAGCGACAGGGTTCCTTCCTGTGGATCGTCGAACCGGCACATCAGTCCCACGATCGTGCTTTTTCCGGAACCATTGGGACCGACGACGGCGATGGTTTCACCGTGGCGAATGGTCAGATCGACGCCTCGCAAGACGGGCGGACCTGACGGATAACGAAAGTGGACATTTTCAAAGCGAATGATCCGGTGGGGACGTGGTACCGACTGAGAGACTAACGGGTTGCGCACGCGTACCGGACGATCAATGACCTCAAAGATTCGCTCCGATGCCGCCATGCCTCTTTGCAGATTGCTCCACACCTCCGACAGTTTCCTCGCCGGGTCGGACGCGCCGATCAGAAATGCAAAGAACAATAGAATCTCACCCACTTGAAGCGGCCGAATGCTCATACGCAGGCCAAGTAAATGGGTTTCTTGATTAACCACCAGGTATCCGCCCGCTAATACCGCAAGGCAGACAACACTGGTTCCTAGAAACTCGGAAGCACTTCGCGCGGCGGTATTGTAAATCGCCATTTTCATCGAGCGGCGATAATAGGTGTTCAACCCGCCATGAAATCTCGCCCGTTCGAGCGCTTGCGTATTGGAAGACTTCACCAAACGGATTCCCGCAAACGCATCGTTCAGCATGCCATACATTTGCCCCATCTCGTCCATCACGCGGCGACTGGCCCGGCGAATCGCCTGCGACAAATGATGTGTGATCAACGCGACAATGGGCAGTAATACCATGACGAAGATAAACAATCGCCAGCAGACAAACGCTGCTCCCCCGACGCATACGGCCATCTTCAGCGGTTCACGCACTAAGCGGCCAAGGAGGGTATTGATACCGTTGCTGATGTGTCCCACATCGTTTGTCAATCGGCTGGTCAGTTGCGAGGAACCGTTATCGCCAAAGTCATCGAGATCGAGGTGCAATGCACGTCGAAAAAACATTTCACGCACTGCCATCGTGGTTCGCTCCGTGAGCGTTTGCACAATCAACAGATTCGCCGACAATGCCATCAACTTGATCACCGTTCCAAGCATCAAGATTCCGATTACCGCGAGCAATGTCGAATAGGGCTTTTGAGGCGCGATACGGTCGATCGTTGGCTTTGCCCAGTTCATCCACAAGATCGAATTCGCGATCGCCGATCGTTCCATGCGTGCGTATCGCAACTCCGATTCCGCCGCGGAGCGGTGCTCCGGATTCAAAGTGAGTTGTACCTGCCCTAATTCGTCGATCGTTTTGTCCTGAGCAACAAGCTTGGCTTCGGAGAGAAGAATCTGTTGATCAACGTACTGCGGTATGCTCTGTCCTTTAAACACCACTTCGACAACAGGATACAGCGCCCCAATGTTGAGTCCCCACAGCAATGCGATGATGAGTGACGTTACGATACAGCCCGCTATGGCCCAGCGTTGTCGCAACGCGATTCGCAATACTCGTAGAAAATCTGTCATAGAAAATCTGTCATAACGCCCTGGGAATCTCGATGGTCGCAAATCCGGTCTAGGCGTAGCGAATTGAAGGGCTACTCTGAGGGCATCGCTCGAAACGGCCCGGTCACACCCAATAACGCTACGTTCTGCCCGCTGAGCGGGTATAGCGGATCACTTGAGTACGAATCCAGGGAGATTCAAGTATCCCCATCCATGCCCATGGGCCGTTCATAGCGCTCATCGCCTGTGAATTGATGATAGTCGTCTTTCGCTCCGCGAAAGTAGCGTCCGTCAGGGGAACTTTTGCGGAGCACAAGCCGACGCTCTTCGTTACCCAACCAATCAATTCACAGCCTGTTAGTGCCGACAACGCCGAAGAATGTTAAGAAAGCTGACCTTGGTGGATCTTATGCAGCGTGGCGACGACTAGGCTGTCTTGTCGCTTGATCAGACTTGCTAGCTTTAAAATCGTCGTGGTCTGCGGAGCGATCCTCAAGCTCAGCGCCATCGCTTTCCGAGTCATCCAACTCGGCAAGCCGAATGCTAGCGTGTTTGGCTTCCTGATCTTCGACTAACGTCACACCCAGCCCACGAAGAATCGACGTCAGCTTTTTGTCGAGTTCATCGAGCTGTGCCAAAACGTCATCCTGCCTACGTTCGAGTTCGATGAGCGATGGCTGCTCCGATTTCTCGTGGAGCTCGTTGATGATATGGTGGCGATCGAGAAAACGATCTTTGGTGTTGCTCAACTCGGCCAAAGTCGAAATCCTTGTTGAGGGGCCTTCAGGATGAAATAAAACGAATTTCAGCCGGAAGGGTGCGAGGTTGGCACCATTCAATAGTGCCATCAATCCTGCGTGGACTTTCGGAACATCGACAAGGCCTCACAGCCGGCATGACGCGTGCTCGCAGCAGCACGGTCAGCGAACCTTGGCAGACTTTTCCGGTAGCGTTGGAGTGATGGGTAAAGCAGGAGATGTCATCAAAAATTGAAACGTGGGTCGTCGTTATGGACCTTGCCCAATCGCCCCCGGCCAGCTAACTTCACAAGTGGAATGCTAAGGACGATTAGCTCAGTTGGTTAGAGCGCTGCTTTCACACGGCAGAGGTCACCGGTTCGAATCCAGTATCGTCCACTGTTTTCAAATCCCTTCGGGTGAGAAAATCCGCTTGGAAGGCAACCCATTCGCGGCCCGCTATTCTTTTCTGGTAGCTGTTCACAGGCTGACAACTGATGTTTTTGGAATTTTCAGTTTCCATTAGAATCCTCTCCCATGAGCGATGGAAATGGATGTTCGAAATGCGAGCCGCGATTGAAGGAGCTGCAGGCTCGCTTGGATGAGTTGGAACGGAAGCTTGCCGATGCACTTGAGAAACTTGCCAAGGCAACCAAAACTCTGCCAACAGTTCCAAGCCGCCATCGTCTGATATCGTTAAACCGATTCGTCCTCGCAGGCCTCCGGGCGAACGAAAAAAAGGTTGGCAAAAAGGGCACAAGCGTGTCGTCCGTCCCGTGTTTGCCGATGACGAACTGGATTGGCTGACGCAGCACTCCTTCCAAGAATGCCCTTGCTGCAGTGGGCCGGTTACGGTTGACACTCAGGCACCTGCAGGGACGCTTCAGCAA
>JANOBM010000306.1:0-2941 GCA_031411655.1 Planctomycetaceae bacterium
TCGCAGAGTGACCCGCGGGCGTTGTATTTGCAGGTGATTGAGCAAATCCAGCGACGTGTGGCCGTGGGCGATTTGCCGCCTGGGACCGAGCTGCCTTCGATTCGGCAACTGGCAGCGGATCTCTCCGTTAGCGTGATCACCATCAAACGGGCTTACCTGGAACTGGAACGCGAAGGAATCATTTCTACGCGGCAAATCGCCCACGGCCACACGTCGCTGGATTTGCTCAATCACCTGCAAATACAACGCCCGCGGGTCACTCTGCGAAAGTGTGAGCCAACTGTGCTTGTTCATATACACAGTGTATACAGAGTGAGGTTCGTCGGTCAAGCAAGGATATTGGAATCTTCTTCAGGATTTGATTCATCAAGCAACATATGTACTCGCGCAAAAGTTCCATTCCCTAGGCACATCGACTGCGTTTGAAAGTTGAAATCATCGCACCTACGACGGCACCGGCCGCCACGCCGCCTGCCAGGCCCTTGGCATCATCCGTAGCAGCGCTTACGACCGCTCCGATGACTGCACCAACCGCGAGACTTAGCCCCAGAACAGTGAGGTGGAAGCGTTTTGTTGGTTCCATTTGCTGTGCGTTCCTTACGTTTGTGAAGTGATGCCCGCAGCCCAACGTTAGAAATCACGCAGTCGCCGGGCATGATTCTCCATTACGAGAGCACGCGTTCGGCGACTTGCGTGCATTTCATTGTTCGCTTTTCGGGGCTTTCTCGTTCAGAAGCAATGTGACCGCTTCCTCTAAATCTACCCCCGTCAAGTCGCGGTATCCGATTACGCCCGTTCGATCCAAAACAAACGTTGAAGGCCAGTGTTCAACACCAAACAACTCAGTTGCCGTTGCACCTTCAGTAGAAAGATTCCAAATTGAGCGAAAGCGGATACCATGTTGATCAACAGACTTTAAAGCATCCGTTTTCGATTCGTCACCACAAATACCGATCAATTCAAATGGTTTGCTTGCAAACTTTTCGACGAGTTTGTTTTCTTCCGGAATACGTCCTAAGCACGGGCCACACCAAGACGCCCAAAAAGCTAACACGACGACCTTGCCCCGCAGTTCAGTCAACCGTGCAACGTCACCGTTCAAGTAACGCCCCTTGATCTCCGGCGCTGGCTTTCCAATATCAGGATAACTCTGTTCAAGCGGTATCAGAAGCTTCTCGGATGCTTTAGAAAAAGTTTCGTTGCGATAAGGTACTTGATCGTTTTCGCTGATCAATTGGTGGTAGATCGTTTTCGCTTCTTCTCGATCACGCTTTGGCTTGGTCGAGTCAAGGTATGCGACGGTTACTACCCCTAAGTTCTTTACACGTTCTGCCGTGACCTCTGGGGTTGCATCCATGAGTTCACGGTAACGACTGCGTTCTACGAGTAGGCCGGCCAAATGAAAAAGAGAGTCGGCCTTCGTCGCATGATTCGAATTCGAAGAGCAAACTTTGCGCAGTGCAATTTCATAGATTGGATGAAAACCATCGAGATGTGCGCCTTCACCAGCGACAGCCCCTGGTCCGTGGTAGGCCATCAAATGCTCCGCAGCACGGACGTGACTCTCCGAGTCTGCGTCCGTATTGATTATTACCCAGATCATTGCCATCTTGCCTGCTTCAGTAGATGGTTGAGCCGAGAAGATATCGTGCATCTCTTTGGCGGCTTGAGACCAGTAGCGCGAGAAGCGTTCTGAAAGCTCTTTACGTTCCGCTTGATCGGTGATGCTCAGCTCGCGGAATTTGGCAAGTTGCGTTGAGTGTTTTGCGCAAAGGTCCACTAAATCGTGTGTCGTCATGGTTGCGACACTTCGTTGCGCTCCATCCTGCGCCCAGGCCAGGTTGGCCGTAAGGCCATAAAAGATCAAAACGGAAGTGAAAAGAAGCTGCTGCATGTCTCTCGCACTGGAAAGCTAACGTCCGGATTCAGCCAGCCCGAGCAGTTGACTCAACGCAAGTCATAGCGGCCGATCGAGGGCTTGGTTGCAATCCTTTGGTACGCCCGTCATGGGCGTGAATTTATGGGGTGCGAGTCCCCTGTGCGAGACTGGGAATCTCAAGGAGATCAGTATACCAAATGACAACTCCGATTGGTAAAGCACTAGGCGAAGGCAACTGCGTTGGGGTGACCCAGGGTGGGAAGGAAGCTGGAGCCAAAACTGCGAGGCTACGAACAGAACCGTCCTACAAGGCCGGGTCGGTTTGGCGAGTGAGCCCAACATCACGAAGCCGTTCCCAGACAATCGATCAGGTAAAGGGCGAGCTTGCGCAGCGAAAATTCATGTCCTTATCCGGGGAGACCTGCATAGACGACATGCGTGTCGTCGTCGCTCCACAGAGTAAGGCTTGCCTGAAAGGGAGGAACGGGCAGACGAAAGTTTGCTTGGGCGGTGCAGGAGTCAGCAGAGGTCGTAGTAGTGAACCGTCAATTCCAATGACAACACGAAGGACCAAACAATGAAGAACAAGGAAGAGCCTTCGATCGACTTGACGCGAGGGAACCCCTCCACGCCAGCCAGCCGGCGAATTTCCCGGCAGCCTCAACGCGTGGAGACCACAGGTTCAACAATCCGACCGGATGATGCAGCGTCGGCGCCGATCGAGAAACCAGCCTTGAGCCTTTTCTCAGAGTCTCTGATGGAAGCGGTGGTCAACCAAGCCAACGTCGAACAAGCATGGCGAAACGTCAAAGCGAACCGTGGAGCCCCTGGGCCTGACGGGATTACGATTAGCGAATTTCCAGCTTGGTTCCGACGTCATTGGTCGCGGGTTCGATCACAGCTTCTCGACGGCACGTATCGCCCTTCACCGGTGCGTCGCGTGACGATCGACAAACCTGATGGCGGCAAGCGACAGCTCGGCATTCCTAACGTGCTTGATCGTTTGATTCAACAGTCCATCGTGCAAGTCCTGACGCCTATATTCGATCCGATTTTCTCGAC
>JANOBM010000307.1:0-6853 GCA_031411655.1 Planctomycetaceae bacterium
CAATCTCCGCCGCCGCCGGATGGGAGATGTTTGGGGGTAATGGTTCATGCTGCGGCGCTTAAAACTTCCAGGTGATTTTGCCGTAGAAACACACGCGGCCGCCTGGAAGCAATCGTGACAGCGGATGAGGAAGCCAGTACGCCGCCGGCTTCGTCAAATAACGAGAGCATACCGCCTGTGAACCCTTGAGGGTTTCTGGTTCAATCCTCGATTGGTGAATCCAATCGTTGTCGGTTGCGGCTTGTGGTTTCGTATATTCTCGTTTTGTTGATGGACTCATGCGATGGCTTATGACGTGTTCGGTGTCGGTAATGCGTTAGTCGACATCCAGGCTCGTGTTGACGACGCTTTTCTCGAATCGCTTGTTCTCGACAAGGGGATCATGACATTGGTCGACGACGACCAGCAATCCGCCGTGCTCCGGCAACTTAGCGGACAAAGCCTTCATCGCTGCGCTGGTGGTTCTGCTGCGAATACGATCGTTGGCCTTGCGGAACTTGGCGGTTCGGCTGCGTTTGTCGGCAAAATCGCAGACGATGAGATTGGAGCCTTCTTCCTAGATGACATGCGTGAGCTTGGAGTCGATTTTCAGGTGAAGAAGGCTGCGGTCGGGCAGACCGGTACGTGTGCCGTGTTGATCACGCCAGATGCTCAGCGAACCATGTTGACCAACCTCGCGGTCTCGACGACCCTCAATGAGACTGATATCGACGAAGCGATGATCGGTCGGTCCAAGTACGTCTACGTCGAGGGCTACCTGTTAACCGGCGCGACGACAAAGCAGGCAGCCTATCACGCTATGGCATCGGCGAAACGCCAAGGAGTGAAGGTCGCATTCAGTGCCTCTGACCCGTTTCTTATCAATATGTTACGCGATGAGATTTGGGACCTGCTCCGGGGACCGGTCGACCTGTTCTTTTGCAATGAAGAAGAGGCGAAAAGCCTGACCGGGAAAAGTGATCCGATCGACTGTGCGGCCGAGATTCATAAGCACGCGGAGAATGTCGCGCTGACCCTCGGCCCTAATGGATCCATTGTGATGCATGGGGGGCAAGTAATTCCGATTGAGGGGGTCGCTACGAAGGCGATCGATACCACTGGCGCTGGAGATATGTATGCTGGCGCGATGCTTTACGGCATCACGGCAGGGATGTCATGGAAACAGGCTGGGCACCTTGCATCTGCGGCCGCAGCTCGCGTGGTAGCTCAGTTAGGGGCACGTTTAGAACGCAAGTTCACGCCGGATGAAGTGAAAGCCATTGTGGCATCGGCGTAGAAATTGCCGCCAATATGGCGCAAGGGGAAACGTACAGCAATCGATCTTCAGCCTTCATAATCATGATGAAAGTTCGGCACCTGGTTGTCTATACTCTCGCGGTCAGGGCGTTTTAGGAATCGATGATTGTCGGCGGAAAACGTCTTGGCGATATTCGAATTCGGCTCACTGAAATACGTTTCAAGAGCCGATGGAGGCGTGGATGGATCGGGATGACGTCACGGTTGACGGCAGGTTTTTAGCTTCGACAAAGCAATGAAGTGCCTCAGTCCTCATGAACTTCTTCAACCAACGATTTGATCGACGACACGATCGTCCGACGCCGCCCTCCGGATTGCCGACACCTGATCTCCCAAGCCATTCATCTGCCCCATTGATGATTAGCTGGTCAAACGATCGTGCGAAACTCGCTCCAACCGCCGATTGCTTTCGACACCTGGACATGACTCGCGACTTGGGGCGTGAGATGCTTTTGCTGTTGGACGACCCAAAGCTTCGTGTGCTGTGTATCGACCTGAGTGGTATCGTTTGGATTAGCAGTGAGGCGTTGACCCAGTTCGCGCGGGCCCACTACAGAGCCAGCCAATCAGGTAAGGAAGTCGTGTTAGAGAATGTTGGTAGCGTTGTCCGGAACGTGCTGCATCTGACTCGATTGGACCGCATTTTTGAGCAATTGAACGAGCAGGGGGGTGTGGTTTCATCTGGCGGGGATTCGCTTCGCAGCAACTTTTAATCAGATATTTCTGAGAACTGACGGCGAGAGAGTAGAAATACTAGGTAGTCTGCACCTGACTCTTTGCTAGAGTTTCAGTATCCAAGACCCGGTAATCGGCCGAGTCACTTATCTCATCTTCTATTTCCGCGACGAGCATTCAATCGGATGTCGGAATTTTATCAAAGCGCTTGGTCCGTTCGTCGGATCATCCCGAGCGACAAGTCGCTAGCTAATGAGCTCGCCTCTCAAGCGGCCGAGGTCATGCTTGCTCGCCAGTGGCCTGCTCGCGATGTGTACCATGTCCAATTGGCGTTCGAGGAAGCGGTCGCCAACGCAGTCTCGCATGGAAATCAGTTCGATCCGAATAAAAACGTCGAGGTGGAGATCCATTGCAGCTTCGATCGGGTCTACATCCGCATTGTCGATCAGGGGCCAGGGTTTGATCCCGCTAAAATTCCCGATCCACGCGATAGGGATCTGATGGAAGTCGGCGGTGGCCGAGGCTTGCTCCTGATTCGTAAACTGATGAGCGGCGTTGTTTACAACGAGAAAGGCACTCAGATCGAAATGACAAAAATCAAGGGTGAATATCCGCTCGATGAGGATGATGACGACGACGACGATGACGAATCGGCTAGTGATGAGGAAGATTGATATCGCAAGGCCACACTATGAAGTCGAAGACATCCGCGGTCGAAAAATGTTCTCATCCATGATGCACCGTGGTGGGACGGTGGCAAGCCGAGTGCACTCCGCCTTTGCCGCCAACCGACGGTATCCCGTCCCAAGCCCAGTGAGTGGAAAAGGCCACTTACCGTGATCGGCTGACGTGAAGGCGTGGTTTGCAGGGTGAAGCTGCGAACGGAATCGGCCGACCCATTTCTAGACTTTCGACAGTCTGTGACACTTTTGCGAGGTGGTCCGGCATGTATCCGATCGAAACCGTTGCTTGACGGTCGCGAGTATAACTACACGCATTCCGACTCGACACAAATCCGACTTTGATCATGTCATGACTCAGGGCCAATCAAGCAAGCAAGAAGCCTCTACTCCTAACCCAAAAAGCCAAGCCGCGGCGTTGTCGCAAGAAAGCGAGTGGGGGTGGTCCACCCCGATTCAATTCGTCCCGGGCGTTGGGATCGATCGTTTCGATTTTTTTCATCGTCTTGGAGTCCGTACCGCCGGACAGGCTCTTTTTCTTTTTCCTCGCAGTTATGAACAACCCGCAATCGAAACGCCGATTCCGGAACTCCGCGAAGGCCAAGCGGCGTCATTGATCGGTCGAATTACTGAAGTTGAAATCACCGGCCGTTCCTCCGGCAAATCGGTACTAGGCGTACTGGTGGAGAACGAAAGCGGTGCAGTACGGATGCTGTTTTTTAACCAACCGTTTCGCGCCGAGTCGCTCCGTCGTGGCTCGCGAGTGGTGATTTCTGGTGCGCCTCGGCTATCCGGTTTTCGCATGGAATTCATCCACCCCCAAGTGACGATATTGGCTGAAGATGAGCCGTTGCCGGCGAGCCGAATCCTTCCGGTATACCCGTTGGTGGAGGGCTTAAAGCAATCCACGATAAGGCGGGTGATCAGCCGTATCGCCGAACGACTTGCCCCTACGGTCGAGGAAGCGTTTGACGAGTCCCTTCGAACAATGGCGGGTGCAAGATTAACCGATCAATTGCCAGAGTTAGCCGAACCGCTGCCGCGTATCGCGGATGCGTTGCGCGAGATCCACCAACCAACCGATGGGGCCTCACTTGAGTCGGCGCGGCGTCGATTGATTTTTCAGGAGCTATTGGTGTTACAGCTTGCACTTGCCATGCGGCGAAGGAGACTGACGACGAACTTGTCGGCGCCTGTGCTGACGCCAACGGCGATGATCGATGCGAGAATCCGCAATCGTTTCTCGTTCGAATTGACGGGTGATCAAGACCGTGCGATTCGCGACGTGGGACGTGATATGGCCAAGCAATATCCTATGAATAGGCTGGTGCAAGGTGACGTCGGAAGCGGTAAAACGGTGGTCGCACAGTACGCTTTATTGCTTGCCGTCGCTCATCGACATCAAGCCGTGATGATGGCCCCAACGGAAGTACTGGCGCGACAGCACCACCGCACCCTTACTCGATCACTTGCGAAGAGTCGTGTGCGCATCGGCTTGCTCTGCGGATCGCTATCACCCAGCGAACGTCGAGATGTACTTGCAAAGACCGCAGCCGGTGAGATCGATGTGCTTGTCGGTACTCAAGCGTTGCTATACGGCGAGATCGAATTCGCAAAACTGGGTCTGTGTGTTATTGACGAACAGCACAAGTTCGGAGTCGAGCAGAGGCACGCATTGCGGCGTGGCGGCATCGATCCCCATTGCCTCGTTTTGTCGGCGACGCCTATCCCAAGAACGGTAACGATGACGATGTTCGGAGATCTGGATGTGAGCACGCTCCGAGAAAAACCGCCAGGTCGTGGAAGATTGCATACATACCTCTCGGAAGACGGTTGGCGGGAGCGGTGGTGGCAATTCGTCAGTCAGAGATTAGAGGAGGGTCGGCAAGCGTTTGTGATCGCACCCCGAGTTCATTCAACGGAGGATTGTGAAGAACCGGTCGAGGAGGTTTCATCCGCCACTCGTGTGTACAAGGAGTTGCTCACCGGGCCGATGGGGAAGTACCGAATTGATTTGCTTCATGGGCGGATGTCAACCGAAGACAAAAATGCGGCGATGGAAAGATTTTCGCAAGGTCGAACGCAGTTGTTGGTCAGTACTACTGTCGTCGAGGTCGGCATTGATGTGCCCAATGCAACAGTGATGACAATCCTCGGCGCGGAGCGTTTCGGGCTGGCTCAATTGCATCAACTGCGCGGGCGCGTGGCGCGTGGAACGCATCCCGGTCACGTATGCCTTTTCACCGATGCAAATGGATCACCGGAAGAAATTGAACGTCTTCAGGTGCTGGCATCCACAACGGACGGCTTTGAAATCGCTGAAGCTGATTTTCGTCTGCGAGGGCCGGGCGACCTGTTCGGTAAACGGCAAAGTGGAATGCCGCCGATGAGAATTGCGGACCTGATTCGGGATGAGTCGATTCTGCTGATCGCGAGAGAAATTGCTCAAGAGATGATCGATCAAGATCCCGAGCTTGAACACGAGTCGGCAAAGCGTCTGCGCGACCAACTGTTAAAGCGGTATGGCGCTGTCTTGATGTTGGGAGACGTCGCCTAGCGAATGGAACGCGGTGCACGCGTGCATGCTATCAAGCACGCGTGCTCGCCCCGTGAGGGAATGACCAAATGGGGCGAGACGCAACGTTTGACGTGATCGGCTAGATCTCGGTATTTATCACTTCTTTGCTGGCCTTGGTGCCCAGGGCGCCCCAAAGTCCGTACGGACTGACGGATCCTGCGGCTCGCACGCCCGCGCCTCCGTCATAAACCGTACCCATGCCAGAATTACCGGCCTCAACCGAATCGGTAATGAACTTCACCGCGCCATCACCCATCAGCACGTGAACGCCGCCTTGGTGTCGACTGCTAGGAGGTAATATGCCATTGCCCGTATGACCAAACGCCAAGCAGAGTTCGGAATTCGGGGGAAGGATTGTGTTCATCACGGTATACGGCGCGCCGCCACTGGCCCAGCGATAGCCACGGCCCTGGTTGGCGATGCCAAGGTTTGTTGCTGTGGCACTCCAAAAGCGAGGTCGCAAGGGATCGATTTCGGCAGTCCGGCAGGCCAGTGGATTGTCCCTGACCGTTCCGAAGTTGGTGATGTTCTTCCAGCGAGTTGTGATCGCCGAATCGCCTAGGTCTGTCGCGATTTCGCCCATCATGATCGTGTTTGCAGTGCCGTCGAGCATATCGCGAAAGCCAGTTTTCATTCGACTCACGAACGCGCCACGCCCCGATGCCCGCAGGCCTTGAGTCACGGTCGAGCTTATCGTCTGAAGCGTACCGTTTGAATAAGGCCCTTGGTCGTGAAACTGAACCGCATCTCCAAGGCAAGCGGCGTAGTTCGTACGTCCCATTGCCGGCAGCCCGGTGCCTGGATCGCTTGGGCAACGCAGTGTTGCAATTTCTGTCATCCAAGGTGCATAGGCGGTATTGCGAAGATTCGTCCCAGCCCCAGCCGTATTGTCTTCGTCGGTTGGCATCGGTCCCATTGCAGGAAACGGCGGGACACGCTGGACACCAGGTGTCGATAAATCGGTCGAGTTGGGACTGCTGATTTGCTCCCATAGAGCCTGCTGCTCAATGAACGGTGTCACTCCCACCAATACGCTAAGCAGTAGTCGATTCGATTCGCGGTCGGGGTTCGAAAACCAATTTGCTGCGGTGCCAATTTTATTGGTACCACCCATGTGCATGGGCAATTGATTGTAGGCGGCATGGTAATTGTGCATGCCCAAGCCAAGCTGTTTCACATTGTTGCCACAACTCATTCGGCGTGCCGCCTCTCGGGCCGCCTGTACCGCCGGCAGAAGCAGGCCCACCATCACGCCGATGATGGCTATCACCACCAGCAATTCCACTAGCGTAAAACCTTTTCGATTCAATGCATCTCGACTCATTAGGATTCCCTCAAACAAGTAAAAGCAATTAACGGACAAAACAAAAACAATCAAAAATCAGAATTCAAACCTATCTACTGCGAACCTTCTCGCGCGGCATCCATTTCGGATTGCATCGCTTTCTCTTCTGCCGTGGGTTGATAATCCACGGTGGGCTGGATGACCGTTGAGCTGGCGTCGTTTCCACAACCTGGAATGAAGGTAAGTCCACTCCCAAGCAGTAAACCAGCGACCAAAACAGGCAAGAACTGGTGCTTCATCATCAGACGATTTCCTCTAATGTTGGACCCGTAAAACTAA
>JANOBM010000308.1:0-5799 GCA_031411655.1 Planctomycetaceae bacterium
TGACGGATCAATGCCTGCATGGCACGGAGTTCACTGCCATCGTGGTCGACACCGAGCTTGATCTTTTCGATCGGGAGGTAACCTTCGATCGCCAGTACTTGCAAGCCATAAGATTCGACGGTCCGCTTCACGGCCAGCACATCATCGAGTGTTGGTCCTGGATAGCGAACTACCACGCCATCGACACCACATTGCGCAGCGAGTCGCAGGTTTTGCTCGTCAAGGGGCGTTAAGACGGTACCCAGCTTCATGCAATGATTTCCTGGACGACGCGGCCGTACACGTCCGTCAAACGATAGTCGCGTCCCGCATAACGGTACGTCAATTGTTCGTGATTCAAGCCCAACAAATGCAGCATCGTGGCATGCAGATCATGGACATGCATCTTGTCGACAACCGCCTTGAATCCAAACTCGTCTGTCTCGCCGTAAGTCATTCCCCCTTTGACACCACCACCAGCCATCCACATCGTAAAGCCGTGATGATTGTGATCTCGTCCGTTGCCGTTTTCCGAAGTGGGTGTCCGTCCAAATTCACCTCCCCAGACAACGAGCGTCTCGTCCAGCAGCCCACGTTGTTTCAAATCCGCCAGTAGCGCAGCGATGGGTTGATCGATCGCTTGGCAAAGTTTTGGAACAGCTTCATTGTGGCCCGAGTGCGTGTCCCAGGGTTGGCCGTCACCATAATAGACTTGCACGAATCGCACTCCTCGCTCGACCAATCGCCGTGCTAATAGGCAACCGTTCGCAAAGTGGCCAGAACCGTACGCGTCCAGCGTCCCCTTCGTTTCGTGATTCAGGTCAAACGCATCACTGGCTTGGAACTGCATTCGATAGGCCGTTTCCATCGATTGCGTCCGTGCATCCAAACTCGACTCGTCAGGCCGTTGTAGCCGGTGTTCTCCGTTGATTTGCTTCAATAATTCGAGTTGGCGCTGCTGAGTCGCCTGGTCCCACTGCGGATTGCGTAGATGAGGCACAATGGTTTGCGGATCGATCTTGGAATGATTGATGTAGGTTCCCTGATAAGCCGATGGCAAGAACGCGCTGTTCCAAAGGATCGAAAACCTGACCGGTCGCCCTGGGCAAAGCACCACGTAGCCCGGTAGATCGTGATTCTCGGTCCCCAATCCATACAAGAACCATGCTCCCATGCTCGGCCTAGTCGGAGTGATCGACCCATTGTTCATTTGCAACAGTGCGGGTCCATGATTGGGATTGTCCGCATGCATCGATCGCAACACGCAAATGTCGTCGATATGCTCGCTCAACTGTGGAAGCAACTCGCTTACCGGTAGTCCGCTTTGACCGCATTGGCGAAATTGAAAGGGGGATGGAAGCAGACCGCCGGTTCGTCGCTCTGTCAGCAAATCCGCTCCTTCGGGGCGCTGACCTTCGTATTTCAACAGTGCAGGTTTGGGGTCAAACAAATCTGCTTGATACGGCCCCCCGTTCATGAACAAGTGAATCACACGTTTGGCTCGCGGACGGAAGTGTGGTCCAGTGACGGACGCCGACGCGGACAGGCCGCTGCTCGCAACGACCGAACCGATTCCTCCGCCCAATTGTTGTAACCAGCGGCGACGATCCATTGCAGTATGTTCACGTGTCATAAGAATGCCTGTGTGTGTTCAATCGACGTACAACAATTCATTCGCTGCCAATAACACTTGCGCATATTGCTTCCAATTTGCGTAACGCTGCTCGCCCGAGGCGTCACCGAGGAAATCAATGCACCATTGTTTTTCTTTCTCGCTCGCAGCCCTCGAATAGAGCAACCAGTAGGCCCGGTCGACTCGCGCGAGATCGTCGCCAGGAGCCTCGCGATGCAATCGCTCGCATAACGCCACGGCTTGCCCCACCAGGAGCGGGCCGTTTAGCGCATACAACCCTTGAAGTGCAGTCGTCGTTGGGGTGCGCATCGGGCTATGTTGATTGGCGTCCGGAAAATCATGCGCTGACAACGTCGTTGACAATTCACGACGATGAACGGTGGCGTAGAGAGTTCGGCGATGATTCGCTGGTTCGTCCAATTCCAGCGACTTTCCGCCGATCGCGGTGTTCAGGGTCCCAGACGAAGCCAACATCGCATCACGCCACGCTTCGAAATTCAGACGCTGGCGGTTCATGCGAGATAACCAGCGATTGTCCGGATCGGATTTAGTCTTCTCGGGATCGAACGCCGACGATTGCTGCCATGTTGCCGAGCATAAGATCTCGCGATGCAATTGCTTGATGGACCAACCATCGGCCATGAACCTAGCCGCCAAGTCATCCAAGAGTTCTGGATGCGTTGGCTGGCTACCTTGTTGACCAAAGTCGCTGGGAGTGCTAACTAAGCCTCGACCAAAGTGGGCCAGCCAAATTCGGTTAACGATCACTCGGGCAGTGAGCGGTGCCGCATCGGATGTGATCGCCTGTGCCAGTTCCAACCGGCCACTGCCTTGGGTGAAACGTTTCGGCTGCGACTGCGGCTCGGCTGGTTTTGACAGAACCGTAAGAAATCGTCGAGGAACCACTGGTCCAGGCCGATTCGGATCACCTCGAACATACAGCGGAAGATCTCGTGGCTCGGATCGATAATCAAGCCGAGTGCCGTCTTGTGGTGTCGCACCGGCTCGCTCGACAAACATCGATTCCTCACTGATGGCGTTTGCCATCGGAGTATCATACAGAGGCGTGGCCTTTGCTGATTTGATCTTTTCTTCGAGTGCCGTGAGCTCTTCTTGCGGCAGCGGATCCTTCTTTTTGAGTTCCGCGATTTCCGCCTCTAGCTTCGCAACCTCCTGCCTGGCTTTGGCAACCGGCGCGAACTCCTGTTCGGGAATCATGGGGCGTTCCGTTTGTCGACAACTGGCAAACACACCCGCAATTGCGTAGTAGTCTTCCGCACTGATGGGATCGAACTTGTGATCATGACAGCGGGCACACGCTACGGTGAGTCCGAGGAAGGTCCTCGACGTTGCGTCGATACGTTCTTCCCATTCGTCCGCGACAATCGAATTGATGATCTCGCAAGGAAGCTGCAGTTCTTTCCAATACGTCGGGCTGAGGCCGATAAATCCCAACGCGGGCATGTCCTCCGGCCCAGTCTCAGGCATCAAATCGGTGGCCAGTTGTCGCTGAACGAACTGATCGTAGGGCATGTCCTGGTTAAAGGCTTGCACGACCCAGTCGCGGTACAAATGCGATTGATGAGTCGTCGTGAGCCACTCTTCTGGCTTGTCGGAATAGCGAGCCAAGTCGAGCCAAAGTCGTCCCCATTTTTCTCCGTATTGCGGTGACTGTAGCAAACGATCCACCAACGTTTCGTAATTTTGTGGCGACGGATCGTTGACGAACTCATGAACTTGCTCAGGCGTTGGCGGAATACCGATCAGGTCAAAATAGAGTCGACGAATCAATGTAGCTCGATCCGCCGGAGGCGATGGTTCCAATTGTTGACGTTCCATCGCCGACAGTACAAAAATGTCCAGTCGCGTCTGGGGCCAATCCGTTCGTATGACTTGTGGATCAGGCTGTAACAAGGCTGGCTGGAACGACCAGAAACTTCGTCCCACTGAAAAATCAATCTGTCCGCCCACTCGTTCGGGCACGTCGGTCGACGGAGGCATGGGCGCGCCACTTTCAACCCAGCGTGAAAACTCGGCAATCTCATCGACTGTCAGTTTTCCTTTCGGTGGCATTTGAATGTCGCCGTCATAACGGATCGCGGTCAGCAGCAGACTTTCGGACAAATGATCTTTGTCAATCGCCGAGCCACTATCGCCACCTTGCAGCAAACTGGCCGCCGAGTCCACACGCAAGCCTCCGTGTATCGTTTTTGCCTCCGACGAATGACAGGAGTAGCAATATTGAACAAGCAGCGGACGGATCTTCCGCTCAAAGTGATCGGACTCCTGCGCATACAGATCGACTTCGTCCGCCAAGCAGACGCCGAAAGTGATCAGAAGTAGGAAGGCAGTGACACGAGGCATCGGGTTCCTCTCATGGAAGCGACGTCGAGTGTTGGATGGGGAGGGGGTTAAAGGTTACCGCCTATTGTAACCAAACCTCAGACTCATGTGCTTCGTTCATTCGAGCTCTCGCTACCCAGGGATTTTGAAGTATTTGTGCTCGCATCCCACGTGAAGACGCCATCCATCGCCTCAGTTTTGAAGGTAACCTGTTTTTCACGGCTGGGACTTCCTCACTGCCAAACTGGGGCGAGCGAGTCAATCAACGGCTGACCCAAGTCGAGTTGGATGCAGTACGATTGTGTGCTCAACGAGGATGCCCCTTGGGCGGTGTAAGTTGGGTAGAATCGATCGCGAGATGGCTTCATTTGGAATCAACCCTTCGTCACCCGCGGACGTCAACGAGGACAACCATTACCCGAAGAGCAAATCAAAGCGGCCGACCCCTTTGCCCGTGACCTTGAGATATCAGCACCCGCGACTAGCGCTGTGGCGGCTCACTTAACACAACCTCAAGTACTGACGAAAACGGATCCAACATGACTCACAAGATTTCTCGAAGACATTTTGTTCGAGCTGCCGCAGCGGCGGGGATTCTGCCAAGCATTTTGAAGGGAGCTTCGCCCAATGAGCGACTGTCGTTCGCGTGCATCGGGATGGGCGGGCAGATGCGCGGTTATCTGGTTCCCGAACTCAACAAGATCGACCAAGAGATTGTCGCCATTTGCGATGTCGATCAGCGGCAGCGAGACAGCGCGGTGCAGGCTATCAGACTGACCAACGCGCGAGCCTATCACGACTATCGCGAGCTGCTCGATAAGGAGACCGGCGTCGATGCGGTGATTATCGCCACGCCGGATCATTGGCACGTGCCGATTTGCCAGGCGGCTCTGCAGGCGGGCAAGCACGTCTACTGCGAGAAGCCGCTGGCTCATTCGATCGCGGAATGTAGAGCGTTGGAGCAACTCGCGACGAGCCATCCGACGCTGGCCACTCAAACGGGTAATCAAGGCTGCTCGACCGAAGGTTTTCGACGGAGCTTTGAGGTCATTCAATCGGGACTGCTGGGCACGATCACCGAAATCCATGTTTGGCATCCCGGTCACGCCTGGCCGAACGGCGTTGATCAGCCGGCGACGAGCGACCCGATTCCGGAAGGACTCGATTGGGACTTCTGGTTAGGAAAGGCTCCGACGCGTCCCTACAAGAATGAGATCTATCATCCCGGCAAGTGGCGCGGCTGGTACGACTTTGGGGGCGGTTCGCTGGCGGACTTCTGCTGTCACGGTTTTCAGTTGGCGTACCGAGCTCTCGAGCTCGACGCTCCAACGCGGATCGATGCGACCGGCGATGATATGGGGCACGAGTCGTTCCCGACTCGCTGCACGGTGACGTTCGACTTCCCAGCCAAGGGGAAACGCGGGCCGGTCAAGCTGTTCTTTTACTCGGGCGAGAACCACTTACCGCCGGAGCATGTTACGCAAGGTCCGGTCGGTTCGACGGGTTGTCTGATTGTCGGCAGCGAAGGGACGTTGTCAGCCGGCTTGTGGAATACCGACTGCAATGTCCGCTTGAAAGGAGCGAGCGGCTTCACAGGAGCGAACCAACCGGAGGTCGCCAAGCTCGCGAAGACTCAGCCTCGCATCGACATCGAAGTGCTGAAGTGGGATCCGAAGCTCGCGGCCAAAGGCGAACGCCCGAAGTGGAGCGCCGTAAACAACTCGCACATGTTCGAATGGGTCCTGGCCTGTGCTGGAGATGCGAAGTCCTATTCACCATTCGAAATCGGAGCCCGGATCACCGAGGTGGGCATGCTCGGAGTGCTCGCCTTGCGTCTGCAAAAG
>JANOBM010000309.1:0-48213 GCA_031411655.1 Planctomycetaceae bacterium
CTCCCGACGCGCGGACTGGCACCGATGACCACGATGCTGTTCGGCTTAAAAATGGAGTCGAGGCTATGGTATGACATGCGATGGTGTTCGTAACCTATTGAATCGCTTTTCCACTATCTCGAAAGATGAGAAAGTTCATCGAGTACGTCTTGCTCAGCCTTGCTTACTTTAGCTACCGCCTGCTTTCCTCGGGAAACTTCAGCGACCGACTTTGCCAACCGCAACATCTCGTTGCGCAGCATCTCCGCGATCGTCGGTGCTAACGTGGTACTGATAGCCGCGACGTACTCCTTCCACAAGTTCCACAGGGCCTGGGGCGGGCGATCGTAGAGCCAGTTGTCCAGCTTCGTGAAAGCAAGGGGATGATTCTTGAGGCCCCGATGAATCGCAGCGCTAAGAATGGATTGACGTTCCAGCGGTGTAATCTCGTCATCTGCCCAAGCTACAAATACAAGCGGTACTAATACTAATGCTGTAATCGTCGCAGGATCAAATCCAGCATCAAGTAGATGATCGAGAAGAACGTGGTCTTGAAATCCGGTCGTCGTTGCAAGTTGTTGGCGTTTAGCTTCTCGTTCCATCGATTGTCGTAGGTCTTTGACTAATTGGTCATCAACGCGATGGAAGAATTCATCTTCGAGCGCCATGCCACGTTGATGAAGCGCATCATGATCAAGCATAGGGAATTACACGAATGTGAAAAGAATGATGGGTCGCCGGTAAGCGTATCGCAGGTTTGGAATACGCCGTTAAGTCGCAGGCAATTGGCTTTCGACTTCAAGTATATGAAGAGTCGTCTTCAAGATGGCATCTGGAGTGAGCGAAATGCTATCGATTCCTTGCTTTACCAAGAATTCAGCGAAGTCAGGGTAATCGCTTGGCGCTTGTCCGCAGATTCCTATTTTGACACCCTTCTCTTTTGCTGTGCGAATGACTGCAGCGATGGTGCGTGTCACGGCTTCATTGCGTTCGTCAAACACATGGGCGACGATTGCTGAGTCGCGATCAACGCCAAGCGTAAGCTGAGTTAAGTCATTAGAGCCGATGGAGAACCCATCAAAGATCTCGGCGAACTGGTCGGCGAGAATCACGTTGCTCGGAATTTCGCACATCACATATATTTCTAGCCCGTCCTGACCACGGAGCAATCCGTATTTGGCAAGTTCAGCTTGAACTTTCCTCCCTTCTTCGACTGTTCGACAGAAGGGGACCATCAGTTTCAAGTTACGTAAACCCATTCGCTGGCGGACCTTCTGGACGGCCTGGCATTCCAGGCCGAAAGCGGCTTGAAACTTCGGGTTATAGTAACGTGAGGCGCCACGATAACCCAGCATCGGATTCTCTTCCTTGGGCTCGTAGGCGAGTCCACCAATCAAGTTTGCATATTCGTTGGTCTTGAAGTCACTCAATCGTACGATGACTTCCTTCGGATAGAATGCCGCGCAGATCATGGCAATTCCTTCTGCCAGCTTATCGACGAAAAACTGCGGCTTGTCGTCGTAGCCGAGTGTAGCTTCTTCTACCTTTGCTTTTGTCGCTTCATCCAGGGTGCCAAAGTCCAACAGAGCCTGCGGATGGACTTTTACGTAATTGCTTATGATAAATTCTTCTCTCGCCAAGCCGACGCCGTCGTTGGGGATCATTGACAGGGCAAACGCCTCATCTGGCGCCGCGACATTCATCATGATTTTCGTATGGGGACGCCGGAGGTTTCCCAGGTCCGTTTTCTCAATGTCAAAGGGAAGCTCGCCATCGTAAACAATGCCGGTATCACCTTCGGCACAGCTGATCGTTACCTGCTGGCCGTCTTTCAGGACTCCCGTGGCTTGCATCGTCCCGACCACGGCGGCCAACCCGAGCTCGCGACTGACGATAGCTGCATGGCAGGTTCGCCCACCGCGATTGGTGATGATCCCACGAGCCCGCTTCATAACCGGTTCCCAGTCTGGGTCGGTCTTGTCGGTGACAAGAATTTCACCGTCTCGGAATTCTCCAAGATCATGCACATCGGTAATCAGTCGGACCGGTCCCACCGCGATCTTTTCACCTACCGAGCGCCCGGTGAGCAATTTCGTCGAATGCTGCTTTAAGTGGTATCGTTCAAGCATCGACGAGTGGCGTTGGGATTGCACCGTCTCTGGCCTCGCTTGCACGATGAATAATTCACCGGTAAGACCGTCCTTTGCCCACTCCATATCCATCGGACAAAATGAACCCGAGCGTTGTGAATAGTATTGTTCAATGTCACAGGCCCAGCTTGCGAGTTGCAAGATATCGTCTTCATCCAGAGCGAATCGCCTCGACTGATCCGGTGAGACAGGGACGTTTTTCGTCATTTTACTGCCACCAGTGTCATAGATCAGTTTCATTGCCTTGGAGCCAAGCGACTTCTTAATGATCGGTCGATAGCCTTCACGAAGTGTTGGTTTGAAAACGTAATACTCGTCGGGATTAACGCTCCCCTGGACGACATTCTCACCCAATCCATAAGCCGCATTGATTAGCACTGCGTCGCGAAAGCCGCTCTCGGTGTCAATTGAAAACATGACTCCCGAGGTCGCCAAATCCGAACGTACCATTTTTTGAACGCCGATCGAAAGCGCGACCTGCATGTGATCAAAGCCGTGACGCACCCGGTAAGACATCGCTCGGTCAGTAAACAGGGAAGCAATGCAGCGGCGGCATGCATCTAGCAGCGAGGCTTGCCCCCGGACATTCAAATACGTTTCCTGCTGGCCTGCGAAACTTGCTGTTGGAAGATCTTCTGCCGTGGCGCTACTTCGCACGGCGACATCGGTAAGGTCGCCATGTTCCCTACATAAGCGGCGATACGCATCGACAATTGAGTGAGACACAGCGTCGGGAAGGGGCGAGTCGAGAATCATGTGTCGAACGATGGCGCCATAGTGCTGTAAGCTCGCGACATTCGAAACATCCATCCCGCTAAGAATTTGGGGAATGGATTCGTTTAGCCCTGTTTCCTTTAGGAAAGTGCGGTATGCGTTAGCGGTTGTGGCAAAACCATTGGGAACGCGAATGCCCTGCGGAGTGAGCTCCCGATACATCTCGCCAAGGGATGCGTTCTTACCACCGACGACAGCGATATCGTCCAGCCCTAAATCCGCAAACCATCGCACAAATTCGGTTGACTTTTCCGTTACTACGCTCATGTTTCGGATCTCGCTAGGTTTGAATGGAAGCTCATTCTTCCGCGGACAGGTCACGCCACTGAACTTCGAACTCTCGACGACGTCACTTAAACGAACCGCTAATCGCGGACATCCAAAGTCTCCGTCACCCGAGCCCACCGACTTGCTTGGCAACGACGAGAACGATGACGATCGCGATCACGCAAATGACTCCCCAAAGGAGCATTTCGTGGCGGCTGATTTTTAAGCGTCGATTCGGCATGGCAGTCTCCAGATCGGTTGGGAAGTCTATCTACGGACGGCAACTATTGTGCCGCGAGGGTGACTCGCTGGCGCAGCCCCCGCTGCCGGACAAAGTGGGCGGATGTGCACGGTCGTGTATCGCTAACGCACGCTGGCCGCACTAAGTGGACAGGTACTTATTGTCGATCTTGAGTTAACGCTCAACCCTTATTTGACAAAAACAATCCATGCGTGTCGCTACCTGTTTCGTTTGAATCGAATTCCTGTTTAATTGGGGTGTCGGAACGATGGTTGCTCAACAACGTATAAGCAAATGCATAAGCATATGCGAAGGAGAGAGGGGTGGGGGTGTTGGGCTTATTGGCAGGCTACTTTCGGCAACGACCGCTGGATAGGGAGTGAGTTTTTGTGATACAGCAATCAACCGCGAAAGAGCTTTGCGATTTGGGAATTGGGCGTGGCCTCTCCGACGCGTCCCTGCGCCGGCTTGCCGAGCTCTCAGTGATCGAACGATTTGCCTGCGGGGAGAGAGTTTTTCGAGAAGGTCAGAAGCACTCGCAAATTCATTGGGTGCAAAGCGGCAGAATTGCATTGGAGATGACCGGTGGAACAAAATTACCGATGCCGCTTCTTACCATTGGTAAAGGAGAAGTGCTGGCTTGGTCGTCGTTTGTTGGCAATCAGCGCATGACGGCGACCGCGACGGCGGTGATCGAGAGTAGTTTGATTACCTTCGACACAGCGGTTTTACTGGGCCTTTGCGAGCAAGACTACGAGATCGGATACCGCCTGATGCGGCATGTTGCGATCGGGTTGTCGAATAGGCTGTTGGTCACTCGGCTGCAATTGATGGATCTATTTGGCCATCCCGATAGGTCGACAACATGAGTGAATCGAGTTTTTCGGAACCGAAGTTTCTTGCCCTCAAGCAATTGCAAGAGTTGATCGATGCCTTACTTGAGCTAGGTTACGACGTCGTCGGCCCTAAGATCGAGCAGCAGGCAATCGTCTATCGTTCTGTGCGAAATGCAAGCGAATTGCCACGGGGTTGGTCAGACGATCAGCAGCCTGCGGTCTACCAGATAACCAAACGTTCGCACGATCGCTATTTCTTTTTCAATTCCAGTCCCGATTCTTGGAAGCGATTCTTATTTCCATCGACGATGGAACTCGGAACAGCCGTTCTCGATGACGGCGGCTGGCATTTCGACACGAACCGAGCGGAGGTTCCTCGTTTTGCGTTTCTTGGAGTTCGAGCTTGTGACTTGGCGGCGATTGCAGTTCAGGACCGTGTTTTTCGAGACAATTCTTACGTGGACCATGCCTATGCGAATCGTCGCCAGGCTGCATTCATCATTGCTGTGCAGTGTTCGACCGCCGCGTCCACTTGCTTTTGTACGTCAATGGGAACGGGGCCGGAGTGTCACTCCGGATTTGATTTGGTCATGACCGAGACGCCTGGCGGTTTCGTAATCGCGGCGGGCTCCGCGTCAGGGGAGCGGGTTTTGCAGCGCCTCCAGCTCGGCGACGCCAGCGAGTTGCAGATTTCAGTCGCCGCAGACGAGGTCGCGAATGCCAGGGGGACTATTTCCAAGCACCTCGACCGCGATGGACTGCATGATTTAATGCTGGAAAACCTTGAGCATCCCCATTGGAAGGAAGTCTCGGGGCGTTGTTTGTCTTGCGCCAATTGCACGATGGTCTGCCCGACTTGCTTCTGCTCAACGGTGGACGACGTATCCAATTTGTCTCAAACAAACGTCACGCGGGTGCGAACCTGGGACAGTTGCTTCAATCTTGAATTCAGCTACACCGCAGGCGGGACCGTCCGAAACGATGTTCGTAGTCGGTATCGACAATGGCTGACGCATAAGTTCGCTACCTGGGAGGACCAGTTCGATACGTCGGGGTGCGTCGGTTGTGGTCGATGCATTACTTGGTGTCCGGTGGGGATAGATGTCACCCAAGAGCTAACAGCATTGCGATCACCAGCCGGAAACGACTTAGCGAACGTTCAAATAATCGAATAAGTTTTGCGGTGGTCGTTTAAATGGGTTCTAATCAAATGGATCCTCGAATTGCGGTGCAGTTCGGCATCGGAATTGCGACGCAATTGCGAGTATCAAAGTAAAGCACTGGGGTATGTCTCTAAACCGGAGCAGTTGAATGAGTGCCAAGGCAAGACCATTGGTCGCAAAGATCTTCGCCCAATGGCGGAGCGAGGACCGCGGGCTGGAAATGCGAGTTGATGAGGTGATTGATTGGATGCACGCCGTTTCAGAGAAAGGGATTCCCCATTTTGGCGAGACGGCGGCGCGCCTCCGTCCGCTACGTGACCGTTTGGTTGTGCACTTCAAACATGAGGGCGAGATGATTGCGAACTTGGCGCAGCATTATCCAACGCCTTCGCCAGAGATTGAGGCGGTTCAGCGCCAGGCGCGGCGAGACCATGAGGTCTTGCTTGAGCGGCTTGATAGCTTGATCGGTCGTTTGGGCAACCCCGTTCCGCCGTTCGAGTCTTGGCAAGCTGCAATTGCAGAGGTTGGGGCGTTTTTGGATGAACTCGAACAGCATGAGGAGCAAGAGACCGAGAGTATCCAGATGCTCATGCCAACCGAATGATAAATTGGTAGTGTTCTTAGGCATTCGGTTTTACAAAACTCGCGGTTTGCGTTTCCAATCCGTGCTCTTTGGGTTTGATCGATGAATCAATGGCTTGCTGATCTGCTTGGCGTCGAAACCGATCGTTTATTGGGGCATCGCTGTGAAACGATTGATCGTGAGCTGCTTCAAGTTCCAGGACCGGATTTCATCGAACGTGTCGTTGTTGCAAGCGACCGAAATCAGCGGGTGTTGAATAATTTGGCGAGGTTGTTTGGAAGTGGGCGATTGGCTGGGTCCGGCTACATGTCGGTTTTGCCAGTCGATCAGGGTGTCGAGCATTCCGCCGGGGCGTCGTTTGCGCCGAACCCACTGTATTTTAATCCGGATAACATTGTGCGTTTGGCAATCGAGGGCGGCTGCAATGCGGTGGCATCAACGTTTGGCGTGTTGGGTACCGTATCACGGAAATATGCTCACCGCATCCCGTTCATTGTCAAAATCAACCATAACGAATTGCTGACTTATCCGAACGTATTTGATCAGGTTATGTTTGGACGTGTCGACCGAGCATTCGATATGGGAGCGGCCGCTGTCGGTGCGACAGTCTACTTTGGGTCGGATCATTCTCGTCGTCAGATCGTCGAAGTCGCTGCCGCATTTGAGCGAGCCCATGAGCTTGGTATGGCAACGGTTCTCTGGTGTTATCTCCGCAACCAAGCTTTCAAGGCCGATAAAGACTTTCACACTTCCGCTGACCTTACAGGACAGGCCAATCACCTTGGAGCGACGTTGCAAGCCGACATCGTCAAGCAGAAATTGGCGACCAACAATGGAGGATTCAATGCATTGAAGTTTGGCAAAACCTCACCGCTCGTCTATGAACGTTTGACATCAGAGCACCCGATCGACCTTTGTCGCTATCAGGTTGCTAATTGCTACATGGGTCGAGTTTGTCTTATCAATTCAGGCGGTGCCTCATCGGGCGAGTCTGACTTGGCGGACGCGGTTCGGACTGCGGTGATCAATAAAAGAGCCGGAGGTACGGGCCTTATCACCGGTCGGAAGGCATTCCAAAGGCCAATGGCCGACGGTGTTCATCTGTTGCATCGCATCCAAGACGTGTACCTCGCTCCAGAAGTTACGATCGCATGAGGTAACGACTCGCTTTATGGTTCTGCAACCGTTGGGCATTTTTATAGTTAGCGGTAGTAAATCGCCTGACCATTTTTGATGACGATCTTGATCTTATGGCTTTGCGGTTGGGACGTCGTACCGAAATTGTAGTTCTTCGTTATCCAATGGTTCGGCCGTGGCGATTTGTAACTGTAGTACTGCGATGTCTGCGTCGGATGCGTCCTGGTTGTGCTGCACTCGTTCCGAGATACGCCGATGAAGCAAGCTCGCGTCAGTTTTGCAGTCGATGATGTGAAACGGAACGCCAGCACGAACGGCAATTTCGTGAAATTGTTTTCGTTCAGATCGCTTTAAGAAAGTAGCATCAACGACGACGCTGAGGTCCGATTCTAGGATGTCAGACGCCAAATTGCGCAGGCGAGCGTAAGTGGACTTCTTGCCTTCATCACTGTAGAGAAGTTCCTTTCTATCGGACGATGGCCTATCGGTGGGCTTCATCCCCAGGCAGCGTTTTCGTTCGATATCACTGCGCAACCGAATCGCTCCAAATCGCTGCACCACCCATTCGCTAGCGGTTGTCTTGCCACTGCCGCTAAGTCCGTGGGTAATCCATAAGCAAGTAGAGTCCGTCCGTGTGTACCGATGTGCCAGTTCAAGGTGTTCTTGGCAGTCAGATATCGCCGCGGTGTAGCCGCTGTTGGTTACCGCCGATTGTTTTGCTCGGATGGAAGCGACCATGGCTCTTACTAAGGCTCGATAAAAAAGGAACCAATGGAAGAGGACCAATGAACCATAGTCACCAGTGTGCTCCAGGTAAGCATTAAAAAAACTTCGAGACAAATCTAGACGGCCTTGGGAATCCAGATCCATCGTGAGGAAAGCAACATCACACATCACATCTATCCACCGCAAGCGATCGTTGAATTCAATGCCGTCAAAGGGAACCCATCTCCCCTTCCACTGCACGACGTTTTGCAGATGGAGATCGCCGTGGCATTCACGAATGAATCCCTGCTCCACCCGTCGGTAAAACATCTCTTGGTGTTGTGCGAGGAACTCCATTGCCCAATGCTGGAGCGAACTCAGCATCGCTGCGGCGTTGCCATTGAGATTGCTGCTTAGGGTTTGCACGATTTCGCGAGTATTCACTTCGAGAAAATGCGGCCATTGAAGGGCAACGCTAGGTTCGCAAACCGTGGCTTCCTGGTGAAAGCGGGCGACGGATTCAGCCAATTGTTGAATCTCGGAACCCGTCACTTCGCCGGCTTTAAGTCGTTCGCTGAGAAGAGCTCCTTTAGGAAAGCGGCGCATCCTCACCGCATACTCAATGGGTTCGCCATCACCTTCAACGCGAATTTTTTGATCGATCAAACAGATAGGCACCACACCCAAATACAATTCAGGAGCATAGCGACCATCAAGGCGAACCTCTTCTTCGCAGTACGCTTTGCGTCGATCAAGCGTACTGTAATCGAGGAAGTCAGTTTTTAATGCCTTCTTAACCTTGTAAGCGAAGTCTCCGACCAGAAACACCAATGAGATATGGGTTTCATGAAATTCGATCGGATCATCATCGGTAGCAAACGGGTACGCATCCTTGTGACTCATTCCTTCAATGAGCTGAATACGAATTCGATCGTTATCCGTTCCCAAGGCAATTCCTCGATTTCGTTTCTTAGCGTATTCATACGGGAGCCACGAATCGAAAACTGAATCGCTTCGTTGACCGCCATCACTGCACAGGTTCCTCGACCGCCGTAAATCGTTCTAACAAGCGATAAAGCTTGCGACGATGGATACCTAACTTTCTAGCTGCTCTGGCTTTATTGCCGTGTTCTTTTGCCAATACGCCAAGGATGTGTTCCCTGGCAATGTCGTCCAATTTGCAATCACTGGCCCCTAAAATGGCGTGTGTCTTGTCAATCACGGCGAAGTCGTCATGGGGTTCTTCTACTTGAGAAGTTTCCGTCGTAAACGAGTCGCCTCGACACGTCGCTATTTCCGATGGCAAATCTTCAAGTGTGATCTCATTGTGATCGGCCAGGACCGTCGCACGTTGGATAACGTTAATCAATTGGCGAACGTTACCCGGCCATGCGTATTGATTCATGGCTTCACGAACCTGTGGTTCCATTCGCCAATTCGTAGGTAGAAAATGAGAGATCAAAAGATCAACGTCCCCTTCACGCTCGCGAAGGGGAGGGAGATTGAGTGAAAGCACGTTGACGCGATAGAAGAGATCCTCGCGAAAGTTGCCACTCTGGACTTCGTTAGTCAAGTCGCGATTCGTTGCCGCGATGAGGCGCACCCTTACATTTCGTTCTTTGTGACTACCTACCCGGCGCATCGAGCCGTCTTCTAACACTCGCAGTAGCTTTGGTTGCAGTGACAAGGGCAACTCGCCGATTTCGTCAATGAACAGAGTGCCACCATCAGCGATCTCAAAAAGTCCCGGCTTTTCGATTGTTGCCCCGGTGAAGGCACCTTTTTGGTGTCCGAAGAGTTCGCTTTCGACAAGGCTTGCTGGAAGGGCTGCACAGTTAATCGTGACGAACGGCTTATCTCGTAGCGGGCTCGACTGCTGAATCATGCGAGCCACAACTTCTTTTCCGCTTCCACTCTCACCTTGTATCAGCACCGGCTTATCGGTCGGAGCGATTCGTTCGATCATCCGGACGACATCACGAATCGCTTTCGACTCTCCCACCAATTGTACATCTGGCTGGACTCGGGATATCACCGCTTTCAATTGGTTGTTTTCCCTTCGTAAGCAGCGTCTCTCGTAGGCAAGAAGGCAACGGTGCTCCAGGTCACTGAGGGAACATGGCTTCGTGATGAAATCGCAAGCTCCCATTTTCATCGCTGAAACGGCGATGTCGATGGTACCCTGCCCTGTCAGCATGATCACCTCGACGTCAATTTTCTCGTCTTGAATTCGCTGAAGCAACTCGAGTCCCGACATTCCAGGCATGTTGATGTCGAGAACGACCACATCCAAGAGGGACTGCTCCAACCGGCCGAGCGCTTCAACGGAGTTGGACACGTCGCTGACATCATGACCCTTCCGCAACATCCAACGTGCGCACGACCTACGAAAATCATCTTCATCGTCTACAAGCATCAACTTCATCGGAGCATCGATCATTTGAAAATCCTACGCCAAAAAATGATTTGCGTCGCACGTACTAAACGGCCACTGAGACTATACCACCAACCGGAAGTGCGAACCTCATACCGAACGCAGGGTGTCCAGCGTAATCCATGCTACTGACCGGCCAAACCCGCACTTCTGAAACCACTCCGCTTCCAAACGATAAGCGCCGACCGACAACGTTTCGGGCGAGTGTGCTCTCGAGCACATGTGTGCTATCCCGCATCATCATTTGCACGGCTGGCGGGGGACTACAAAGGAAACCATCGTGCCTCCCGATGGATGATTCTTGGCGAGGATGGTGCCCCCGTGCGCCTCAACAATTCGACGACAGATCGCCAGGCCGAGCCCCGTTCCGTGTTGCTTCGTAGTGAAGAAAGGATCGAACATCCTTGACTCCGTGTTTCCATCAAGCCCATTACCATGGTCTCGTATCGTCGTTTGGATTCCTGGTCCGTCTTTGAGATTTGCGTCGACAAACTCGGTGTCAATGACGCCGCCGTCAGGGTTTGCGGCGACGGCATTTTCAAGGATGCCGGCGAAAACCTGCTTCATGCGGACCTTGTCGGCGAGTACTTCAGGATTCGGCGTCCTGACCGTCATGCTCAACCTTGGCTCTTTGTTTCGATACGGTACAGGTAGCTCGTCAAACGCCGCTTGGCACAACGATGGCAACTCGGTGGGCGAATAGCTCAACGCTATTGCTGCGGAATAGCGTTTCACCTCGTCATAATTGTGCTGCAGATCAGCCAATGCCACGCGAATTCGATCAGTCAAGTAAAGCAAATTATCCTGGCTACTGAGGTCTAACTCCAGCAGGTCGAGACATGCCAGGGCTCGTTGGAGTGCATTGTGGTTTTCATGTGCCAAACCGCTAACCATCTGCGAAATAGCGGCGATTCTCTCTGATTCAATGATCGCATCGGACTGCAACGAGGTATCGTTTAGGTTTAAAATATTGGCCAGCACCATTGGACCCGTCGTCGTGTCGAATGGATGAAGGCTGACTCTTACCGGAATGAACGTCCCATCCTTCCGGCGTCCGAGAAGTTCTCTGCCTTCGCCCATTTGGCGAATGCGTGGGTGTGACTCAAAGCACATTCGTTGAGACTGGTGGGCGTTGCGCTGATCTTCGGGAACAAGAATCTCGATGGTTTGACCCATGAGTTCCGACTCTTCATATCCAAACCAGGTGGCAGCTCTTCGGTTTATCATCACAAGTCGCCCTTCGGAATTCGTCATCACGACGCCGTTGGGCGACGTTTCGACGAGTAATTTGGCGAGGCGACTTGGGCGAAAGGGCAGAAAAGCACTTGGCATCTTTAATTCTCGGTTATACGAACGCGACTTTTACTTTCAGCCGCGTACTTCCCTTCTCGGAAAAAAAGAGCAACCCGAGTGCCGAAGTCGAGCACTAGGACTAGAAAGCAGTGGCGTCGGGTCGATCTGCTGCCGCCAATCCAATCGAAAAGGTGGTGCCCGATCCCAGCTTGCTGTTCACGACAACGGTACCGCCATTCCGTTCTACAATTGCCTTAGTGATCGCAAGTCCCATGCCCATTCCAGATGGCTTGGTAGTGAAAAATGGTTCGGCGAGTCGCGTGAAGTCAGCGGGGTGAAAGCCCATACCTAAGTCGCTGACGTGAACCACTACTAGTCTTTCCGGCTGCGTGGCAGACAATGTCAGTTTTCCACCGCGGGGCATCGCGTCCAACGCATTGCTAATCAAGTTGCGAAACACGATCGTCATCTGGTTGCCGTCCGCAATCACTCGCGGAAGTGAATCTGAAAGTTGATTGTCAAGTGCGACACCAGCCGGTATCTCTAGCTCCTGAAGAGTATTGATAATCAAGCGATGTAGATCGATCGGTTCTCGCATCGGCGTCGACAACTTAGCAAATTCCGCCATCGCGACGATGACACTATCGATCAGCGAGATCTGGCGATCGATTTTTAAGAGGTGCGCGCGGGTGTACTCATCGACTGGGGCCTCGCCTTGTAACAACAGGTAGGCCGATGTTCTGATCGCGTTAAGGGGGTTGCGAATCTCATGTGCGATACCTCCGGCGACTTGTTCGATGAGGGTGAGCTTATTGCGCTGCGCCCCTTCAACACTTCCATCATGCGGGTCCCCTATCGGTTCGCCTATTTGCCGCTCTTGCACCAACTGCAATTTCTCGCATGGATGTTCGAATTCTTTTGCTTTACTGATGTCGCGGATCATGACAATCGATGGCAAATCGGAGGGCAATGGCCGTCCACCGACGAGAAGCCAAACGGGAAAGAGGCTTCCGTCTGATCGCCGTCCAATCGCTTCTCGCCTGACGCTGGTATTCGAAAACCGTTCCGTGTTGTCGCGCTCTTGCCGATGCGGCCGGCCTTGGTCATCACCCAGTGCGGGTACCAAAGTCAGGATGGACTTACCGATTAGCTCGTCCGGTTTGAAACCAAACATCCGCTCTGTAGCTGGGTTGATCGATGTTACCTGATACCGATGATCGATTTCGATGATCGCATCGAGCGACAATTGTAGAATGGAGGCCAGCAGAAAGCGTGGATCAGTGTCCGGAGAAGGCATCCGCTTTCTCCAGAATACAATCGTCGCTTATAGGATGCGTATGCTGTGGCAGGCGAATTAAAAAATGAGCTCCGCCACCATTGGTATCGGCGACACGAATGTCGCCCTGGTGGGCTTCGATGATCCTTAGTACGATCGACAAGCCGAGACCTGTTCCAGAGCTCTTCGTTGTAAAGAAAGGCTCGAAGACCTTCGCACATTGTTCGGTGGACATCCCCGGTCCGTTATCTCGGATGGTAAGTAGGATCGCATCGGATGAGTCGCAATGGCAATTCACATAGATACGAGCTGGGTCAGGACAAGCGGCCAGCGAATTGTCGAAAAGATTACGAAAAACTTGTTCCATCCTTGAAACGTCGAGTGGTATGGGCACATCGCAGTCGTCTATCGATTCGATTAGTTCGACGTCGCGTCCTTTCCGGACACATGCCAAGTCAGCCCAGGCCCGACGCCAAAGCTCCGGCAAACGTGTCGGCTCCCGGTGCAACTGGATAGGCGCTGCAAATGCTCGTACCTCTTCGAGAAGATTTCGAAGGTCGTTTGATGCGCGAGAGATGGAGTCAAGATCGGCTTTCGCATCGGTGCCCTCCTTGATCTCCAATCCTAATAACTCCAGACTAGCCTGGATTCGCTGCAATGCATTACGGCTTTCATGGGCCAAGCCGGCCATCGTCTGGCCGATGGCGGCGAGTCGTTCAGAACGTAACGCCTTTTCTTTAGCACGCAATAGATCGGTCACGTCCACTCCGATTGCAAGTACCGACGTCGTTGTCCCATCGTCATCACGAAGCGTTGTGTTGGACCAGCGAATGACTCTTTCATCTCCGGTCGCAGTTCGAATTGAATTCAAAGCCCCACTGGAACTGGCGTCGCGAACAGTCGTTGCAAAAAGCTGTCGTACCCACGCATCTTGTTGCGGCGGAACACACGTTTGGAACCAATCGCGTCCTTGCAATTCCTCCAGTTTCCACCCCGTGATCTTCGTGAAGTAAGGGTTGAATCGAATGATACGACCTTCTAGATCGAGCACTAGGATGATCGCCTCGGCGGTGGTCAGCACTTGTTGAGCAAATTGCTGTTCTTGATGGAGTTCCGTTTGGGTCTTTAAGTGGCAGGCAATCCTACGAACGCTTTGCCGAATTGCGTTTGGGTGGATCGGTTTCAGGATGTAGTCCGAGATTCCCAAACGAAATGCGGCGATTGTGCTGTCGAGGTCGCCATAGCCAGTCGCAATGATGATTTCCGCTGAAGGGTATAGCGTCGTGAGTTGCGGCAACGCATCTTCTGCCAGTCCATCGGGCAGTCTTCGATCAAGAATCATGACCGCGAAGGTTTCACACGCTAGGACCCTGTGTGCCGCCTCAAGCGAGTTAGCCAGGTGAACTTGATGACCGTCGAGTTGCAAAATGTCGCGAAGGTTGTCGCCCGTATCCACATCGTCTTCAACGACCAAGATTTTTAGACCGTCTGACATAACACTTGCTGCGATTTAAATGGGTACGGCTCAATTGCATTCGGATGCGTTGTCTCTGTTTGTGTTCCAGCATGATAATACTCGCTGGTCCTTACGTCGTCATCGGTAGCCGATTGGAGAACTCGCGATTGCGTTACTCGGCTAGGTTTTTAGGGCCTTGTGGTGACCGCTTTGGCCAGAACGCGTTTTTGTATCTTGACTTGCACTCTCTATTGGCGAGCTAATCGACGCCCGTTTGCAAATGGGTAAACGCACAGGTTGTCCCCAGTGGGATAAGTTTTCCGGTCGAGTTAAGCTTGTCTGACAGAATGTGCCTAATCATCGCCAAATGGTCGTATTGGCGTTCGTCAAACCCCTTACAATCAATGTTCGCGAAGCGGATTCGCGATGCCGAAGAACATGTAATCGGAACGATGTTTGTTATGTAACCACCCACTACGGGTTTCTCGATTTAAGAAGAGCACTACGATGCGCGTCCTTTTGGCTGTCGATCATTCGCAGGCTTCCGATGCTGCGGTCACATTTCTTGCCCAACAAGAATTCGCTGAGCCGGTTGACCTCGATCTCATCTCGGTCATTTCTCCCTTGCACTTTGTTGATATGTCAGGCGGTGACGTAATGGGGCTTGGGATGACGCCCGAGGTGCATGAGTTTATTGCTGAGGAGCAACGTTTGGTTGAGGAAGTGTTGGATGGAACCGTCGCCAAGTTGCAGGGGCGTTTTCGTTCAGTCCAACGCATTGTCAAAATCGGCTCGCCAGACACCGAAATTCGGCATTTTGCAGATTCGAGAAAAGTGGACTTGGTGGTTTTAGGTGCCGTTGGGCACTCTTCGGTCTCTCGAATACTACTGGGAAGCGTGTCGGATTACGTCGCAACGCACGTACGAGGTTCGGTCCTGGTATATAGGAAAAAGGATATACCGGGGGATAACGTTACGCCGAAACGGGTGCTGCTGGCGATCGGCGGTTCCGATCACGACGCTGGGCTTGTCGAGCGCCTCTCCCTCTTTCGATTTCCTGTGTCAACCGAGATTTGTATTGTTCATGTCTCTCAGTTGCTCACCTTCTTTCGGCAAGACTTACGCCAGCGTTTTACAGACTCGTGGCAGAAGGCGAGGCAGCACGCGATGAACCGACTTGGTAGTCTCGAGAAAGTTCTTAAGGAACGTGGGTTCAGGGTAAGTACCGACCTCCTATCGGAGACACATATTGGCGAAGCCCTGGTTATTTATTCGCAAAAAAAAGAGTGCGATCTTATTTTGACCTGTAACCAGAATAACAGCTTGCTCGACAGAATGATTCTCGGCAGCACTTCTCGTTACGTGCTTCGACACGCACACTGCAGCGTTATGATTGTTCGGCCGCACGCAGTCGAATAGGCTCGAAATCGATCGGAAAAACACTGTGCTTATTGTGCCGCTTGAGGCGTCTCATCGGGAGTTTTAGACTCCGGGCTGGGTGCTTTACGCCGAGTTGCAAAGTAGTGCTGCTCACACTCGTCTTCGCGACCAGGAACAATTCGCCAGCCGTGGAGTTTCCCAAACTGCGCTGTGATCACGGTCCATCGTTCATGGGATTTGGCGTCATCCCGGTAGATGACGACCCAATCCTTGACTGTGTTTAATTCGTGGGCGCGCGCAGTATTGGAGTAAAGTGCCGTGTAGTGACGGCCGTCTCGCTCGGTGTGTAAAATCGGTAGCCACGCGATTCCACTGGCGTTAAATTTCGTTGGCGCTATCTTGGGAAGCTTGTTCTCGCTAGCCAGCCGACGATACTCTTTATCCACGTCAAGCAGCTCGCCGACCGGGATTAACTCGTCCGGTACAACCGAAGTGGAATGGGTCGTCGAGCGATGAGAATGAACTCGTGCGGCGAGACACTGTCGAATCGCGTCGGCACGTTTACGACCTATGCCCGCAACCTCTTGGAGGCGTCCACTTTGAGCCGCCGCATAAAGCTCAGGAAGCGTTTCGATGTGTAATTGATCGCGAATGCGATGAGCCAGCTTGGGGCCAACATTCGGAAGTGTCGAAAACAAACGCTCCGAGATTTCATCGCCACGAAGACGGTCCAACATGGCGAGACGTCCGGAACGGAGGTATTCGTCGATGAGGCCGGCGATCGAATGGCCAATCGTGGGTAAGGCGATCAGGCCAGGGAGCCCCTTCGTTTCCAATATCTCCCTAACCGGCTCACGCAGTTCCCGTAGCGTCTTTGCTGCATTCCGATAGGACAGAATCCGAAAGCCATTGGCGTGCTGTTCTGTAAGGAGGACAGCGATTTCGTCAAGCAATGACGCGAAGAGACGGTTATGATGGAGTGCGTCCATCTCGACCACTGCATGCTCGACGTCGTTTCCCAAAAACGCAACCATATCTCACACTCCAAAGCAAACAGGACCAATGGTCATTGTCAAACGCCGCAAACGACATACCCAAAACTGATTCCGGTGTGGCGAATGGTTGTCAAACATTCGCGCTAGTGTACTGTTAAAAAGGGGTGGCAAAGGTTTTGGATTTCAACCTCCTGAATCCTACCGCGGTCCCGTTGATTTCGTTGAGGCCAGTTGCGATTCTGTATCCGTAAAATGCGCATTTTCGCACGGGTCGGCGTGCGGCAGCGAGCGATGAAGAGTTGGCTGTGCACTTATGCACACGTTGGTTTGAAGTGGGGATCGATTAATGGGTTTGGCATGGAAGGTGCCTAGCTTTCCTGCCTGCGTACGTGGGCGGTGCCGTTTGGTCTAAGCTGTGGGATCTAAGCTGTGGGGTCTTTTTGAAAGCGTTTGATGAATCCGGTCACGCCGATTGATAACTCGTCGCCGCACGCAGGTCGCATCCAAGGCGATCCTTGGCAGGCATATGCTGCCGTCCTAGAAGGCATTCACAGGGAATCGCCTGGAATATGGACGTACCGAATCCGCTTTCAAGACTCGTCAGTGGCCGCTGATTATTCGGCTAAGCCAGGACAGTTCAACATGCTGTATTTGCCGGGAATCGGCGAGGCGGCCATCTCACTCAGTGGACGATCCCTCGCCGATGAGCCGCTCATTCATACCGTCCGAGCGGTAGGCAATGTGACTCGTGCTCTTGCAGACGCCAAAGTCGGCTTTTCGCTTGGTATACGCGGGCCGTTTGGTTCCCACTGGCCCTTGGAACAGTGCATGGGAAAGGACGTCATCGTGGTTGCAGGCGGCATTGGTCTCGCACCGTTGAGACCCGCGATTTATGAGATGATGGCGAATCGCGAGCGATTCGGACGTGTCAGTGTTTTGATTGGAGCTCGCTCTCCGGCTGATCTGCTCTATCACGAAGAGTATGCCAATTGGGAAGCGGCGGCAATTGACGTGGAAACGACCGTTGATCGCGCCGAGCGAGATTGGGCCGGCAACGTGGGCGTCGTCACTCTCCTTATCAATCGATTGGGAATACTCGATTCAAGGCAAACGGTGATGCTGAGTTGTGGCCCAGAGGTGATGATGCGGTATGCGATTCAGGCGGTTCGAGAACGCGGCGTACCGCGAACGAATCTTTGGCTTTCGTTGGAACGCAATATGAATTGTGCGATTGGGCATTGCGGGCATTGTCAGTTAGGTCCGCATTTTATCTGCAAAGACGGGCCCGTCCTTCGTTACGATCAAGTCGCCGATATCATGCGAGTGGATTCACTATGAAGGAGCATGTTGAAAACGTTTCCAAAAAGCGGCTTGGCGTCTTTAAGTTTGCGTCCTGTGATGGCTGCCAGTTGTCCCTATTGAGCTGCGAAGACGAATTGCTGGAGCTAGCCGGCATGGTCGAGATCGCTCACTTCCTTGAAGCCAGTAGCAAGGTCGCTCCCGGTCCATTTGACATCGCATTGATTGAGGGTTCGATTACCACTCGCCACGATATCGAACGCATCTGCAACATTCGCCAGCAATCGAAGAAACTGGTCACGATTGGCGCCTGTGCGACATCCGGTGGCATTCAATCGCTTCGAAACTGGGCTGATCACAAGGAGTTTGTCTCGGCGGTTTATGCTAACCCCGAATTTATCGACTCGCTTGCGACCAGCACGCCGATTGCCGACCACGTGGCGGTCGATTTTGAGTTGCGAGGTTGTCCCATTGATCGGGGGCAATTGCTCGAAGTCCTGCTCGCTTTAATTCATGGTCGTCAACCAAAGACGCCTCGTCACAGCGTTTGTCAGGAGTGCAAGCGACGAGGTACGATTTGTATCGCTGTCACCCGCGCCACGCCTTGCATCGGGCCATTGACCCAGGCTGGATGCGGCGCGATTTGCCCCGCCTATGGTCGCGCGTGCTACGGATGTTTCGGTCCTGCTGCGCAAGTGAATTGTCAGGCGCTTTCCGAGCAGTACCTGAACAGTGGTACCACGGAGTTGCAGATGATCCATTCACTTCGCAATATGAATGCCAGCGCTTCGGTGTTTCAAATCGAGAGCAATCGACTGCAATCTCGACTCCGAGATAGTTCAACATGAGCGAGACACGTAAGATTACCGTCAGTGCGTTGACTCGAGTCGAGGGCGAAGGTGCCCTGAACGTCTGCGTGGAAGGTGAGCGTGTCGTCGATGTAAAGCTCACTATCTACGAGCCACCAAGGTTTTTTGAAGCCCTATTAAGGGGACGTGCTATCGAAGAGGTTCCTGATATCACCGCGCGGATCTGCGGCATCTGCCCGGTCGCGTACCAGATGACATCGGTTCACGCGTTAGAGAATGCCTTGGGTGTGCAGATTACTCCAGCGATTCGTCAGCTTCGTCGCCTGCTTTACTGTGGTGAATGGATTGAAAGTCACGTCTTGCATATCTATATGCTAAACGCGCCAGACTTGTTCGACTGCCACAGCGGTATTGAACTAGCGGCTAGGTTTCCTACGGAAGTGAACCGCGGTTTAAGGATGAAAAAAATTGGCAACCGACTACTAGAAGTTTTGGGGGGGCGTGCCATTCATCCCGTCAACGTTCGTGTCGGTGGATTCTATCGAGCGCCAACTCGCGATGAGCTGAATTTGCTACTACCTGATTTGCGATGGGCTTTGCAGGCTTCCATCGAATCCACTCGCTGGATTGCAGGTTTGGAATTCCCAGAATACGGCCAAGAGTGCGAGTTTATCGCTCTTCAACATCCCGATGAGTACCCGTTCAATGAGGGGATGATTGCATCGACGATGAATTCACCGCTCGTCGTTGGTGACTACGAAAGCCACTTCGCTGAGCAACACGTAAAACACTCGACCGCCTTGCAATCTGTCCATCGCGATACTTGTGAAACGTACCTCCTTGGACCTATGGCCCGATTTAACTTGAATCGTGATCAGCTCTATCCTGCTGCAAAACAGCTAGTGAACGAACTTGGCATAAAAATCCCGCTGGTCAATCGTTTTCATGCCATCATTGCTCGCTGCGTCGAAGTTGTCCACGCATTTGAAGAGGCCATCGAAAAGATCGAAAACTACGTGCCGCCATCGCCTGCGTACATCCAATATGCATACCGCGATGGCTACGGTGTCGCCGCGACTGAGGCACCTCGTGGAATGATTTTCCATAGCTACGAAATCACTGCCAAAGGCGAGGTAAGTAAGGCAAACATTGTTCCCCCGACTTCGCAAAATCAAAGGCAGATTGAATCTGACCTGAAAGATTACATACAACGGTTGCTGCCTAACAAGGACGAAGTCATTGCGGCCAATTGTGAGAAGCTGATTCGAACTTATGATCCGTGTATTAGCTGTTCGACCCATTTTCTAAAACTGACAATGCAACGGCTTTAAAATGTGTCGTACGAGCACAACTCTGGTGATGGGTATCGGAAGTCATCACGGTGATGATGGTATCGGATGGGCTGTGATCGACCAGTTAATTGAAAGGCCAATGGATGGCGTTTGCTTTGTGAAAGCCCAAGTTCCTCTTGATCTGCTTGACACGATCGACGAGGTGTCAGAAGTGCACTTGGTCGACGCGGCGGTGGGGCTTGATCCATCGGAGTCATTACTTCGTTTGAATTACAGCATCCCGTTCGAACGAGCCGCGTTGGGGTCTATTTCGATGATGGGTACCCATGGAATGAGCGTCACGGAGGTGCTTAGGATCGCCGAATCGCTAGGGGTGTACACTGGTCACGTAACCATTTGGCTTTGCAAAGGGCAATCGTATCAACCATTCGAAGAACTCAGTGAGGTCGCTCGACAGTCCGTCAGCCGATGTGTTAGCGAACTGGTGAAGGAGTTGCGAAGTGCACGAACAGTCGCTCGTTAAAAGCCTTCTTCGGCAAGTAGATGAAGTGCTCATTGAGAATAGAGGTAGTTGGGCCAGCAGTGTCGAAGTTGAAATTGGTCCGCTTTCAGGGGTTGAAGCAGACTTGGTCCGGAGTGCGTTTGAACAACTGTCAGCGGGAACAAGGTGTTCGAATGCAACGTTGTTGATTCAGTTATCATTGCTTGTTGTTCGCTGCAGGGACTGCTTATCCGAAAGTCGATTGGCGGGATTTGTTTTCCGGTGTCATCATTGTGGGTCTGGAAACGTGCAGGTCATCTCCGGAGATGCGTTGCGGTTGCTAAGCGTGACAATGGATTCGCCGGTGGAGATAGAACATGCCTGAAAAAACGATAGTATTGAACCACGACATTCAGGCCGACCGTCGCAAAGCCGCATCGGACATGCGGGAGTCGCTGGCGAAGCAAGGTACATTCGTTATCAATCTCGTTTCGTCTCCAGGATCGGGTAAGACAAGCCTGTTGGAGGCGACTTGTCAGCATTGGGGAAATCGATGGAAAGTAGGAGTATTGGTAGGCGATCTTGCGACCGATCGCGATGCGAAGAGACTTGAACCGTTTGTTCCCGTGAGACAATTAACGACTGGCGGTGCATGTCACTTGGAACTGACACTGGTACAGCGCGGCCTCAGCGAATTGCCCAGTCAACGCTATGACTTTCTGTTCATCGAGAACGTTGGGAATCTTGTCTGCCCAGCGTCTCATGATCTTGCTGAGCACCTTCGTGTCGTTCTGCTTAGTACAACCGAAGGCGACGACAAGCCGGGAAAGTATCCAAAGATGTTTCGTACGAGCGACTTGATGGTCATCAGCAAGTGCGACCTTCTTCCTTATGTTCCGTTTAGTATTCAATCAGTCACCGATGATGCGAGGCTAATACGAGCGGATCTGGATGTGTTGACGGTCTGCTCCATTCGGGGTGAGGGGATCGCCGCATGGTGTCAGTACTTAGAGGATCGACGGCAGACGATGGTCGCCGCGAGCGTGCTTCTATGACTACAGGTGGATATTGGTTGCAAGGGCTTGTGCAAGGCCAAGGCATTCGGCCAACCGTTGCACGACTTGCCCTTGGTCATCGATTGAGGGGGTTTGTCCGAAATACTTCGAACGGTGTGCAGGTTGAAGTCGCGGGGTGTGCCGACGATATCCAGCGATTCGAACAGGCGATGCAGCAAAAGCTTCACGTAAACGTGATGCGGCTCGTCTGTTCTGACCATCCGGAGTTGACGAACGAATTCGAAATACGTGCAAGTCTGACGAGCGAGCGAATGAAAACCATCGTTCCACTCGATATCGCGGTATGTGCGACCTGCTTAGACGAGGTTCGCTCGAAAGATTCACGTCGCTATCAGTATCCGTTTACGACATGCACGCGGTGTGGCCCTCGTTATTCGATCCTTCACGAGATGCCATTCGACCGCGAGCGTACCAGCATGGCTGCATTTTCGATGTGTGGCGATTGTCTAGATGAATATCACCATCCAAACGATAGACGTTTTCACTCGCAAACAAACAGTTGCGCTGGTTGTGGGCCGAAATGCTGGAGTGAAAATGAACTGTTCGCAGTCACGGCCGAAGCTATCGAAGCCATTGTTCATGTAGCCGAATCCATTCTCGACGGTGGGATTGCTGCAGTGAAAGGGATTGGTGGGTATCAACTGGTCTGTGATGCGACGAACGAATCGGTGGTGAAGCGATTGAGGGATCGAAAGCGTCGCCCTACGAAGCCGTTTCCCATCATGGTGACTGATATTGAAGTGGCGCAAAGATTCGCAATCATCGACTCGGCAGAAGCTTCGCTCCTGTCAAGCGGCGCCAATCCGATAGTGCTGTTGCGTTCGCGAGGTTCCCGCGAGCTCGCACCATCGATTCATCCAAGGCTCACCGAGTTGGGCATCATGTTGTCCACGACACCGCTCCATTACTTGCTTTCTGCCTGGGTGAATCGCCCTCTCGTGGTCACCAGTGGAAATGCCCATGGTTACCCAATCGTCTTCGAAATCGAACGATCGCGAACAGAATTGAAGGGTATCGCTGATGTTTGGATGCACCACGATCGCGAGATTGTTCGCCCGATCGATGATAGTGTTGTTCGATGCATAGCTGGCCGCAGCATGACCATTCGGTTAGCTCGTGGCATGGCACCGTTGACGATTCCAGTTTCAGTTCGCGAACCCATGCTTGGTGTTGGTGGACACCAGAAGGTGGCGATAGCGATCTGTACGGGCGAGGAAATGGTGCTTGCACCTCATTTGGGCGACATGGATAGCGAGCCATCGAGAGAACGTTTTCAAATCGAATGTGCGAAAATAGCGTTGCTTTATCGATTGGAATCTCTTCCGCTCGCCTGCGACCTGCATCCGGACTTTTTTACGACGAATTGGGCAAGTAAGAAAGACGTGGAGGTGAAGCCAGTTCAACATCATCACGCTCACCTCGCCGCCGCGATCTTGGAACACGGCCTTGAGGGGCAGATGGTTCTCGGTTTTACGTTTGATGGTACTGGTTATGGAACCGATGGTACGATCTGGGGCGGTGAAGTACTTGCCGTAAATGGGAGCGACTGTAGACGAGTCGCTCATTTGCGTTCGTTCCCACTTGTCGGTGGTGACGAAGGCATCAAGTCTCCGCAACGGTCGGCAATCGCAATTCTCGGACAGTCACTAGACTCCGATGAGTTCGATGCATGGATTAAGAAATCGGGATGGAATACAAGTAATCCCTCCGCGCGCAGACTTGTCTATCAGAGTGTCATGACCACTAGCATGGGACGATTGTTCGATGCCGTCGCGGCGATCGTATTCCCTGATATGAAATGCAAGTATGAAGGCGAGGCTGCGATGATTCTGGAAGCTGCCAGCGATCCGCATGAGAAGGCGGCTTATGCCTTTGCCTATAGAGAAGGTGAAACCATCGAGATAGACTGGAGACCGTTGATTCGTCAAATAGTAAGTGATGTCGAGCGGTTGACGCCGGGGCGCATTGCAATGAAGTTCCATCGTGCAGTCGCGACGTTGGTAGTAGAACTGGCCGTGCGCTTTCCTCACCATGTCCCCGTCGTCTGCGGCGGTGTTTTCCAAAATCGCGTTTTGCTGACGCTCATAAACCACTACGCCACTATCCAGAACTGCCCAGTCAAATTCCCTGGACGCATCCCGACGGGTGATGGTGGGTTAGCTGTGGGGCAACTGGTGGTAGCATCGTCGCGCGCATCGGCGCAATCCAAGTCGTCGCACATTGAAATAAACAATGTCCAGGAGCTTGGCCGATCCAGTTGCTCAGCAGAAATAGGTGCCCTCCGCGAGATTACAAAATGTGTTTAGGAATTCCCGGTCAGTTGAAGCGTTGGTTGGACACCGACCCTCTTTTCGCTCGTGCCGAAGTTGAATTTGCAGGTATTCGTAGGGAAATTTACATGGCATGTGTACCGGATGCCGTCGTGGGAGAGTACGTGATTGTTCATGCTGGAATCGCTATCGGTATCGTCGACGAAGTCGAGGCCATTAAAACGCTGAATGATCTTTCGACGGAGCTGAGCAGTGAAATGGATCGAGAAATTCAGTCATGAAGTACTTGGACGAGTATCGCGACGCTGAGTTAGTGAAAAGGCTGACGGATCAGATTCGCCAAGCATCGACTCAGCGATGGGTCTTGATGGATGTGTGTGGTGGTCAAACCCATAGCCTAGTTCGCAATGGAATCGAACAGTCGCTTCTTGATACGGTAGAGTTGATACATGGTCCTGGATGTCCGGTTTGCGTCACACCGGTGACGGTGATCGACTTTGCTATTACTTTGTCGATGCGACCGAATACGATCGTTGCGAGTTTTGGCGACATGTTACGCGTGCCGGGTTCCTTCTCGTCGCTACTAGACGCACGTTCGAAGGGAGGTCAGGTACGGATCGTTTATTCTCCCGTTGATGCGCTTCGTATCGCTCGTCAGTTACCAGAAAAAAACATCGTCTTCCTGGCCGTGGGTTTCGAAACGACTGCGCCTTCAACGGCGCTCGCCGTGCTTCAGGCAAGTCAGCAAGGATTGAAAAATTTTACTGTCATTCCGGCCCACGTCCGAGTTCAACCCGCAATGGAGTTGCTTGCGCAATCGGCTGATAACCGAGTTCAAGGTTTCTTAGCAGCAGGGCATGTATGTGTCGTGAATGGTTTCGCATCGTACGAAAAGTTCGTTCATGACTTTAAAGTGCCCGTTGTTGTTACTGGATTTGAGCCAGTGGATCTTTTGGAGGGTATTCTTGAATGCATCGCTTGTTTGGAAGTGAAGGAACCAAAAGTGGTTAATCGCTATGGTCGAAGCGTTACTCGAGAGGGAAACAAGGCAGCTCAAGAACTCATTGAACGCGTATACCAAACATCGGACCGGACATGGCGAGGATTTGGAGTGATACCTCGCGGCGGTTTGTCTTTGCTGCCTGAATGGGACAAATTCGATGCTTACCACGTGTTCCCAACGTCAGTGCCATTAGTTGCCCAGGAACGTTCGGAGTGCCGCGGTGCGGACGTGATGTCGGGTAAGATCAAGCCGAAAGATTGTCCAGCGTTTGGTAACCGATGCACGCCTGAAGAGCCGCTAGGGGCGCCGATGGTGTCAAGTGAAGGAGCCTGCGCTGCTTATTACCGTTTCGATCCCATCCGAATCTCCGTGAATGAATGAGTCCGATGAATCAGGGTGAATGGGGCATGGCGTGTGGGATACCGCAGGGGCAGCATGGCTGTGTCACACTCGCTCATGGCGAAGGAGGCCGTGTATCGCGCGCATTGATTCGTGATCGAATCATCGCAAAGTTACAAGAGCGTTCTGTGCAGCTACTGTTCGATGCGGCCGATGTCGGGGCTTTTGCAGAAAACATAGCCGTAACGACTGATAGTTACGTCGTCTCCCCCATTTTCTTTGCCGGTGGGGACATCGGATCTCTTGCGGTCTATGGAACTGTCAATGACCTTGCGATGGCGGGTGCTACACCCATGTTTTTGACGCTGGCGTTGATTCTGGAAGAAGGCTTCCCACTGGAAACTCTAGACAGGGTCATCGACAGTGTGGCAAGAAGCGCTCTTGAATGCGATGTAAAGATCGTTGCTGGGGACACGAAAGTGGTACCCAAGGGCGCCGCCGATGGTGTTTTTATTAACACGACTGGCATAGGACGGTTTCAACAACCTCGCATGCCGGGATCTCGCCAAATTACTCCAGGGGACAGTTTGATTTTCTCAGCATCCATCGCGCGTCACGGTCTGGCCATCCTTGATGCTAGGGAGTCGTTCGGTTTCAGTCCAAGTCCCGCGACGGACTCGGGTCCGCTGCACCAAATCGCGGAGGCATTGCGAATCGGATTGGGATGCGAGTTGCGTTCGATGCGCGATGCGACCCGTGGCGGAGTGGCCGCCGTCCTACATGAGTGGGCTGAGGACTGTGGTCATGCGATGTGGATTGATGAAGCTGCCGTCCCGTTGTCGGCGTCTACCCGTGGCATTTGTGAATTGCTTGGGCTAGACCCATTGTTTATCGCAAACGAGGGCACTTTCGTTGCCGCGGTTGCACCGAACCGATGTTCAGAGGCGCTCGCTATCCTGCATCGGTTCTCGAGGTCACGCGAGGCCTGCAAAGTCGGAGAAGTTCGAAATCGCGTCGTATCGCCGGTAGTAGTCCGACGCGTCGTTGGGTTCGATCAACCGCTCGATGAACCGCTCGGAGCCATGTTGCCGCGTATCTGTTGAAATCCGGAGTGGCCTTTTTTCACGATCCTGAAATTGGAAAAACGCATGATCCCGTGCTTCATCATTTCAATTGCGTGGACACTTCGCTAACGAGCGTCTTTGACTTGAGATTCCAAGCTCGTAACATGCCACTTGAATCGCCAACGATTACGAAGTGGCCGTCATGGTTTAAGCAGACACGTGTAGGGATTTGACTAGCAAAGCCCTCAAACTTGGCAATATTTCGCGAGCCAAGATTCCCCCAGATCATGGCAGACGCATCGCGACCGACTGAAGCAAAGTCTCCGGTTTTCGTAAAGCGAACGGAGAGTACGCCGGGAAGTTTTTGACGTGGATTGGGGGTGGATGCGTTCACCGATGCATGCGCGTTAACCGATCGCGCCGGAAACCCGTCTTCGGCGTACCACAGGATGACCCTGCCATCCTCGCTTGCCGATGCCAGCATCTGTGAATCTGCCCTCCAGTTCACCTCGGTGATCATTTCCTTGTGATCTCCAAGCGTAAAAACGATCCCACCGGTCTCTGCTTCCCAAACGAATGCGCCGCCATTGCGGTCACCACTGGCCAAGTACTTTCCGTCTGGGCTGAACTCGATAGCGGTGATCCAATCGGTATGCTTTTTGATCTGATAGGCCAACTCGCCTGAGGAAGTCGAATAGACCTTGATCAGTTTGTTTGGCCCTCCGATTGCAACCATGCTTTGATCTGGGCTAAGGTCAGCTGCCAAAACGGAGTCTTCCTCATCGCCGATTTCTGCCAATCGCTCGCCCGATCGAACATCAAACAGCACGGCGATACCTCTTTCCGCTCCGCGACCGCCAGCGGCCAACAGGCGTTCACCATTACGACTGAATTTCAGAACATGGATGATCCCTTCGGGAAACGGGAGCGCTCCCAAGAGTTGGAGGTTGTTCGAATCATGAAGTTGAACGCACTCATGTCCAGAGACGGCAAGGACCGGTGCCCAAGGGCTCGCATCCAGTGCCGTAACGGCCGTGCCACGAAGCGTGCTAGGGGCTTCAATCTTCGGCAATGCTACTGGGAAAGCTGCATCGCCGTCGGGTTTGACCGACACGATCGCATCGTAGTCTATTTCGGTCTTGCGCGTGGAAAGCATTACCGCGCTGACCGCCGTTTCCGGGGCTCCGTTGTCGATCCAGTTCGCGATCATATCAAGTTCGGCATCGGGCAGTTTCGGCTGCCGTGGAGGCATGGAAGGCTCTTCTTGATGTGTCACTAAACGGTAAAGTCGGCTCTGTGCTGCGCTTCCAGGTGCGATTGCTTCGCCACCACTGCCACCGGATAGCAAAGTTTGGTAGGTGAGCAAATTGAGGTCGGATTTGGCTTCGTCGGCGTTGTGGCAGGATCCACAACGTTTTCTTAAAATCGGAGCGATATCGTCTTTGTAAGTGACGGCGGCTTTTTTTGCAGGCACCGCGTCTTGAGAAAGAGCCGTGGAGGTCGCGGCAAATCCAAGTGCAAATAGGACAAGAAGTCTCACAGGTAACTCCGCGATGCGGTCTTCAAAATGGCTGTAAAGATCAGTGATTGAACGCAAATTCGGTTGAGTTGAATAAGCCCCATAAGATGTCGCTGTAAACCAACTGCGGTACCGACGACACGTACGATTTCTCATAGGAATTCAATTGTTTTTCCAAGCTTTGAATTTCCGCTGACAAAGCTTCCAACGAATCTAATTCCTGCCCTTCGCTCTGCCTTTCCTCCCATTCGGCCCGTAGAGTCTTCAATCGCTCCGTCGCTCGAATGTGATTGCTGTCGGCTTTAGCTCGTGTGGCGGACAACTCGTTCACACGGTTCGGATCGCTTAACTCCATCTCCAAGATCTCGGTCAGTCGATCGATTTCCGACTTGGTTGGCTTGCGAGATAAGGCGCGGATATACAGTTCCGTGATGATTTCGCTGGGAGACTTTTTATCTTTTAGCATGTCCGGAATGATTCGGCAGGAAGCGATCTTCTGTGAGACGGTATCGCCATTGACCATGTGCAATGCCTGTGACAGGTTGGCTTCGCGGTTGACCTCACACGAGCACGCCGTTTCTCTTGGTGCACGACCGAACGTTGTTAAAAAATAATTGGAGATATTGCCACCGTATAGCTGTGACGCTTTCGCTCCCATCGGTGAATTTGGGAACCTGTCTGATGTTTGTGTGACAAAAGAAATGGAGTCGAGCATTACTTCTGCTTGTAAACGTCGCACATAGCTATGTGAGAAAAAACTATCATCAAACTGGTTCGTTTCATTAGTCGCTGAAGTGAGTTGATAAGTACGCGAGTTACATATATCGCGAATGATTTTCTTCTTATCAAAACGGTATTCTGCAAGCCGATTCCCAAGCTCAAAAAACAGTTCTTGGTTTGACGGAGGATTGCTAATGCGGACATCATCGAACGGTTCAGCGATTCCCCGTCCAAAGAAATGTGCCCAAAGAATATTGGCCATCGCTTGGCGGAACGCATGGTTCTGAGGTGATGTGAGCCAGTCGGCTAGTGGAACGCGAGGGTCTCTCCCGGCAACATCGGGAGAATCACCCCCGAGAAACTTAGGCGACATGGCGCGGCCATCGACCGGATGTTCCACAGCTTTGGCATTGTTGTTATTGAATATGATCACTTCGCGTCCTTCGATGCCCCGTCGCATGCTGACGCCGGAAAAGAAGCTCGCAAATCCGTAGTAATCATCCATGGTCCACCGATCAAAAGGATGATTATGACACTGTGCGCATTGAATTCGAGTTCCCAGAAATAGTTGCGCAAAGTCTTCCGCGGTTTTAGCCGGTGTCGCGGGCTCAGCAGTCGTGTAAAGATTTGCCGTCGGTTGAATTAGATTGCTTCCCGACCCGACAACCAACTCCGCGACCATTTCATTCAAGGGTCGGTTCGCAGCCATTTGGTCTCGTACCCACCTTGCATAGGGAATCATTGCTTTCGCATCGCGACCGTACTGTGGGTTATTGCCCACTGCGCGGATGCGAAGAAGCTCACCCCACTTCATCGACCAAAGGTCAACGAACTCATCTCTTTCCAATAGCTCATCGATCAATAACGCGCGTTTGTCGTTGCGAGTATCCGAAAGGAATTGATGATATTGCTCTGCAGATGGCGGTATGCCGATGATGTCCAAATAAACTCGGCGTAGAAATTCCTCGTCGCTTGCCAATTCGGACGGTGCCAGATGCAACTTCTTTAACTTCTCGAATACGAGCGTATCGATGTAATTGTTTTCGGGCGCATTAGGCCATTCAAATTGGTGGCCAGTAGGCAAGACGATCACTTCGCTCCCGACGGTGAACTTATTGAACCGCGCGAACACAAATGCGCCCCCTCGTCCATTTGCGCTGGCATGCCCGTCGCCACTGATGGAAACAACGGCCTCATTGTTGGTAAGAAAGAGAGCCAGTGACGTGACATCACGCACCGAACCGTCGGAATAATTCGCCATGACAACCGTGCGTTGCGAAGCCTCGTTACCATCAAACACGATTTTGGGTGGCAATAACTGGATCCCGATCGGTTTGACCATGTCAACTGGATCTTCAGGAGCTCCGGCGATGAGCCACTGGAGCATCTTCTGGTAATCTTCGCTTTGTTGATCGAAAAGTTGACCGCCTGTGTGGGAAACTTCTCCGATCGCTTTCTGCAAGACGAGGCTCTTTTCAGGAACGGCAAGGTCAACTCGACGACCGATCAGCTGACGTGTTAATCGAAAGTGATCGCCGACAGGGTCATAGCCAAACAACGAGAGCATGAAACCATCTTTACCGCGCGCAGCGCCGTGGCAGCTACCGTTGTTGCAACCGTGTTTCATGAAGACCGGCATCACATCTCGTTCAAAACTGATATCACGAGCTTTCTGCGAGTCCGTTACTTGAACCGGAATGTCGACCGTTGCATTCGCTGCTGAGAAGTGGATGGTTGTGGCGCCATCTAGTATGGGACGTATTCGTCCGCGATCCACGGTGACCAGACTCGGGTCAGCAATGCTAATCGCAACCGACTCGGTAACATCGCGTGTGACTCCATTGATATCGACTAATTGAGCGACGAATGTCTGGTGGTCTCCTTTTGCGGTGAGCTTGATCTTATTTGGGAAAATGCGAAGTTCGTCAGCAACCAATGGGCTCGTTAGCGCATCCACAAGGAATATGCCTGCAAGAGCAGTGCCCATGTATTTACAAAGCGTTGCACACGAGAGATGTTTCTGATTATTGAAGGCTGAGCTCATCGCTGAATCCAATCGTGTGTATCGACTCTTTCGTGAAACCAACGTCTTCGTGCAACGCCAGGTAACCAAGTTACTCCAACACTCATCAAGAATCTGGGTTGCCGCGTCGCTGCGCATCGACTCTTAATGTTCCATAGCCCGTAAACTGCCTGACCACCTGTCCGTTATCGTCAATGGTCACGTCCAAGGTCATTCCACGGTAGCTTCCGACGAGGCTTTCATCGGTGGCTTTCAGCGTGAATGAGACTTCTTTGTCACTAGAGGTGATCTCACGGTAGTCTTCCAATACCTCTACCCCACGCGGGAGGCGTGTGAGAGACAGCTTTGCCTTGCCGGCAAATGGCTTCAAATGGTTGAGGGTGACAACCAAATTCGATGTTTTTCCACGTTCGACGGCAGCGCGAGCAAAGCGAGCATCCAAATGAGGTTCGGCTATCGATAGCGAGAATGGCTTCGATGAGATGAAGGTGCGAGCGTTGGGATCGCGGTATTGGGGTTGGTAGTTTCCGTTAACGGCTGTCAGGGTAACGAAGAACGTCCCGACAGTCGCGTTTCGCGCTGCGCTAATTAGGTATTCGCCTTCCTCCTGATCGCCTGGCAAGTTGAGTGGCGTGACAGTATTAATGCCATTAGGCTTCCATTCCATCATTACAGTTACGGGATCGTCAAATCCCTCATTTCGTTTGATCTTGAACTTCAATGGCAGTTCACCATTTTGTACTAGAGAACCACGAGGCTCTTCAACTTCTAAGTCAAAGGGCGCTGTTTCTGTGACCGCAATGGCCAGTTTTTGTAAGGGTATTTGTAAGTAGTAGTCATTGTTCCCTGGGGAGTTCATAACCACCGTTTGCCGGAATCCACTCTGCAATGATTCTGGATTTGGGGAGTCTGCAGTAGGGATGGGGTGAACCGAAAGTTCGGCAAAGGTAGCGGTATTCCCTGCGTTTGGTGATGCCGAAAAAACAACTGGTACGCGGGTCATGTCGGGAGTGATGGGAGGTGCAATCATCTCCACTCCTTCTGGCAATCCGATTGCCTTAAGGAGGAGGTTGCCCGTATAGGCACGATTGGTATTCACAATCGATAACGTCGTGTTGTAACGACCACCAGCGGGAACATTAATCACTTGTCGAGCTTGGGGTGCGAAGCGATTCTCTGGCTCCGGTGGAATGTAAACGAACGTTGCATTCCAATCCGATTGGCATTCGATTCGATAAACATTCGCGTCGCCGCCGTTGCCACGTTCATCTTCGACGCCTAAGACATACTCATCGTCGTCAGGTGCTGTGAAGAAAAGGATGGGGTCAACGGTGACGCGATCAACTCCGTTGGTACCTGGTAGCCCATGGTGATTAAGACGCGAATCAGAGGCTTCGAAAGATCGGCCTTTACCACTTGTCGACTTGATCCAAATCGCAAGATCCACAGGAGATCCAAGGCCGCTTGCGAGGCCATGGATTCGAAGCTGCTCGCCTTTTTTTGCTTTAAATTTAAAGCAATCGACATCGCCGGGAGATTCGATGATCCCATTAAAAGCAATCGGCAATTCGGCTGCGGCTTGCCCCGATATCTCCTCCGGACTTTGGTTCGCCCCCGATTCGAGGATGTTTCCGAAGGGTGACACTCGTAGTTTGTTCGGCGTGGGGGCAAAGGACTGCGTGACAGCGTCTCTCAACTCAACGCTTATCTCCTGGCTGATTTCCCCCATCACGATTGGCTTCGTCGCCAGACCAACAGTGGCCTCCGTAGGCAATGGTATGGACTGCCTCTGCACGCCGAGAGGATCGCCGTGGATGGTCACCTCAAGCTCGGTGCCAGCCGGACCGCCGGATGGGTACACCGCAATGGGACGCGCAAAATATCCTAAGTGTAAGACGTAAATATCGTTGTTGGCGCTGTAGAGGCTGTGTCGTACGTTGACAAAATAGTCGCCGTCTTCGGGCACTTGGACGGACAATACCGGATCTTGCAAGTAGAGGGCCGAATCATCCGCTTCCGCTAACACATGCCCTGTGGCATTGCTTATCAGAAGGTGCAAATCAGGCAACCCGCGGTCGACTCCAAGACGCGCAGCGATCACTTCTGCCGAAATTCGCTGACCTTGCTTTGCCGTTAACTTGTAGGTGTCAAGGTCGTACCCTTCACGTAACGTCCCAACAACCGTGGTGTTGCCTTGAACCGGTTGCGATTTTTCCAGGTCATCGTTTCGAATCCGTGATTCGTCCGCTTCCAACGTTGTCGAAAAAGGGCTGACGAAGAATCGCTGGTATTCGCTGAGTCCACCAACGGTTTGGAGTCGAAAGCCGATGGGGCCCAATGGGCATGACTCACTTATCTTTAGACGCACGCGGAGTCGCGTTCCGGTCGCCTGAGGAACTTTTTTTCCGTTCACCTCCTGCTCGGTGATCGCTTCGAACGACTCAACGGTGACACCCGGATCATAAAACAGAAGTCCTTTCGCATCTTTCAAAAAGTAACCGGTCAGATCCACGTCAACCGTGGTTCCTCGTTGGGCCACTTGTGGCGAAGCCCGATGTAGTTTGGGCTCTGCGGCGCGGGACGTCATTCCGACTACCAGCCATACGATGGCCAGTGAGTAGCTAACTCGTTCGCGCATCATGGTCTCTTTATGATTGTTCCAAATGCATGTTCTAGAACGACGCGCCGCGGTGGACTTCAAGCATGAACTCATTGCCGCAATCGCAATCGAGCGTCGGTAGGGAGTGAACATACAGAGCTCGCGGCGGTTTTTGGGATTTTGACGGATGGTAGGAGTTGCAGTGAGTAGGAAGTGAACATGTTTGCATTTCGATTAAGCAATTAAATCGTTCAAAACCTGTCCGCCATCGATAATTTCGATCGGTCTCGCTCCCGGAGCCATGAGTTCCTTGTCTGCGTTGATTCCGATCTGGTGATAAACCGTGGTGAGCAAGTCCTCGATACGAACAGGCTTTTCTTCCGGTTCACTCGCGGTGCTATCGGACGATCCATAGACGAGACCTTGCTTGAGGCCTCCACCGGCCATCGCAATCGAATAGACACGGGGATAGTGATCCCGTCCGGCTGTCGCATTGATCTTTGGAGTTCGTCCAAACTCACTGGTAACGAGAACCATGGTCTCGTTCAGCAAGCCGCGGTCATCTAAGTCCGCGATCAAACCCGCCAGTGCTTGATCGAATTCAGGAGCTTGCTTTTTCATCGCTGCTTCGATACCAGCGTGATGGTCCCAGCCTCCGTAGGTGACAGTGACGAAGCGAACGCCCGATTCAATCAATCGTCGCGCGAGCAAAAATCGCATTCCTGCCCCGGTTTGACCATAGAGTGCCTTCACGGACTCCGATTCCTTCGTGACGTCAAATGCATTACGGGCAGCAGGAGAACTGATCATTGAATAGGCGAGTTGGTAGAAGTCGTCCATTGCCGAGAGCGCTTTAGCGTTTTTTGCCACTTGCCGGAAATGATCGTCCACTACATCACGAATCCGTTGCCGCGTGTAGAACCGCTGATCATCGACGCCGGGCGGAAGTAACAGGTCGCGAACTTGATATCCCGGTCGTCCTGGGTCGCTACCGATGCCGAACGGGCCGTATTGCGATCCCAGATACCCGGTGCCGCCGCTCGCGGTAGCTTGGGGAACCGCGACATACGGAGGCATGTTTTCTTTGACACCGAGTTCGTGCGAAATCACCGCGCCAAGGCTCGGATGCTCGATTGCAGGACTCTTGCGATAACCGGTCGCCATCGCGTAAGTCGCTCGACCATGGTCTGCTTCTTTTCCTGCGACGGAACGAACGATAGTCAGCTTGTCAGCGACACCTGCCAGTCTTTTGAAATTCTCATTGAAGAGGACTCCCGGCACATTGGTCTTGGTAATGCCGAACGGGCCACGGTATTCAAGTGGCGCTTCTGGCTTGGGATCCCATGATTCTTGGTGAGCCATCCCGCCGGGCAATACGATCTGAATGATGGCTTTCGCAGGGCCCTCTTTTGTTTCATAAAACTTTTGTTCGCCATGAGCAACCGACAGTTTTAAGTATTGCCCCAGTGACAGCCCCAGTGCTCCACACACGCCGACTTGCACAAAGTCGCGACGCGATTGACGGAAGTGGTCAGAACCGGTAGACGAGGCAACGCAGCCGGAATTCTTCTTAGCCATGGGAAACCTCAGGAAGGGTTGGCGAACGATAGAGTGTATGAGGTACGGCGGGAACAAAACGAAACGGAAGGATGAGACTAAAGCCTAGCAGAGGATGAAACTAATTGCGAATCGCTCGTCGCTTCCTCCAATAGTCGATCGAGGGGCGTAGCGATCTGATTTGCATTTCAGTCATCGAGCGAAATTGGAAAATAATTAGCCACTCCAATCGCCAATCCGTAAAAGACACGATTTTCAGTCTCACCCATCATCGGACGATGAATCGCTCGGAAAATACTTTCTCTTATGAACGTCGCGGTTGCGGTTACCGGCTCAGGGACATTCGCCGCTAGCATCAGGTCACCAAGGCCCAATCACCTTATCGAGGATTGCCAAACAGAAGAGGCATGCGGTCGTGATTACAAGCGAGATAAGTCGAATCCAATTCCGTTGTCCTGCCTGCTCAGGGTGTATCGCAGCAACGGTGATCGCGGCAATGGCACCCAGTACGCCAATGACGATAAATCCACCAAGGGCAACCCCATAAAAAAGGACACCGATCATGGAAGGCAAAATGGCGTCGAACCCAGATACGTATCCAACAAAGGGCACCGGGAAGCGAAAGACGAGTCCCATCAATGCTGAAAGGGGAATGGCGAAACCGACGGACCAGAGCACGCCGGTCCATGCGACGTTTGATCGGGAGGGTTGATATCCCATCTCCGTGTTGACAGCAGCGTAGGGATTCGGTGCACTCGCTGGGAGTTTGGTATTCATTTTGTCTCGTCGAGTGTTACCTATTGTACAGACGGATTGTACGGGGCGTTGGTGCTCAATGTCTCCATCTGAATGTTCGGTGCGATGGGTTCCGCCCCAACTACTCATGCAGAAAGTACCTATGCAGAACGATCACACTCCGCTTCCGTCGCGGACTGCAACGTAGCCCCACAGTCGTACCATGAATATAGCCTCGCCCGATGTATCCTGGTCATACCGATAGGTCCGTTGCTCGCGCAATTTCGGGCTGTCGTGGACGTGCATTTACTTTTAATTGCTATTCATGCTTTGCGATTAAATAAGTATCGCCAGGATGATGTTCTGCCGTGCTAGTTCAGGATTGAACTTCAAGGGCTTGAATCCTGCGTTCCGTATGACGACCGAATCAGGTGACACGGGCGCTGGCACTTTCAACGTCATACAGCATAGGCTCTGCCGCCAATGCATATCCCTGGGATGTCTTGGCCTGGAATGTCCGATCGCGGTTTTGTCAGTAGAGAGCATTCACTTCCCCCACTATGAATGGTCTGGATCAAGCATCGACGTCTCTTTTCTGTCAACCATCGTTGCAAGCAGCCCTGTTCGACATTCTTTCATAAGGGCTAGCACTTGAACGGATGGACGCCGGGTATCGGGACAAAGTTTTCTTTTAATCCGCGGATAGCGGCTCTACCCATATTGAGTCTGGCCTCAATGGATCCTGAGCCGAGGTGAGGAGTGCCAATAAAGTTCTCAAGCCGAAGTAATTCGTCCTGATTCGTAGGTTCGATCGCAAAGACGTCGAAAGCGGCCGCTGCAATGCGACCAGTTCGCAGACGCTCTTGGAGCGCGACCTCATCCACGATTCCACCTCGAGCGGTGTTGATCAATACGCAATCCGACCTTAAGCGATCGAGTACCGACGCTGAGTAAAGACCCTTTGTTTTAGAGTTCAGGCTCAGATGGATAGACAGTACTTCGGAGCGTTCAAGTAATTCGCTCTCACCCACCGCCTGTACCCGATGTCGTTCATAAAAATCGAAGGGTGGATCGATGTCGCTGGCAAGGATCTGGCATTGAAAGGGAGCGAGCAGTTCGATGAACTCTTTGCCAATGTCGCCACAGCCGTGAACACCAACGGTACGTCCTGTCAACTCTCTGCCGACTCTCGCCAAAGGACGTAATCCTGTTCTCATGGCAACATTGGTGGCGACGACGTGTCGCAGTGCTGCGAGGGTAAGGCAAAGCGTAAGCTCTGCAACCGCTCGCTTATTGACTCCGGGGGTCCAGCCAAGGCGAACTCCATGCGATTGCATGGCGGCAGGATCAATGTTCTCCAGTCCCACACCTAGTTTCGATACAACGCATAATTCGGGCAGTGCTTCAAGCACGCGATGAGTGATCGGTTCAAAAGAAACGATGGCCGCGTCGTAACCGCGAAGATAAGCGATGACGTCATTCTCACTGTGATAGCGAGGGATTAGCTCCGTATTGATTTTGCAATCGGGGTATTCCTGCTTCAGCAGGTGAATCAGATCTGGTACCTGCGCGAATGAAATCGCAGGAACCGCGACGCGTTTGACAGCAGTTTGCGGGAGGTGTGCCATAAGGTAGCGAGGGTCGAGTAATCAAGATCAGGTCACCCCGGCAGCCGCTCCAACGCAGCATTCGTCGTTCCGCCGGACCTACTAACTTCAAGAGGGATTCTGCCCCAATGGACCAAGTTCCAGCCTCTTTCAAACAAATAGAACAGAAAGAACCCAGTCACGTTCATTGCCAACGCATTGACGAGGGGCTGGGTGCTGGTCGTTACCACTAGAACCAAGAAACTGTTTACAACCGCGCAGCATCGCCAAGCGATCGTCTTGGTCAAGCTGCGGACTCGAGTCTCTCGAAAACCGACGGATTGATCGGTCACTTGGGGTGCCTCGTTGGGGAGACGGCACGGCCTGCCCGATCCACCTCGTGCTGTTTCCGTTCTATTTCGCTTGGAGGGGGCTCATCGCGATGAGGGCACTCGATCGGCTTGTCCGATGCTTGACAATCGGAACCAGGGCTCCAATGACAGAGCGGCACAGGATGTTCGGCACCGCGTACAGATTGAGGGAATTGTTCATCACAGAGAATTCGACCAATGTGAAAGCCGAGTTGTCGATAAGATTCAAACTTCTGTGGATCGTAAAACTGGTCGCTGGTTGGATCGTGCGGAAACGCTGGGTTCTCGACTTGGTACCGAACCAAGTCGATCGCTTCGTCACCGGTGAAATTCGGTTTGATAAAAATCAAATAACCTTCACGAGGCGACCCATCGGGGCCATCTTCTGGATAAAGAATGCGTGCGACAAAGTAATGGGACGATGCGAGATTGGCATCTGACAAACGGGTCACTGAAGAGGTGTCGTCATCATGCGGGTCTTCGATAATGCGTCTGGGGGTGAGCTTTTCAAGCGGAACGCCGGTTTTTCCGGCTTCCAAATTGGTAATTCGGATTCCAAATTCAAATCGCATCCGTCGAATCAAACGGACAATCTCACAGAATTCGTAGGTACGGTCGGCAGTCGCGTCCGACGCGATGATGACGCGACAGCGTCGGCGAAGAAGCATCTCCAATCCTAAGTTCTCGTGGTGTCCGCCGTCTGTAACAAAACAATAGTTGCGCTGTTCGGCGCTTTGCAGTGTTCCAATCAATAGTCTCAGGGGAACCGGTGGAAGCCAGCACATCAGGCGATCCAGCCATTCGGGTAATAGCACGCGGTGTCCGGGGTTGGGTAACCACTGGCCTAAGCGGCTGTTGGATAGCATGAGTAGCACGGCGAGCAGAGGATTATGGATTTGCGTGGGACTGACAGCAGCGCCGGAAAGTGCGATGGCATTGGAGAGGTCGAAGCGACCGTTCATGTAGGTTTCGGTCGGACGATAGCCCGTTCGACTGGCTCCGCAGTAGGCTTGTGAAAAAAGAAAGATGTCGGTGGGCGAGCGATCCGTCTCGCCTCTTCTGCCGATCAGATGCACCGTTGTACCGATCAAGTGGTACGGTGCGCCGCGCGCTACCGTTTCCAATCTCGCCAGTGGAATTTTTCGCCCAAGGCCAGGCGTTTCAGTAATCCACATTTTGGACAACATATTGTGATAAAAGCCATGCACTGAAGTTGCGTTCATATTGACGACGCAACTTGAGAGCAGGAAAAGTCCTAAGGACCACTTGAACCAAGACCACCTCAAAGCTTGATCAGCTTCGAGAACAACCATGGCAAATACTGTGGAATTTGGAGTCAGTCGGTCACCCCAATAGTTCTTAAGTAAGTTCCAGTTGATCGATTTTGTTTCTGCCTCGAGCCGAGCATAATTGGAATCCGAGTAGGACATCAAACGATCGAATTCATTCCGCAACTCAATGCTTCGTTCGGACTCTGCGACGGTGGCCAAGCGCTGAAGCTCATTCAATACTGAATTGCGTTGCCTGATCCAGTCATCGAATGCCAGCTTCCCTTGACTTGCATTCGAGATCTTCTTCTCAATCAAGCGAGCGTCGGAGATCAACGTTTTAATCGAACGTATTCGTTCAGTCTGCAATTCTGCTGTCAGCCCAGGTGATTCAATGGCAAGCGTTCGGTCAATGTTGTCAAATGTTTTGTAGAAAGTTGCATCGACGAGCAGATTGTTGGTCAGTTGCTTGCAGACGTCCCACCTTAGATCCAGGTACGCTTCTCGTTGGTCAAATTGGTTGCTGACCTCATTCTGCTGGCGTGTGACGAAGTAGCCTGCATAGAGAATCCAACGACCTATTAAAGTTACCTGGCGATCAAATGCCGAAATCTTGTGTAAAACGGCGATGGAGTCATGCACCTTCGATTCATCCACTGCGTCCCAGACTCTACGACTGACGGCAAATTCGCCGGCGTCATTTGAACCTGCTAACTCAGTGGCTTGTAGCTCGACCTCCTGCCAAGTCGTGGACCAATCAACAAAATTAAGTGGGACCAAATCGTATTGTGTATCGACGGTGACGCCGAACTCATCTCGCGAACGATTTTCGTTGAAGTACGAAATATTCTCCCTGGCTAGCCATCCAAAAATCACTAGCGGGATTCCATATAGCAAGGCGCGACTAGCGATTGCAAATATCCAACCCTCGACCGCGGTTCTTGGCCGCGTACCACTACGAATCAGGTCTTTGATACGCAGGTACGGGATCAATGCCAATGCCAGTCCAATTAAGAAGTAGGTCTTAAGGTCGCTGCTTATGATCCGCACGATTTCCGACGGCGGTTCAATTCCGTAATTGTCTCGCAAGTGTGTCAAACTTACATCTCCTGTGCCCAGTAATGAGGCGCCTGCAAGCATGAACGAGACGATGGTCAACGTTAGGAATAGTCTTGCGAATTGCCCTTCGGCTTGGGAGCCACGCCGCCAATAAGAGATCCCCCACATAAAAACCCACAAAAAGAAGCCGGTCGTCGTAGGAAAGAATGCGCGTCCGACATCTCCTTGGAACCCCAGAGCATAGAGCCAATTGATCATCCAGGTATGATCAAGAGATCGGAATAGCCATGCGGCGAGCGAAGCAACCGCAAATACGAGACTGAGGGCAACCACGTTTGTCAGCAAGACGCCGATCAAGTAGCGATTGAGAAAAATGAGGGGATGACGCAAATAATGACCACCATGAATCAACTCTAAAACTCGTGGGGGTTGCCGTCCGTCTTTGCTGGGAGTCAGCGGAAAGTGCCCACCCAATTCGGGATCCACTGCCGGATGGTGTTCGGTACTCCCCGCGCTGTTTGACTTCCAATCGAATTCTGTCTCGGGGTGCAGCGCCAGTGATGACAAACTTCCGCCTACATAGCCACCCCCTGACACTGTCGACATGTAATCGATACGTCGCAGCACTCCATTTTGATAAAGCGATTGGAGCAACCCAAGATTGAATGATGCAGATCGCACGCCTCCGCCGGACAACGCCAAGCCGACGAGGTCGCCGGCAGGTGATTTTGGGTTCCCCGCTTCGTCTTTGTCGATAGGGATATTCGCCTCGCGGCGTCTTTTAAGAATCTCCTGCATCTCACGCTTGAAAACTTCGTCAAAACTTGCAGGCTTCGAATCTGCGGTCATTCAATCGACTCAAGGGCTTGTTGTGCAGGTATTCGCAAATGTGTGCAGCGGTGTGCGTTAACGAACGCACGGCAACGCCCACTGCGGCCCACTGATTGCCGCAGGGTCTTCAGAAAGTCCGTAAAAAACGATCTTTCATCGTTTCTTCCGGCAAAATGAAGTGTGCGGAGGCGCCGCGGGATGTTAAGGAACGCACACGCTGTGCCGGGCGTCGCGGTGCGGCCGAAAATCGTTCGGAGGGGACGGTATGGATTGGTTAGCAGATCGACCTTTGATCTACAAACCTTAACACTGCCGACGCGAGCCCTGAGTAGTTACCCCGGTTTTTTCATCGTCTAGCGGCCAAGAACCTCTCCGCATGTTCCCGTATGGTGCGCCGTTTGCTAGCCGTTTGCTAAAATCTATTGGTACTTCACGCGAGGTGAGTTACCTTTTTAAAAGGTAAGGCGGGTCGGCAATTCGCTCGTTTTCAATTGGTTGAGTTTCGAGGGAGGAACGATGGTTGAACCTTGCGCACGCAAAGGAATGCTGAATCGATGAAATCGGTATCACTTTCAACTTTGTTCAACACTCAGGGTTCGGTACTCGGGGGGGCGAGACGATGCGTAATGTGTTAGTAACCGGCGCACGCGGATTCATTGGTGTCCACCTGGTGGAACTGTTGCTGGAACGAGGTGTGAACGTCCGCTGCTTGGTTAGGGATCGTTCGAATCTCAAGGATCTCGACGGCCTGGATGCGGAGATGGTGGAGGGGGATGTGCGAGTCTACGAATCCCTCCCTCCCGCGATCAAAGGTGTTGACACCGTTTTCCATCTCGCAGGCTTAACGAGTGCTCTCCGTCCGCACGAGATGTTTCGAACCAACGGGAAGGGGACCGCAAACGTTGCAAAGGCATGTGCAAACGCGTCGCCTCCGCCAACGCATGTTTTCGTCTCATCGGTGGCTGCTGCGGGGGCGAGTCGAGATGGCGTTACACGAACCGAATTGGAGCCGCCGGAACCGATATCGGTGTATGGGCGGAGCAAATTGGCAGGGGAACGAGCCGCCGTGAAGTGGGCAGACAAAGTGCCTACCACGATTGTCCGGCCTGGTATCGTTTTTGGCGAGCGAAACCGCGAGCTATTACCGATGTTCTATGCGATCGACCGCTTTCATTTGCATCCCCACCCGAACCTCCACTCCATGCCTTTGTCCGTGATTTATATCCGCGACCTGGTGGAGTTGATATTGAAAGCTGCAGTGCACGGGGATCGCATCGTGCCGCATGCCGTCAGTGATGCTGACCGCGCGAAAGGATATTACTTTGCCTGTGCCGACGAGCATCCCAGTTACGCAGCATGGGGCCGGATGTTGGCGGCCGCACTTGATCGTCAGCCCGTCATGGTTGTCCCATTACTCTTCCCTTTGCCTTGGGTCGTTGGGAGCTGCAGCGAAATCTTGTCGCGGCTGCGTCACCAGCCGAGCACGTTGAATCAAGACAAGATTCGCGAGGCCAATGCTCGATCTTGGGCGTGCTCTCCGGCTAGAGCCAAGGCGAACCTTGGATTCGAGCCGCATCGCCCGCTCCTCGCCCAACTCCGCACTACAGTGACTTGGTATCGGGATAATCACTGGTTGTAACCTGAGCCGAGCGACGGATGAGCGGAAGCGTCGTTATTGACGAACAAATGAGACTCGTGGCGACCTCGCCACCCCTGCGGGTTTGCGCGTTCACCGGAGAACAATCTTGTTCGCCAATGGAAGCGTTTAATCGGTCTTGAATGTCTGACGACTGTCACACAACCGAACGCGGCTCGTTGCCAGAGTGCAGCAAGCCGCATTGGTTGGTCGCAGGGCATCCGTGAGCATCGCCACCCGATACGCTGGCGTTAGAAACGTACGATCAAGTCAAGCATGAGGCGACCTTCGATAATGTCTTGAAAACCTGTCACGGGAAATTCGTAAGCCACGCCGGTTTCGATGTTGCGACGCGGCTTGAACTTCATACCGACGTTTTGCGTCACCAAGTCGTTACCTGCAACGTTGGTCGAGGACAGGTTAAACAAGTCTTGTCCCGCTACGCCGAGAGGCAATCCGGTGCTCGCATCATCGGTCCAGTGCCACCAAGCCGCTTCGGTGAAGACGCAGAGACGATCCGTCAGACGATAATCCAGGTGATTCGACCAATGAATCGCCGTACTTTGGACGTCATTGTCGACGGGAAGCCGATAGCCGACACTCGATAGAAGGTGAGCGTTGCCATCAAGTAGTCGTTGTCCCCCAGTCAAGAAAAAATGGAATTGTCCGTCGCCGATTCCTTGAAGGGCTCGTGAGCTGCCGATCGGCGATTCGAACGTGAAACCCGTTGAGGCGAGTGTTCCTGACTCCGTGTCGCGAAGCAGGTTGTACTTCAAACCTGCCGACAAGTCCGCCCAGCCATCGTCCAGCAGTGTATCCAAAGCGCCGCCGGTATTGTCGACAATATAACCATCCTTTACCGCGATAAAGCTCAGGCGTTCAGTGAGGGCAGCGCGTAGATGCAATGCGTAAAGTTGAGCGGAGCCACCGGCGGGAATCCCTCCGCCAATGGCATCGGGTACTGATTGCGTAACAAAGATCGGCCGAACTTCAGTAACCGTCCTTGGGTCTTCAAAGAATACGAAGTTGATCATTGGACTAATGAAGTCGTCGAAGCACCGATCGCTCGGTTTGATAAAGCCCAACAACTCATGCTTGCCGCACAAACTGTCGAAGCCATCGCAAGCTGAGCTATCGCATCCGGCGAACGGGCTAGAGCAGGTTGAATCGCATCCAAGTCCGCTACAGTCTCCAAGGTCGCAGGCTTGTCCTGTCTGTTCGGTGGGACATCCGCAGTCGCCTTCGGCTACCGAAACCTGTGCTCCCACAGCCGAAAGCAGGAGGGCCACCAACCATGCTCGTCTTCCTGAACGTCTCATGAGAGAACTCCGTTTCCATTTTATTCGTTACTGGTCACTTTCGTACCGCCTACCGCGTAAGCGTTGTTCGGCGATAGAGTAGCAATCGGGTTGGCGAGCGTTTTCGTTTGCAGCAATCCGGTGATCAAATAAAACGCGACAAAGTCGCTACAATCGCGGCGATGAGCAGTGCGGCCAAATGAAGTTCTGTGACATCGCAGCACACCTGGCAATCGGCATGTTGACTTGAAATTAGCAATCCGTGCGGGTTGGCACAGAACGAACGCCAGCGGCTCGTTAAGGTTCATGTCTCATTACGGCCGGAGCGAGCAATTAAACCACAGTTTTTTTGTGGTTTGACGGCGGCACTTGTATGATCGTTGTATTTTGACATTGTCATTCCGCAGTCTGTCCAAACGGCTTATGCGGGTTGGCGGTGAGTTTCGCCTCAGTCGGTTCATGCAGAACTCGGTGGCCAAGCCATTCGGCGTTTGAATGTCTTTCACACCCCATGCTTGAGTATCGTTGTAGGAAAACCCATGAAGCTCGCATTTCTCTTGTCTCTGTTTGTCGCCGGTTTATGTGATGCTGCGGTGATCGTTGTGACCGACGCCGATTCGCTGCGCGAGAGTATTCGCAAATTGCAGTCGGGCACGACGCTAAGGATTGCTCCGGGTGATTACCCAGGCGGACACCATGTCACTGGTGTAGATCTGCTCACGATCGAGGCGCTTGACTCAGCAAGGATTCCTCATTTCAAGGGCGGCGCGAACGCCTGGCACTTCTCACGCTGCAAAGACCTCACTCTCCGTCATCTGCGTATGAGTGGCCAAACCGGCAACGGACTGAACATTGATGACGGTGGACTTTTCGATCAACCGATTACGGGCATCACGCTCGAACACCTGGAGATTAACGATATTGGGCCCAGCGGTAATCACGATGGCATCAAGTGCTCTGGACTCGATAAGGTAACCATCCGTGATTGCACACTTGCCGGCTGGGGTGGTCAAGGGATTGACATGGTGGGTTGCCATGAGTCCTTGATCTCCGGTTGTCGATTTAATGGAAAGCCTGGATTCAGTGCGACGGCTGGCGTTCAAGTGAAAGGGGGCAGTTCAGATATCACCATTGAGAAGTGTCACTTCGTCAACGGTGGGGAACGTCCGCTTAATGTGGGAGGTTCCACTGGCCTGAACCTCTTTAGGCCACCGGGTGCAAAGTATGAGGCGAAACGGATCTTGGTGAGAGGAAATACGATAGAAGGCAGTCCGTGTGCCGCGGCCTTCGTGGGAGTCGACGGCGCGGAGTTCAGTGGCAATACGATTCTCTTTCCCGAGAAATGGATTTTCCGTGTCCTCCAAGAAACGGTGGCCGCAGGCTACACGCCCTGTAGGAACGTACTGGTAAGGGACAATCGTATTGTCTTCCGCCGAGCCCAGGTGCAGGTCGAGGTCAATGTCGGAGGGGGGACTGAACCGGCGACTTTTCGGTTTGAGAAAAATCATTGGTATGCCACCGACCGTCCCCAATCCTCAAAGCCTCGCTTGCCATCCGACGAAAAAGGGGGCGTCTATGGCATTGACCCTCGGTGACCGGTTCGATGGCAATGAACTCCATCGCGTCTTGCCGAGGGGTGTCGTTTCAGATGGAGGCAACGGCTGTGATCTCTTTGCCTACGGCTTCCTACACACCATTCGTCCAATCGCTTAATCGATCCGCTTGAAAGGCACATCGTTATGAAACGCCGCGTTTTGCTTCGCGATAAAGCTGCTTGTTTTTTTGTCGTCTGCTCCTCTGTATGGTTCTGCAAGCATACGCGATTGACGAATGGGCGAAGACGGCGCAAAAGCGTGCTGACTGCCTATGCATGGACAACCGGGATGTCGTCGTTTCTGTGGCTTTCGGGTGAGTCGGGCGTTTTCGCGGAGGAATGGCCGCATTGGAGAGGACAGAACCGTAATGATGTATCCGCCGAGGTATCGGGCTGGAGTGAGGGGCAATGGCCAATCGAAATTCGATGGCAACAAAAAGTCGGCGCTGGAGCCACGTCACCAGTCATCGCTGGTGGTCGCCTCTACACAATGGGATGGCAAAACGGACAAGACCACGTTGTTTGTATTCATTGTGTTGACGGCAATCTGATTTGGCAGAAGTCATATGATTGTCCCGAGAGAGGTCGCAAAGCGACTGGTGATGAAGGGCTTTATTCTGGGCCATCGTCTACACCTGAATTGGATCCGCACTCCGGTTTGCTTTTCACGTTGAGCGCTGACGGCGATCTCCATTGCTGGGATACACGAAAAGACGGCCAACCTGTTTGGGGATTCAACCTTTATGAACGCTATGACCCGCCACAACGACCGAGAGTCAATCGAAGTGGCCTGCGTGACTACGGATATACGTCATCGCCCATCGTCCTGGGCGATGCTCTGATCGTGGAGGTGGGTGGAGCAGAAGGCAGTTTGATGGCGTTTGACGTATCGACCGGAGAACGTCGCTGGCGATCAGAAGCTACCAGTCCAGCAGGGCACAATGGCGGGCCGGTTCCGATGACCGTCGATGGGATGTCATGCGTTGCGCTGTTTAACCATGATGGCCTGCTTGTAGTTCGAGCCGACTCGGAAAATGTCGGCAAAACGATTGCAACCTATCCGTGGACAACAGATTTTGCAAATGGGATTGCTACTCCAACCGTCCACGGGGATTCCGTACTGGTCACCTCGAGTTACAACCAACATAAAATCTGCCGTTTTAAGATCTCACTGGATGGCGCCCTGAAACTATGGGAACAGAGCTATGCGTCGAAAGTTTGTTCTCCAGTTGTCCTTGATGGCCACATCTATTGGGCATGGCAGCAGGTTATGTGTCTGGACTTTGCGACGGGAGAGCTCAAATGGCAGGGTGGGAATTGTGGCGACCCCGGCTCTTGTGTCGCAACCGCTGACGGGCGTTTGATTGTGCTGTCAGGACAAGGCGACTTGACGCTCGTGGAATCCGCGACACGATCCCCAAATCAATACCTTGAGTTAGCCAAAAGGCCACGCCTTTTCGGCACAGATGCTTGGCCGCATGTCGTGCTCTCTGACGGACGGCTCTACTGCAAAGACCGCGATGGCAATCTTCAATGCTTTGAGCTCATTGCAGCGCCTTGACATCGAGGTTTCGAGAGCCCGTAAAAATTTCGTACTAGCGACTTTTGCCGGCTTACGGTTTTCGGATCCGCGATATGAGTCCGTCCGATTTGACTGCGATTCCGTGAACCCTACTTCGCAATTGTTCTGGGTTGGGTGCAAATTCTTCGCCTGTCTTCAAGTCGATGGCATTCTCATCAACCAATCGAAAAAGGCTGTCTGTAAATGTATGCATCCCTTCTCGCTCTGAATCGGCGATAATAGCGTGCAAATCTTCTTCTCTGCCTTCGCGGATGCGATCGCTGACCGAAGGTGAGGCTAATAGCACTTCGGTGGCAGGCACCACTTTGACGCCTTCTTTGCAACTGGGTAACAAACGCTGAGCCATGACCGCGCGTAATCCGTTTGCGAGGCAAGACCGTATGAATGGGTGCTCCTCCGCCGAGAAGAACTCGAGGATACGCGAGAAAGCTTGTACGGTATCGACGGTATGGAGCGTGGCAAAAACAAGGTGACCAGTTTCTGCTGCCATGAGACCGGCAAGCAGCGTCTCCTTATCTCGCATTTCACCGACAACAATCAGGTCAGGGTCCTGGCGTACGGCTCCGCGAAGCGCGGTTGGGAAATCGAGCACATCGAGCCCGATCTCTCGTTGACTAAGAACACTTTTGTCCGGTACAAACAGATACTCCACAGGATCTTCGATGGTGATCATGTTGTACGCTCGCCGATGGTTCATGTGGTTGATGATGGACGCGAGCGTCGAACTTTTTCCGCTTCCCGTCACGCCGCAGATGATGACCAATCCATCTTGAACATGGTCTGCGACATGTTCATAGATTGGTGGCAGGTGCAGCGACTTAAAATCGGGAATCCTGGAATTGACTCGGCGAATGGCCGCGTGCAATCCACCGCCAGCGTTGAATACGTTACATCGATAGCGTGATTGAGCGAACGTGTACGAGAAGTCAACGCCTCCGTCACGTTCCAGTTGAGGCAGTAGTCGGTTGGGTATCAGCGGCACCAATAGCGACTCAGTTGCTTCAACCGTAAACGCTGGCAAGTCAACACGGTGTAACGCTGCCGCTACCCGAAAGATTGGCGGCGAGCCCGTTTTGATATGGAGATCCGATGCCTCCACTTCGGACATTTTCAAGAGCAAGCGGTGGATCAGCAATTCATTTTGCATGGCATCGTCTTTAGGGTGCAGGCTCTTGATTGGAAAAGTTTGCAATCGACTACAAGGCACTTTCTCCGCGAGGAGAAAGCTTAGGTCATCTTTCTATTCGATTTGACGCGAGCCCCGGGGGATAGCCCGTGGCCAAACAAATGCGAGTTGTTCGATCGCCAGTCAAACGGCTATTTACCGGGTTTGCAATGAAGTCGTTTCCTTAGTTAAAGCGTCCGAATCAGCATGTGGCAATTGATGCAACTATGGGTCATTTGTGTGTAGGCCAAAGTTGCACCATCGATATTCTTCGTTTCCGCCGCAATCGCAAGCGTGCCAGCCGTAAACCAGAACACTTGATTCTGCGTGCGGTACTCTGTGGATTCGTGCTCAAGCCACTTTCGTTT
>JANOBM010000310.1:0-14029 GCA_031411655.1 Planctomycetaceae bacterium
GCGGACAACTAGCCAACAGAACCTGTATTCTGTATACAGTAAGCAGCGCCAGCGACAAGGCAAGCCCTCTTCAGGCGCGATCTTTGGGGAGATTCATCTTTCTCGTTTCAAACAAGAATCAACTAACATCAAACGCAGATCACGCACATGAAAACATCAAACGAAACGATCTTGATCCATCATGGTCAAGTCATCGTTGGGAATGGGGCACAGCCGATCAACGACGGTGTGGTGGTGATTGAAGCCGGGAAGATCTCCTACGTTGGGCCGGCGCAGGGTTCGCCACAACTTCCGGAGAATGCTGTCCGAGTCGACGCCCAAGGCGGTACCATCATGCCAGGACTCGTGGAAGCCCATTTTCACGCAACCTACTTCAACATTGCCGCCTTAGAAGATCTCGATATCAAGTATCCAGTCGAGTATGTATCACTGCTCTCATCAGTAAACACGCGGCTAGCGCTCGAATGTGGGTACACTGCGGCGCGATCTGGCGGCTGCCTTTTCAATGTCGATGTTTGGCTGAAAAAAGCCATCGAGGAGGACCTCATCCCCGGCCCACGACTTTCCGCAAGCGGTCGCGAAATCTGTTCCGCAGGGGGCCTCATGGATTGGAATCCGGAATTCCGTCGGATTGGCATGGAAGGTCTCGTTTTCATCATCAACGGCGAAGACGATGCGCGCAAAGCGGTGCGGGCATTGGTCAAGGATGGAGTAGAGTGGGTGAAGACTTATCCCACCGGAGATGCCGCAGCGCCCGACGTCAACGATCACCACACGCTTTGTATGACGTTTGAAGAGATGCATGCGGTGGTAAAAACCGCGCACAACCACAAACTCAAGGTTACCGGTCACTGTCGAGCGACCGAAGGGATAAAAAACGCACTGCGCGCTGGTTACGATTGCATTGAGCACGGTACGTTTATGGATGACGAAGCGCTGGATCTTTTGCTTGAGCGTGATGTCCCGTGTGTACCAGCGCTTTATTTTGAAAAAGCGAGCATCCTCCTTGGACCAGAATTTGGACTGCCACAAAACGTCATCGATGGTCACCAGGAGACGCTTGATGGCGGGATAGAGAGCGCAAGACGAATCCTGCGCGCCGGTGGTCGCTTGGGTATGGGAGGTGACTACGGGTTCGGATGGAACCCGCACGGAGATTACGCCCGCGAATTAACCTTTTTTGTGAAAGACGTTGGGCTCACTCCGCTTGAAGTCATCACATGCGCAACAAAGACAGGCGCGGAGATCATGGGGCGGGGTAATGAATTTGGCACTCTGGAAAAGGGTAAATTCGCCGATGTTCTCGTTGTCGATGGAAATGTTTTGGATGATATTTCGCTACTCGAGGATCGAACGCATTTCATCGCCGTGATGCAAGGCGGCATCATTAAAGCGGGACGACTTTCAAAGCCCTTCCCCACCGTTGTAAATCTCGAACGATGATCGGCATGAGGCGATATTTCAACGGCCAGCCTCGTTTGTGTTTCACCGATACTGGCGGGAATCATCCGATCCTACTTTTGCTGCATGGTGTCACAAGGTGCGGCGATGACTGGGCGCCGATTTTGCAAGCACTTTCTTGCACATGGCGAGTTGTCGCGATCGACCACCGAGGCCACGGTGAATCAGCGCCAGCAAACAGCTATCTCGTAAATGACTACGTTGCCGATGCCATCCACTTTGTAAAGGAAGTCATCGCTAGTCCGCTAACGATCATGGGACATTCGCTTGGTGCTATGGTAGCAGCCGCGGTCGCAGCGAAATTGCCTGAACTGGTACGGTCGATCGTGCTTGAGGACCCACCTTTTCACACAATGGGAAACAAAATCGCCGGTACCCCCTGGCAGGCGTTATTTATTGGTATGAGAGAAGTCGCTCTTCTTCATCGGAACATCACGGAAAGCACCGATTTGCTGTCCGATATTCAGCTTCCAAAAAGCGATGGAAGTTTTCAACGACTCGGTGACGTGAGAGATCGGGCTTCGCTGACATGGAATGCACAATGCTTAAGCAAACTTGACCCTGAAGTCCTAACTCCGATCATCGAAGGCCGATGGCTCGACGATTACATCGTCGCGGACCTTCTTCCGTCCATACACTGTCCAACGCTACTGTTGCAGGCGGACCCAACAGCGGGAGGAGCCCTAACCGAAATAGATGCTAACGCGATCGTTGCGAGGTTGCCTTTGTGCCATCACGTCCGCTTTACAAACATTGGACATCAGGTTCATCGTGATGGTACAAAAATGATGATGACCGAGTTTCAGCGGTTCATTCAATCAATCGATTCCTAAAACAACTTACCGACCTTTTAGCGGCCTTCATGACGAAGTCGCAAACATCGGTGGTTTCGAGATCAAACAATCATTGAATGCGACACCGTACTTCCGCGCTCCCTCGAAACAGAATGCGTCTGCAATGCGACACGATTGGGGGCAACGCAACCGAGCGCAACCCGACGCGATTTCTGTTTCCCGTAGCCTGCAGTTGTTCCAAACTCCAAGATTCAAGTGTGAACGAAAGATAGTTCACACCTGTTTTGCACACAATGCATTGGGATTTTGCACCCGAAGCCTTCTCGCTTTAGCGGTGATGAACGAGGCCGAATAAGTTACGGCTGTGATGGTACGTTAGTACGGACTTTTTTCTTGGCGTTCTTTTTCTTCTTCGCTCCATCGTTGGTAGAGTCCGTTGCTATCGGAGACGCCTGTTCAGCGTTCCACGAGTCATAAAGCTTCTTTAATTCAGCCAACTTTCCGGTTTCGATAGCAGCCAAATCTTTTGATTCGCTTTTATCCTCAGCCAGGTTGTAAAGCTCTGGATTTCCACTGCCACCCTTCGACACGACTAACTTCCAATCACCGCTACGAACAGCCCACTGCTCACCGAACCGCCAGAACAAGTCTTCATGCGGACGCCCTTCATTTTGACCGGTAAGGTATGGCGTCAGATCCACACCATCTAGCTCGTTCGCTGGAGCAATCGTGCCACCAGCAGCGGCCATCACTGTCGGCACCACATCCAAATTGAGTACTGGACGTGTTTCGACCTTTCCGGCAGGCAGCTTGGCCAGCCACTGCATCATAAAGGGAACTCGTGTTCCACCTTCAAAGGTGGTCATCTTGAAACCACGCAACCCACCGTTGTAGGAAGTAGTGCTTTGCGTCGGTCCACCGTTGTCGCCGATAAAAAAGACAATCGTGTTCTTCTCTTGTCCCATGTCGCGAATTTTGCCCAGTACTTGACCAATTGCGTCATCCATCGAAGCCATCATCGCCGCGAATAGCTTTCGCTTTTCGTCCTTGATGTCCGGAAATCGATCCAAAAACATCTTTGGAGCTTGCAGAGGAGCATGCTGCGCATTAAAGGGTAAGTACAGGAACCACGGCTTTTCTTTATTTTTTTCAAGCCAATCCACGGACCGCTCGGCAAACTTCTCCGTTGTATAGAACGACTCGTCGTCGATTTGTTGAATATCGAGCGATTTGCGAGAGTCGATAAATTTCGTTGGATGGTAGAACGGCGTGTTGTTAAGGGTGCCGTAAAACTCATCGAAACCGCGATTTGTTGGATAGTAGTCCTGCGACGCATCGCCACCGAGATGCCATTTTCCGACCGCGCACGTTGCGTAACCGAGTTCCTTCAGCCGTGTAGCAAGAGTCGTCTCCTTCAGCGATAACCCGCTGTGGCGAGCGACAGCGTTAAACTCATGTCCAAAGCGAGTTGGATAGCGTCCCGTCAAAAGCCCTGCACGCGACGGGCTGCAATACGTGGCTGCAACGTACCCTTGAGTGAAGCGAATGCCATTTTCAGCGATCGAGTCCATATGCGGCGTTGGAATGTCTCTGCATCCATACACACCAGTCTCCCCCCAACCAAGATCGTCAGCATAGATAACAAGGACGTTTGGCTGAGCGGCTTGAACCATTGGTACGATTCCTAAAATCGTGCCAATTACAAAACTAAGCATTCGCATACAGGCTTGAGATGACATCAAGTGAGACCTTGGAAGGGGAATGAACCGCAAACAAGACGCGGCGAGACGAAGGCGACATCCACACGAACCAAGATGCTTTTGTATGAACAATTATTTTAGAAGGCAAACCTAATTCGGTGCGGCGACTGGTTAAGGACTCAACGTGCGAGCACGAGCAACCGTCGATAGGGGGCTCGGAAGTAATCGTGTGCCCCCCCCTACAACTTGGAACCTATCCGAAAACCATTAGCCGCTTTCGCGCAGGCTGCGGTTCTCTTCGGTTTTTGGATAGGTTCTTAACTCGACTTTTTCCATTTTGAATCGCCAAAACTTGCACGAAAACAAGGGGAATTCGATGAGCGCTCCCCGTGCGGCTGTTGGCATTCAACGATGCGAGAATGCGCAAAAGGGAAGTTCAAGGGATCCACAGGAGAACTTTTGATTTCGGGTTCTCCCTACTCCACCCATCAATCCGCTGGCACTTGTTTTCTGGCGGAGAACGCAAAGAAGCTGGCAATTGCACCCAGCAGAGCCAGCAAAAGCAATCCTTGCCATACGTGCAATCGGAGTTGTGAATCAAAGTCAAGTGTTAACTCAAGCGGTACATTCTCGGACACCTGCACGCTGCGCTTGAATGTGTACGTTGAGCCCTCTTCGGGCAGACTGATGACTATCGCTTGCGGAGCAAGCTCCGTGGAATGTTGATGCTGAACCAGTCTTGCGGCGATTTGTTGTAAAACAGCGTTATCCTCCGTTGTGTTCCCTCGCATCAACTGGCTGAGCTGCTGAGGGCGAAAATTCAACTGATCTTGTTGCAGGACCGGATTGTCAGCCGCTGCTTCGAGCAGTTGCTTGTTATCCGCTGAGTCAAAGTCGGCTCGGTTATTGTCCAAATACAATCGTTGACGACGCGTATTAAGCCCAACAATCGCCTGCTGCGTTTGCAATGTCTCCAACTGAATTCTAGCGTCTTCGTTCGAAGCGGCATCCAACGCATATTGATTTGCGACGCTGTTTAATGCCCAACGGGCTTTTGTCTGTTCCCCCGATTGTAGAAATTCATTTGCTTGTGCCAAAAGCTCAGTTGCCTGCTTCGCTTGAACCTCTCGCCTGCCGCTGACTTTTGAAAGGTATGAGTTACGATCGTACTGCTTTTGATTCGCTTGACTGACCAGTTCTAAATTGCCTTCATTATCCACTAACTCAAACCCTTCGGGCGCAACAACGTTCCACTGGATGTTTTCCAATGGAACATTCAATACGGGACTGATAAGCTTAATCCGGCTTAAACTTTCACCAGGAACCGAATACACAAAACGCACCTTGGCCGTACGATCGTCCATTCCCGGAAGAATGGAGAACTGCCAGGTGTCCAAATTCTTCCCTTGGCGTATCGAGTTAACACTTTCGCCATTGACGAAGACACTGAAAAGTTCGCCTCCGGTCGGTAATCCAACGCTAAGGCTACTTCGCTGGATCACTTCGACGGTCACTTCGACGGAGGTCAACTGATCACCTTCGGGTGACAGTACCGTGGTCACCGAACCGTCGGCTACACGAAGTTTGAGAGCGTCGGCAAGCGAAAGTCGCTTTGCTCGCACCGTCAGCGGATTGATAGGCGCAACCGCCCGTAGCACGAATGCAGGAGCATTACGGTTCTCGGCTTCCCGAAGCGTCGGAGGAACGGTGCTCCAGTCAACCTGTTGTAATCCCGAGTTCAACACATCGTACTCGAGTTCCAATCGACCGCCGGCGCGAATGGCGATGTAATACATCAACTGGCGTGCTTGAGGAAATCCCGCGGGACTGACCGACTCTGAGTCCAGCTGGCGTTCGCCACGTCGCTCGAACTCGATACGAAAATCGACTTTGCCTACCATCCGCCTTTTGAATTGAACCTCCCAAATATTTGAATCGGGCATCGTGCGAACAAAGGCGCTGACGGTGTCACCACTTGCGCGAAGGGTTTTCACTTCTTCTTGGTCTGAGATAGGGATAGAGACCTGTAGTGCGCGTACCGAGGCGTTTTGAACGTTGAAGCTACCGATCAACGCCGAACGAGTCTGACCTTCACGGAATGTTACCTCGTGCAAGACTTGCCCAGTGATCCAGGGGTCCAGTTTTTCAATTCCGAGAACAAGATCCCAATCGCGCTGCAAGAGGCGAAAGGCAAGGGAACCTTGGGTATCGCCTCCCAATGTACGTGGGTCTGTCTCAGTCACATTCTGGCGAGTCACCGACCTCAGCCGAATGCCCGTCGTCGGTTTGACAACCAGTTCACCCGTTTGACGCGCCGCTTCGTTCAGCTCAAACCGGGGTACGTCCCAATCCAATTCGTTTGTCGGTGCTGTCCCGCTAAGGCTCAGCGCAAAACTTTGTGGTCCGATCGTTTTACCATTTAGGTGAAGTATGATTTGACGATTACCTTCGTCAGATAATTCCGCCCAATGATGAAGCGCGGGTCCGGATAGCGATTCAACCTCCAGGCCGACGGGCAATGGAAAACTTAGTTGAAACACGCCAGCGCGCGTGATCTCTGCGGTAAAGTTGATTCCTAAAACAACACGTTCATCGCCGAGCGAGAGCACTTGTTTACTGACGACACGAACTTCGGGTTGTACCGCCGCGATACGTGCTACCAGTTTGGCCGCGTCGGCTCCGTATCGATACACGCGATGGAGCACAGCTTGCGTATTCTGTATCAACTTCGCGTCAAAATCCCCTAAGTTGACCACGGACATCCCCTGCGCTTCCATCTTTTCCGGTTGGGCGTCGGCGCCGAATGCGATGCCCAAAAGCCCTACCTCACCGACCGCACCATCCACTCGAATCGGCGCCAGATCGATCTCCACAGGCAATGGATCGAGCCCTCGTTGGGTCTCGATCGTTACATCAAACGCTTGCGATTGACTTGGTTCAACTTGGAGGTTCAGTCGACCGCTGTCCGCGTCGAGTTGCCAAGAACCGACCGGACCACTTACAGAACTCACGGTTAACCCTAGCGGGATGGTTACAACTAATTCTCGCAGTTGTCCCTGAGCTACGCGAATATGCAGGGAGTGTCGACCATCGACGACACCAGGTCCGGGAAGATACAGATTAGATGCTTCAACAAAGTACTTTACATCCTCGGTCGCTACATCACGTACCTTTGCCTTAAGGAAGAGCGTCGCTGGTTCGGGTCTAAGTAATAGAGTGGCTTGCGTCTGATCATCAGAAGCGACTGATTCAATACGCGTCGCCGTTGGACTGAAAACATCCCACCCTCCTTCGTCATAACGAAGTTCGATCTCCTGCACTGCCGATAAACCCGTGAGAACAGGTATGCCCTCCATCGGCTTAACTTGCTCAAGCTGATATTCAAAACTTGCTCGGTACTGCACCGCTAACGCAGGCTCCGAATCAAATCCTACATCATCGAAAACGGATTCTTCATTTTCGACGATTGGAATCGTGATAACGTAGCACAAGCCCTCGCCGGGAACTTCGGTCTTTGCCAGCCGTACCCCTTCACCTTCAAATCGCGTGAGAACAGCCGGCGATTTCAACAGAAGAAAGCGAGACCCTGGCTGGCCGGAAAACGTGATCGTTCCGGTTGCGATTAGACGGGAAGTCTGGGGATTTACCTGCCATTGTTGCTTGATCGAATCAGGTGAAACCAAGCCAGACACACCATCAGCTAAGCATGATCCGCCTTGAAAAAACATGAATGCGAAAAGAAGGATCATTGACGTACTTGTCCCCATCTCGCTACTGGAGACTGTGCCAACCGATTCACCGCTGGGCTGGTTACTAGCCATACCGCCCCGTCGATCAGGAATGCGACGAATCCAATCCCATACAGTAGGAATGATGAACATTCCAAAGATTGAAAGTGCCAGTAGGGCGAAGAACAATGCCGCGCCGTCTCGTTGCAGTAGAATCCCAAGGCCAACGAAAAGTACACCACTCCATCGAGCGAGCTTGACACGAAACTCGCCTGGCTGGGTAAACGACCAAACGATTGCGGCAATTCCTAATACGGCAACTATCAAACCGGTCCACGATAAGTTGACGATCCATAGTGGAGTATTGCTAAATTGAATCGCAATCGGCTGACCCGAGGCAAGGATTGGCACACTGACTTGGAGAGGTGCTGGGGGTCCTGATTGCGAAAACGCCGTTAACGCAGTTGAAACCGACAGAACAAACGCGATTGCAAGGCTTACAGCCCCGACCACCGATAGCTGGTCGGATTGAACTCTGGCCCAAACGCCAAAACCAACGAGCAAGCCGAGCACTGCTAACATGACGAGTGATGTTTTTGCCACCCAATAAAACCCGGAAGGCCGAAGCACAGGTATCGGCGGAGAAACGGTACCTCCACGAGGAACTAGTACGTACTTTTCATCGCCTGCGATGCTCCATTCAGTCTTTAGCGAAGGCGCATAAACGATGGGTAACATTAGCTCTGGATGGAACTCGTCGACCTTGGGTTTACCCAAACGCAATCGGACTTCAATGGGAATATTTGGATCGACGCCACCCGGTAATGGAATGAGGAATACGTCTTCGGCCTGGCGAGCCGTCACGGGCTGACCGTTGACTGATACCTCCCAAAGACGAACAGGGTCTGCTGGCAATTTCATTCTAAGCGTTCGTTGCCCGCGCGACTTTAAAAAATAAAGTATATCGGTAACCGACTCGCCATCCCGAGAAACTCGACTATTGGCTTCCGCGAATTCGACAACCTGCGTGACTGTGGCGCCTGGCTTGAACCAGGCAACTTTTAGGTTAAGTTCAAACGGACGATCAGTGTACTGCCAAGTCCCCAGAGGCGGCGCCGTACTTAGTAGGCGAAACTCCGCAGGCAGCTCAAGTGGGTCAAGTTTCAGCATTTCTTTTGAGATTGAAACCGTATTGATCTCAACCTGCATGGGACTGACAACCTGGATGTAGCCACGCTCGCCTTGCACATCGTTTGGCACAATCCGCCCGGCTTGAAACGTCCCGCTCGTCGGCTCTGGTTTCTCTTCAAAGGACACCAGCAGTGTGTACGGGCCCAAAACGGGTTGATGAAGCGACACGATAAGATTGTCACCATCACGCCGCCATGCACGAATGTCTTGTCCATCGACAACCAAATTCTCAAGCTTTTGAGGCACATTGATCGTCCACTGCGAAACCGGTGAACCCGCAACGAAATAGTTGATCAGTGCGCTGCCATAGACAGTCTCTTCGCTCAACGAATAGAGGTGGAACACGTCTGACTGAACACTTCTTTCCAGCAACTCAATATGCATCGTGGCTGACCAGTTCGGCTCGCGAATGCGGAATGCCTGCTGAAGGTCTCGAGAGCCCTTGGGAAAATAAGAGAGCGGCTTTTCAACCAACAGATTTGTTTCTGCGATCGCAATTCGAAATCCCGGCGCGCCGACGATTCCAATATCGCCACGCACTGTTTTGGCCTCCGGGTATTCCATTCGGGGCAACACCCAATCCGATTCCACAGCAACTTGACTGGATTCCAAATGCAATTGCACCAACTGTCGACCAGAAGCATCTTCATTAAAGATCACCTTCAAATTCCGACGACCTTCCACGATATCGGTGCCTGTCACATAGTCGCTCACACCCGCACCCGTAACCGATACAACGGAGTAGTCGGAAGGGATGAGAACGTTCCATTCACGAATAGGCGCCTCGCGAATGTCTAGCTCGATATCCGCCTTGATCACTCGGTCGGTCTCGGCAACTTCGTAAAGCACTAGCTGCGAGACATTGACTTCAGGCTGAATACGGTCAGCCGCCACAGTGAACGAATGCTCGGCCGAGGGGAATCGATAGACGAACGTCTGACGAGCTTCGAATGCCTCGCCGGGGAATTGCTCTGGCGCAAGCTGCGTCAATCCAGTCAGATCAGTTGGTTCCAATCGCACCAAGCCTAAGTTTGCAAGCCGTAAAAAACCAGAATGTCGAATAGCCCCAATCGGCGCCAATCGCAACCCGTCCACCCGTACAGGAAAAGCACCAAGCGGTGTTTGACTACGCACGATGATCTGGCTTGTCGTGGTCATCGGCTGGCTGAGCGTGACGTCCAACACACGGTCGTCGCCAGTTTCATTAACCTTCCAAGCAACAATATTAGTCCCTTGGACATCCAGAATTTCGCCGGGACCTCGCATCTGCAGAGTAACGGACTTCAACTCACCCTGAAGGATCTGGTAATCAATGCGATGGTCCTGGCGCAGCAGGCCTGTGCCCACTTTTACTTCTACGAGCCCTGTCGTGGTGAAGAAAAGTTTTCCTTCTCCCGCCTTGCGGGTAGCCTTCCACTGTAGCATCGTCCTCCCAGTCGCTGGCAAGAACCCAACCCAAAGATCGTCGCGACGTGAAGGGACCACGAAATCTTGATGGGAATGAAATTCCAAATCGGGAGCTAGTCCGCGAAGTGAAATAGGCACGATGGCGCTGGCAGCAATCGTAAAATCCAAGTTGCTTTCCCCAGCAGCCGTCGTTGCGGGCGAAGACACAAAACTGAGGTCAACTGCAAAAGTGCCGACCTTTGCAAAGACCAATTTGTAAACCGGTTTGCCATCAACCGTCGCTAACCGCACCCGATAATTTGCATCCGTCGGCATTTCATCCATTGCCGCATTTCCGGAGAGGATTACAACTTCGGCGTTCGCCTTATTCACGTTCGCTGTGGTCTTTAGCTGGAACCGAATCGACTTGGCATTGGGATGAAGATCGCCTTCGAGACTGGTCGCGACGAATTCGATCGGCCCGGGACCCGCACCGTCTCGATTGAGGGAAAGTGTGATTTTTCCACCTGTCGTCGACTGCAAGTGGATTGCTGCATCGCTTCCAACGTTCTCACTACGATCCATCGGCGTGAATCCATTGGCAACCGTTACGGCTCCGCTGACGCCAGGCGTCAACTGAATATTGACCATCGAAATAAAGCCAACGGAATCTCCTGCAGTCAGGTGCATCAAGTCGACGACTTTAGGCAATTCAATCTTTGAAGAATGCAACTTGAGTACTGCCGTCAGATCGCTCGCGCCCTCGTTGATGTGTAAATCGATAAAGCGTTCAGAGCTAACTTGTCGAATGGACCATGACTTAAGATTCTCACCGGAAATCTCTTTCACATCGCCATCGCCAATGAGGCCAAAGCTCAGCGTCTTTGCTTTGCCCTGTATGACAGTGAGCTTTAGCTCAACGGTTTGTTCAATGCGGTCCGGAAAAACTTGCACATCTGCTGTTGCTTTGGCTTGGAAGAATACGGGCGGTTCAGGCAAATGGCCTCGTGCTTCCACTGTGATGGTACCTGTACCATCTGGCTCAACAGTACTATTGATCATTGCTCGCTGAGCATCTTCCTGAGCACGACAAGGCGCAAGCCATAAAAGTGCAAGCATCACGACAACGGGTTGCGAAATTCTTGTAGTCATCTTCAAACAATGTTAAACGAAGGTTCCACTCACTTATTGATTCAACGTCTGCCCGAAGCGTTAGCCGATTCAGAAAGCGAGACTTCAATCGTCCAGCGTTTCTGCATCAGTAACCGGCTAGCGTCACAGGCTCATCGATTTGCAAACCAAGGGGCTGCATCTCGCATCATCTCTTTTCGTATTCCGCTATCAATCACATGGCCAGGGAGGCACAACAGTCGGTCTCCCTGAGTTCCGCAGCGACGGATCAAATCGGCGAAGCTAAGTGCGCGGGCATTAGAGTCACTTATTTTCGACCAACTGCTCCGCTTGTTGGATCATCCCCAGAAGTTGTTGAACTCGCGGAGAATTTCGATCTTGTTCTGGTAATCCGGCAAGCAACTCGGACAGCGTATTCAACTCAACCGCTTCACCCAGTGGCTCACCCTGAAGTTTCGCTGCGAACATCGCTGCGACAGTCGCGATACCCATCGACGGTGACGCAGTTTCGGCTCTTCGCGGCGCGGCTTCGTAGAGTATTGGCCAACGATTCTCCACCATTTCTCCAGTCGACAAATCACGGAATCTCACGGACACCGAACCGACGTCTCCCTCGCCATCCGGAAAGGGTTCAAACTGATAGATTGCGACTCCCGCTTCTGCAGCGGCCATCTCCGCGGCGTCGACGTTGTCATTGCGGAAGTCCTCTTGATTGAGTCGATGTTTTTCAAATCCGAGCAACTTGTACCAACCGACTCGCTTAGGATTAAACTCGACCTGTACTTTCACATTCTTTGCTGACGGGCGAAGCGCACCAGCAATCTGCTGTGCAAAACCATCATCAGCGTCATCGACGGAATCCAGCAGGTAGTAGCGCCCATCGCCTTTGCGGGTGAGCGCTTCCAGCACTTCATCGTTTAAGCCTTCCGAACCGATTCCTGCGGCATCGAAGGCAACACCAGCATCACGCATCGCCGTAATCATCCCCGAAAGGCTCACCGGATTCGCATCTCCGAGATTAACAGCCCCGTCCGTCAGCAAAACAATTCGATTTTGAGATCCGTCCGTTTTCTGCTCGATTGCTTTTTCAAAAGCCAGTTGCAATGCAGCTTCCAGATTGGTTCCACCTTCACTGGGCAATTCCTCAATGAGTTCGACCAATTGACTCGACTGGGCGCCGTTCACCTTGTCCGCTAACAATCGCGGTTGTCGGGCAAAGCTTATCAACGTGACCTGATCGATTGGGGTGAGCTGTTGAGCAAGCAGTGCAAAGGCGCGTTTTACGATTTGCTGACGATCGATTCGTTCCATCGAGCCTGAATTGTCTAGTAGGATGGTAAGACGTAACGGTGTACTGCTTGCGCGACCTTCCGCAGCAGTTCGCATCGATACCCGTAACAAATTCCGCTGTTGAATAAACGGATGGATCGATTGTTCCAACTGGCAAGAAACCTTTTCATCGCCGCGTGGAAGCGGGTCCCCATAGTCAAACGCATTGACGAACTCTTCAACGCGAATCTTGCCAACCTCGGGCCATTCACCGCGAGCAAGAGCTGCTTGGGCGAGCTTGAAGGAAACGTCGCTAACGTGCAACGAGAAAGTTGAGAACGCTTCATCCGCGGCACGTTGTTCATTGAGCCCTGCAGTGGCTGCTAATTTGCTGCGCAGACCACCTTGCAAAGCATTGTACTTATTCCATTCCTTGTTACGATCCAATGGGACAAAGCCCGCATCGAGCAATTCAAGACCAGACACAGGCTTCTCTCCGGCGGCATCGCCACGATTCGTTTCCTGGCCTTGAATAACTCTGACACCAGCCGATGCGGATGGCGCTTCAGCCATCGGAGGCTCTTCGCTCGGCAATTGAGATCGCAACTGGTCAACATCGAGCGACTCTTTTTGTTCGAAGTCAGAAAGCGACTTATCATTCTCCGACTTGCCAATCTCCGACTTGCCAATCTCCGACTTACTTGCGTCAAATTCTGCCGCGCTGAATAGATCGCCCATCTCCCATCCAGTCACTGCATCCGGCTTCGGTGCAGCGCCGAAATCGGTTAGCAGCCCGTTTGTGACTCGTTCTGACTGTGGAGGTGGAGTCGCTGATGCTTCTGGAGCCTGCAACGATGAATATGCCTTATCAAAATTTCGGTAAGCCTCCTCACCGCTAGCAGGTTGCCCCGACTGGTTAGCCGCAGACGCTTCGATACCGTTTTCGGCGGTTACTATAATGTTCGATTTTTTACCTTCCGTTGGGTTGGGCACGGGTACCTGGTAGCGACGCACTTTGTCGCCGCCCAAACGTTCTTGGCTTAACACCTCATCTGCAAGAGTAGTGCCTTCGTCTGCAAAACCTTCCGTGGCTTTCTGATCAAAAGGTTTTCTTGATTCCGCTTCGACTTCTTTTCCCAAAGAAGCGTACTCCCGTTGTATAGCCCCTTTCTCAGTTGCTACTCCCGGTAAGCCATCGACTCTGCCATCGACTCTGCCATCGCGATTGACCGGCGCGTTGGCATTATCATCACGGTTACCCAAGTCGATCGCTTCTCTATTGCTTTGGAGTTCCCTACCGCTGAATCTCGAACCTCCGTGCGCCGTTGGTTCCGGTGCGTCGGTGACCTGCGGCGGAACCGATTCGCCG
>JANOBM010000311.1:0-1691 GCA_031411655.1 Planctomycetaceae bacterium
GTTCGCGGAGCGAACCACGACAATGATCTCTGCCCGGATGAGTGGAATTGATTGGGATATTCTATCGCTTCACTCGGTACAACGGCCTTCCTCGTGAGTCGAAATGTTCGAGGATCAGTTCATTTCCTGCTGTAATCTGCAGGAAACCGCCGTGAGGCGTTGGAGAAGTATAAGGTTGTCGAATGAGGGCTTGCGGGTCAGAGCCATTCTTCGCACCCGGCGCGACGCCGAGACGGGCATTTTCGTCGTTCAGCGCACCGCAGGCAAACTCCTCTACGCCCGAAGGATGGATGCTGTGGTATTGCCAGTGCCGGTCGCCGCAGATAATCGTCAGCGGACCAGTTTCGTTCTCTTTCAACCAGGCGAAGAAAGCATCCGCTTCGTGGCGATAGCCGTTGAGGTCGGCGTGGTTATCGATCTTCTTTGCGTCGTCAGGCCCGACCATGGGCGTCGGCGAGATCAGGATTTTCCATTTGGCATCACTCGCCTTCAGGGTTGTCTTCAACCAGTCGCGCTGCTCCGCGCCCCAAAGCGATTTATCGGGACCATCGGCCATCTCGTTGGGTGAGCGGTAGTCGCGTCCTTCGGTGAGCCAGATTTGCAGATTCTTGCTGACACGATGAGTGCGGTAGGTGGGCTTGTTGCTGCCCGTGGCCACCAGGGGTAATTGCTCGCGGAACATGTCGATCCCGGTTTTCGGCAGGGGCGGCCGGTCGGTCGAGTTGTCCGATTCGTTGAAGCGAAAGTCGTGGTCGTCTTTGGACCAATAAGCAGGGACGCTGCGGAAGAAGTCGATCATGCGAGGAAATCGAAACTGCTCGTGCCAGCATTTGCGCAACTGCGGGACTGCCTTTGCGACGCGCAACGGGTTGTCGTAGTAAACGATGTCGCCTGTGCCCACGAAGAAGTCCGGCTGAAGTTTCAGCATCGACTCAAACGCTGGATAGCCGAGGCGCTTGTCCGATTCCGTGGCTGTCTCAGGACCGCTGGCCTTGCCTAGCTTGCCGTGTATGAATTTATTGTAGTTCATGCAACTCCCCACAATGAATCGCACTGGTGCGTCGATGGCTCCACCCGGCAAAGTCCTGAGCGAACAGTTCGGGCCGGTCTGGGCCGTCGTCTCCCCGACTCCATAGACGGCGCGGAAGTGGTAAGTCGTGTTGGGCTTCAGACCGGTGAGTTCAGCACGCACGATGAAGTCGTGTTCGTCCGTCGCCGGTTGAAACGGAGTTCGCAACGCATCACGGAAATCCTCCCGCGTGCTCCATTCAAAGCACGCCACACCCTCGCATCCCGGCAGATCACCGTCGACATCGATCTGCTCCGCCAGCGTTAGTCGAGTTTGCAGCAAAGCGGTCGAATCAGTCACTTCACCGGACATCGTTCCCTGTCCGAGAAAAATGTCCGTCGCTTTTGATTCATCAGCCACCAGAGTGGCATTACACAAAAGTTGATAAATGACAAATGACAAATAACTAATGACAAATGCGCATCTGAGCACCGCGGACTTATCGGCGGCGAGGACAATCGATGGCATCGTAAAAAGCCGTGTAAATCGGGGTGTATTTTTCATTAGTTATTTGTCATTCGTCATTTGCTATTTGAGCAGTTTGGTTAGAACCAGGTCAGAGTTCATTGTCGTGGATCGCTCCAAGATCCGGCGTAGGATCGCGGAGCGATCCACGACAATA
>JANOBM010000312.1:0-9122 GCA_031411655.1 Planctomycetaceae bacterium
CCGATGGCATCTACGCGAAGCGGTACAACGCGGCGGGCGTGACTCAGGTTGCTGAGTTCCGCGTCAACACGATTACGGCCAACGATCAACGCTTTCCTTCGGTGTCGATGGACGCGGACGGGGACTTTGTCGTCGTGTGGACCAGCTATGGTCAGGACGGCAGCTCCGATGGCATCTACGCGAAGCGGTACAACGCGGCGGGCGTGACTCAGGTTGCTGAGTTCCGCGTCAACACGATTACGGCGAGCTTTCAACGCTTTCCTTCGGTGTCGATGGACGCGGACGGGGACTTCGTCGTCGCATGGGAGAGTTTCGGCCAGGACGGCGGCATCTACGCGCAGCGATACAACGCGGCGGGCGTGACTCAGGGAGGTGAGTTCCGCGTCAACACGACGACGGCAAGCAATCAAAACTCTCCTTCGGTGTCAATGGACGCGGACGGAGAATTCGTTGTCACATGGCAGAGCGACCTTCAGGACGGCAGCGGCTATGGCATCTATGCCCAGCGATACAACGCGGTGGGCGTGACTCAGGGGGCTGAGTTCCGCGTCAACACGACCACGGCAAGCAATCAAACCCGTCCGTCGGTGTCGATGGATGCGGACGGAGACTTCGTTGTCGCCTGGGAAAGCTACGGTCAGGACGGCAGTCTTAACGGCATCTACGCGCAGCGGTACAACGCGGCGGGCGTAGCCCAGGGGGGCGAGCTTCAGGTCAACACGACCACGGCGAACAGTCAACTCGTTGCTTCGGTGTCGATGGATGCGGACGGAGACTTCGTTGTCGCATGGGCTAGCCAACTTCAGGACGGCAGCGACTATGGCATCTACGCGCAACGCTATCGTTCGGATGCACCGGTGCAATTGACGACGGGAGTGCTGTCACTGACGGGAACCACTCTCGCCAATGTGATGGACGTGCAATCCGTTACACCCGCTGGTTCAACGGCTTACCTGAACGTTGTACGCAACGGTGTGAATTACACGATCGATCCCACCAAGGTGACCAACATCGTGATGAATGGATCGACTGGTAACGATTTGCTGAGTGTCGGTAGCTCGGTGACGACTCCAGCCACACTCAACGGCGGTGGAGGAAACGATACGTTGGTCGGTGGAGCTGGCAGCGACGCGCTACTGGGCGGATCTGGCAGCGACCTCTATCTCTTCGATACCGATACGCCCCTTGGTTCAGATATTGTCACCGACAGTTCGGGAACGGATACGTTTGACTTAAGCGCCACGACAGGCAATGGGTTGTCGCTCAGTTTGGGAACCATCACGACTCAGGTTGTCAACACCAATCTGTCGTTAAGGCTCTCCACCGTAAATTCGATCGAGAATCTCATAGGCGGTGCGCTGGGTGATACGCTCGCGGGGAACAATTTGGCGAACAGCCTGACCGGTGGTGGCGGCGACGACATTCTCTCTGGCCAAGGAGGAAATGACCGCTATTTCTTCGACACCGATCTCGTGCTGGGCACCGATACGATTAACGAATCCGGCGGCGGAATCGATTCTCTGGATTTTAGCGGCACGACTACCAATGCCGTCGCCATCAACCTCTCGACTGCGGCGTTGCAGACGGTGACTGTCGCCAACCTCTCGCTGAATCTGTTATTTCCATTGACGATCGAGAATGTGATCGGAGGAGCATTCAGTAATTCGATGACCGGCAATTCGCAAAACAACGTTCTGACCGGCGGCCCAGGTGCGGACGTCTACAACTTCGACACCGATTCCGCTCAGGGCAGCGACACCATTGTCGAAACGGGACCCGGCGTCGACACCGTCAATTTCAGCACTACCACGACCTTGGCGGTGGCTGTGAATCTAGCGACCGCCGCCGCGCAAGTCGTCAATGCCAACCAAACGCTCAGACTGTCGCCTGCCACGATGATCGAAAACGTAATCGGTGGTTCACTCGGTGACACGCTTACCGGCAATACGCTGGCCAATACCATCACTGGCGGTGGCGGAGATGACGCGCTTGCCGGTGGTGGCGGAGATGACTTCTATCTGTTCGATACCGACCTCGCACTAGGTAGCGACGCTATCAATGACAGCAGCGGCATCGACACGCTGGACTTCAGTGCGACCACCACTCGCGGAGTAACCGTTGACCTTTCGAATGCCGCCTTGCAAGCGGTCAACGCTGGTCTTTCGCTGACACTGACCACGAACAACTCGATTGAAAACGTCATGGGCGGATCGCTCGTTGACAATCTGACCGGCAATACTCAGGCCAACACCATTACAGGCGGCCCCGGAAACGACATCATGACCGGTGGAGCCGGCGACGACGTCTACCTTTTCAATGCCAATGCGGCCCTTGGCGGCGACACAATCAATGAATCCGGCGGCGGCATCGATACGCTCGATTTCAGCGGCACGACCACTCAGGCGATTGCCGTCAACCTTGGCGATGCGGCATCACAAGTCGTCAGCCCGACTCTGTCGTTGACCCTTTCGGCCGACAACACGATCGAGAATGTGATCGGTGGGTCACAAGGCGACACCCTGACCGGGAACGCACTGGACAACCGTCTCACCGGTGGCGGTGGAAGCGATACTCTCACCGGTGCGGCCGGCAACGACACCTATCCTTACAATTCTGGTTTAGTGCTCGGCAGTGATACGATCAACGAGTCCGGAGGCGGCATCGATACACTGGACTTCAGCAGCACTTTGGATCGAGTGGTCAGCGTCAATCTCGCCACCGCCACCGTTCAAACCGTGACTTCGGGGCGGCTGACACTAACACTCGGCGCCAACAACACGATCGAAAACGTGATTGGCGGAGCGTTAGGCGATACGTTGACCGGAAACTCGCTTGCCAACCGCATTACAGGCAGTGCCGGTGACGACTCATTGACTGGCGGTTCAGGCAATGACACCTATGTTTTTGATACCGACCAGAGTCTTGGCACGGACACCGTCAATGAAGCCGGCGGCGGCATTAATACGCTGAGTTTCAGCCCGACCACCGCACGCACGGTATCCGTTGATCTTTCCAGCGCTGGGCTGCAAACCGTCAATGCGGGACTGTCACTGAATCTCTTGTCTAGCACCACAATCGAAAATGTGATCGGTGGCGCGCAGGGTGACACGCTGATCGGCAACACGCTAAACAACAGCCTCACCGGCGGTGGTGGTGACGATTCATTGAGTGGTGGTTCAGGCGATGACACCTACCTGTTCGATACCGATCTCACACTGGGAAGCGACACGATTCTCGAGTCAGGCGTCGGCATCGACACGTTGGACTTCAGCTCGACCACGACTCGACAGATCGCCATCGATTTATCACTCGCAACTCCGCAGATCGTCAACGCGGGTCTCACGCTCACTCTATCGGCGATCAACACCATTGAAAACGCAATCGGCGGTTCGCTGAGCGATATCCTCGTTGGCAATTCGCTCGCCAATACGTTGACCGGCAACGGCGGTAATGATGTTTTGTCTGGCCGAGCTGGCAATGATGTCTTGCTAGGAGGATCGGGGAAAATGGCCTCCACAAAGGCTTCACACTCACTCGCAGTACTGTCAAAGAGGATAGCTCTGCCGACACGCTCGTCGGTGGCGACGGCCGCGACTGGTACTTCCGAAACAGCCTCGGCTCGCCAGCGATCTTTCGCGATTTGATTACCGATGCGGGTCTGAATAGTCTCTTCACGGAGATTGATTCATGGTTCTAAGTTTTAACTGAGCAAACAGGGCGTCGACCCTGTTTACGGTATCTCAGGTGGAATGTCGTCGAATGATCCGATGTCATGGATTGCCCTGCTCCGTATTAAACGTCCCGATACGATCTACCATTTGATATCCAGAGACAATGATCGTGAAGTGACCTTTCCCATCAGCGACGACGATTAACCGATGACTGATAACTCGGTGAAAACCGTGGCTCCAATTGGATGGGTTTGGGGGGATGCCTTTCTTAGAAAGTGTCACAAAAACAATCTCACTCAATCGTCTCCACAGTGGTGACCGGAAGCGTTCTAAAAAAGTGCTGGGTCATCGTCTGGTAAAGGTGACGAGTCGTATTCTCGCCTTCGCGAATGGCATGAGAGCGATTGGGATAGGCAAACATCGAGAACAATTTGTCGTGCTTGATTAATTCATTGATAAGCAATTCACTTGTCTGGTAGTGGCAGTTATCATCACCGGTGCCATGAATCAACAACAAATCGCCCTTCAGTTGGCTTGCGAATGTAATGGGTGATCCCAACCGGTAGCCATCGGCGTTATCGGATGGCAATCCCATGTAACGTTCCTGATAGATGGTGTCGTAGTACAACTGGTTGGGCACCGGTGCGATCGAGATACCAGTGGCGTAAAGGTCAGGGGAGCGGAACATCAGATTCAGTGTCATTGATCCGCCGCCGCTCCATCCCCAAACACCGACGCGCTTCGCATCGAGATAGGGACGCTTCGCAAGTACCGATTGAACTGCAGCGGCTTGATCGGATGATGCCAAGATACCGATTTGCCGATAGACGCTCTTGCGCCACTGGCGACCGCGTGGACTAGGCGTTCCACGGTTGTCAAAACTCATCACAACGTATCCTGACTTCGCAAGGTATTGATGCCAGAGCATTCGATCACCGCCCCATTGATCAACCACCGTTTGTCCTGCCGGTTCGCCGTATACGAACACAATGAGTGGATATTCTTTTGCTGGGTCAAAGTCATGCGGCAGGATGCTCCACGCGTCGAGTTCAACTCCTTCGCCAATGTCGACACGAAAGAACTCATGCTTTGCCATCCCGACATCCGCTAATTTAGCGACCAATTCACGGTTCTCCTCGACCACGGACACGACGGAGTGGTCGCGAAGATTGACCACATCCGTTCGCGGCGGATCGGCGAATCGAGACACCGTCACCAGTGCATGCCTGCGATCCGGCGAAAGAACGTACTGATTCGTTCCAATCTCGTGATCGGGGGTTACACGCTGCAAGCCCGTTCCATCAGTTTGAATGCGATAAAGATACTTTTGGGTTGCATTGTCCGGTGATGCGTAGAAATAGACAGTCTTCAATGCCTCGTCCAATCCAAGCAAATCGATGACATCAAACTGGCCCTGGGTAACCGGTTGCACAGTCTTGCCATCACGGGAAACCAGGTAAATGTGTCGCCATCCGCTTCTTTCACTGAGCCATAAGAAAGACGATTTGTCTTCGGTCCAGACTGTCTCATTGGGCACATCGACCCAGGCCGCATCTTCATCGACCAAGCCGGCCGTAGCGTCTCCCGTTTCGGCATCCACGGTATAGATTCGAAGACAATTTTGGGCGCGGTTGAGTTGCTGTACTGCCAGTTGCTCCGAATCGATCCACTCCATCCGCGGCAAATAGTTATCTCGACGATCGCCTGGGACGCTTGCCCATGTCGTTGAATGGTTAGCCAGATCGAGCATGCCAATTCGGGCAGATGGATTCGTCGTTCCAACCTTGGGATAAGGAATGAATTGGATCGCGGGATAAAGGGTCGATGTGTTATCGACGAGAGGAAACTGACCAATTCCTGAACTATCGATTTCCCAGAATGCGATCCTTTGTCCATCAGGGCTAAATCGAAAGCCATCACGAATCGTGAATTCTTCCTCATACGCCCAATCGAAAGTACCATTGATCAGCGTGGGCGAACCGGAAAAAGTGAGTTGTGTGACCGCTAGATCCGCAAGATCCTGAAGGTAGATGTTTTGATTGAAGACATAACCGACCTTGGTCGCGTCGGGGGAAAACTTGGCAAACATCATCGAAGATTCAGGAACATCGCCACCTAGCTTGACCAGTCGATGACTGGGAACGTCGAAGAGCCAGAAATCACCTCGAGAGTTTACTCGCCAAACCCGGCGAGTATTGGTGAACAAAAGTAACTTCGAACGATCGACGGACCACTCATACGCTTCGATGGAAAGTGGCTTGGACTCGGGCGTCGGCTTAAGCCAATCGCTGGGGACCAGTACGTTTTCGATCTTCGGGTTGATTAAGCTCACCTGGACGATGGAAGTCGCACCAGATTCGGCGTCCGTACGAATCCATTCAAATCCCTGACTGTCAGTTTGCCAACGCCCGGCAAACGGTTCAACTTTGAAATCCTTACTTAAGAAAATTGAATCGAGGGACAAACGAGTATCTGACGCATCGGATGGCTGGGCGGACAGTTGGGATGCGCAAAGGATAAAAATCAGAACGAAGATCGAAAGGACATGGTGTTGTCCCCGCTTCATTGCATACAAGGATTCTGCCCACTGGAGTCGATCGATAAATAGATGACGCATAGGTTGTTCTCGGAATTAGTACTCAGTAGTCGATCAAATAAACCTGTTAAGCAACGATCGATTGGAGGTCGCACCAAAACTCGTCGGGAATGGTACGAGTGACAGACAAGACTTGAGATTCGACGCGATCGGCTCGACTACTACTGATTGCGATGGCGTTGACCGCAGGATGCATCCGACCGTATGCCACTGCTGCGTCCATGGGTTCCACGTCGTGGTCCAGGCATACTTTCCAAAACTTTTCTCGCCAAGCGAGCTTTGCCGAATCTTCGGGCCGCGCGGGATCCAGTTTGCGATAGTCAAAGTATTCACCGCCAACAAGGAAGCCACCATGAAGCAACGCTGAATTGATAATCCCGACCCCATCGTTCGAGAGCCGTGTCATAAACTCGGCAAGATCGGTCGGATGTGAAAACACGGTATAGCTGTTGGCAAACATGACCCATTCAAAACGACAGTAATTCGAAAGAAATAGTATCGACTTCCAGTTCTTCGCGCCGACTCCTACCGCCGCAACCAGTCCGTCTTGCCGGAGCTTTTCGAGCGCCTGGTAGGCACCGACAATGTCATCCACGCGGCGTTTTTGGTCGTCTGCGTCCGTGGCTGCAGCGAGATACTCATCTGGGTCATGGACAGACACTAAGGACGCCCGATACGGTGAAAGCAGATGGTTACCCTCGTCCCAGCACCGCAGGATCCCATCATGGCTGATATCTTGGACAGCATCGCTCGTGAGTCCAAACCATGCCCCCGGTTCAAAGGTTGGTTCAGGAGTTACTAGCGGAGTCCGGCGCCATGCCAGTTTGTTGCTGATGATCACGTCGCTGGGACTTATTTGAAGACGGTCCAACTCCTGGCCGATGACTTCTAACGACATGCCCGCCCCGTATTTGCCCGCCGAATCAATGACGACGGGCGGGGAAACGTGCCGAAACCACTGTTCGACGATTCGCGACTTTTCGGTACGATCTACCTTACGGAATAGATTTCCGAGGCTCGTCGCTCCAAATACGATTCCTGGCAAATGAAGTCCCGTTTTGCCAAACGGTCGTCGTGACGAAACCGGAAAATGTTTTGAATCGACGGTGTTTGAATCCATGATGACCGAAAGCCTCCTCGCACGATGCGAGCACGTAACCAATAAACCTGAGCAGTGAAAGAATCGGGTGTTAAGTGACGCCGCCAAATACTCAGGTGAGCTGGATCATCGCTTTAAGGACACCCGTTTCCGGCCTGGTATAACTTTCAAAGTCATTGAGGATGCCATCGAAAGTTGTTCGGTGAGTGATCCATCGGTCCGTATGGATTACACCCGTTTCAATCAACTGAATGATTCGTGTAAAGTCCGGAGGCAATGCGTTGCGGGACGCTTTGATTGTAACTTCCGGTCGATGCATTGCCGGATGGCGAAATGAAATCGCTTCGGTGGTAATACCGACGAATACCAATGAACCAGTCGGTGCGACGTATTGCAAGGCGGCACCCATTGAATGGTGGCTTCCCGTCGCATCCGTAACCACACGATAAAGATCGCCGCCGGTGATTGCCTTCATCACTTCGAGCTCTGAACCATCTCCCTTAAAGTGAATCGTGTTTTCGATTCCGTAATTGGTTGCAACGAAACGAAGACGTTCTTCGTTCATATCCATCACGCTGATCGTTGCGCCGGTAAGTCGGGCGAACTCGAGCGTTGACAAACCGATCGGACCAGCACCAATGATAAGGGTATGGTCCCCGGTGACAGGTGCCCCTCGGTCGTTCGCATGACACCCGATCGCGAGCGTCTCGACCAACGCGAGTTGATCGAAGGAGAGCAAAGAAGACGGGTGCAGCTTCGAAGCACGAACCAAAAATTGTTCACACAACCCTCCATCGGTCATCACGCCAATGACCTTCAAATTGACGCAACAGTTTCCTGCGCCGCGGCGGCACGCAAAGCACTCACCGCAATTCATATAAGGCTCCACCGCACACCGATCACCAACGGCAACGTTTGTAACCCCGGCTCCAAGCTCAAGCACTTCAACTCCGAGCTCATGGCCTGGGATTCGCGGGAAAGCGAAGAACGGAAATTTCCCTAGATAGCAGCTTATATCCGTACCGCAGACGCCCATCCGATGCGTTCGGACGAGGGCCTGACCCGGGCCAGGCTTACTCGGAAAATCGATTTCAATCGCGGCAAGCGTTTTTGGCTCAACAATTTGAATGGCGCGCATTCAGTTCAACTCTCGGGGATGGCGTAGGCTTCGATGGCGTTAAGGCCCCAAAACGCAGCTTGCTCCGAAGGTGAAAGCGAATGTGTCAGCTCGGAAACTGCAGAAACCCATTGTGCATAATCACCTCGTAACAAGCAAACCGGCCAATCCGTCCCAAACATCAGGCGATTCACGCCAAACGATTCAAACGCGATATCCCAATAGGGGCGAATGGTGTCGATGGTCCAGGAATGGTTACGAACTTCCGTGATGACACCCGAAAACTTGCAAAAAATGTTGCTCCGTTTGGCGAGTTCAACGAAACCCCTCTTCCATATCCCATCCAAAGCGGATTGCGAGATCGAAGGCTTGGCAATGTGATCGAGCACGAAAACCTGATCCGGGAAGCGATCGACAAGTTCGATGGCCGCAGCGAGTTGCCTAGGATAGAGGAGCAAATCGTAGGTCAGGTTGTACGCCTGAAGCATTCCGATACCGCGCAGGAAGTCATCGCGAAGCATGAAACGGTCGTCAGGTTCGTCTTGGACGACATGCCGAACGCCTCGCAATCGCATATGCGAAGAAAACCCTTCAAGCACACCAGCCAGGCTGGGAGATTGCAGCGGAACCCAGCCAACC
>JANOBM010000313.1:0-18351 GCA_031411655.1 Planctomycetaceae bacterium
CCTTCGATCTTACGACTGTCCAGGGCACCGCGATCTTCGAAGTACCATTTGCCTTCGCGATGGCCTGTTTGACGTAACCAATTCGCATTCACGCCATTGACGAGAATGTCCTGGCGACCGTCTCCATCCCAGTCGACGATACAAAGCTTTCGTCGGCCGCTTGCACCGGCTCGTTTGCTATTGAGTCGCAATGCATTTCCATCGGCGTCTACCAGCACTCGCTTCCCTGGCATTAGTATCAATTGGTCGTCCATGCGTCGTCGCTCGAACCAAGATAGAAAGCCTTCGTGGTCAAGCATCACCAAATCGGTTAGTCCATCAAGATTCCAGTCGACCGCGATCGGCGTGGTGCGCCATTGTGTGACCAATTCCAATCCGTTGGGGTTCCACCAAGTCCACTCAGGCTTGGGAGTGGGACCTTGCCACTGAACTTCAATCGGAGCCGCTTCCGCAAGCAAAGGTTTGGTGCGTGTTCCTACATTGCGATACCAAATCACTTTTCCCCAAATCGAATTCACGATCAAATCGGGAAGGCCGTCCAAATCCCAGTCTGCGACGGATTGGGTCGTGTAACCCCATTTGGCTTCGGCGGGCCCTTGAATCGATCCATTGGGACCGGCCGTGATTCGAATGACTTTACCATTGGCACTGAGTTTACGTGGCTCGAGCCACGAAGGTGATTCAATTCCCGGGCCACTCAGGTTTTCAATAAACCCAATGTGCCCAGCTGTATTCCCGGCAATGATGTCGATGTCCTCGTCTCCGTCCCAGTCGAACCCATACGTGGTCGCGAGTGCTCCGAACTTCAGGTCGTCCGACTCTTGTTTGAAATATTGGGGCGGCAAGAATACGGGGACTCGATCGGAAAAATTTCCTGTATTTTCCACCAACGCCACCCGCCCATCTTCATCGCCAACAATCAGGTCGTAGTCGCCATCACGATCCCAATCGAATGCAACGGGAACAATCATTTGGAGGTCCATCTTCAAATCATGGTCGCCGTCCCTTAATCGCTTTCCTCGTGAAAATTGAGGTGCACGGCCAGTACCCGAGTTTTCGTAATAGGTAAATCCGTCCAGAAATTCACCGCAAAGTAAGTCGAGATCACCATCGGCATCGAAGTCGACGAAGTTTGGCGAGGCGAGCCCAAAGGGGCTGATGGGTTGGCTCTCGTCGGTGCCTGAGTCACTTTCGCTAACCATCAAAATCGGCTCATCGTAGGACGGTGCGTCGCTCGTACCACGGTTCATGAAACGATAAAGCACGGCGCGTAAAGGACCGTGGGTCCATCGTCCTTGCGAATCCCACGCATCGTCCCATCCGTATTCGGACCACAATTCGATGGCGACAACCAGATCGAGTTGGTTGTCACCATTCAAGTCAGCGTATTTCCATTGGTTGTGTCGGGTTTTGTAGGCGCCAGGTTGGTGAGGCCGAATGAAGTCGGGATTGCGTTGGATTGGATCCGGCGCGAGTCCTAATGGGCGTGACTTGGCTAGGCCCGTCGTCAAGAAATCAGGATGTTCGAACCCGGGTGTAGTCACGCGAATCGAGTCGCCGACGTAGCTGGGTGTGACATTAAAGCTGCCATTGCTTAAGCGTCGAGCCGGCCCAAAAACCGGAAGTTTTGCGTCGCGTTCGATCGCGTGATTGCCACTTGGATTTTCAAACAAATAGGTCCCGTTGTATGGCTTGTCAGGACAACTGACGATCAGGTCCATGTCTCCATCGCCATCTGCATCGCATGGAACCGGCCATGCCCAGAGCCCTACGCCCAGATCGACAACAAGCCCAGGATGGTTGTATTTTAATCGATTCAAACCTTCGATTAACGGAAGCTTTGAGGCTGTCGCGTCGGTGGTGCGTTTGAGAGTCTCTTCAATCTTGGAATCATCTGCTCGTACGTGAACCATGGCGCTAAAAAGCAGCCCGCAGATCATCATCGGTCGCGTGATGCGTTCAAATATCATAGCTATCGACCCCTAAAGGTGAATGACAACCAACCGGGCTACAACCGGGCTACGGCGCGCCTTCTGCGTGATACATAGGCACCCGTACGCGAGCGATTGTAACCTACCCGCACATGGCAATTACACACGGCCATGCGGGGAGCTCTGCTTTCAAAACACTGAGTCAGACGGTCGCTGTGTCGAATTTGCACGGCGGATTTCGGAGGTCTGGCAATGCACTTTTTCATCCCATTTTTTCACGTGAAGGGAGCTTCTTTTAGTCTGCCGCGGCAATGGTTTTCGTAGCCCCGCTTGCCTACCGGACTTTCGTGCATGCCCTCGGGGGCGCCTTCAAAAGTGGTTTCCAAAAGTGGTTTCTTTCTCCGAAGAAGCTGGAGCCGACTCAAAAACGATGGGTGAGGCAACTCGCTTGCGATGGAGCAACCCACCGACGATACTGCACGTTCCTACCGGATGCCAACGCCAGCCTTGCACCTTCCCCCCGCCCCGCCAAACCCCCGCCCCGCCAAACCCCTCGCCCCGACAAATTCTGCCGATGTTCGCAAGACGGCTTTTATCGCGATCTCTTCTGATTTGTTGCGTTGCGGCAGCGTTCGCAGTACAGCAAGCGATGGCAGTGGACTTCCAAAGCGACATTTTCCCGATCCTGGAGTCGCATTGCATCCGTTGCCACGGGCCTGAATTGCAGGAAGGCAAGTTGCGATTGGATACGCTCTCGATCGACCTGATCAATGACCGTTCTGCGACAGAGAATTGGCATGAGGTGCTCAACGTTCTTGATGCTGGCGAGATGCCGCCGGAGGGCGAGCCTCGACTTGATGCGGGACAGCATGAGAGGCTCACAGCGTGGCTGTCCACCTCCCTCAAAGAAGCACTTCATCTGCAACGCAGGACCGATGGTCGTGTTGTCATCCGTCGGCTTAATCGCGCTGAGTACCAGTATACCATGCAGGATCTCATCGGCTTGGACATGGACTACGTACGAGACATTCCGCCCGATGCGGTCTCGTCCGACGGATTTCTAAACGATGGGCGCTCGCTGCAAATGTCACCATTGCAGCTGGAGTGTTACCTCGCTACGGCACGTGTTGCCTTCAACCACGTCATTGTAACGGGTGATAAGCCGAATGCGTACGATCACACGTTTACCGAATGCAAAATCGATACGTGGTTGGGTAACGCTGAAAGGTCCAATCGGCTTGGGCGTCAACAAGAGTTTCTCGCGAAGATCGTGAACGATTATCCAGACGCCGGGGAATTTCTGGTGCGAGTCAAGTTTTCCGCAGAGATCAAGCCAAACATCGGCTTCCCACTTCTAGAAGTTTCCGTGGGCTATCAACCAGATACCGAGATTCTGCTCGATAACTTCGATGTGGTGGAGGTCACGACGTCTGGGACGCAGACGCTTGAATTTCGTGGACGACTCGAAGGTTTTCCGCTTCCGGTTCGAGGACAGGGCAAGTATCCCGGATTGGTCGTGCGTGTTCGAAATGTTTACAACGATCAATCGCCTCTTCCGGCAGAACAAAAAGATAGTGCTGGCAAGACCATTTATCCTGATGAACCTCACTTGCCGACGTTAACGATTCAGTCGGTTGAGTTTCAGGGCAATTCATACGAGCAGTGGCCGCCCGCCACGCATCGTCAAATTTTATTCGAGGCCACTGACGGAGAGCCTGAGTCGGACGCGTACGTGATTGAAGTGCTGAAACGCTTCATGACAAGGGCATTTCGCCGCAATGTGGACGATTCCGAAGTGGAGAGACTCCTGGGATTTTACCAGTCGATTCGGCCGGATTTCCCCACCTTTGTAGAGGCAATTCGTGAGACACTCGCGATGGTTCTCATTCAGCCGGAGTTTTTATATCGAATCGAACCATCCAGCGTTGATAAACGGCAAGTCACCGACATCGAACTCGCATCGCGACTCTCGTACTTTCTTTGGAGCACGATGCCCGATGAACATTTAATGGAGCTTGCATCAGCCGGCAAACTCCATGAGCCAGGCAATTTGATTCAAGAAGTGAACCGAATGCTCGCTGATCGTCGATCACAGCGATTGGTTGAACAGTTCACCGATCAATGGCTAGGTCTAAACATGATTGACAATGTCGCAGTCAGTCGTGATCGCTTTCCTCGCTTCGATGACAAGCTAAAGCAAGAAATGTGCGGTGAAACGCGAGCGTTTGTCGGTGAGTTGCTTCGCGAGAACCTTAGCGTCATGAACCTTATCCAATCCGACTTCACGATGCTCAACGAGCCGCTGGCGCGGCACTATGGAATCAACGATGTTTTCGGGCGAGGCTTCCAGCGCGTCCCGTTAGGTGTGACGAGCCATCGCGGTGGTTTGTTGGCGCAAGCGTCCGTACTGCTGGTCAACTCGACAGGCAGCGATTCGCATCCGGTAAGACGTGCGGTTTGGATTCGGGATCGACTTCTCAATGATCCACCCGCACCGCCGCCGCCCAATGTTCCATCGCTTGACGACAAGGATCCGAAGTTTCACGAGCTTTCCGTTCGAGAGCAAATGGAAATTCATCGAGCCCAAGAATCGTGTGATCGGTGTCATCGGAATATCGATCCTTGGGGCATTGCGCTTGAATGTTTTGACGCAGTGGGTAACTGGAGGACGGAAGTCCCGCGAAAAGTGTTCGACGAAGTGCGAATGTTTGCCGTAGAAACCACATCCAAGTTGCCAGACGGGCATGAAATGGTGGGAATCGAGGGGTTACAGAGCTACCTGCTCAATGAACGTAAGCATGAATTTGCAACATCGATCGTTGCACGACTGTTAACCTATGCAATGGGACGAAAGTTAGAATTGACTGATCAAGAAGTTGTGAATGAAATCACGGCGCAATTTGCGTCCAATGATTACGAACTGAAAAGCTTGATTCACTTGATTGTCGCGAGCGAGCCATTTCAAGGTAAATAGTGAGGATACGCGGATAGTGAGTTGCTTGCGAAATGCAGGCGAGAGGGTGGCTCGTTTTCGATGATCGCTGCGCCACGCACATGGGAGGCGTGACGAAATGCTGTTCGTGGCTGAGGCTTGGAATGGGTTGATGACGGAAATTACATGGAGACCGAATCATGACGCGTAAATCTTGGCACCTCGATCGACGCACTTTCTTACATGGCGTTGGAGCGTCACTGGCTCTTCCATGGATGGAGTGCATGGTGAAAGCCAATGATGTCCCGGTCACATCTGACAAGTCGACTCGCAGGTTTTGCGCGATGTACTTTGGCTTCGGGGTCGGCCTGCCAAAGGAGGATAGCGAAAACGCGAAGTGGCGTTGGTTTCCGAAAGGTGAAGGCCACGATTATCAGTTTACCGAGGTGTTGAGGCCCTTGGAGTCACATCGGCAAAAGTTGACGGTGCTTGGCGGTTTATCGCATCCGAACGGTCGGCGCATGGGTGGGCACGATACGGGCGATACCTTTCTGACTGGTGCCTACTTAAATAACAAGTTTCTCACCAATACCGTCTCGGTTGACCAAGTGCTGGCGCAATCGTTCGGCGATAGCACTCGGTTCTCGTCTTTGGTGCTTTCTACGGATGGCGGTGTCGGTGAACCGACACGTTCAAGCACTTTGTCCTACAGCGACAAGGGGCGTCCGCTTCCCGCGCTGAATCAGCCGCAACAAATCTACGATCGATTCTTTGGGGCCGGTGATGCGGATACGATCGCCCATGGTAGGCGACTTAGGAGTGCTTCCAGTATGCTCGATCGCGTGCTCGAAGATTCGCACTCGTTGCGAAATCGATTAGGAAGTCAGGATCGCGATAAGTTCGATGAGTACCTCGCCTCCGTTCGTCAGATTGAACAAGGCGTTGCGCGTTCGCAGCGCTGGCTTGAAATTCCTCGGCCAGAATTACGCGATGAAGAACGCGATCAGTTGCATTTGGATGCTGACGATAAGGCGCCCATGCAGTTTATTCGCACCATGTATGATTTGATTTACCTTGCATTTCGCACCGATTCGACGCGAGTGGCCACTTATCAGATAACCAACATGGCCGATTGTTCTTCCAAAGCGGCCAAATTTCCGCAACTAGAGGGATTCAAGAACTCGCTGCACACATTAGCTCACGATTGGGATAAGCCCGATGGGGCAGAAAAGCTTGGTCGCTGGGACAACTTCATGGCTGCACAATTTGCATACTTTTTGGATCGCCTCGACTCCGCCAAAGAGGAAAACGGCTCGGTGCTTGATAACTCAGTGGTGCTGTATGGCAGTAGTAACAGTACTACACATGACAACAACAATTATCCATTGGTACTCGCTGGCGGCGGCGAGCTAGGACTCCTCCACGGACGGTACTTAAGATTTAGCGACGCGGTTCCCTTGTCCAATCTTTTCGTGACTTTATTGAACCGCGTAGGAAGTGAGTGCAAGGGATTTGCAGATAGCAACGGCGAAATGAATGAACTGCTCAAGTCTTGACCGAAGGGCTACTTGAGAGGCTGCTTCAATCGTGAGAAATGAAGGATCATCGCCAGCAGATGCTTCAAGGCGGTGTCACTATGGGTTTGCGACGAAAGGATAGTTAAGTACTCGCTCGCCGTTTTGTTCAACGGCGCGAAGGAGCATTTTTTGGCCGATGAGCGACTGGCCGTCTGTCCATGGAAAAAGTCGTTCGACCGATACGCCCTTCGGAATGACAATTTGTCGCCTTTGGTACTGGCGTCCGCCAGGCGGGAACATCATGCAGTCGTATTTCTGATCAACGCTCGTTCGATTGGTCATTGAAAGTTGTACCAATAGGTCATCGCCGGACATTCGAGTCGTCACTTCGATGTCGAGCCCCTCAGGGCCCACTCGGATGTTGCGGATCACGGAAAAACGCCGTGGAGGCTGCGTGCGAAGCAGAAAATCGAATTCGAGTTGTGTGTCACCGACGGTTGCGCTATTGCGCAGTAGCACATCAAACGTATGGTTGGCGACGCGCCCGGGGGAAAGATCAAACGTCTGTGATTTACGTTCGACTTCCCAGTCGTCGCGTGGAAGAAGTCTGACTTCGCCCGAGACTACGTCCCGAGTTGGGTTGTTGAACTGCAACGAAACGCTTTGACGCCGCCCCAAGAGACTGTCGAGATTCTTTTCTACCAATAACGTTGACATCCGAAACGCGACGAGCACTGGGTCGACGTCGACAAGAAAGGTGGGTATGGGGCCGACATTTATCAAGTGTGTTGGTTTACCATCAACCTCTGTTCTAGTTGGCGTAACCGCCTTTCCCCAGACATCGATTTGGCGAACCTTATCTCCAAGATAGACCTGCTCGGTTACGTTTGCTGAGTTCCACACGAGGATGGTAGTGCGTTTGGGATTTGACAGTACCATGCTGGAGCTGCCTTTTCGCAAAGGTAGCGAACCGACGCGAGTGAGATCGCCGATCAGCATCGCCGTGGTGCGCCACGGTACAAGCATCTCGTCCGGTCGCCAGTCTGGTCGTAGTAAGCCGATAGCAGGATCAGTCGGCTTGGTGATAAATGCACCGTTGACGTCATGCCCGCGAACCATCGCCATCCGTAGGACAAGGTCCGAAAGTCGCGAGGTTTGATCGTACTCGTTTTTTGGCAATGGATTGAGCGAAACCCAAGTTTCGCTTGCGCTGCGGGCGCCTGGTTCTGCGGACGTGGTAGCCTGCAAATAGGCATCCAATTCTTCAGCCGCAAGCGGAGTGTTGATGGACAGATTGGTCGCTACCCAGGAACGATCGCCAATCGGCGCTTGCGGCTCAAGCCACGGCCATGACAAGGCAAGGCCGATCGGTTGGCCAAAGCCCTGCAACTCTCGACCAATGTCTTTAATCGTTTGTTTGAGTTCAGGTCTGCCGAGAAAGCTGTAATCACCTTCGGAGCCGAGTTGCCACGTTCGGATCTTCAACGAAAGGCGAGTCATAATCGGTTCCAACGCCGGCTGCCATACTGCCGAATCGCGGAAGTAGTTCGCAGCAACAGGGTCGCGTCGCTCTCGCTCCTCGCTTGAAACGAGCACTTGTTGGGGAGGGTGATCCAGCATCCCAATCATGCGGATGTTCTTTTCCTGAAGTCGTCCAACCAGCCATGCGGTCTCATCTAACTGCACACGATCGTTTGGTTCAAGCCAGCACGGATACTTTACGACTCGAACGCCAAGTTTTAGTAGCCATTCGGGAATCCGCTTGTATCCGACACCCTCGGGCCGGTCAGCGGGAAGCGTCCAGCCGAAAGGACTGGGCCGACCGGCTTCTGCTGTCGAACTTTCATCTGCTGTGGTTCTGCTGAGGTTCGATAAAATGGCGAACGTGGTTTCGCTTGTTAATGTAGGTTGCTTCGGATCGCCTAGGCCGCAGATGATCCGATAAAAACCGGGAGGAAGCTCTGGCAATTCCCATGTCGCAACCGACTCCCGCATCGAGGATACGGCACCGCTTTCTGTATGATCGCGTTCGCCAGAATCGGCCATGACATCCGTTGAAGCCAACTCTGGGTTCTCCAGAGGTTCGCTCTGCGTGAGCGGCTCGGAGAGGTTTGACGTATCCTTGCCATCCAACGTGGAGAGCGGCTGGCCTGAATCGTTAGCTGCCGTTTTTGAGCGAGGTGTTGAAGCGGCCTTGAATGGCTTTATCGCCGCTGTAACTTTGCGCCCGTGAACGTCTAAAACACTGAGATGAACATCGGTCGACTTGTGATTCAGCCCAAGCACCCGAATCGAGATCTGAGGACGCTGCCCCACGTCATAGATCGCCAATCGTTGGTCCGTATCGATTCGCATTTGAGGAAGTTGTCGCACGACAATCTCATCAAATCCGGCCGAGCCACGGATATCCATTTCGCCATCACTTTTGATCGGACGGACATAAAGCCGAACCGCGATAGTGCTCGCTCCCGGTGGAGCAGATACGATTTCGCTTCGTAGTGACCGCCAGTGAGTAGTACCGGTGATCGAGTTTGTGGCGTGTTGGCTGATCACTTGCAAGGATTTATCGAAGAAGACTAATTCGGCGTAGGCATGGTCAATTTTTAAAGCTTCGGTTTTTGCGGAAAGCTCAAGTCGATACCGAAATAACGGATCAACGGCGAGTTCTTGCGACTGGACCATCGCTTGACCACCATCCATCTCGATGCGAAAGTGACGCCCCACTGCGGCATCGGCTACCGATGGAGGAAGTGGGGGAAGTTGTGGAAACCGGCGTCGGGCCCTCTCCCAGAGAGGAATCGCATGCATATCCAACGCTTGAGCTAAGCGGAGCATCGCTTCGTCGTTGGAGGTGATTTGCATCCTAACATAGGCCGGGTGGTCTTTATCTTGCTTTCGAGCCCAACCCTCTGGCCAGCCGTCAAAGTCGACGTCTTCGGATCGCGAAAAAGACCATCGCCCGATTACTTCGTTGCCATGGACTTCGTTGCCATCCACTTCGTTCGCATGGACTTCATCGTTGCCATGCACTTTGTTGGGATAGCCGAGTTTGTCGAAAACTTGCTTCGAACCCGACGTTTCGGCTGCCACGACCGGCCGCGAAGCAAGTCCGATGACAAGCGATAGCAGTAACCCCAGTTGCCCCGCGATGGCAGCCAGGCACATCCCGCATAGAATGAGACGTGGCTTGGTGCCGCTGTCGCTTTCCGCGGGTTTGATAATTACCGGTAGCAACAGCATTTTAGACACGTGAAGGAACCTAAGACTTGGCTCACTTGAGCATCGCGGTACGATTGAGTTCGGTTACGGCAGCACTAGACGGAGGCAGATCGACCAGTGGTTTGCTAGCGGGACAATTGCGGCGGGCAATCGCGATGGCAGGCCGTATGGGTGCCAACGCCGTACAGATTGACGCGCGGCGCGATATCCGCCCATCGGAATTGTCGGCTACTGGCGTTCGACAATTGCGAAAAATGCTGGACGATTGCAATTTGAGGGTCGCATCGGTGCGATTTCAGACTCGTCGCGGCTATGATTCCCCGGATGACCTATCTCGGCGAATCGACGCGACGAAGGAGGCGATGACGATGGCCTATAAGCTCGGCGCGACTTTGGTGGTCAACCAGATTGGAAACGTGCCGGAGTCTCCCGAAGATCCACGCTATCAATCGCTTGCGGCCGTGATGTCGGATTTAGGGCGATTTGGTGCCCACACGGGTGCGTTTTTGGCGGCTGAGACCGGTACCGAACCGGGTGAGCGGCTGGAAAAACTGCTTGGCAACGACAACGGTGCCTACGTCGCTGTTGCGCTCAATCCCGGAAAACTGATTGTCAATCGATTTGACGTTCAGGAAGCGATTCGTTCGCTACGCAATCGAATCCGAACCGTTCATGCGGTCGACGGTGTCGTTGATTTAGCAGCCGGACGTGGCATCACCGTGCCGGTTGGGCAAGGAACTGCCGATTTTCCAGCGGTATTGGCGGCATTGGAAGATTTCCAGTACACCGGTGACTTGGTCGTTGGCGACGATGAGCCCGATCAGGGCTCGCTCTCCAACGCCTCCGATACGATCGAGTACCTAAAGAATATCTAGGGTCGATTCGCCAATCCGGACCGACGGCGACTCGTCCTCACCTTGTCATAAACGCATCCATTGCGAACACTAAAGACCCTGCACCTCACTAACCTTCAAAGAGAATTCGGATGAACTACGGAGTGTCCAACAGTTACGCCACACAGAGCTATCAGCGTCAGCGGCAACTGACCCTTGGCGATTTGTTGCTTGAAAACCGGATCGTGTTTTTGCAGGGCGAAATTCACGTCGGCAACGCGAACGAATTGGTGATGAAGTTGCTCTATCTCCAGAGTGAGAATCGGCGCAAAGACATCCATTTCTACCTCAATTCGCCTGGCGGTAGCGTTACAGCGACGCTTGCGATTTACGACACGATGCAGATGCTGTCCTGTGCGGTCGCGACCTATTGTGTCGGCGAAGCGGCCAGCGGCGCTGCCGTTTTGCTTTGTGGCGGGGCCAAGGGGAAGCGTTATTGCTTGCCCAATAGCCGCGTGATGATGCACCAGCCGATGGGTGGCGTCGGAGGTCAGGTCAGCGACATTGAAATCCAGGCCGCCGAAATTCTGCGATATCGCGACGTGCTCAATCAAATCATCAGCAAGCACACTGGCCAGACCGTGGAAAAAATCGCAAAAGATACCGACCGCGATTTCTTTCTTGGCGCCGAAGAGGCAAAAGTTTACGGAATCGTTGATGAAATATTGACGAAGCCACCCATTGAACCTGGTACCGAGGGTGATAAGTAATCGCGAATTTCGCTGAGTGATCCGCTGACGGGCATTCAGTGTCGTGATCGGGGACGGCTCGCGTCCCGCTTGCGGATGATCCATTGAATCAAAGGCACATTCTCTGATCCGGCTGTATGCGGGTCGGTGCCACCAATCCACTACGCTATCCAACGAAAAGCCTACGCTATGCCGATTATCCCCTACGTTGTCGAGAAGAGCGGTCGAGAAGAACGCGTCTACGATATTTACTCGCGGTTGCTCAAAGACCGCATCATTTTCCTTGGCCAGCAAGTCGACGATCAAATCGCCAATTCGCTGGTAGCCCAGATGTTGTTTTTACAATCGGACGACCCAAAAGCCGATATTCATTTGTACATCAACAGCCCCGGTGGAAGTATTTCGGCCGGGCTTGCGATTTACGACACCATGCAGTTCGTTTCGTGTGATGTCGCCACTTATTGCATCGGTCAAGCCGCGTCGATGGGGGCAGTCTTGTTGACGGCCGGAGCCAAGGGAAAACGATTTTCTTTGCCCAACGCTCGAATCATGATCCATCAGCCGTTGGCGGGGATGCAGGGAACTGCCCAGGAAATCGAAATACACGTCGAAGAACTGCGGCGGGTCAAACGCAAGATGAATGACATTATGATCAAGCACACCGGGCACTCGCTTGAGAAAATCGAACAAGACACGAACCGTGATCGTTTCATGAGTGCCAACGAGGCTTGCGCCTACGCATTGATCGACAAGGTCGTGACGAGCGTGACGGATAAAAACTAGGTTTTTGCACCTGGAAACGTGATTTTCGTCTCGAAAGTCGAAATCTAGGCACGAAAACTGACAGACTGACCAAATCCATCTTGCTGCGCCGTGAGGGATCGCTAAACTCTGCATCCCTTGCGGGGGTAAAGTGGCCAGCGTAGCTCAGTTGGCAGAGCAGCGGTTTTGTAAACCGCCGGTCGTGGGTTCGAATCCCTCCGCTGGCTTTGTGATGGAATGGTGCTGGTGAGGCACTACTAAAATAAATAACAGACGCTTCTTTCTCGGTTACGGAGGGAGTTGGCGTCTAAATACTGGTTGAGACCGCACGCGAAAAGCCATTCGGGTCGGTAGACGGATACAAGAGGGTGGTTGGGGATCGTTAGAAAAAGGGAGGTTGCCCGAGTGGCTAAAGGGGGCGGATTGTAAATCCGCTGACTATGTCTACATAGGTTCGAATCCTATACCTCCCAATGAATCGCCTTGAGTGAATTGTCTGGATTGACGTCTGGATTGAATCGTGTACGAGAATGTGGCATCGGCCGTGGCAGGAATGCCGGGGTGGGATGGGTTTGGTAAGAATCGAGAACAGAAAGCGGGTGTAGCTCAATGGTAGAGCAGCAGCCTTCCAAGCTGAATACGAGGGTTCGATTCCCTTCACCCGCTTATCAATGTCTGTTGGTTTGAATCGCTTTCGTGTTCGTTCGAAGTCGGATAATTTGCTGCTGTAGCTCAGTTGGTAGAGCACATCCTTGGTAAGGATGAGGTCACGGGTTCAAGTCTCGTCAGCAGCTTTTTCAGTTGGCTCGGAATTAACAGGACGAAATCCTCTTGAATTTCCGGGAAATGCTTGTCATCGGGAATTGTCATTTGGTAGACAATCCGCGACAACTAGCAATCGCACAAGATGGATGTGTCGGTCCGAATGCCTGTGGTGGGCACCGGTCAGTCACCCGAATTGTTATTTACTCCCCAAAAACGTTTTGTTGTAGCTGCGGAATCATCTCTCAGCCGATCCACCTCGCGGGTGTGAACGCGGGCGGCGGGAAGCGTGAGGCATTGGAAGGCGTATCTTTCTGGTGCTAAATCTCTGCGGTTGGATGTAGGTGAATTGAAATGGCTAAGGAAACTTTCCAGCGGACTAAACCGCACGTCAACGTAGGTACCATCGGTCACATTGACCATGGAAAGACAACCACGACCGGCGCGATTCTCGCCGTTCAAGCCGCAAAGGGCTTGGCCAAGGCGAAGAATTACTCGGATATCGCCAAGGGTGGTACGGTTCGCGATGCGACCAAGACCGTGACCATCGCTGTCGCGCACGTCGAGTACGAGACCCCCAATCGTCACTATGCCCACATCGACTGCCCTGGTCACGCTGACTTTATCAAAAACATGATCACCGGTGCCGCTCAAATGGACGGCGCGATCTTGGTGGTTTCGGCCGCAGACGGCCCAATGCCTCAGACCAAAGAGCACGTGTTGCTCGCTCGCCAAGTCGGTGTGCCTTACATCGTTGTGTTCTTGAATAAGATTGACCTTGTCGACGACGAAGAGTTGCTCGAGTTGGTTGAGCTTGAAATTCGTGAACTTCTCAGCAAGTACGACTTCCCAGGCGACGACGTCCCTGTCGTGCGTGGCTCGGCTCTGCCAGCGTACAACAACCCTTCCGATCCGAAGGCCAGCGCTTGCATCACCGCATTGATGGAAGCACTCGATGCAAACATTCCTGAACCGACACGTGAAGAAGACAAGCCATTCTTGATGGCAATTGAAGACGTCTTTTCGATCGAAGGTCGCGGAACGGTCGCGACTGGCCGAATTGAGCGTGGTATTGTCAAGGTCGGTGAAGAAGTCGAAATCATTGGACTGTCCGCAGCGCCAGTGAAGACGATTTGCACCGGTGTTGAAATGTTCCGAAAGGAAATGTCCGAAGGTCGTGCTGGCGATAACGTCGGTTGCCTCCTTCGTGGCGTGAAGCGTGAAGACATTCAACGTGGCCAAGTCTTGGCAAAGCCAAAGAGCATCAACCCACACATCAAGTTTGAGGCCGAAGTTTATTGCCTCAGCAAAGATGAAGGTGGCCGCCATACGCCATTCTTTAGCGGATATCGCCCACAGTTCTACTTCCGAACCACTGACGTGACCGGAACGGCGAACTTGGTCGATGCCGAAATGTGTATGCCTGGCGATAATGTTCGTGTGACCGTTGAACTGCATAAGCCGATCGCGATGGACGACGGTGTTCGCTTCGCGATCCGAGAAGGCGGCCGAACCGTCGGTTCGGGCGTTGTCACCAAGATCGTTGAGTAGTTTTTTGTATTTCAACAGAGGTTCATGTGAATGAGCTTCGTGAAAAGACTGACGCCGGTTCGGCCAATCGGGCCGGCGTTTTTCGTTATCGGGCAGCGTTGGTTGCGGCCCGATCGCGTGGTTCAGGAGCGTAGCTCAATTGGCAGAGCACCGGTTTCCAAAACCGGCGGTTGCGAGTTCGACTCCCGCCGCTCCTGCTAGCGTCCTTCGGTTCACTGGTTCGACGGATTCCTGTTTGTCGGACTTAAGAGTAAAGTGTTTGATTGGCGTTTGCTCGAAACAGCAAAAACGCCTGGACCTAATCCGTTTCAAACGCGATACTCACGCTTTGTTAGACCAAAGATCGTGAGCATCTTTCCTGCCTGTGGCCAAGCCACTTCGGTAGGTAGCTGGTTACCGTCTTATTACATCACCCTCCACACTGAATAGCTTTAGCTCGGGAGCGGACAAGAGTGTCCAGGGAAGTCGTATCTAGTTCTACCGCCAGTAGTCTGCCGCTGACCACGAATCTTTTGCAGACGGCTGTATACAAGCCAACGCAAGGCAGAGTTGTCCGTCAATTGACGGCGCTTGCGATTTGGGTGATTGTCATCATGGGATGTTATCGCCTGTACCTTACGCTTCGTGACGGCATCGATTCCGCGCCTTGGGCTGAATCCGCGATTCCTCTCGGACTCTGTGCCGCAGGATGTTGGTTTGGATTTCGGGTCGTCAATTGGCCTCGCTTCGCCGACTTTTTGATTGCTGTTGAAGCGGAGATGAAAAAGGTTACGTGGCCGACGAAGCAGGAACTGGTCCGCGCATCGATCGTCGTCATCGCAACGATTCTTATCTTGGCCGTTACTTTGTTTATGTTCGACGCTATCTGGCAGTGGCTCTTTGCATTGCTTGGCGTGACCACCTAACTCACTTTTAAATCGCCTGAACTCTCTGTTCTCGCCTTTGATTTCCTTCCGCGTCGCCTTGATATCGAGAGCAATTTAGCCGTGACCCCATCTGACTCGTCCGATGACTCGATCGATGAAGGCGATACGTCTTCCGCGTCGGCAAACCCTCCTTCAGCTTCGTTTGATGAATTGATGCCTGATGGTGGAACCGTTGGTGGTGCTGAGGCCGACCTTCATAAAGCTCCAATCAAGGCACCGGCGGAAGCTCCTCGCAAAATCAAAAAGCCGGTCGTCGAAGAGGTCGCGGCTGCTGGCCAAATGGACTGGTACATTCTGAAGGTCGCCTTCAATCGTGAGGATACCATTCGCGAGGCACTCGAAAAGCGAGTCAAGATGGAAGGCATGGAGGACATGTTTGAGGCCATCGTGGTTCCGACAGAGGATGTGGCGGAATTCACTCGGGCCGGAAAACGTCGAATTACCAAACGCAAGTTGTTGCCAGGTTATTTGATGGTCCGAATGATCATCAACGATGACACTTGGTTTCTCGTTCGAGAGACCGGCGGTATCAGTGACTTTACGGGTGCTGCCGGAAAGCCGATGCCGATGGATCCCAAAGATGTCGAGCGATTTATCAACAAGCCTGTTCTGGACGACGACGAAGAGGCGCCGATCAAAACCTCGATTCCGTACCGTTCCGGTGATCGCGTTCGAGTCAAAGAAGGTCACTTCGAGAATCAAGAGGGCGAGGTCGATAGCGTCGATGAAGCCAACGGTCGTGTGACTGTGATCATCAGTATTTTCGGACGAAGCGTCCCCATGGAACTCGATCACTGGCAAGTCGAAGCGATGTAATGCCTCAGGTGTCGCCTGGGGTTTCTGTTGGAGAATGTGAGTGTGGAATCTCAAGGATTTGTTTGCGGAAACCCTGGTTAGCCCTCGCAAAATTGCCCGTAATTCGTATAACAGTCGGTCCATCGCTTGAAGGTAGAGTCACACGGAGCGAATTCCCCGTGTTTTTCACCCTCAGCGGAGACAACTTAGAAATCAATCTCAAAACTCTCAACTTTTAAACCGTTCAAAAATGGCCAAGCAAGTCACCGGACAAGCAAAGTTCCAAATTCCCGGCGGGAAAGCCACACCTGCCCCGCCTGTCGGTACGTCGCTGGGTAAATTCGGCGTTAACCTCGGCCAGTTCGTGATGCAATTCAATGAGCGAACTCGCGAGTACGACGGTACGCCCATTCCAGTCGTCGTGACGGTTTACAACGACCGCAGCTTCGAGTTCTTCACCAAAAGCCCACCTGCCGCCGCCTTGTTGAAGCAAGCTGCGGGCATTGCGAAGGGGAGCAGTTTGCCGCATAAGGACAAGGTCGCGACGGTGACCAAAGCCCAGTGCGCCGAGATTGCACAGAAGAAGATGGCTGACCTCAACTCGATGAGCGTTTCGCAGGCTTCCCGTATGATCGAGGGTACCGCTCGAAGTATGGGAATCATTGTTCAGGATTGAGGGTGTCGCGCTGACGCGTGTCCTACTTGATTCAATCCAATCACTTGACCCTGTGGCTTTAACCACAGGGTTTTTTTATGACGCAATGACTTGTTCTAAAATGAAATGTTTTGCCGGATAGCAGTGCTCGGATATGGAGCCCATCGGCTTCGTCATTTGAACGAGCGGCCCATGATGGCCGGCGGTGATTGCCAAGCTCCTCGGTTTGTTGGAACTTCCTATTTCAACATTAAGCTTGGTCCGCAGAGGATAATGGTTTTTGCGAATTGGCGGTCAACGTTGGAAACAAGCCAGTAAAGACCCGGTACCCATCTCGGTTATGCCAACGACAAGACCTTCATTCTGCAACGCTGGCCCAGTACAATGAGGCCGGTGGTCTCGAATCACTCCGTCTGCTCTTGACTTCTTTTGGCGAATCCTCCGATGAAAGCCTTGTTGCTTACCGCTTACAAACAGCTGGAAGTCACCGAATTCGACGAACCGGAAGTGGGCGTCGACGATGTCTTGGTGCAGGTCGAAGCTTGTGGTATTTGTGGAAGCGATATACATGGTTACGACGGAAGCACCGGCCGGCGGATACCGCCGCTAGTCATGGGTCATGAGGCGGCGGGAGTCGTGGTTGGTCTTGGCAAGCAGGTACTCGATTTATCGATCGGTGATCGAGTCACCTTCGATTCGATGGTTTCTTGTGGTCAATGTGAGTTCTGTCGCGCCGGACGCCAAAATCTTTGTAACCATCGCCGTGTATTAGGTGTGTCTTGTGGTGAGTACCGGCGGCATGGGGCGTTTGCCGAACGAATTGCTGTGCCTCGTCGGATTGTCTATCGTCTTCCCGATGAAATGCCGTTCGAGCATGCTGCGCTTGTTGAAGCGGTTTCCGTCGCGGTTCATGCCGTGAATGTGACACCGGTAAAGCTTGGCGATACGGCGGTAGTTGTAGGTGCAGGAATGATTGGATTGCTCACCATTCAAGCGGTGAAGGCAGCAGGGGCTTCGAGAGTCATCGCTATCGATATCAATGAGAAGCGACTCGCCGTAGCAAAAGAACTTGGCGCGACGGATGCATTGCACAGCAAGCAGTGTGATGTTCCCAAGGCCGTACGCGACCTTACCGGAGGTCGGGGAGCCGATATTGCGTTAGAAGTCGTCGGAGCAACGGAAACGATTCAGACTGCCATCGAATCGGTTAGAAAGGGTGGCCATGTGACGCTGGTAGGAAACGTGTCACCCACCATCCAATTGCCACTTCAGAGTGTGGTCACTCGAGAAATAAGCTTGCAGGGGACGTGCGGTTGTAATGGCGAGTATCCACAGTGCATCGAATTAATGCGAACCGGCGCTATTAACGTCGCGCCGCTGATCACAGCTCAGATAGCACTGTCGGATGGTCCCGCATGGTTCAAACGTCTTCACGACGGAGATCCAGATCAAATGAAAGTCGTCGTTCGCCCGCAACGATGACCATCGATCAAATCGATATCGCGGATCAAAGTGATAGGGCGTGCTGGTTGGCCGCGAGTTCCGCTACCGATAGTTGAATGAGATGTGTGAACCATGAAATTCTACCGCGTACCAATTCGTGTACTGGTGGTTCTAGCTGTGGCATGCATGGGCGCAGTTCGCAACACTTTCGCAGTGGAACCGGGGGAAGAAGGGGTTGTCGAGCTGACTCCAACTCATTTCAGTACGCCCGAAATG
>JANOBM010000314.1:0-18825 GCA_031411655.1 Planctomycetaceae bacterium
TAAGAACGTATCCGAAAACTGAAGGAAACCGCGGCTAGCGCCAAAGCGGCTAATGGTTTTCGGATAGGTTCTAAGTGCTCCCGATTTAGAACTGAAGTCAGGAGTTTGGACCAAGATCACTCCGGCCGATGTCGTCATGACCCGAGAGGACCACGTTTTTTGTCAAGGAGTGACGATTGATCCGAATCATTCTTGATCGCTCTATTTATGCACCTGCGCCTACGATGCTTCCCAACGTGGGTTTTGTGAAACGATGAACGGCGGAGCGACGTTGAGAAAAATCGGGCATTGTGACGAACCGTTGCACCTTGCCATCGGTCCGAAAGATTCAAGCCACCTCTACTGCGTGGATAGCGTCCGTTGCGCAACAGTGTGTACCGTTCATTTCATCGTCGGAGACGCGTTAGATGGGACGAACGGGTCTCAAACTGGATGTAGAGACCAGCCTTGTGCAATGGAACTACGGATAATCCGGGGCTCGCCGACTCCGGCGCAGCGGTGTGTTAATACGGGATTACTCATGCGAACCTCGCGCGTTGGCCGCGATTGGGACTCGGCGCGAACTGTATCGCATCGGCGAAAAATCATCTCAAGAAATGAGAGAGCTAAGCATTAAGAATTGCGGCTATTCATTTGTCCCGACATCATCAAATAAGCGCAACCGTGGAGCAGGAATGCCAGGGGCTGCGCTGCAATGATTCCGATGCAGAACGCTAACATTCCAATGATCATCACGGCAAGTACCAAAAGACCGTTTATGAGGGACGTGACTTCGTTTCCTCGGGTGATCGCGCGGGCAGCTGAAAACGACTGCATCACGGGAAAACGGCGATCAATCACGAGGTAGTATGCTGGCCAGTAAAAAAGGATCACGATGATTCCCGGAATGATCAGAAGTATAAAGCCGATCCCAATCGCTAGTCCTAATAGGATCGAAACACCGATCGTCGATAATAATCGTTCTCCACCGTTGAAAAGCATGCCTAATGAAGCTGGTCGTCCACGAAGCAACGCAAGCAATAATTGTGTGTATCCGATTGAAATGAAGATCTCGAAGATGTTGCTAGATATCGAGAATAGTAGGGAGAAAGTTATCGACGATTGGTTTGGCGGTTGCTGGGCACCGCCTTTGAGTACGGTTTCAACGAACGATTGAAAAAAAGTAAATCCAAAAGTGATCGCGAGGGAAATGAGGGTTGCGCCAATGACAAGCCAGAGATTCTCTTTCCATGTTTTGAATGCATGATCGAAAATATCATTGATTTCGACTTTGACATTTCGGATCTCGTCGCTGTTAACGAGAACCGACGAACTGAACGAATCGGTGGAAAAATTGGGCGGTGAGTAAGGGTTGTCGCCTGACATGCGATGTTCCGTTCAATCGTGAGCAAAGGATTCGTTTTGTTGGAGAGGCAGCATTCACTGCATCCATTCATCGTAACCGAATGATTAGGGATTAGGTTTCCACAAGCCGCATCGTAGCCGCTGACGGAAGATTCCAGGGTAGGTGAGCCAGCGGCCGACCGGAGCGTGCAGCATGCTCGAACTGCACCATCCGCATTCCAGATTGCGGTTCAGTCCGAAGTCCATCTGCCGCTTTGCGGTGTTCCTGGTCCCCAAAACGAACTCGCAGTCACGAACTCGCAGTCGATCACCCATGAAACGCCTGGGCGGCACCTTGTTGTATTCGAGCTGAGATTGCAACGAGCTTCTAACTGAGTAGGGCCAGTCAGTGATTCATCAAATCTAAAAAATTTGGGTTGCCGGGGATGCGTACGACGGACTTTCAGTCCGTTGTTGACGGCGTTTGACGGCGGACTAGCGTCCGGCGTACCCTCAAATCAAGTGTTGACGAAGCGCTGGCGAGTCGGTTATCGATTGGTGCAAACCCGACACACAAGCGAGTGCTTTTGACATAACTGAGACACTCGCTTGCGTTTCAGGCTAGTGTCGGCAACTGGCGGTCGCTGTCCGGTAAACGGTCGTCTTTCTCGGATAACTCCTGGTTCTTTCGATGGATCGAGCGGAATCGCCCTGCCTTCATTCGAGCTTCGGCGAGGCCGGTTGATTCACTACTTTGCGTCCCACCACCATTGAGCCGTGTTGTTCGGCTCAGGCTGAACCGTATTGGTTTCGAATCGATCGTTCAATGAGGAAAGGGATGCGTAGGGGCGAAAGTCCTTTTCGATCGTTTCCTGCGTGTTGATCAACACACCACCGCTAGCGACGATGATCGAATGTCGCTTTCCTCGGTACGCAACCCGATGGAGGGTCGCGATGGACGCAACCGACCGCGGGGTGGAAAGTTGGCCGAACGACGCATCGTCGAGCAGCATCGGGCCGAGAATTGCTGCCATCCAAGAAGAGGCATCGCTACGCCGTAGTAATTCGGCAACGCTGGCCGCTCCAAAGACGGACTGCAGTGCGCCATAGATCGGATACATGGATGCGATGTCGTGGTAATGCGAGTTGAATTCCTCCGCGAATTCAGTCAGGCGAAAGTCTTGTGGTGCCGGAATGCGTCCTCCATCGGCAGCGGCAAGTTTGGTTTCACTCGAAAGTCGTAAAGGCCGTCCACCCAGTTCGAATACTGTGCCGCCTTCATTGGTTCGGACCGCCAAGGCGTTACCGGTGAACCAGAGCCGGAGAAGCTGACCGTCTGGCGGGCCTTTGGAGATGTGACGAGTGATAATATCGAGGTAGCTTGGTGCCCCATCGGGCATCGGTTGAAGTCCGAGTGCAAGCTGCTTCATATGACGATCGGCTTCAACCATGAGGTATCCAAGCGGTGTATCGCCCGCGGTCCCAAAGACGCGTACGTCCTGATTTCCGATTGCTTTGGCGAGGGCTTCGGCAGCCAGTCCGATCGGCACTTCCCCTGTGCGTACTTGGCTTGAGGCCTGGGCCGCACGCGCTAGAGACTCAGGCGACGGATCGATCGTACAACCGAATGGCTGGCCCGAAAATACAGACGCAGCTGCTGCGGTAAAATGCTCCAGCCGCATCGTCGCCAGTCCCGACCGGCGATCTCGCATCCAGCCTTTGTGTGACTCGATGCCGCTGACCGGACCGACCAGGATCACGTCTTGGCGCTCCGGTACTAGAACAACGTATTGAACCTGACTGAGTCCGGCAAAATTTCGCATCGCGTCATCAATCGATATCCCACTGACACGGCGTCGATAAATTTCGGTTGACAATCGACGAAGCGAAACGCAGCGAAACTCGGTTGGCAATCTCCAGTCGCGGTCGCCACCTTGGATTGCTGAGGGTTCGCGATCATCGTCGCCAGGTTGCAGCATGACTTCGATGTTGTCGAGCAAGCCGGACGCGGATTCGACGACGGCATCTTGAACGAGACCGTCCCCGTCAACCAAGATCCCACCTGGGTAGGGAGACATCGTGCTGGGGCCGCCGAGAGCTTCCCAGGTATCAGGAACGACGGTAGTTTCGATCAGGGTCATCAGCGACGAGAAGTCCGCCAAGCTGGCGCCACCGCTGCCACCAGGGGCGGCCCCCGAGTTGCCCAGAGCACTCGTATCGGCCAGAGCACTCGTATTGTTCGGGGCACTTGAAGACGATGGGTAAGTGGCGGTCGAACCGCTTGGCGTCGTCGCACCAATCGCACCGATCTGCCGAAGGCCGTTTGCAAGCGCTTTGGGGCTTGACGAAAAGGCTAAGGTTTTCAGTGCAGAAACAGGGTCTTGGCTTTTCGATTGTTCAAGAGCGATGGATCGTAAAGCGGCGTCGCGCGAGTTGGGCTCAAGCTGACGAGCCGCGAGGATTCGCGCGGCGAAACCCGTCTCCTTTGCGGGAGAGTCCGCCAGTGCGGAGGCCACGAAAGTGCCCATGAACGCGACTAAGTATGTCCAATAACGCATCACCGCCTCCTGGCTTGTGTCTTATTTCGCGCCAAAACGCCCGCGATTTTGGCAATATTGCCATGGTACGCGAAAATTGCGCCTTCGCACTGCCCTTGCAAAAAGTCCTTTCTGCGACGAAACTTCGCGAACTTACGAAATCGAGCGTGACCAGAGGCGGAGTGTATCTGCCTTGCTTTGGATCACGTAGCGGCTTGGCTGATGACTGCCAAGACGCATGCGCCCCACTTCGGCGCGGCCACCGAGATAGTATTACAAGGATAGATGAATGGGACGTTATACAGGTCCAAAAGCCAGAGTGAACCGTCGTTTTGGCGCGATGTTGTACGAAACTGCCGGTGCTGTCCGTGCCGCTGACCGCCGCCCCGCGCCTCCGGGAATGCACAACCGAGCTGGTCGGCGTCCGAGCAACTACGGGGCTGCACTCGCCGAGAAGCAAAAGATCAAGCATTATTACGGACTTGGTGAGCGCCAGCTGCGACGATACTTCGATGCAGTTGTACACAAGCCGGGCAACACGGGACAGGTTTTGCTGCTCACGTGTGAGCGTCGCCTGGACAATGTCGTTCGCCGCGTTGGATTCACCAAGACTAGGCCTCAGGCACGTCAAGGAATCGCTCACGGCCATTTCTTCGTCAATGGCGCAAAAGTCTCCAAGCCAAACTACATGTTACGGGCTGGCGATGTGATTGAAGTCCGAGGACGCGAGAACTTGAAGAACCTCTATCGTGGAGTGATTGCTAACGCTTCACCCGACTCGCTCGATTGGGTTTCGTTCGACAGTGAAAACCTCAAGGCAACCGTTCTCGGTTTGCCGGGCCCAAGCGACATCAGCTTGCCGGTCAATGCGAACATCGTGGTCGAATTCCTCAGTCGATAGGTTTCATTTCCATGCATTGCCAGGTTGTTGTCCTTGGTGGTGGCCCGGGCGGTTACGCGGCCGCTTTTTTGGCGGCCGACGAAGGGTTGGAAGTCACGATTGTTGAAGCCGAGCCACGGCTCGGCGGTACCTGTTTGCTGCGTGGATGCATCCCGAGTAAGGCGTTGCTCCACGTTGCGAAGGTGATCAGCGAGGTCGATGAACTACGTCAAGATTGGGGGATTTCGTATAACGAAAAACCGGCGATTGATGTCGACAAAGTTCGTGGTCGTAAAGACAAGGTGATCAGCAACCTAACCGGTGGATTAGCCAGCCTGGCAAAGCGGCGAGGCGTGAAGGTTATTCAAGCGCGAGGCAAATTCATAAGCAGCAATTCGCTGGCGCTAGAGTCGACCAGTGATGATGCGAAAGGTCAAAACGGGATTCCCGAAGATGGAATACTGACTTTTGATCATTGCATTTTGGCAACCGGAAGTGTTCCGGCGATGCCCCCTTCCTTCGATATCGGTACGGACCGAGTGATGGACAGCACGGGTGCGCTGGCGATGAAAGACATTCCCGCGACGTTGCTTGTCATCGGCGGCGGTTATATCGGGCTCGAGTTGGGCAGCGTCTATGCGCAGCTTGGCTCCAAAGTTTCGGTGGTTGAGCTCACTGATGGCTTGTTGCCCGGCGCAGATCGCGATTTGGTAAAGCCATTAGCGAAGCGACTGGAGCAGCTCTTCGAAGGTCGCATTGCATTAAACACGAAAGTTGGATCGGTCGCCGAAGTCGACAATCAAATCGAAGTTACGTTTGAAGGCCCCGGAAAATTCGGTCACGAGCGGTTCGACCGCGTCCTGGTTTCGGTAGGCCGAAGACCAGTGACTCGCGGGCTGGGCCTAGAGAATACTCAAGTCAAAGTTAACGAGAGAGGGTTCGTTGTTGTTGATCATCAACAGCGAACTTCGGATCCTTCGATCCTGGCCATCGGTGATGTTGCTGGCGATCCGATGCTTGCCCACAAGGCATCTCATGAAGGTCGCGTCGCCGCCGAAGTCCTCGCGGGCAAGCCATCCGTGTTCGACAAGGCAGCGATTCCTGCGGTCGTGTTTACCGATCCGGAGATCGCCTGGGCAGGCTTGACGCAAGATGAGGCCAAACGGCAAGGGCGTGAAGTCGACGTGGAGGTCTATCCTTGGGCCGCTAGCGGACGTGCGCAGGCGATCGGGAAAACGGAAGGTCTGACGAAATGGCTAGTCGATCCCGTATCACACCGAGTCCTTGGATGCGGAATTGTTGGGTCTGGCGCCGGTGAATTGATCGCCGAAGCGGTGCTTGCGATCGAAATGGGCTGCGAAGTTCATGACATCACCGAAACCGTCCACCCCCATCCAACGCTGAGCGAAACGCTGATGAACGCAGGCGAGGTTCATTTTGGCACGGCAACTGAGATTTTTAAGCCAAAAAAACGCCAGCCAGCTGACGCTTAGTGGCTTGATCGATTGACGTGAGCCAAGAATTCGCCGTAACTTCCCTGCATGCGTGGAAAGATTGCGTCGATCGTCGGTTTGTGCCTCACGAGTTTCCTCGTGTGCGCTACAGGCTGCGCGATGATCAAATCAGATTGGCGTGAGACGCCCGTTCCCAGCGAGCCACCTGCGGGCCTTCCGGCGTTGAAAGCCGACCCTGGGGCAGTGACCTTCGAAGTCGACTTTGTCTCGGTGCTTACAGACGCGCGCCCCAAGGATTCAGAAACCGATTTGATTTCGGACACGGGTTCCCAGCTCTCGCCAGCCGTTCAACCCAACGCGATCGAAGAAATCTGGCACTGCGTCGATGAAACCGTCATTGCCCCTGAGATTCGTCGTGAACTAGGATCCAACGGGCTTCGCGTCGGTCGGGTCCACACGCGAAGTGAGTTCCAGCGTTCGCTTGATCTGGCTCGTCGCACTCCGGTCGATGAAGCGGCGAGATTTCTAGACTCGGCTCAGGTTGGTTCCGATTTGCTCCATTCGTCTCGCAAAATCCCCTGCCGCGCAGGAAAGAAATACGAACTGCCGGTTCGCAATCCTGTCGTCGGCGACGTAACGACGTTGGTTTCTTTGCAGGGCAACGCGATTGGTCGCACGCTTGCCAATCCACAGTACCAGTTTTCCGTATTCGTCCAAAACCCTGGTGCGTCGGGTGTACAGGTTCGCTTGAAGCCAGAAATCTTGCATGGCGAGTCACGACAAACTTGGGTCGGGAGCGACTCGGCACTACGAATCGACAACCGTCGAGAGAGTTGGGAATTTGACGATTTGGCGATCGATCTTTCGCTTGCTTACGACGACATCCTGGTGGTAGGTGCGAAACTGCCCCCGGTCGGATTGGGCGCGCAGATGTTTACGGGCAAAACAGCCGACGGCGCTGTCGATCATGTCTTAATGGTGATACAACTAACGGATTTGCCGCGTTTGATGGCAAAGTAGTCGTCAAGCAAGTCGATATCGAATGCGAGTTGTCGTTACCGGATGCGGTGGATTTTTAGGCACTGCGATCTCTCGTTTGTTGGTCGCACGCGGTGATACGGTTGTGGGGCTTGGGCGGGGCGAGTATCCCGCGCTCACTCACCTCGGTGTCGACTTTGTTCGTGGAGATGTACGTGATGAGGCGGTGGTCAATCGCGTTTGCCGCAAAGCGGATGCGGTGATTCATACGGCTGCAGTGGCCGGTATCTGGGGGCCTTGGGATTACTATCACGGAATCAATGTCGTCGGCACGGAAAACGTCATTGCGAGTTGCCATAGCCAGTGCGTACCCATTCTCGTTCACTGTAGTAGCCCAAGTGTCTCATTCGACGGAGGGCACCAAAGTGGAATCGACGAATCAGTGCCTTTTGCGAAGACACACCTTTGTCATTATTCACACACCAAGGCGATCGCAGAAGCGGCAGTGCTCGCCGCGCATCAGCCAGGAAAACTGCAAACGGTCGCGCTTCGTCCGCATTTGATTTGGGGCAACGGCGACCCTCATCTGCTGCCGCGATTGATTCAGCGTTCAAAAAGTGGACGGTTGGTGATCGTTGGCGACGGGAAAAACCGTATCGATACAGTTCACGTCGAAAATGCGGCGGCAGCCCATGTGCGGGCACTTGATTGCCTTGCGGTCCCTCGCTCGGCTGCTGCCGGCAGGGCGTTTTTCATCACCCAAAACGATCCGGTGGGATGTTGGGACTGGATCGGGAGCCTGCTAAAGGCGGCAAAATGTGATCCGCCAAAACGACGGATCAGCTTTGCGGCAGCCTGGAGGCTGGGATTCGCGATGGAGACGTTCTATCGCCTAGCCCGAATCGAGAAGGAACCGCCAATGACACGTTTTCTTGCCGCACAGCTCGCCCGGGACCACTACTTCAATATCACCGCGGCCTACGAAATTTTAGGATATCGTCCCACGGTGACCACTACGCAGGGCCTGGAGCGACTTCGGATCGAATTCGACGTCTGAGGATTGTCAATCAGGGACAAAACCGTTAGCGTTGGCACTTGAAAAGCTCGACGTTGTCGTCATTGTTTGATGGTAGTTGCTCCGATCGTCCTTGTGGAACTGATTCAGTCGTGATCGCCCCCTCTCGCGTCGATACTTTGCCCGATTCCCAGCGTATCGTCATCACCGGCATCGGGCTGACGTCGCCCAACGGCAATGATTGGGCAACCTTTCGCCAATCACTGCTCGAAAAACGCAGTGGCGTCCGTCCGTACAACATTCGTTACTTTGGCGACACGCTTGCCGGGGTTTGTGATTTCGACGCGAGTCGGTATCAGTCAAAAAAAGATATTCGCCGTGGCACGCGAGCAGGAAGTGTTGGCGTGTACACAGCGAACGAAGCGATCAAACATTCTGGGATCGATTGGGCTAACGTCGACAAGTCACGAGTCGGGATTTACGTCGGCGTTACCGAACACGGAAACGTGGAGACTGAGAACGAAATCTACATCATCAAAGGGTTTGACTACGACACGTCTTGCTGGTCGCACCATCACAACCCACGAACGGTGGCAAACAATCCGGCCGGTGAAATTGCGCTGAATATGGGAGTAACGGGACCGCATTATACGATCGGCGCCGCTTGTGCCGCAGGAAATGCTGGGCTGATACAAGGCGCACAAATGCTTCGTCTCGATGAGTGTGATTTGGCACTTGCCGGTGGTACCAGTGAGAGCATCCACACGTTTGGCATTTTCGCGAGTTTTAACAGCCAGAATGCGCTTGCGACGCACGTCGATCCGGCCCAGGCAAGTCGCCCTTTCGATCGCGATCGTAACGGCATCGTGGTCGCCGAGGGCGGTTGCATTTACACACTAGAAAGACTTAGCGACGCCAAGGCCCGAGGCGCCGAAATCTTCGGTGAGCTTGCCGGCTATGCGATGAATACCGACGCGACCGACTTTGTATTGCCCAATCCCGAGCGGCAGGCTCAGTGCGTCGAATTAGCACTCAAACGCGCCGGCCTTGAACCTGAACAGATCGACATCGTCAGCACGCACGCGACGGGAACGAGCAGCGGAGATGCGCAGGAATGTGATGCCCTTCGCCGCGTCTTTGGCAATTGCAAAACCGTTCGGTTCAATAACACCAAAAGCTTCATCGGGCACGCGATGGGTGCCGCGGGTGCGCTCGAGCTTGCAGGAAACCTGCCATCTTTTCGTGACGGTGTCGTCCATCCCACCATTAATGTCGATAACCTCGATCCACAATGCGATCTTCCAGGACTAGTGACTGGGGAATGTGAAGAAGTTAGCGGCGTCGACTATATTCTCAACAACTCATTTGGGATGCTCGGTATTAACTCCGTCGTCATCATACGACGGGTCTGATACTACTCATCCTTCATTGCATGCACCCATCCTCTTTTGGAGATTTAGATCGGCTATGAGTCCTGCCGAAATACGTGAAGAAATTATCGACATCCTTGGTGATATCGCCCCCGACGAAAACCTGGATGATCTCGACGACGTGAAGAACTTTCGCGAGCAGCTTGAACTCGACAGCATGGATTTCCTTGACATTGTCATGGAATTGCGAAAGCGCCATCGCGTTCAAATTCCCGAAGAAGATTACGGAAACCTGGCCAGTATGCACACGACCGTGACTTATCTCGAACCGAAGATGAGGGACATCGTCAAAGCTTGACGCTGTTCGTGACGGAAAGTTCGCGTGACCAAATACGACACTATCATCATCGGCGCGGGCATGAGCGGCTTGGCCGCTGGTATACGGCTTGCGCATTTTGATCAACGCGTTTGCATCTTAGAGCGTCACTACACCATTGGTGGGCTTAACTCGTTTTATCGGATGGGCGGGCGGGATTACGACGTCGGTCTCCATGCGATGACGAATTTTGCAAGGCCCGGCGACAAGCGAGGCCCACTTGCAAAACTCATTCGGCAGCTTCGTTTTCGCTGGGAAGACTTTAAGCTTGCTGAGCAAATCGGTTCCTCGATTCGCTTCCCCGGTGTTTCACTCGATTTCGGGAACGACATCGAACTGCTCGAAGCAGAAATAGCAGCACAGTTTCCCCATTGTATCGACGGCTTTCGAACGCTTTGCGGAGCATTGCTTGATTACGACGACCTTGACGGTAATCATCCTGGATTCAGCCGCTCTGCCCGCGAAGTCTTGGCGGAAACAATCCCTGAACCGTTGTTGCGGGAGATGTTGCTCTGCCCGCTGATGTGGTACGGCAATGCTCGTGAAGACGATATGGATTACGGCCAGTTTTGCATCATGTTTCGTGCTTGTTATTTAGAAGGTTTTGCACGGCCGTTCAAAGGGGTTCGGCTGATTCTTAAGAACCTGGTCCGTAAGTTCCGTGGACTTGGTGGCGAGTTGAAGCTACGCAGCGGCGTGGAGCGGATTCACGTCGATGGAAATCGCGCCGTCGGCGTCGTGTTGGACGACGGTACAGAGCTGGAAGCGACTAGAGTGCTCTCATCGGCAGGTACCGTGGAGACAATGCGAATGTGCGATGATGTGACCGCGCATCAAGTCGCAAAGGCGGGCCAGCTCAGCTTTATCGAATCGATTTCAATCCTTGATCGACAACCTCAAGATTTTGGATTTGATCGTACGATTGTGTTCTACAACGACAGCGAAAAGTTTCATTGGCGTCGTCCCGAATCTGGCTTGTGTGATGCGAGGACCGGCGTCATCTGTTCGCCCAATAATTATCGATACGATGCGGATGAGGGCATGCTGCCCGATGGAGTGATTCGAATCACGACACTTGCCGACTTCGATCGCTGGTCCCAACTTCCCGATTTGCAATACCGGGCGGCCAAAGTCGCCGAATACGAAGCCTCTGTTGAATCGTCAGTCCGGTTTATGCCGGACTTCCGACGATATATCATTGACACCGATGTTTTCACCCCCAAGACGATTCGACGTTTCACTTACCACGACAACGGTGCCGTGTATGGCGCGCCGGATAAACAGCTTGATGGTACAACGCATTTGGACAACCTTTTTCTTTGCGGCACTGATCAAGGCTTCGTCGGTATCGTCGGAGCCATTCTAAGTGGCATCAGCATGGCCAATCGCCATTGTCTAACTTCGTCGCCCCCGCCTTAGTCGAATCGAAGTTTGTCTCGCCGCATGGAAATGCTGTTGAGATTGCTGTGAGTGGTAAGTGAGCTCGTAGTGAGACGATGTGGCTTGAGCCCACGCTAGGCGATTTCTCGCATGTTGAGTACTGTTCACGTCAAACAAGTGTGTTGCCTCCGAACCAGCGATTGCAAAAGCTATGTGGAGTCATTGTCGATTTGGTTCGACGCCACCATCGGCGATGCGGCGCATCGGCATCGACTGACTTGAGCCAGGTTCCCATGCGCGGATCTGTACATCATCCACCATCATCTCGCCAGCACCAATTGCTTCGAGTAACAATTGAACTTCACCGTCATCGATGGTTTGACGATAAAGTCTGACCGTCTGCCACGCGGGAGTCGCGCGGACTAGCACTCCCAACTCAGGTCCACCAACGGTGTCGTAAACGAGTACACCCTGATCCGGGCCGCCGAAGCCAAGAGTCCTCATTTGAACGTCGATCCGAATCGGGACACCCGCATCAAACCTTACTGATGGGCTCCGAATTTGAATCGACGTTCCTGCGTAGCCACCGGGCAAAGGCGAGTCGGAAAGAGATGCAACGTCGGCGACCAAACATCCGTCCCCTTCCACTTGTCGTCCTTTGACGATTTTCGCATCCGCACGCGTAGCATTTTCGCTTCGACGGCCAAAAGACCACCCTGTGGGGCCAATCATGGAAGGGTCATCGAGTGATCCACCGACCAAGCGATTACTGCCCCAACCTCGCTCGTTCATCAGTGGCCACCACATGATTTGAATCGGAATGCCACCAGAGGACAGGAGCGGCGGACAACTCGTTGTCGCGGAAAGCTTGCCTTGTGGCGAAAGCGCAGCATGGAGGTTCCAGCGTGAGCGTAGTTGCCATGCGTCAGCGCGACGTGCCATTCGAATCGTCGCTGAGGCGTCACCTGCGCGAAAAGTCGGTTCGGCATCGCGCAAAGTTGTTTCGGCGGCGTTGAGCAGATCAATTGCCGCTCGGTCACCATTAATAATCCGGCTTGATGTTGCACCTTGCCAATCGCTTTGCAGTTGCGTGAGTGACTCTCGGGCCAACTGCCAGCGGTCCTGCCCCGCCTGGCTTGCAACCCGCTTGACGGCCCCGGCAAGTCGCCCACCCATATCGGGCTCACTTGAGAGAATGATTGTCTCGACCGTATCCGGTGAGACGATTTCCAGAAGGGGGCCGCGAGAAGTGGACTGAATCGTAAGGCGTTCAGCGGAGAAATGCGTGAGGCGCCAAGCTGGTTTGCTGACGTCGCTTGGCGGGAGGGAGATTTGTAGCGTGTCACCGTCTCCGGCAAGCGTCAGGCCACGAGACTGGGCGTAGGTTGTTGCAATCAGCAGTTGCCCTCCTGGAAATTCCAGCTTCCCGCAGCGATAGCGTGAGCCACTACAGACCAGCGAATCGTTGCTTGTACTTCCGGCAACAAGTTCTCCTATGACTTCGAGGTGCCGATTGATGTAGCTGAGCGCCATGGATCGCCGCTGGTCTTCGGGTAAGCCACTGGTCAATGACCGGTTGGAGCGAAATAGAATCGCGCGAGGCGATAGCTGAAGGGCACGCGCTACTTGGAGTTGCGTTGCGTGCCATGAGACGTCTTCGCCTCGAGGTGCACCGATCGCGCCCGAGATATTTTCGAGTTGTCGCATCAGCGTTGCGGGCGGGTCCGTAGGAACGCCGACAATGGTTGGTTGCAATCGGCCCGTGCGTTCTACTCGATCGAATAGTGAAGCGATCTCTTCGTCGGCCGCGAGCCCACGTATTGCGGGGGGAAGATCATGTACCATTGCGTCACCGAGGCTGCCGTATGCTCGCCACGATTCCGCTGCCGAAATCATAATCGGACGTTGCCAGCGGTTCGGAAATTTTCGGATTCGATCAATCGTAAGCGTCGTCGGTGGGATCGCCGCTTCGTTGAGCGAGGTTCCTAGGTAGTAGCCAATCAGCGGTTCGAGAAGCGATTCGAGCGCGATGTCAGGAGCCGACGGAGGGGGTGCGATAATCGTTATGCGGGCAAGCATCGCCTCGCGAAGAATACGCTCAGTGGGCGGCTGATTGATCAGTACGGTGTTAAAACCGAGTGTTCGCACCCAATCGAGCGGTTCACCATTGTGTTGAAGGATCCGCGTTACGCGATCCATGGGAAGCATCGAGGAGGCGACGACGGCTATCCCATGGTCAGTCGTCGTTGACGTGGTCGTTCCCGATAAGTCGGTCGATACCCTCCCAGACTTTTGGGTACTTCCAAACAACGACCCCATCGACGTCACGGCGACCATGCCATCCACAGTGACTTCATCGAGAGAGAGTTGTGAACGACCAACTCCCGTGTAGCAGTTAATCACAACCGCATCGACGAAAGCGTCATCAAGGTTGGCAGATGAACCATACTCCTGACGAAGTGCAATGGCCTTGAGTCGAAGTGGCGCCACGATCGTTCCGATTCCGATTTTCTGCCACTGACCGACATCACGATACTCAGCCCCAAAAACGATAGTGGACACGGCCTGACGAGTTCGTGGATCGCTCAAATAAGGATACCGCACGCGGAGTCCTATCCGCTGGCCCTTCTTGCTAGCGCGAATGAAAACTCGCGCAGACAATTCGTCGATGACTCGCACTGGCTCGATGCGATACTCCAGCACCGCTTGGGTGCCGTGACCATTCGCCAGTGTCATCGTTTCGCAACCGCTGTCACCGACCCCGCCGGTAGGATCGTTGTTGTGTGCAATCACCTCCGCTTGGCAATCTGAAGTTGCTAAGTGCCACCGCGGCGGATAGGTGTCGAGAGAATCCGTAATCTGTGCCGCGCAGGTCGTGGTGAACAGAAAGAAGGATAGTGCCGTTTCTATGTAAAGAAAAAGAATCCCTAAAGAGCGGACCGCGCTCGAAGTTGCCAAAACTCGATCGCGGCTCGACAAGGTTTGCCGAGTCGGGCTAAGCGTCAGTCGTTCGTCGCTGTTTACGTTGCCCATCGAGATAATTCATTGACCGGGGAAGGTACTGGGGCCACAATCCAGACGACGCAGTGACTCACTCGAAATGATGCCAACGTCCACCGGAATGTTGCCTTGACGCAACGTCGGTAAAGCGGCGCCTCGAATTGTCGTAACTTCACTGGATAGCATGATTTAGGCCTTCCGGCCAAGACCGATTGCGTTGACTTTTGTAAACGTGAGGAGAACACTACCTAAGGCTTCAGCGGCGCGGCGTATTTGCCGTAAAGCGTGATACCCACGATGGTTGCGTCACGAATAGCATCTTTTTGCAGGGAAGCGGCACCGAGCGTGCAATGAATCTAGTCATCAAGCATTCACACAATCGTCCTTTAATCCCTGCACAAGAGAGTTTCCCAAATGCACAATGCAGCAAGCCAAATTGAACTACTCAATGAAGAAACTCCAATCGAATTGCAGGAAATGGCCCGCGCCATTGAGAGTCTTCCCGCTCGTTACCGTGACGCCGTCGCACCGGCCTTACAGCGTGTGATCGAGTGCAGCACCCGCCGACGCCGGATTTTGAATTTGGTTCAGGAGGCGTTGTCCCAGCTTCGCCTGGATATGAAGTACCTGATTTTCGACCTTGAAGCCACGCGTCGGGAACGGGATCAGTACAAGGCGAAGTTGGATCAGCAAGCGGACGAGTGATCAGCAGGAAACCAGAGGGTACCAGCCGATTTTCTCGATCTTTGACGGGCATCTGCCGAAAGTGCGCCTTGGGTCGCAGGGGCCATCGGCAGCATACGGGTTGAGTGGGAACGCATCCGAAGGCCTAAGAGGACCGCGGCCAGCGCGAAATTTGCCAATGGTTTTCGGAATGATTGTTCATCTCGGAAGCCAGGAAGTTGCGGAGCATCGAAACTTAGTGTTCCAAGTCGGGTTCTAATGGCCAGAGCGAGGTGCGGGCGAGTTTTTGCACCCTTTTTTGTTGGTCTGGTGGCCCTCGGGCTAATTAGTATGTCCAGGCAGCGACAAGGGAACGCAGCTTAGTTTTTACTAGGCATTTCGATCGCCCTCCGCTTCGCGTCAATACCTTGCCACCGACATCGGCAACTGTGAATGGTTTCCGTCGTCGCCTAAAACTGGGTTTCCCCCTATGTCATCGTTCGGTCTCAATCGTTATTCGCTTGTATTGACGAATGTTTTGAATCTCTTTTTGGTGGCAAGCCTCTTGCCGCAGTCTCTGTTGCATGCCCAAGAGCCAGGCGGTACGCCCGCTCCGCCGGCTGAGGTAAAAGACGCACCCGTTTTGCCAAACGTTTTGGATGCCGCGACTTCTCCTCAGGTTGCCACGCCTCCATCATCGGACAATGAAAACGAGCAAGAAGGCGACGCGGATGCGCAGTCTGGCGTCCTCCCGCTGGCCGATGACGCAAAACCGGCCTCTCCTGAAATGCCTGCCGAGCAAGCAGACTCACCCGTTCCATTGGGACCGGACGATACCGACAAGAGTCCACCATCGTCCGAACGAGGCGACGAGGCACTCCCACCGACAGAAATGCCGTCTTCAGACGATCAAACAGCCAAAGAATCATCGGGAAGGCAAGAGTCGCCTTCTGGAGGGACGCCTTCTGGAGGGACGGGGACCGATGGTGCGGACCTCTCCTTCAACTTCACAGGCGCCGATTGGCGAGAAGTATTGGACTGGCTGGCAAAAGAAGCAGGGTTATCTCTTCAAGTCGATCGTGTCCCGCCAGGTACGGTCAACTACACCGACGCCAATCGAACCTATTCACTTAGCGAAGCGATGGACATTCTCAATCGCATGCTACTGGATCGCGGCTTCGCATTGGTACGTCGCGGTCGCCTGTTGATGTTGATTGATCTCGAATCTGAAAACGCGTCAGGACTGATAAGCGACATCGCCGAATTGGTAACACCAGAAGAACTCAGTGGTCGAGGGGATTCTGATATTGTGCGCTGTGTGTTTCCACTGGGTGGAATGACACCCGAGGCAGCACGAACAGAAATATCGCAAATGATTGGACCTGCGGGCCGCGCCATTGTTTTGGAAAGCTCGAAGCAAGTAGTCGTCACGGAAACGGTTGGCAAGCTCCGAGCGATTCTGGCCCTCCTTGATAACGCGACTTCATCGCGAAGCGACGTTTTAGAAATCGTCTTGAAGTACCGTGTCGCAGACGAAATGCTCGAAATCGCTAGGCCGTTGCTAGGGCTCGAAGACGGGGTGAATTCGAGCGACGAGATTCGTATCGCCACGGGGCTCTATGGAGATCGACTTTACGCAACTGGTGATCCTGCCAAATGCACCCTGCTGCAGCGCATCGTTGAACGCGCCGATACTCCGCTGCAAACCCCAGTCTCCACGGCGGGTGATGAGGCGACTCTACCTAAACTTGAAACGTATGCGATCAGTACGGTCGATCCGGCGACGGTTATCGACGTACTGCAAACTCTGCTGGCGGGAATTCCAGACACAAGAATTGCGAGCGATCCTCAATCTCGAGGTATTATCGCTTTCGCGCGCCCCGAAACGCACGCCGTCATTCGCCAAACGATTGACAAGTTAGAGGGCAAGGGTTCGGCCTTCGAAGTCATTCAACTTCGTCGTCTTGAGCCGTCACAGGCACTGCTGACGATCAATAAATTTTTCGGAATCACGGCCGAATCATCGGGCGACGGGCCAACGGTTGACGGTGATCCTGTGACCGGCCGCCTGTGGGTCAAGGGTACACCAGAACAAATCAAATTGATACGAGATTTGATCGATCGTCTTGAAGGCTCCGATGCGATGGGACCGCTTGGTGATCGAGTTCGGTTGCTTCCATACTCCGGTCGTACCGCCGAGGACACCCTTGACCAACTGCAATCGCTTTGGGAAGTCACTGGCCGTAAAAACAAGATCCGTATGGTGACGCCCTCTGGCGGTCGCGTTGAACGCGACTCGGAGGATGCGGATGACGGCATCGCATTCCCGCAAGTTCGAGTGGGTGGTGGCCGAGAGAAGTCACCGCAGTTGAATTCGGAAACTTCGACACCAAGCACTCCGCAGCAGGAGCGCTCGCCAAAGATTGAAAAAGAAGTCGCGCCCCCGGTGAAGCGGAGCGGTAGTAGACTTGATGGCGGAAAAAGCACTGGTCTAGAGGAAGTACGCTCGAGTCGCTCAGGCTCTGAGCCGCTCGGGGGGCAGCGTTTGGTTGCGCAGTTCACCGAGGAGGGTGACTTGGGCGGTGATGTCGCTAGTGATGAAGGTGGTCAAGATGCTGACACCATCGCCCCAAACGATTCCGAGGGTACTCGTCCGACCAACGAAAAAAAAGAGGATGACTCGGTGAACATCGGCGGCGATATTGTCGTCAGCATGACGCCCTCCGGAATGATCGTTGCATCCGATGACCCGCAGGCACTCGCCGACTTTGAAGAGATGATGCGAACGCTCGCCGATCAAACCTCACTGGGCGGGTCGCAGCCGACAGTGTTTTGGTTGAAGTATGCAAAAGCTGCCGAAGCCGCTGACTTGGCAACTCGAATCCTCGGTGGCGGAAGCACATCCACGAGCACCGGCGGTGCCGTTGGTTCCGTTCTCGGTGAACTTGGCGGCGGAATGCTTGGCGGTTTACTCGGACTCGGTGGCGGCGGCGGTGGAGGGACAAGCACCACCGCTCCTGTGTTAACCACGACAGGTTCGGTAAGTATCATCCCCGATGCCCGCCTCAATGCTTTGATCGTCCAGGCCAACCCAATCGATATGCGTATGGTTGAAATGGTACTGCAGGTGATTGATCGAGAGGAAAGTCCGGAAGATATTCAAACGACTTCGAAACCACAGGTGATACCTGTCATCTATCAAGATGCCTCGAATATCGCAACGATTGTAAAAGGCGTCTATGCAGAGCGAACCGCGGATCCGAATTCCGGCGCACGGCAACCTTCCCCACAGGACTTTATCAACGCGCTCCGCGGTGGAGGTGGTGGGCGTGCGGGCGGCGGCGATGATAAGGCGAGTAAACCAACACCCGTCAATATCGCGGTGGACACGCGGAGCAATTCGCTAATCGTGACAGCAACGCCACAAGACGTTGTCGATATTCGGGCATTGGTCGAAGCGCTAGATGCGGGTGGTATTGAATCCGAAGAAACCGTTGAGATCGTTTCACTAAAGGGAAACCTGAAAGCGGATGTCGTACAGAAGGCACTCGACTCGGTGCTCGGTACCAAAGCGAAATCGACGAGTTCCTCCACTCCGACGAACCCAACCACTCCATCGCCAACGGGTGTTCCCGGGTCGAGTCCCGAAGATATCCAGCGTCGAATTGACTTCTTCCGTTCACTCCGCGAGGGTGGCGGAAACCCATTCGGCGGCGGTGGTCCTCCAGGTGGTTTTGGCGGTGGTCCTCCAGGCGGCTTTGGCGGTGGTGGTGCTCCAGGTGGTGGTGCTCCAGGTGGCGGTGGGCCAGGTGGCAGCAGTCCCGGAGGAAGTCCATTTGGCGGCGATCG
>JANOBM010000315.1:0-59178 GCA_031411655.1 Planctomycetaceae bacterium
GGCGACTGCGCTAAAGCCGAATGCCATTTGATGCCGGACGCCCGCCTGGTGGTGTTTTCGCTTCGTTTTCGCAATGTTGCCTCATCACCCACTCATGCACGCCTGCTATTTTGCGGTAAAGCAAGGCATCGGTAACTTAAAGCAAAACTGCAGCAGTCCAAGGGAAAGCATAAGAACGAAGACTTTCAACCCGTTAGAACGCTTAGTAGCCGGTGAGCCACCGTGCGTCCTTTATCGATGGTAAGTTTATCTCGGTTCTCGCGGGGTCTTTGAGGGTCAAGGTAGGAGAAAGCTAGTCTTTGGCACCTTCAAGCTCGTTATCTCGATGGACCGTCCGGATTCTCTATTGCCAACCGCCAGACTGAACAGATAATCAATGAGAAGGTTTTTTGTGACATCGGCTGTCCAGGTTTGTTTCATGCATCGTCGAAGCGTCGTTCTATCGACTCGCTCGTTCGCCGGCTGGATCTGCGGCTTGTGGCTATTGGCGACCATCCTAGTGCCTGTGCATTTTGCGAACTCTTTTCATGATGCAAATAGCGATCAAAGCATCTCTGTTTGCAACAGTTCTGCGATTCATTTCGCAGACACTTCCAGTACCGAGGTGTCTTATCGCCTCTTGCCTGCGATCTGGAAAGTTGACTGTCCAACGCACGGCTGGTCCGATTATGAAGTGAACCAACGTGTGGTTTCTGTCTCGCACTCAGTTGACAAATGCTTGCGCGAGGCGATGCAGCCATCACTTCTTCGATTGGGCGTCGCTTTACGACTTTGATTCGTAACGGCTGGCTTTCTTTGTTTTAGCCACCGCTTAGCGCTGCGTGGCGATTCGCGTTACGAATCAATCCGATCATTGCGTCGTTGCTTTGCCTTTCATTATTTGTTGGGCAAACCATATCCGCGGTTATCTGATGATGCGCTAGGTGGCATTTCTGTTATCCATCCACCCAAACCGTATGAATCATGGCCATCATCACTAAAACTTCCGATATAAAAACAATCAACTTGCCACTTCACTTCGTCCTCACAGTTCTGGCGACAACAAAGCTGTCAAGCTGGATCCAAAACTACACCAGGCACGCGAGTTGATAAGCCGAGGCGAGTATCAACGTGCATTGGCTGTTTTGCCCGCTGCAAGCAGTGACCTCGAAGTCCGGAATACTTGTGCGGTTTGTTTCATTCGAATGCATCGCTTTAAGGATGCGATTGATTTGCTGCGAACGGTGTCGCTTAACACGCGAACGAACGAAGTGCGCAATGACGTTCCTGATCACATCCGCATCAACTTCGCCATCGCGCTTTTTTATGGAGGTCAACCATCCGGTGCCCTCGATGCAATCCGGGAAATTGACCGAGAACAGGATCCATCCATCGTAATGCTTCGTGAGCAGGTCAGAATATAGGTTAATTCGATGGGTTTTCTTCGCCGTCTTGACTGGCGTTTAAATAACCTAGCGCCGAAGACCGCGCCCATTCCGCCTGACTTCCCGCTAGACAGATGTGTGTGGGAGCGAGTGTGATTCAATTTTAGAAACCGACTCACACCCTCTATCGAAGTGAATTTCATTTCCTCCACCGATAGGCGACGCGCCGCGACCGTCCAAAAAACGCATGGTCGCGGGCAGCCCGGTGGCCTAAAGATTCGCTGATCACCGATGGATTGCCCCTTCTAAAAAAGTATGAATGGCGTGTAGCAAGTGCGTGCTACACGGACGGAAGACTCAGTGCACATGAATCACCTTCAATTGAAGGGTTTTAGGGAGGACATGAGACCGTTGACCGATTGCTAAAAAACCGTTCCGAGTGGCAAGTCGATTGCTGCCATCGTTGTGATATCTTAAACCGAGATAACTCATTTGCCTTGAGATTGATGAAACGAATGCTGGCCGTCGCGTGATGTTCGGGTGGAGGGATAAAAAATGAATGACTTAAAAAATGTCTTGATCATTGGTGGGGGCTTTGCGGGCTTGAATGCTGCGAAGGCATTTGCCAAAGAGAAACGTGTGTCAGTGACACTGATCGATCGACGCAATCACCATCTCTTTCAACCGCTTTTGTATCAAGTCGCAATGGCAGGACTAAGCCCTGCCGACATCGCTTCACCACTCCGCAGCATCTTGTCAGAGCAACGCAATGTTCGCGTACTATGCGGTAAGGTAAATTCCATTTCGATGGAAAAACGCCAAGTTGAAACTTCCTTTGGCGCATTGCCTTACGACTATCTGTTAGTGGCCTGCGGAGCTCAGCATAGTTATTTTGGGCATAACGAATGGGAAGAGAATGCACCTGGGTTAAAAACGATAGAGCAGGCAACGGAAATTCGCCGTCGCGTTCTTGAGGCGTTTGAACAAGCTGAGTTGACTTCGGATATGCATGAACGAAGGAAGCAACTTACCTTTGTTGTAGTCGGCGGTGGACCCACAGGCGTAGAGCTTGCCGGCGCTATAGGTGAGATGAGTCGCTTCACTCTGGCTCGCGATTTCCGAAATGTCGACTCGACATTGGCTCGCATTATTTTAATTGAGGCAGGCCCAAGGATTTTGCCCATGTTTTCTGATGCTCTCGCAAGTCGTGCAATGCGAGATTTGGAATCCATCGGCGTTCAAACCTGGACGAATAGCCTCGTCACTCGCATTGATAAAAACGGTGTGGAAGTCTCAGGCGATCGCATCCATGCGGCTACCGTTTTGTGGGCGGCTGGTGTTCAGGCATCGGAGATCAGCGAGCAAGATGGATTTGAACGAGATCGTCAAGGAAGAATTATCGTTCAAAAAGACTTGTCGATTGCCGAGCATCCCGAAGTGTTCGCGGCAGGTGACCTCTGTAGTTTCGTTGGTGAAAACAATCGACCGCTTCCGGGAATTGCGCCTGTGGCCATGCAACAAGGCCGGCATTTTGCAAAAGTTGTTAAAAGCGATTTGGATCAGAAGCCCCGTCCCGAATTCCACTATGTCGACAAGGGGCAGATGGCAACGATCGGCAGAAGCTGCGCAATCGCCGAAATGGGAAAGTATCGACTGACCGGATTTCCAGCGTGGCTCGCTTGGCTGGTCGTCCACATCTATTTTCTTACCGGTTTTCGCAACCGCCTATTTGTCATCATGAGTTGGACGTGGTCTTTCTTGTCGTTTCGTCGGGGTGCGAGATTGATATTACAAAAGAATTGGCAATTTTATGCTCCTAGCAAAGAAGTACACTCTCTACAACCTTCCTCACCGATGGAGCTGTCTATGAAAAGCGAGCTAGTTGGGACCGAGCCTTCGCCACATCCACCTAACGTGTATCCTTGACTTTATGCTCTTCAACTTATGCCGCCTCGGCTTGATTCGTATTGCCGGATAAACATGCCACTATCAAGCGGACGAAACGTTTAACCTTTGACTTCTCGCTCAGCGACGTTTTAACCACCCACGCGATCGGTACCACTTGGAAGGTTGTTCCCATGCTTGTGACTTGAAGCCATTATCGAAGCCTAGGCAATCGCGCCGAACACGGCGCAGCTACAACTACCCTTCCCTAATGCCGACTGTATTTTTTCGAATATGATCTTTGAAATCCAACTACTAGCCGACGTTTCGCTTGGAGTATGGGGGCAAACGTTCAGTACGCATGATTTACTGGTCGTTCTCCTGCTGGTCTTCTTCGAGGGCGTTCTTTCGATTGACAATGCAATCGTTCTCGGATTGCTTGCCAAGCGGTTGCCGAAGTCGCAGCAAAAGCGGGCGTTAACTTACGGCCTTGTCGGGGCTTTTGTCTTTCGGTCTGCCGCGATTGTCACAGCAAGCTTCTTGCTAGAGTGGCGGATTGTGAAATTGATCGGCGGTGGTTACCTGTTGTACATCGCGCTGAAGCACCTTTTCTTTCAGACGAAAGAAGAAGTTGATGAGACGATCACGATTGGTGAAGACGGGCAGCCGATCTTAGTGGATTCCGTTACCGGAGCTGAACTGTCTGAGGAACAACAGTTAATCGATTTGAAGGAACGGCTCCCCCTACCTTCCGAAACGTTGCGAGTTGGTAAAAACTTTTGGATGACCGTCATCGTCATCGAATTGACTGATATTGCTTTTGCGGTCGATTCGATCCTCGCGGCGATTGCACTGGTTGGTAGCCCGCCAGCGGAACACATGAAAGGTGCGCCGCATCCCAAGCTTTGGGTGGTAATGGTTGGTGGGATCTTGGGTATCGTGCTGATGCGCGTTGCAGCGGCCATTTTCATTCGTTTGTTAGAAAAGTTCCCACGTTTCGAAACCGCTGCTTATCTGCTCGTCACAACGATTGGAGTCAAGCTGCTTGCCGATTGGGGATTTAACTCGGCCGAACATCCCCATGTCGTCGATTTCCATAATCTAAGTCGACCCGAATTCTGGATCTTCTGGATCGCGATGCTCGCCTGCCTCGCCATCGGTTTTCTGCCGCCAAAATCAAGGAAAAGCTGATCGTCCGGGGTGTGGGCCTGACCAAGTAGGGTATCTCGATGCTTTCATCTTGGCGATGAAATTCACGCACTGCATGGGGCGGCCTTTAGCTAGCGCGGAGGATCGTTGGCGCGCCTAGGAAACGGACCTGGATGCGCTCGATACGGTGGACGATTGTGGGAGAAAGATACGGAAAGTTGCACCCTGTCCGACGCTGCTGGATACCTCAATCCCACCCCCGGATCGGCTCGCGATGCTATGCACCATGGCGAGACCCAAGCCCGTTCCCTTCCCAACAGGCTTGGTAGTAAAGAACGGCTCAAAAATCTTCTGCTTGACCTCTTCAGGCATGCCGCACCCGGAATCGGAAACGGTGAGCACCGCATATTTTCCTGGCTCAACACAAGATGTCGAGTCGGCAGCACGCGGGCCGATGTCGATATTTTGAGTTCCGATTTCTAGCCGCCCCTCACCCTGCATTGCATCACGAGCGTTGATAGAAAGATTTAACAATATCTGAGACATGTCGCTGCGATCTACCCATACCGATTGCAGTTGCGGGTCGAGAGAGGTGACCACTTTCACTCCCTCGCCGATTGATCGCTGGACCATCTTCAATGTGTCGACAATCACTTGATTAAGGTCGACGTTCTCGGGGGTTCGTATCTGGCGATGACTAAATGAGAGCAAGCTGCGAGTGAGTTCTGCCGCTCGGTCGCTGGCATTGCCAATCTCGACAAGGAGTTCCCAGGCTTGATCGGATGGGGTGTGGGTTTGAAGCAGTAGATCTGTGTAGCCACTGATAATCGTCAACAGATTGTTGAAGTCGTGCGCGATACCTCCGGCGAGTTGTCCAATCGCCTCCATTTTTTGAGACTGACGAAGTTGTTCCTCTGTGTTTCGTAGTGCTGTGATATCCATCGCCACCATGACAACACTAGTAATGGATGCACCATCGAAGACGGGCTCGTAGTTAACTGCGTAGTGAAATGGGCCATCCGGGGTCGGCAAGCGAAGCTCGTAATCCACACGCGCTCCGGAAAAGACTTGATCCAAACTTACACGAATTCGCTGCTCGTAAACGGTGGGGAGAAACGCGGCAATAGGCTGGCCTGCGATATTCTCGTTTGGCAAACCGAAGATTTCCGTAAAGGCTGCATTTGCGAAGACGTATCGGTGCTCCCTATTGAACACGACAAGTCCGACGCGTGCTCGACCGGTGACGATGCGAAGGCACGCTTCGCTTTGACGCAAGGCTAGCTGAGCTTGTTTACGTTCCTCTTTTAATTTTTGCTCAGTAAGTGCGCGTTCGACGGCGGCCCCCAAACGCGAAAGCCTATCCTTCATTAAATAGTCGGCAGCGCCGTTTTTAATCGCCGCAACCGCAGCCTCTTCCCCCAACGTACCGGAGATAAGGATGAAGGGGATTTCCAGTCCAAGCTCTAAAAGTCGCGACAAGGCGCTTAATCCGTCGTACTGAGGCAATGCGTAATCGGCGAGGATCAGTTCAGGGGAGCCGTCAAGCCCCGCCACAAATTGGGATTCAGTGATTACTCGCGTGCACTCTGGCTCGAAGCCGACGCGTCGCAATTCTCGAAGGACGAGTTCCGCCTCGGTTTCACTATCTTCAAGGTAAAGGATTCGTAAGGTTCTACCCATAAAGTCACTGACTCAATTCAACTTGGCGTCTTGTTCACTAACAACCAGTAGTGACCAAGCTCCGCGACAGCCGTGGAAAAAGATTCGAAGTCCAATGGTTTAACAACATAACTATTGACGCCTAATTGGTAGCTCGCCACGAGATCGCTCTGTTCTTGAGAAGAAGTCATCACGACAACCGGCAGAAGGCGTGTGCGTTCATCTTGGCGGATGGCTCGCAAAACCTCCAGGCCGTCGACTTTGGGCATTTTCAAATCAAGCAGAACGAATTTTGGATGTTGATTTGTATCCCGCGTTGCATGGACACCCATTCCAAAAATCCAATCCAACGCCTCCTGGCCGTCCTTAACATGAACGACGTGGTTAGCCAAATTGCGTTTACGTAACACCCGCAAAGTCAATTCGGCATCGTAGGGACTATCCTCCACCAGGAGGATTTCTACTTCATTGAGGACACTCATGGTTTCACTTTCACTTGAGTGGGCAACGTGAAATAAAAGGTCGCCCCGCTATCGAGCTTTCCCTCGGCTCGCACCCGTCCGCCGTGGCGATGAATGATTCTTTGTACAAGGGCGAGTCCAATACCCGTTCCCTCATACTCTTTTTCGGTGTGCAGTCGTTGAAATACGCCAAAAAGTTTGTGACCATAACGAGAATCAAAGCCGGCGCCGTTGTCCCGGATGTAGTAGGTGATCTCACCCGCGTTGTCAATAAAACCCACCTCGACCACCGGATTCAATCGTTGTCGGCTGAACTTGAACGCATTCCCAATCAGATTAACAAAGACCTGACGGATCATCGCCAGGTCGCCGAGTGCTGGCGGTAGGGAGTGGAGTTCAAAGCGGACCGTACGCGCGGGATTCGCATTTAGCAAGTCATCCATAGTGGCCTTCGCAACCGCTGTCATGTCGATCGGGTTGTTGTCGAGCAGTTGCCGCCCCATGCGCGAAAACGAAAGCAGATCGTCGATCAAACGCCCCATTCGTTTGGCCTCATTACTCACGACGCTAATCAAACGATGGCCTTCCGCATCAAGTCGATCTCCATAATCTTCCTGGAGGATGCGCACATAGCCATCGATTCCGCGGAGCGGAGCTCGTAAATCGTGCGAAACCGAATAGCTGAATGCTTCAAGTTCTTTATTCGCCGCCTCCAACTGAGAGGTTCGCTCCAGGACACGTTGCTCCAGCTCCGCGTTGAGACGCCGTACTCGCTTTTCCGCTTGCTTTCGCCCGGTGATATCGATCCACGATCCAATAATCTCCGACGGGTTTCCCTCTTCATCGAGTAATAATTGCGATTCGTCATGCATCCAGCGGTAAGTCCCATCCGCATGACGGAATCGGTATTCGTGCGTGTGTTGACCTTTTTCAAACAATTGTGCCATATCAGCCAGGACTCGCGTCACGTCATCCGGGTGAATCGCGTTCACCCAGAACCACGCGTCTTCCATAAATTGAGCAGGTTCGTAACCGAGTTGCGTACGCACGTTATCTGTTATGTAAGTCGCTCCGTAATCACCGCTAACGCGACTCGTATAGATCACAGCTGGAGTGTTGTTTAAGACAAAGCTCAGACGTTGCTCCTTTTGCTGCAGTGCTTGGGCCGCCACCTTTCGATCGGTGATGTCACGAGTGATGCCAAGCATCTTGGTGATATGACCATCCGCATCTGGCAGCGGCGCCGTGTGCGTTTCAAGCCAACGTCGTGTACCCTGCAGTCCCACGACTTCAAATTCCAATAGACCGCCTTTACCTTCAATTGCACTCTGATGCAGGGCTCCAAATGCTGCCTGATACGGAGGCAAAATAAATTTGAGCAGGCCATGCGACTGGATATCGCGGATATGAGTTGCTTCTAACATCGCAAGACCAGCAGGGTTCATTTCCAGCAATTCCCCTGCGGCGCTGACGACCTTTACACACTCCGGCTCGGCTTCAATGATGGCTCGATAACGCTTCTCGCTTTGAGATAACGCGGATTCTGAATTTTTTCGAGCCGTGATGTCATCGATCACTGCCAAACATGCAGTGGGCTTATTTCCGGGCGGTCCCAGAGCCGCAACGGTCAGGTGGACCCAAACGATAGCGCCGTCTTTTCGAATGTATCGTTTTTCCAGTGCGAAAAACGGAATCTCCCCGGCAGCGAGTTTGCGCATCTCGTCCAGATCTCTTTCTAGATCCTCAGGATGGGTAAAGTCTCTGAAGGTTAATTCCATCAATTCCGCTACTGAATAGCCGAGGATTTCGGCATAGCGCTGATTCAGGCTGAGGAAATGGTCGCCCTCAAGCTCTCCCTCGGCAATACCCAATGGGGCCTGTTGAACGATCGCCCTGTAACGCGCCTCGCTTTCTTTAAGGGATCGCTCTGCTTGTCGCCTGAGGGTTATGTCATGCGCCAGTACCATTTCCGCATTACGGCCAGAAAACTCAAGCTTGTGAGAAGTGATCTCGACATCGATGATCGAACCGTCTTTGCGACGGTGTCGCCAAATACCAGAGCGATCAAAGTTCGGTGTCTGCCGTCGCAGGCTTATCGCTAGTCTTTCCTGATCTTCGTCCGGCCGAATATCATGGATGGTCATCGACAAGAATTCGCGATGCGAGTAACCGTAATGCTCAATCGCCGCAGTATTAACCGCGAGGAATTCCAGGGTTTCTAAATCGTAAACCCACATTGGATTTGGATTGCATTCGAACAGTTGCCGGTAACGAATCTCGCTTCGCTGAAGATCGATTGTCGCTTGCTTGCGCGCGGTGGTGTCGCGCACGACTCCAATAAAGTGTGTGAGTTGCCCCAGCGAGTCACGCACAGGTGAGATGGTGAGGTCGTTCCAGAACGTCGCGCCATCTTTGCGATAATTAAGGATCTCGCCAGAAAAATGAGATTCTGTCCTGATCGCAGTCCGCATCGCCTCGACGGTGATTGGATCGGTCAGCGGACCTTGAATAAACTCGCAGTCTAGCCCTAAACATTCGGCCTCGCCGTATCCGGTAATCGCAGTGAAAGATGAGTTTGCGGAGACGATAAGGCCATCGGGACCGGTGATCAGCACACCTTGGGAAACAGCTTTGAGGGCGAGGTCGCTGACCCGAAGGGACTCTTGCTTGCGTTGGCTACTCAACGCGATCGCAGCAAGGTTGGTCGCTTGCTCAATGTTGTGCAATTGCTCGGCAGTCGGACGGCATGGCTCAGAATAATAATTCGCGAAGGTTCCTAAGACGCGTCCGTCTTCATCGCAAATAGGCATCGACCAGCATGCTCGAAGCCCATGCGATAGGGCGAGCTCACGATAGTTGACCCAAAGTGGATCGGAGGCGATGTCTTCAACGATTACACGTCCTCGACGGTAAACCGCAGTTCCACATGAACCGGCGACCGGACCGATGGCGCCGCCGTCGATCGCGCGAGCATAGGACTCAGGCAATCGATAGGTTGCACAGTGTCTTAGATGTTTTCCATCCTCGTCCAGTCGCAGGACCGAACAAAACATGCCTGTTTCCGTCTCTTCGATCTTCCTGACTAAAAATGCCAATGTCTCGCTCGCTGGCTGACCGCGAGCAATCATTTGAAGCACTTTTGTCTGCCAGTCCATGATCGACTGAGCTCGTTTTCTCTGTGAGATGTCCTCGACTACTGAGATGAAATACCCAGGTGCACCGTTAAGCTCCCGTACCAAAGACACCGTCAGGTTGACCCAAACGATGACGCCATCCTTCCTGCGATATCGCTTCTCCAATGCGTACGTTTTAATTTCGCCGCTTAACAACTGACGGACGTACTCCAGGTCCGGTACCAGATCATCCGGAAAGGTGATGTCTTGAAACGTCTTGGTCAGCAGTTCCTCGCGCGAATATCCAACTATCTCACACAATCGCTGGTTTACATCCAACCAGCAGCCGTCCGTGGAAAGGCGTGCGAAACCTACTGCAGCTTGTTCGAAGATGGCACGATACCGTTGTTCACTATCGCGCTGCGCAGATTCGGCTTTTCTGCGTTCAGAAATATCAGTGAGTACCACTCGTATGGTCGTCGAATCGTCCTCGAAAGGTGACTTTGTCGCGATCAACTTTGTCCAGCAACGCGAATCGTCGTTACGTAGGATTCGAAGCTCACATAACGGTGGGGCAGAATTCTGGGGCGAGTCAGCCACAGCGATCGCCTGATGAAGCAACTGGACAAACTTATGCTGGTCTTCCGCGAGAATGAAGCGAGTGAAAGGCATTGTTTCCATCGCATCGCGTTCCACATCCAACAGTTTGGCAACGGTCAAGTTGGCCTCCAGAATCACTCCCGCTTCGTTGACGGTAAAGTAACCCACCGGAGCGGAGTCGTAGAGATCAAGGTATCGCCCACGAGCGGTTTCGAGCGACTTTTGCGTCGCGATGAGCTGCTTGTTTTGGATCTCCAGTTGCGTTTGCTTGACCTGAAAATCCGTGAGCAATGCAGGGGACAAAACACCCTTATGCTCTGGGACGGAACGCGCATTCGCTTTATCGTCCTCTTCGGAATTCGCTCCTACGTTTTGGTCCCTATCGGAATAATCGATTGCTTGTTCGTTGGGATTCATCGACCACTTTCAACGATGACGCAATTCACCTGCTCGTTGGTATCCACAAGAGCCATTTGAATCGCTAACAGGGGATCATTTCAAAAACGAAGCGCGCTTCTTTGTACTATCGCGTGTCCAACGACCTCGGTCCTTTCAAACTGACGCTTTGAGTTACAAATTCCCATCTTCATGTTTACGAACTCGAAACTGATCAGTCGAGGTTCCGGTTTTGCCGTCTGAGAACCTATCCGAAAACCGAAGAGACCCGCGGCTAGCGCCAAAGCGGCTAATGGTTCTCGGATAGTTTCAGAGTCAAAGTCCGATTTGGACCGCCGCTCGGATCAGGTCGGCCAAGCTATCGAAGCCAAGTTTCTTCATCACCTGCCCTCGATATTTTTCGACTGTTCTACTGGAAAGTTTGAGTCGGTAGGAGATTTGCTTTGAACTGAGGCCCTCGGCGAGATAGGTGAATACTTGTTGTTCCCGCGCCGTCAACATCGCAAATTGGTTCTTAAGATCAATCGCACGCTGGTACGTCGTGCGTTGTGCCGCATCGGCGGAGATAGCGTTGTTTAAAGTTTTTAGCAACGCCTCCGAATCGACTGGCTTCTCTAAAAAATCGACCGCCCCAACCTTTAAGCACTGTACCGCCGTCTGAATATCGCCAAAACCGGTCACAACGATGCAGCTCAAAGGCAATGACTGTTGGCTTATCCACTTGACCAGCTCCACTCCATTCATCCCCGGTAGAGTCAGGTCAACAAGCACACAGCCTGGCTCCGATACATCGTCGTCCTCGATAAACTGCTCGGCTGTGGAAAAAGTTCTCGACGAATAGCCGAAAGATGTCGCCAATCGGAAAAGCAAGTTGCGAACTTGAGCCTCGTCTTCAACAATACGAATACATGGAACTGAGTTCATGGCACTAAAGCATCGGCGGGACTAGTGGTTTGATCCACTGCTGTTTTATGGTTCTTGATGTCGTGACGTTCGTTTATGATTGATTCACGATCGCGCCGCGTACGGCGCTAGGGCAATCCTTGTTTTTTTGGGCGAGGTTATTCATTTTTAATCGGCCCTGTGCTGTTTGTCATAGGTACACACTTATCTTCGATTACAAGACGACGCATGTTCGCCTTCGATCCGCTTGAGGTAAATAGAACCCGGTGCTGTCCGTTGCCTTTTCGCATGGTTTACTGAGGAACCAGGATGAAGCAGTGGCGTTGGAATTGGCTTTACAGGTTTAAACACAAACGTCTCCGATGGTGGTGACATTGTAGCGGTCGCCCACCCAGAAGTGGTGGGGTGCGGAACATTTCGTGGCGTTACCTCTTGCCACACCATTAACGTCTAGGTGCAGACTTCAAGGCAGACTTCAGGGCGATATCCCAATGGTTGTATCGCTTTGCCAATTGGACGAGTTAGCCGATAAAACGTTTACGCTTTCACGAACCCATGAATGGCGAGGTTGTTTCTCGTTCCGAACAGTTACGCCCGAAAAAAATTGGGGTGTAGTGGCTCGACGTAATAGGCGACCGGACGGTCGCCCTAGCCGAAAACATGTGCTGGCGCTTCGTTGACAACGTCGCGACATGCCGAAAGATCGAGCGGTGACGCGAAACATGACAGGGCGTCTAGCCTGGTGATTCGCTTGACCAAAGGGACGGTGATCGGAAACGCCTTTGGATCGTCTGCTCGCAAGGATTGCACCGATCGATCCGCTTCCCACGCGAAAAGAAGTGGGGCAATTTGGGTACAAGTACGTACGTTGGCATGACGTTTTATGGTCGATACTATCACGGCAGGAAAATGCCTACTCGGGGCAAAACCAAGCAATGTCGGGGCACGACGCGCTTAATCGAGTAGGCTTGTTACCGCTGGAACAAATTGTTGGCGATTTGGGGCACCAGCGGTAACATTCCTGCCTCTTCGGCGTCTGGCTCGTCAAAACAAGGATCAGCCACTTTCTTCCGCCGTCTCATAGGATGGGCCCGATCTGTCGATTGGGTCAAATTTGCCTACTGCGTTGGTTTTGTCGACGGGTCCGTTCGAAATGGGGCCTGTCAGCGTGATGCTGGACGAATGCAGACGACTTGGAGACGACGGCCTACCGGTTCCATGTCCTAGCCACGTTTAGTGCTGGCCATCGCAGCGTCCCACAACGAATTGAAGCATGCAGGGACGAAGGAATGGTACTCCGGACACGCTCGATCATAGACGGTTTGCGGGCTATGTCAGGAGAGCGGTATGTCATTCGAAGTGGGCTTTGGCCGCAGTTGTTCGATGACGACAGCCTATCGGCAAGGGCAAAGCCAGAGCTAATCGACCGGTCGGGTACCGCATTTACCATTGTGGGTGACAAGGGTCATGGAATGCGATTCTCCGCATGGGGAACGGTTAGAAAAGTGTTTTCAAGGGAAGTGGCGTGCACTCCATGGGCAAGTTCGATTATCCTAGTACCCGACCGAATGACGTGGAGCGACCCTGCTTGAGCGTCCGTAAGCGTTTTGCCTAAGCCGTTCTCCCTGCCAGATTTCTCCCCACCCCTTGCACGCTTCTAGCGGTGAAATCCCATGCATCTTGTTGCCAATTCGCGCTCAATGGGCCTTCGTATTGCGATCCAAACATGGGTGATGCTCGTCATTTCGACTTACCCCAATGGTTTGCTTCAGAGCAGCGAGCCAGCGCCCGAAGGATTGCCCAACGGCATACCGCAGCTCCATTTTGATCGGGACATTCGGCCGATCCTGTCGGAATACTGCTACACATGCCACGGGCCGGATGCCGGTAAGCTGCAGGCTGGGTTACGGCTAGACATAAAAGACTCCGCATTCGGTCCGCTTGAATCCGGCTCGACCGCTGTCATTGCCGGCAAGCCGGAGGAAAGCGAACTGGTGCGTCGCATCTTGTCCGCTGATTCAGGTGAATTAATGCCGCCTGCTGAAAGCGGTAAGCCGCTCTTGCCCGCACAGATCGCTGCACTCAAACGCTGGATTGAGGAAGGAGCGCAGTGGGCAGACCATTGGTCCTTTCAATCGATACGGACACCATCGATCCCCCATGCCGCGACGGCCGACGACAGGGTCAACAACGCCATCGACGAATTCGTACTGGCAAAGCTGCATTCAGAAGGTCTCGCTCAGTCGCCTCCCGAGGACAAAGAACGTCTGATTCGACGTGCATCATTGGATCTCACCGGCTTGCCTCCCACAATCAAGGAAGTTGACGATTTCCTGAACGATGATTCTCCGTCGGCATTCGAGCGAGTTGTCGATCGTCTGCTGGGAAGTCAGCATTTTGGCGAGAGACTCGCTTTGCCGTGGCTTGATCTGGCGAGGTACGGAGATACAAGCGGGTATCACAATGACTCTCTGCGAGACATGTGGCTTTGGCGTGAGTGGGTGATCCATGCGTTCAATCAGAATTTACCGTTCGACCAGTTCACCATTGAGCAATTGGCGGGTGACCTTCTTCCCGATGCGACGATCGACCAAAAAATTGCCAGTGGATTTCATCGCAACGTGATGACTAGCGATGAGGGCGGTCTAATCGATGCGGAGTATCGTAATCTTTATGTCGTTGACCGAATCGCAACGACTGGAGTCAGTTGGCTCGGAATGACGGTCGCCTGCGCTCAGTGCCACGATCATAAATACGATCCGATCACGCAAAAAGATTTCTACGCTTTGTATGCGTTTTTCAACAACGTTCCTGAAAACGGAAAAGATGGTGTTCGAGATCGGAATCCTCAGCCATTTCTCAGCGTGCCGAGCGACATGCAAAAAGCAAAGCTTAAGCAGAACGATGAGGAATTCGCCGCGGCGGAGTTGAAGCTTTCTGAGTTAATGAAGACGCTTACCGAAAAACAATCATCTTGGGAGCAAGCATTTGTTGCAAACAATGCAGACGTAAAGCTGCCACCACCGACGGTGCTGTTTACCCTGGACGAAAATGGCAATGGTAAGAATGCGGACGGAACGGATCTGGTAGCGCTGCCACAGGGTGATATTCAGTTTGACGAGGGAGCGGTAGGAAAAAGCTTTAAGGCAGGGTCGGTCGGCTGGTTCGAGTACGGGGAGCAGTTTGACTTTGAGAAGGAGCAGCCGTTTAGTGTCGCGTCGTATCTGATGGTGACGCCTGAAGGAGGCGCACCGTTTGGAAAGATGAACGACGCCGATGGGGCGCGAGGTTGGGACCTAGAGTTTCACGGACTTCGGCCAAGTGTGCATTTGATTCACCGCTGGCCTGACGACGTCATCCACATTCAAGCAGATGAAGACCTGCCCGCGAATGTTTTCACCCATGTTGCCTTTACCTACGATGGGTCGGGGAAGGCCGCTGGCGTGCAGCTTTATGTGAATGGATTGTTGGCAAAGACGTCGATCAAGGTTGACCAGCTCAAAGGTTCCATTCGATCAGGCACGCCGTTTAGTATCGGCCGGCGAAGTTCGGCCAGTGTTGCATTTCGCGGACGAGTTGACGATGTGCATGTTTACGATCGCGCGCTAAGCGGAGGAGACATCGCTGCCTTCAACACATCCGAAATGATAAAGCTCGTCTCCACGCCCAATGACCAACGGACCGATAAACAGAAAGAACAGATCGCGAAGTATTTTCAGCAGTCTCAGGTGCCGGAACTTGCGATTGTGCAAAAATCCGTCGTGGACCTGCGCAAAGCAAAGGATGATTTTGCCGCTTCCATACCGAATACCATGGTAATGTCCGAAATGGCAACGCCTCGCGATACCTTTATCAAAGTGCGGGGTAACTACGATCAGGACGGTGAAAAGGTCAGTGCTTCCGTCCCTGCTTTCCTGCCTCAGATATCGCCTCAACCGGACGGGGCACCGCTCAACCGCCTTCACTTAGCCAAATGGCTGGTCGCACCCAATCATCCGCTCACGGCACGAGTCACTATGAATCGCTGGTGGGCAATGTTGTTTGGTACCGGCATCGTCAAAACACTCAACGATTTTGGGTCGCAGGGTGAACGTCCAAGTCACCCGGAGTTGCTGGATTGGCTTGCATCCGACTTTCTTCGCGACTGGGATACGAAACGTGTTATCAAACAAATCGTTCTGAGTGCGACTTACCAGCAATCAACGCAGGTATCGCCTGAACTCTTAGCTCGCGATCATGAGAACCGTTTGTTGGCCCGTGGGCCGCGTCAGCGTTTGGATGCTGAGATCATCCGCGATAATGCGTTGGCGATCTCCGGTATTCTTAATCCTTCGATTGGAGGGAAAAGCATCAAACCAGTTCAGCCTGACGGGACCTGGGAAATTAATGAAATGGGTGGGTATGGATACGACAAATCAACCGGAGCAGATCTTTATCGCCGCGGAATTTACGTCTATTGGAGACGTTCAACCGTTTACCCGTCGTTCATAACACTCGATGCCCCCACTCGAGAGTTCTGTGTCGCCCAACGAGCAAAGACTAGCACGCCTTTACAGTCACTCGTGTTGATGAACGACCCTGTCTTTGTTGAAGCGGCGAGGGCATTTGCCCAGCGAATCCTTGCAGAACCGAATTTGACGGACTCGGCGCGAACCCAGCTTGCATGGCGGCTTGCGCTCGCACGCAATCCCACGGATTCGGAGCATTCCATCTTGAATCGAACTCTCGAACAACAGCTCGCGCATTACCGCATTGATATTGACGCAGCAAAACGCTTTGTGGCCGTCGGAGATCTTCCCAAGCCTCCTACGCTTGACGATAGCGAACTGGCCGCTTGGACCGCGCTCAGCAATGTTATCCTTAATCTCAACGAAACGATTTCAAACTAGACCTTTTGCCTGACGTAGACTTGCTATGGACATTCAACAAAAGATTCAATTTGCGCTCCATCGACGTAGCTTTCTCGAAAGGAGTTCGACGGGAATGGGAGCGTTTGCACTTGCTTCGCTGTTAAACGGCCAGTCGCTTGCGGCAACCAACGCTAACCTTCCGTCTGATCTTACTCGACCGAGTACGCCTATTCCCTCGGTTTCGGGTGAAATGAAGCAACTTCACTTCGCGCCCAAGGCGAAGCGGATCATCTATTTGTTCATGTCGGGCGCGCCATCGCAACTTGATTTGTTCGATCCCAAGCCGAAGTTGACGGAATTCATGGGCAAGGACCTGCCCGACAGTGTGCGAAATGGCCAGCGAATCACGACCATGACAAGTGGTCAATCAAATCTTCTTTGCGTTGGTTCGCCATTCAAATTTGCGAAGTACGGCTCCGCGGGAATGGATCTTTCTGAATTGCTACCGAATCTCTCCAAGGTTGTGGACGATTGCACGTTCATCCGTTCGCTTCATACCGATCCGATCAACCATGACCCTGCCGTAACGTTCTTCGCAACGGGTAACCAACAGCCGGGTCGGCCCACGATGGGCGCCTGGTTAGCGTACGGCATGGGCAACGACAATTCGGATTTACCTTCGTTCGTTGTTTTGACAAGCGGCGGCGGCGGCCAAACCCTGCAAACACGCTATTGGGGAAGTGGTTTTTTACCGGCGCAATATGGTGGCGTTCAGTTCCGCAATGCCGGTGATCCAGTGTTGTTCGTCTCGAATCCTCCTGGGGTGAGTAGTCAGACTCGGCGACAGTTGATGGACGCGACGAACGAGCTGAATCGTTTAGCTTTCAACGATTTGGGAGACCCAGCGATCACAGCGCAGATAGAGAATTATGAATTGGCATTCCGAATGCAAACAAGCGTACCCGAATTGACCGACATCTCGCGGGAGTCTCAGGAAACACTTGATTTATACGGCGCCACACCCGGCAGGCCCTCCTTTGCGAACAACTGCTTGCTCGCACGACGATTGGCTGAGCGTGGTGTTCGGTTCATTCAGCTTTGTCATCGCGATTGGGACCATCATGGCGGATTGCCCGGTGGCTTGCCGACGAAGTGTAAGGAAACGGATCAAGGGGCCGCAGCGTTGGTACTTGATCTCAAACGTCGTGGCCTCCTCGAGGATACGATCGTGGTATGGGGAGGCGAGTTTGGGAGAACGGCTTATAGTCAAGGCGAGATAAAGCCAACGGATTTTGGTCGTGATCATCATCCGCGTTGTTTTACGATTTGGATGGCTGGCGGAGGATTGAAGAGAGGCTACGTACACGGCGAGACGGATGAATTTGGATACAACATCACTCGCGATGGTGTTCACGTACACGACTTACATGCGACGCTGCTCCATCAATTGGGCGTCGATCACAAAAAGCTTACCTATCGACACGAAGGACGCGATTACCGATTAACCGACGTTTCCGGTACCGTCGTCGACGGGCTCCTCGCTTGATTGCACGTCGCGCAAACAGTTGAAGGCAAAATTTTAATCTTGCAGGCCACAACTCATGTGGGCGATGCGTGGGATTGAGCAAAAAAATAGTCTATGACAACAGCGAATGAATGACGTGACCATGAACGTCGGTTAGTCGGCGATCCGCGCCGTTGTGTTGATAGACAAGTCGTTCATGATCGATGCCTAGCAATTGCAAGACAGTGGCATGAAAATCATAGTTAGTGACAGGTTCCTTTACCGCTTTCCAAGACCATTCGTCCGTTTCGCCGACTGCCACGCCAGGGCGCACGCCTGCACCTGCCATCCAGCCGATTCCTGCACTTCCGTTGTGATCGCGCCCCTCACTTCCTTGCGAAAACGGCATTCGCCCAAATTCGGTATTCCAAAGCAGAAGCGTATCATCAAACAGACCGCGCGCTTTCAAGTCAGACAACAGTGCTGCGGTCGGCTTATCGGTGGCTGCCGTCATCGGAGGCAACTCATTGATGATACTCGAGTGGTTATCCCAATTGCCAGTTGGCCCATTGGCGCCACTCCACACTTGAACCATTCTCACTCCTCGTTCGATCATACGCCTCGCTAACAAACATCGCCGCCCAAAATCTTCGGTGGTGGGATTGTCGAGTCCATAGGCGGTGTGGGTTGCCGCACTCTCCTGACTCAAATCAAAGACCTCGGGTGCACTCAGTTGTAACTTAGCGGCAAGTTCATAAGCACGGATACGAGATTCCATTCGTGGATCGAAATCATGGTGTGCCAAGCTGGCGCGATTGGTTTCTGCAAGCAGCAACAGCCCATCGCGTTCCGATTCCGGGGTGATAAACCTTGCACTGGACGGTGCTCTCAATCCGTGCAATGGCTCCGCCAGATTCGCTTGAATCATCGTTCCTTGATGCGTCACTGGTAAAAAACCTGAACTAAAATTCCCTCGTTGGTTGTAAGGCAAACCACGACCGTCCGGCAAAACGATAAATGCTGGAAGATTTTCATTGATGTTCCCCAGTCCATAACTAACCCATGCACCAAGGCATGGAAAACCGGGCAACTGAAAGCCGGTATTCATCAAGTAGCTTGCTGGACCATGAACATTCGTACGGGAAGTCATGGAGAGCAAGACAGCGATGTCATCCACATGCTTCGCCAAATTCGGCATAAGGGAACTCACCCAACGCCCACAGTCACCATGCTTTGCGAAGGAGAAAGGCGAGCCCAAGATGTTTCCTGGCACACTTGTCGCTGCTTCGATTCGACTTTCGGTCGATGGTTCGAACTTTTGTCCATGTCGATCCTGTAGCATTGGCTTGTAGTCCAATAAATCCATTTGACTGGCGCCACCATTCATAAACAACTGAATGACGCGGTTTGCCTTAGCAGCATGATGAAGGCCTCCCATTCCCCGCGATAGGTTCGAAGCGCCAAAAGTGCCTTCGTCACCCAGCAATTGGAAAAGTGCGATTCCACCCAGCCCGTAGCCGCAATTCTGTAGCAGCGATCTTCGAGAAATCATAAGTGGGCGCTCAGTCAACAAAGATGAATTCATTCGTGTTCAACAACAAACGACAAAGGTTTGCCAATCCGTGTTTTTCTGCATAGCGGATAAAACGGTCAAGCTCGGGCTGTTGTGGATTTCGACAAAAAGCTTCAACAATCGCTTTCGTGACATGCTGAGAACTGTCGCCTTTTTGCAGTTGCAATTTGTCCGCCCAAATCTCCGACATCCTCAGCACAAACGAATCGTTCCACAGCGCAAGAGCCTGCTGGACAGTGACGCTATTGGCTCGTACAGAAACAATCTGATCACCAGCCGGACAATCGAGCGCTTCCATAAAAGGATCGGGTAGCGTACGAAACAAGAATCGGTAGACGCTTCGCCGCCTCGCTGCGGAACTGTCCAGATCGAATAGACCATAGTCGACCACTGGAGTCACGTGACGTCCTGGCTTCAGATCAAATTGCCGATCGCTTGGGCCACCCATTCGTGAATCGAGCTGACCGGATATCGATAGCATCGCGTCCCGAATGCATTCGGCATCAAGGCGAGTGCGATTCATTCGCCATAACAAGCGATTATCCGAATCCACCCTCACCGAGTCATCGTCGCGTCGTTCCGCATTACCCTGAAGGTTAACCTCCGTAGTGCGTGAACTTTGTCGGTACGTGTTGCTTAACAGAATGGATCGATGAAGCTTTTTTATCGACTGTCCCGAGTCGCGGAAGTCGGTCGCCAACCAGTCCAACAACTCCGGATGAGTCGGCTGCGAACCTAACTTTCCGAAATCGTTTGCGGTATCAACGATGCCACGCCCGAAATGATGCTGCCAAATTCGATTGACGATCGATCGCCAAATCAACGGATTGTCTTTGTGTACCAACCACTTCGCCAACGCTGCTCGCCTTGCCGACTCAGGCGACATTGAATCCACCTGGAATCTTGCGGGTAAGGCGCTAATGCATGTTAAAGCTCCAGGAATAGCCAATTCTTTTGGTGAGCGAATATCGCCGCGTTCGAGGCGATGAATTGGTCGTGGGCCTGTTGGCGGGACCAGTGAGCCGTCGGGCTCGAAGTCGGCTGCTGCCGCATAGACCAAGCTTGGTTTCGGTAACGCATCAAGCTCGCGCGACAAACGCTCACGTTCGAAATGAACTGCCAACTCGATTCGTTGTTCTTTACTTCGCGATTGAATGTCAGTGGCGAGGATGGCTTCGATATTCGTCGGTAGCACACTGGGTGACAGTGGAAGTTGATCGGAGGTGACCGAAACGCGAAAACGTCCGATCAAATGCCCGCCGCCATGAAGTTGTTTTAACCGAATGGAAATCGGCGTGTTTGATCGAATCGGTATGGCATTAGCGAATTCGAAGATTGCTTCATGGGATTTACCAACTTGCGGATAAATGCCCCAAGCCGTTTCCGTTTTGCCGTCGACGGCTCGCTGCACACCCCATCCGTCCTGATCAAAGTCAGACAGGGCGCGCGATACCTGGACATGATTATCGCCACCGAAATCAATCTCAAATTCCGATAAATGCAGATTCCCATTATCCTGCCGTCCCGGTCCTTGGAAGGGCAAAGCCTTGTCAGTGAGTAGCTCCAGACGAATCCCTGTGATCGCTGATAGGTTAGCGACACCGGATAATTCGTAAGTATCACGTTCTGGACGTTCGCCGCTCGCGAGATACGAACCATCATGTTGATAAGTCAGCTCACTTCCGTTGATAGCCGTGACGGTTGTTGGCTGGAATAAAAGCCAGTCAACACGCCCGGCCTTGTTCGAGAGCTCCCAGTCAACAAGTGCCTGCTGTGACTCGGGGCCGAGCAGTTCTTCAACGAAGGACGAGTCTAGCGTGTCGAGTTGCTTGATTCGATTGCGAAGCTTTTGTCGCCGCTGTTCAATGGAAGGGTCAAAATCAAAACTGCGATTGGCTCGCTCAACGCCGGCGAATACAGCTTGCAGGGAATAGTAGTCCGATTGTGAAATGGGATCGAACTTGTGGTCGTGACAGCGCGCGCAATGAACCGTAAGGCTCGTAAAATTTGTCATCACGTTGGTCAGCATGTCGTCTCGATCAATGTAACGACCAATTTGACGATCCAACGTATCCTCGCGAATATCGCGTAAGGTGCTTTCGTCCCACGGTCCGGCTGCTAGAAAACCAAGAGCAGCGATTTTGGACGTGACGCCCTGCGGAATTGCATCTGCCGCAAGCTGCTCGCACACGAATTGGCCGTAAGGAGTGTCATGGTTAAAAGCATCGATCAAATAATCGCGATAAGGCCATGCATTTTCGCGAATCCGATCTTGATCGTGGCCATGTGTCTCGGCAAAGTGTGCAGCGTCCATCCAGTATCGTGCCCAACGTTCACCATAGCGCGGAGACGCCAATAGGCGATCCACCAATCGTTCATAAGCGAGTGGACCGGAGTCCGTCATGAACGACTCGCATTCGTCTGGATTCGGAGGGAGTCCAATCAGATCAAAATACACTCGGCGAAGGAGGACTTCTCGGCTTGCAGGCGGGGACGGAGAAAGTCCTACCGCGTTCAGCCGATCGCGAATGAATGCGTCGATGACATTTTCACCATCGAGCACAACTGGCGCAGGTGGCCTTACAAGAGGCCGTATTGACCACCATTGCTGATTTTCGTTGGCAGTGAATGTCGATGAGTCAGGCCCAACGGCGCCTTGATCGATCCACAAACGCAGGACGTTAATCTCGGCACTTGTCAATCGACTGCCCCGCGGGGGCATCAACATTCCATCGACTTGACCCGAGACGTACTGGATCAATGGGCTGTCGTCGCTTTTAAAGGGGACAATACTTGGCGCATCGCTTGCTCCGCCTGCTATTGCGAGGACTCGATGATCGAGCCGATAGTTACTTTCCTGTCGCAATGAACCGTGGCATTTCGTGCAAGATCTTACAAAGATTGGCTCGACATCTTCGGTAAAACGAACCAGGGGCATCGCCTCGGGATTCTGGGAGTATGCCGACGCAACCTGTAAGCTCAAAAGCACGCAAAACGCTAATGCGATCTGCTTCATTTTGCTAATTCTGGATCGACCTTTGAAAAGACTTAGAACGCTGCCATGAATTCGCTCGATTGTACACGACTTTGGATGCTGGACCACAAAGCCGTGGGCGACGTTGGCGCGGCATCATCCAAACGACTTAATCGCGCGAAGTTTCAACATCTAAATGAAGGTAAGTCAGAGCGGCGGAATCGAGCGGGACTGTAAGGTGGGGATACTTTTGTTCTTGAAAAAGGGAATCGCAAACGACGTACTTTGCGAAGTGCCGCAACTATTTTACGCTGTCCCTATCGCGCAACGATTCGACTGGGCACGATCCGCAGGAAAAAATAGGCACTCATGGCTGAACTAGTATTACGAGCCGATAAGCTCATTGAAACGATCGTACGACTAAATCATCGCATCGAAGCGAGGTTTCCGAAGTCAGGATTGTTGGGATTGTGTGAACAGTTGCTGCGTGTTGCTCAGTTGGCAAGCCAACGAAGCGAATGGATCGGTCGCCCCGTTGCCTGGATTCGTATAAGCAGCCTGTTGATTGCGGTCTTATTGGCGATTTTATTTGTAGGCGCTATCCTGGCGATCATCTTTCGATTGAAGAGTCTTGATCTTCCCGAACTCATGCAGGTATTGGACACAGGGACTAACGAGGCAGTCCTCTTCGGTGCGGTACTCTTTTTCTTGTTGAACCTTGAGAACCGCATCAAGCGTGGCCGTGCTTTGATCGCCATTCACGAACTGCGATCGATCGCACATATTATTGATATGCATCAGCTAACGAAGGATCCAGAACGACTTTTACGGGGATGGAAAGCTACCGATTCATCGCCAAAGCAGCAGATGACTCCTTTTGAACTTAATCGCTACCTCGATTACTGTAGTGAGATGTTGTCTCTTACGGGTAAGATCGCCGCCCTTTACGTCCAACGTTTCGATGACGCAGTCGCCTTGGAATCCGTCAGCGAAGTGGAGACATTGTGCAATGACTTGAGCCGTAAAATATGGCAAAAGATTATGGTTATCGAGCGACTACCTAGTGAACAGAACATCGCGTTGCCCCAGGAAAAATCATCGATCCAAGAGGGCGCGCCTGGATCTGACGCAGTGGGCAGCTAGTGTGATTGCTTTTGTACCCTCATGCACGGTCGCCCATGCACGGCCGTCCATTCACGGCCGCCTCTGACCATTTGTACCATAGCCGAAGAATTGCGATCGAGCGCCGTTTTTAGAGACTCGATTCAAAGTTTGAATATCGGCGGCAGTTAGGAGTTTCGCTTTTCGAAGTCTGGCCAAACTTCCTCTCGGAACTTTTCTTGCGCCAAATCAATCGTTTCGTTGACATTCAAGTTTCCCTTCAAAATGTGTGCGCTATTGAGGGCATAAAGACCTGGGACAGATGTGACGATCGGTGGTAGGCGTTCGCTGTATCGAATCGTCTGCAGCGCGGCAACGTATCGTGCGCGGGAAATTTTAAAGTCGACAACATCTTTTCGTGAAAAATGAGGATGCATCTTTTCAAGCGTCGATAAGCATGTTTCTTTGTACTCTTCGTCGGTGATACTATGTCCGGGATGATCGTCTGGCATGTACTTCGGCAAATACACAAGGTGATACCCGCAAAGTTCTTTTACTGGATCAACGATCGTGGACATCTCAATCACCGCCGTCAGCGGAACCCAGGTGTCAATGATGTTCGTCACGTAGTAGGGGCTGATCGAGCGGTTGAGTAATAGCGACGCGCAAACGACGCCGAGATATCGGATGCCGGAAAGCCGGTTGTGTTCATCTTCCGTCAGGATCGATTGACAAATTTTAGCGATCAATGGCGAAGGGACTGTTAAGACAACATTATCGAAAGTCTCGGAATTTCCATTGCCAAAACTGACGCGTAAGCGATTGCCATCACACTTGACGATCGATTCAACTGGATGACCGGCAAGGAAACGCACCTTGCGATCACTCAAAAATCTTTGCAGGGTATCAACGATTCTCGCATATCCCCCGGGTACATAACCAAACATTTCCGTCTTCATTCCACTGCGACGCGCTTTATACATCCGCGCCGTGTGTGCCCAAATGAACGCGGCCGAGGATTGTTTGTAAGAGTCCCCTAGTTTTGCTTTGAGTAGTGGGAGCCAAACTTTTTCGAAGACTCCGTTTCCAGACCATCGCCGAAGCCATTTCTCGACGCTGATTCGTTCGAGGCGTCGCCAATTGCGAATTCGTGAACCGTAGAAAATGGTGCCGCCAAGTCGCAATTTTTGGACGAGATTGAGTGGCGGAAACTTAAGGAACTCGGCCGTGTTGCTCATGGAGATCAACTTGCCGTCACTGAAGAACCCAGTTTTAGTCTCGACCCAACGCATCTCCTGCTCAAGCCCAAGTTCCGTCAGCAATTCGCGGAGCAACGAGTCACTGAGCAAAGTGACATGGTAAAAGCGATCCCAAGTGACGTCTCCCAAACGCCAAGCGCTAGTCAGGCCTCCGAGCGTTGGTGCGGCTTCGCAAACCGTGACTGATTGTCCTTTTGCTTGAAGGTCGCGAGCAACCTTTAGACCCATGACGCCACTTCCGACGACGAGCCAATTTGCTTTCTTTACCGTGGACGGCTTATCAGATGCCATAGTCGATCAGGCCGAAAAACGCTGACGTCCAAGCAACTTTAAGGTCAACCAAATGGTATTGAATACTTTCATTTTACTCTCGCCACCCTTGAGGTCATATCGCAATCGCAACGGGGCTTCACCAAACACGCACCCTTGCTTTCGCAGCTTGAGAAGTATGTCAGCCATACAGGAGAAACCCGTCTCTCCGACAAAGTTGTCACCGTACTTTTCAAAAGCTTCACGAATCACTGACACGCGGTAGGCACGATAGCCAGAGGTGAAGTCTCGGACGCCTTTCGTTGGGAAAAGCATCGTGAACAAAACTCTTGCTCCAAAGCTAAGCAGATGACGATTGAAGGGAACGCCTGTGACGGAGCCTCCATTTTCAAAACGTGATGCAATCACTACATCGCATCCTTCATGAATCAGTTGCACCATGTGGGGAATGAGCCCAGGCGGATGTGTATTGTCGGCATCCATGGTCACGATGATGTCGCGCTCTTCCGCTCGCTCAAGCGCCTCACGAAGGCCGTCGCGGATAGTAATCCCGAGCCCTTGGTTTACGGGGTGGTTAACAAAGTGAATGGGCATCTGAAGTGCGAACTGTTCGATCACCTGCGCTGTTGAATCCTTGCTGCCATCGTTGACGATCACAATTTCATAAGGCAGTTTCGAATCAGCAAACGATTCGCCAATCCGTTCCAATAGTTCTGGAAGCGACTCTTCTTCGTTGAAGGCAGGGAGTGTTACCAAGACCCGCGCAGGGCGAAATCGGTGAGAATTTCGTTGGGCCGAAACCGATTCTTTCGGCTCGAGTTCTAATTCCGTATTTCGATCAACTCTTTTTGGGGTCACAACAATCCTCAGGCACCAAAGCAAAAGTAAACGCGACTGCAGGCACCTCTTCACGCATGCCTCCAAACCAGGGCTAATAGTCCGGTTAAAACATCAACCCAGCGTAATCATAAAACCCACGCTTGCCAGGGCGACACCCTCAGGGAGAGACGTTTTTGGCGCGCTTTCTAGCGGTGAAACTACGAATAGGGAGGCAGCGCGCCGTTCCGTACTCTGCGGAACAAAAAAATCAGCCAGATGAGCAGGCCGGCCATTACCACCGCATTGACACTTGTCACCAGTCGGATCCAAACCGGAGGCAGTTCAAAACGGCCCAGTATCATCTGGGTAGAAAGATAATTATAGGCTGGAAAAAGCATCACTAATGCCACGATGAGCTGTGATCGTTTGCTTAACGACTGCCAAACACCTACTCGTCCTGCCAGTGCACCCAAAATTGGCGGTGTTAAAAGGAGTGCGTCATAGGATTGGCGATACAGGCCAACGATCATGGAAGTCATGATGAGGGCACCAGTAAAACCCGCCACATTGTCATCGATCCCGTCGCGCGCGAGTCTGAACAGAATCATCATTGGAATGAGCAGCACGAGCATCATGACACCTAGATGGAGTACGTCGCTCGGGTCCTGCTCTGTCCATTTCGCGATGATCGCGAAGAGATCGATTCGCGTCCATGAGCGTACGGGCAACTCATTGGGTTCCAGATGATGGACCGCTTGCGAATCGATGATTTGCTGTTTGATCACCGTGATACCGTCAACAACATTGCCGTTTCCTTCGTTCCACGCAAGCCAAATGAATGGTAGTGCTGCGCCAGCGATCGAAAGTGTCGCGCCGTAAATCAGCGCTCGGACATTCCCACGAGCAAGCATCAATAAACCAAGCGGCAAAACGTAGGTCGGCTTTGCAGAGATCACGAGCAGCGCGATGCCCGCCAAAACTGGCCGCGATGGGGCGTAACGAACCGCGATGATCGTCGCGAGAACCAATTCAAACGTGAAATAGCCGTTGAAAAAGGTAACGTGGCCGGCGCGAGAAAATACGATGGCTGCGGCCACCACTAGCGCTAAGTCCCACCGCTTTTCTAGACCTGACGCTGTGATGCTTTGCATCGAGATAGCCAATGCCATCGCTAACATAGCAGCAAAGTATGCCACTTCCGCGAGGCGCAAAGGCAAAAGAGCCAGGGGGGCATGGAGTGCGACTATCGACGGAGAGAAAAACGGTATCTGGCGCGCGACCGGAAACTCATTGGCGTACCTTGCCCCGTAGGGACTGATTCCTTCCACCATCGCTTTGGAAGGAAAATAGATCCCATTATGAAAATCACAATAACCCTCATTGATCGGGTCCGGTGGACCCGGGGTTTGATATTTATAAATGATTCTTGCTGCAGTGGCGTATAAGCCCAACGTCAGCATCAGAAACGCGGCGGCGGCTAGGCCACGATGACCTAGGGACCAGCTTGAGAACATAGCGATAGGCAACACAAACTAGGAATGAAGCATCCAAACATGGAGCTTAATGTAGTTGGTCGCGAAGGAGATCGCGAACAGCTGTTAAAATATCTGCTTTACGCATCAGTGATTCACCGACCAATATCGCCTTCACTCCGCCGCGGGCAAGCATCATTACATCATCGTAAGTGGCGATTCCGCTTTCCCCGACAACCAATCGATCCGACGGGATTTGTTTGCGCAAACGAATCGTATGCTCGAGGTCCACAACAAAGGTTCGCAGATCGCGATTATTGACACCTATTAAAGCGTTTCCCGTGTCAAGCACTGCATCGAGGTTTTCGATGTCGTAAAGCTCGATCAGCGTTTGTAAACCAATCTCGGCCGCTTCTTGATGAAGCTGAGTAAGCTCTGCAGGGGTCAAGCATTCCGCAATCAGCAATGCGCAGTCGGCCCCGGCAACCCTCGCTTGAAGCAGTTGATAGACGTCGACAATGAAGTCTTTGCGCAGCAACGGTAATGGCACGGCAGCGCGAATGTCGCTTAGGTAATTCAAGCAACCTTGAAAGAACGGCTCGTCTGTAAGGACGCTGATGCATGCCGCTCCGGCCTGCTGATAAGTCCTGGCGATAGCAACCGGGTCAAAATCTTTCCGAATCAAACCTGCAGATGGGCTAGCTTTTTTGACTTCGGCAATCAGACGAACATGCGCTGTCTTTTCCAGTGCCGCGTGAAAGTCATGGCAAGGAGGCAAGTCCCGAAGTTGCGAACGGAGTTCGTTCGCAGGCATTGCCGACTTGTCGCGGTCTATCGTTTGCCGCGTTTTTGAGACGATTTCGTCAAGAATGGTCGCCACGTTCAGTCCTTAAAGAGTGCAAGCCTTAAAGAGTGCAAGCCTTCAAGAATCGGCTAATGCTTAAAGTGCCTGCGTCCGGTGAATATCATCGGGATGTCATGCTTGTCGCACGCTTCGATGACATCATCGTCACGTTTGGAGCCACCCGGCTGAATGATCGCGACAATTCCCGCTTCGGCTGCTGCCGCGATTGAGTCGGCAAACGGAAAGAATGCATCCGATGCAAGGACAGAACCGCGTGCACGGTCCCCCGCCTTATCGATCGCAATCTCCACACTGTCCACACGGCTCATTTGACCGGCACCAACGCCAACAAGCGAGGTGTCTTTGCCTAACACGATCGCATTGCTCTTCACATATCGAACCATATCCCAGGCAAACGCAACATCATCCCAGAGCGCGTCAGCGACCTCGGTATCAGTGACAGTTTTCCATTGCAGCGGAGCCGACGGCATCCGATCCGCATCTTGCATCAACACGCCGCCACTGATGAATCGGCGCTGAAGCGCCGAGCTAGCGTCATCAAGTCGTCCGACTTGCATCAAACGAACATTTTCTCGCCACTTCGGTTTCGAAGTGAGCAAGCCGACCGCTGCAGCCTCGAAGTCCGGGGCGACGATGGCTTCAATAAACAAACCGGGTTCACAAAGGACTTCTGCTGTCTGCACATCCAAAGTGCGATTGAAACCAAGTACCGATCCAAAGGCGCTCAGGGGGTCTCCAGCGAGTGCCTTGCGACAAGCCCGAGCAAGCTTCTCTGCCGTTGCCGCACCACATGGATTGTTGTGCTTGATGACCGAGCAGGCCGGCAAGGTGCAACCGCGAACGATTTCTAATGCCGCATCAAGGTCAAGCAGGTTGTTATAGGAGAGTTCCTTGCCACTGATTTGGCGAGCGTTGACCACGTTTGCCGAATGTTCGCGAGGGTCACTGTAGAGCGCGGCACGTTGGTGAGGATTTTCACCGTAACGGAGCTGCATCTTTCGTCGCAGCGAAAAGTTGATGGTCGCTGGGAAATCCCGCGAGATGGAGTCTCCGCCCAGATAGTCAGCAATACCGCGATCATACGCCGCGGTATGTTCAAACGCTTCATAGGCTAATTGTTTTCGAAGCGCAAGAGTCGTTCCGCCGAGCGTTTCAAGCATGCTTAAAATCTCGCCGTACTGCTCGGGACTGGTTGCGACAGCGACGTCGACGTGATTCTTCGCGGCGGCGCGGACAAGACTTGGACCGCCAATGTCGATTTGTTCAACGACCTCTTCGTGGGTCGAGCCGACTTTCGCAGCAGTCGCTGAAAACGGATAGAGGTTCACCACCACAAGATCAATCGCCTCCATCTCATGCTTTCGCATCGACTCCACATGTTCATCGTCGCTGCGGATGGCCAAGATGCCACCAAATATTTTGGGATGCAGCGTTTTCAGTCGCCCGTCCAGCATTTCGGGAAAACCGGTGTAATCCGAAACATCACGAACGGTGATGCCTGATTGCTCCAGGTGGCGACGAGTTCCTCCCGTGCTAAACAGTTGGACGCCGGCACGTTGAAGTCCAGCAGCTAGATCAGTGATTCCTAGCTTGTCGCTGACACTGAGAATCGCACTTCGGATTGGGACAACGTCGCGCACGATAGATGGGGCACTCTAGTGGAATTTTAAAAAATCAGCTTTGATAGCGCCAGAGTTTTAGTCGAGTGGGCGCAAAGTTCAACAAGGGCAACCGCTTTCTAAGGAAAATGAGAGTTTTTGACACTGAATATCTCCCTGACAGACGAAAAAAACGGGCCCCCAGTGACCTCCTATATGATTGGGGAAAGTCGGTGGGCACATGCCTTGGGCATGCTCGGAAATCACCATTGCCTCCCTATTCTGTAGATAGCTGAATGCCTGCGAGCCTGCGGCCGAGCGAATCGAGCCTTGTTAGGAACGTAGGCCCTGTGCTTTTCGCCAAGCGGCAATCTGTACTTTGGGCCCAACTTCCTCAGTGATTTTCTGCCATTGGGTGGCGGCCTCGGCGAGCGACTCTGCTGCCGACGATTTACCGTTGAGGCAAGAAAGAACGGCGTTGTCGAGCGTCGCGGCGTACTGCTTAAAGCGATGCAGTCGAAGGGGAGTTCGAATGGCAAGCGAAGACAGTCTCGCAGCCAGGGCGATTGAGTAGTCCCCAGAAACCTCGGTGCCCGATACTACTGAGTTCAATCGCAACGCCGTCATTTCCGGCAACAGTTCGCGGATCAGCTTTGTACCTTCACCGCCCGCGAGCCAGATAATCAGTCGCTTTGCAGCTTCACTTTGCCGGCACTCACTAGATAACAAGGCGAGGGGAGAGTCGTAATCGACAAGCGTTTGAATCGGAGCCACATCCAACTCCGCGTTGGCAAGCTGAGTCTTTGGTAGGGGCGAAAACTCACCGTCGAGTCTCTGCTCAAAACGCCCCACCTCATCATCGGATTTGGCGGGCCAGCCAATGCCCATTTGAACCTTTCCAGCAACCATGCGGGACCAGACTTCAGCTGCAGTGAATCGATGTTCGCCATAAGCGTCGACACACCGCTTCATCTTTTGCAGTGCGTCAACATAGGGTTCCGAGTCAATGACGGGCGAGAAATTCTCCCGATCGAAAAGCCAAACTGGTGGGCGCTCTGAGTTGGCTCTCCATAAAAACATCTTTCCAGCCGCACCGGCGGCCAGGGGTTCTGCTGCGATCGGTTCAGAGGAATCGTTTTTTGCGACAGCCGACTTTACTGTTTCGATGTATTCATTCCAGTCAATCGGTGCCTTAACGCCCGCCTCCAAGAGCCGGCCGGACAAGAAGACGGCTGGCTGCAATGCGCCTAGAGGAAGGCCGATCGTGCGCCCGCCGAATTTCATTAACCCCTCTCGAAGTACCGGCAACATTGTCGCCGCGTCAAAGCCGCGCTCGTCTAAAAGAGAGCTTGTCGGATCGGTGAAGTGAGAACCACTATCAAGGGCCGCTAACGCGCCAGAGGGAACAATCGCGACATCTGCTCGACGGATCATGTCGATTAATGTTTGGTCGAACTCTTCGGCGTTCGTCTTGTTCGTATCCAGCACCTCCAACTGAAGTTTCTGCTCTGAAATCGAGGACCAGGCAGTACGCAACGTCTCCGCCCAGTGCGGCGTTCCAGCGACCAACACTCGTAGTGGAACGGGAAGTCTTTCAGTTGTCTTTTCTCGCTTCACCTCATTCTGACCTGAGTCGCCACCGCAACCCGAGGAAAGGAAAAGTCCACCGCATGCTGCAACTTCGAGAAAATTTCTGCGGCTTAATGGGGGCAAATGGTCTGGCACTTTGGCTTCAGTTCCGTCAACTTTGACGATCAATAACCGGGGGCGTTCAGAAGTCGGTAGGTACGCATTATATTGCCGTGAGGTTCGGTCGAATACGCGTGATTGAGCCCACTTTGACCTCGCCTGAACATCCGCACCTATTTTCATTGGTATTTTCTATGAGTCGTTACCTCGGCATCGATATCGGCACAAGCGGCACCAAGACTCTGCTTATTGATCAAGCCGGAAAGGTCCTTGCGGAGGCAACGGCCGAGTACCCGCTTCACCAACCCAAGCCAGGATGGACTGAACAATCTCCGGCAGACTGGTGGGATGCAACTGTAAAAACGGTTCGCGAAGTTGTCGCGTCTGCAAAGCTACAGCCAACCGATGTCCGCGCTATCGGTCTGTCAGGCCAAATGCACGGTTCCGTATTTCTCGATAAAGGTAATCAGGTCATCCGCCCTGCTCTGCTTTGGAATGACCAGCGGACCGTTGCGGAGTGCGATGAATTAACCATTCTCGCCGGTGGTCGAAAGTCCCTTATCAAGATGGTTGCCAACCCAGCGCTCACCGGATTTCAGGCGCCAAAGATCTTGTGGCTGCGCAACCACGAACCAAAAAACTATGCGAAGCTGGCTAAGGTTTTGCTACCCAAGGATGACATTCGTCGGCGATTAACCGGCGAGTATGTCACCGAGGTTAGTGACGCCAGCGGCACGCTGATGCTCGACGTTGTGAAACGCAAATGGAGCAACTCGCTGCTGGGCAAGCTGGGAATCGATGCGGCGTTGCTTCCGACCGTTGTGGAAAGCGAGGACGTGACAGGGAAACTCACCCGCGAAGCTGCGGCACTCCTCGGCCTATCGACGGAGTGTAAGGTCGTAGGTGGCGCAGGCGACTGTGCCGCAGGCGCGATCGGCACTGGCGTCGTACGTTCGGGTGTTCTCAGCACTTCCATCGGTACTTCAGGCGTCATGTTTGTACACAGCGATGAACCGCAATACGACGCGGCCGGACGGCTGCACACATTCTGCCATGCGGTTCGCGGAAAGTGGCATATGATGGGAGTGAACCTCACCAGCGGTGGATCATTGCAGTGGTGGGTCGAAAACATCGTTCAAAGTCTAGTCGGTGTCGAACCTGATCGCGTTTATGAAACGCTGACGAAGGAAGCGACCGCCATTCAAGCGGGCAGCGGCGGCCTCCTGTTCTTACCTTATTTAAACGGCGAGAGAACTCCGCATGCTGACCCGACGGCTCGCGGCGCCTTTGTAGGCCTGAATCTGACTCATACCCGCGCTCACATGACGCGTGCCGTGATGGAAGGTGTGACGTTTGCCCTGCGCGATAGTCTCGCAATTATCGAATCACTGGGTGTTCCCGTAAAGGAAATACGCGCAAGCGGTGGAGGAAGCCGCAACCCGTTGTGGCGTCAAATGCAGGCAGACGTCTTTGGGAGGAAAATCACAACACTTGAAGTCGAACAAGGCGCCGCGTACGGTGTTGCATTACTGGCCGCCGTTGGTGACGGAGCGTATCGAAACATCGAACATGCGTGCAAGTCGACGATTGATGTTGCCTCGCAGACTGCCGTTGATCGAAAAGCCGCTAAGGCTTACGAGTCATTCTTTCCGATTTATCAGCGGCTATACAACAGTCTAAAGCAAGACTTTGCGGCGCTCGCATCGCTCTGACGCAGACAGTCGATAGCCCAGAGTTGATAACCCAGAGTTAATTCCGGGCCTTTCGGACAAATCAATATGGTTTGCCTGACCGTGAGCGGCAGCACAACAAAAATGCCGTTGAGGCTAAACCATCGCCAATTGCCGCCAACGAAGCCCCGTAGCGAGGCGCGACTGAGCAGCGTCAAAAGGCACGTTTCGAATCGCCGTTCGCGATGGCACGACGAACGACCACTAACGCTGGCGCACCGAGATGAATGGCGGCCGCCAGCTTGGGGCGAGCGACGAGTCGTCAACATTGACGCCTGCCTCGAACGATCCCCGATGGTTAAAAAATGGATGGTCAGTGAATGGCAATCCATTGGTCATGTCCAAAAACTTTACGCTTCCATCCTCAAAGAGTAGATTGGCGCCGTCACTGCCATGTCCCCAACGGAGCCTTGAACGATCGACCCCGTCGGTCAAATCGGTTCCAGCGATGGGTTGATCACCCAAAACGGCGAACGAAGTGCGTCCCTCAAAGTGCGGTGCCTGATAATGATCGTCGTCAACGACGCCCAACGAATAGGCGTAATGGCCACCGGCGGTCTGCTGCAACCACTGTAACGCAGCAACCTTGCCTCCTTTCCAGATCTCGTACAAATCTTCGGTTCGACTGACCTTGCTGGCGACGTCGTTGTGCGTCACTAGCGATACCTGTGAAATGCCGGACCGTTCCGGCTTGGGGAGTTCACTTTCGGGGCACCAACGCAAACCAGCGTCTTGGAGCAGACCTCGATCTGCCAAACGAAGCGCGTACATTCCGGCGAAGGCCTCGGGACCGCTCTCGGCGATTGCAGGCAAGGAATTACTCGCATCTTGGATGACGAACTGACTGATTGCCGTGCCGAGTTGACGAAGATGTTCTTGGCAGGCAATTTTTCTTGCTTCATATCGTCCTCGCGCAATGCTTGGTATCAGCAGACCGAGGACCGCAACCGATGCCAGCACAGCGACCATCACGTCCGACCAAGCGAAGCCTTGGGATTCTCGGGATTCACGAGAATTCGCCAATGCAACCGACGGCGACGACGCAAGCCGAAGCTCAAGACTATCGGAGCTTGGCAATTGGGCCAGCGTTCTTGAAACCAAGTCGACCGGCGTCTCGAAATCGAACATCGCCAACGACGCTTTGTCGAGTGGACGGATCGCCTCCTGCAGTGCGTCTAACTCCAATTGCAATAGCGGATCCGCCCGAAGTGCTTCCTCCACTTGGCGCATCTCATGCGGCTCGAGGGCCGAAAGCAAATAGCCGAGTAGTTCTTCTCGCATCACGAATGGGAACGTACGGTGTTTTCGGAAAGGGTAAGCGATAACGTCACATCATCCGGTACGCCTTCACCTTAAACTAAGTTCACAGTCGTCACCCAAAAAAGGAAAAAGGCGGGTGAACGTTCGTTCGCAAAAGCCAAGTGTATGCGATCGGTATCGCATTCAACTCGTCAGACTTCGCGGCCAGACTGATTCCAAGCCGTCGTTAATCGCTGGATTGCCGCATGCAATCGACTCTTTACGGTACCGACGGGAATCCCAAGGACGTCTGCCGCTTCGCGATATTTCATCCCTTGGTAATAGACAAGGTGGACAACTTTTTCGAGGGAATCACCAAGATCATGCACGGCACGTTCGATCCATTCGCCATTTTCCTGTTCCCCGACCGAATCGGCTGGGTCGTGGCTCTTGCCGACCAGTTTTTCTCCCCAAGTGGTAGGCCGACCCGTCAAATCACCTCCACACGGGGTGTCAAGACTGACGGTCCGATGGCGTTTCGTGCGTCTTTGCACGTCGATTGCTTGGTTTGTCGCGATCGCATACAGCCACGGGCGAAAGCGTCGTGCTTCGTCAAACTGCTTACACTTGGCATGAACTTGGATGAACGTGCCCTGAAACGCATCTTCAGCCAGTTCTGCGTTACCGGTGTATCGGCGCAGGTAGCTGTAGATTTCTCGCTCGTATCGACGCATCAGCGTCTCAAACAATTGCCGGTCACCTGTCTGGCTGTACCGGGTCAGAAGTAACTCATCACTATCTTCGATCGTGTGGGTCAACTGCTCGCTAACACCCCCCACCGCCGCCACGTCATCGCTAGAATTCGTCGGGAAATCCGGCCGATTCACAGCTGTCGTCACTTCGACTTCCGGATTCGTTGTTTTTAACGTATTCATCTTGATGGTCATCTCGCAGATGGGGGCGTGGTCGGTGAGAATTATATCAATAGGGACATGCAAAGGCGAATGTTATTCCATTAAGAATCGATTGCGACTTTTCTCGTTTTAGTCGCTGACAAAAGCCAACGTTGCCGCATAATCTGCCGCTTGGCCACCGCGAACTCATCCATCTCCCGCTTGGAGCCAGACCTTGCCGACCGCCGCAAGCTTCAAATACCGCTGGGCCAGTCCCGGTGATGTGAACGCATTTTTCGGATTGGTACTGGATAATTTAGCAGGCCTGCTCCTGCTTTTCGGTCTCCTGTCGGGCCGCTTTGGGTTTCCGGGTGACGTGATTTTAACGTCTTTAGTTCCTGGAACGGCATTAGGAGTTCTTGTTGGTGATGTCGCATTTTTCTTTCTGGCGTTTCATTTAGCGAAAAAGACTGGTCGCCATGTGACCGCGATGCCGTTGGGACTGGATACGCCTTCTACGTTTGGAATGATTTTTTTCGTATTGGGGCCTTCGTTCCTGGCTGGCAGGGACGTGCTGGGGCTCGATGTTGTGGCTGCCGCACAACGAACGTGGCACATTGGTATTTGGTGCTTGGTACTTAGTGGAGTGTTCAAAATCGCCTGTGCGCCGTTCTGCGGATTCATTCGCCGGCACGTGCCACGCGCTGGCCTGCTCGGTTCGCTGGCCGCAATCGCGTTGGTGATCATCAGTTTCATGCCAATCCTCGATATTTTTTCCCACCCACTACCCGGGATGCTGGCACTAGCGATTGTACTTACGACGCTCATCGGGCGAATTCCGTTGCCGGGAAACGTTCCAGGGACACTTGGGGCGTTGCTTGTCGCCGGCGCGATTTATTACATCAGCTGTGCCATCGGTGTCGCTGGATATGAAATGCCTCAGGTGCCAAGTGTTACATGGTTGCCGACACAGTGGCTTCAAGCCTGGTCGTTTGGTTGGATAGGATCATTCAGCGACGCGTTGCCCTATCTTCCAATCGCATTCCCTTTCGCGCTCATGACGATCGTAGGCGGAATCGACTGTACGGAATCCGCCGCCGCAGCGGGTGACGAGTATGACACGCGCCAAGTTATCGCTATCGAAGGGGTTGCGACCTTGATCGCAGGGCTTTCTGGTGGCGTGATTCAAACCACGCCTTACATCGGCCATCCGGCTTATAAAGCGATGGGAGGGCGCGCGGCCTATAGTCTTGCAACAGCACTGGTAGTTGGCCTTTCGGGCATTCTCGGTTTTTTCACCATTCTTAACGCGTTCCTTCCTGCAGCTGTCGTTTTCCCGATTTTGGTCTTCGTCGGACTTGAGATCACCGCTCAAAGCTTTTACGCGACACCTCGCCGCCACTACGCTGCGGTCGCGCTGGCCTGCGTCCCCGCACTCGCGTTCCTGGCGATTGCTTTCCCCGGCCAAATATTCGGTGACGCGTCTGCATTCGCAGCGAAGATCAATGCGGGGACGCTTAGTGATCCGATTTTGAAAAACAAACTCGCAACACTAACGATGCTTTCCAATGGATTCATCTTGACGAGTTTGCTGTGGGCATGGGCGCTCGCTGCGATCATCGACCGCAGATGCAAGATCGCCGCGATCGTCTTTGTTGCAGCTTCGGTGCTCACGCTGCTTGGCTTCATCCATTCGCCGCTGGCGGAGAATCGACTCTTCCTGCCTTTCGGGCCCGCTTCGTGGGGGACAATCGTCCTGGATGCTGCTCATCGATCCACTACTCTCGAATACGCGGCCGGATATTTGGCCTGTGCCGGGCTACTGGCAATGTGGGGTCGACTCGTGCCCCTTGGTAATAGTGGCGTGCATTGTGAGGAGGAGCAACTTTTGGGGTCCGGTGAACCGATAGATCCGACGATAGGGCCTTGCGTTACGGGCGTCACTGCGCAATCCGTCCCGTGGCGCAACGGTGATCTACCTCGAGTCCTTGAGCCGGAAGTCATGGAAGGCCATGAGGAGGTGTGGCTGTATGACCAGATGGACCATTCGGCGGTTAATAAAGCTTTTGTGGATGACCTCATTTCCGGTGGAACCGTTGGCGATCGTGTGGTGGATCTTGGTACGGGTACTGCATTGATACCGATCGAACTTTGTGGTCGGCGACGGGACATTGTCGTGATGGCCGTCGATGCGTCGGTCGAGATGCTCGAACTCGCCAAGCGACGGATTGAAATGGCTGGAATGATCGATCGAATCCAACTTCAATTTGGAGACGCCAAGACGCTTTCCGATTTGCAGTCCGAAATGGCTGAGACCGTGATCAGCAACTCACTCATTCACCACTTGGCGGACCCTCGATCCGCAGTGGCAGCAGCCATGCGGATCGTTGTGTCAGGCGGTCGTATCTTCATTCGTGATCTTGCTCGCCCCGCCTCTCAAGCCGAAGTGGATCGTTTGGCGAAACTTTACACGTCTCATGAGCCAGAAGCTTCACAAAAGTTATTTCGCGATTCGCTCCATGCATCACTGTCTTTGAAAGAAGCTCGCGAGTTGTTCATGGCCTTTGGTTTCTCCCCAATGACAGTCAGAATGACCAGCGACCGACACTGGACGTTCGATTCAAGCTCAACCTGAGCGATCAAGCCGGAATTTGTAATTCGCACTTCTACAGCGTTCTGATGTTCACATGCAAACGTACCTCGACCTACTTTCCGAAATCATGGAATGCGGCACTGATCGCGGTGACCGAACCGGCACGGGAACTCGCAGCCTTTTCGGCAGGCAACTGCGATTTGACCTTTCCAAGGGTTTCCCTCTCCTAACCACTAAAAAGTTGCATGTGCGGTCGATCATTTATGAACTGCTTTGGTTTCTTCGCGGGCAGACGAACATCGCTTGGTTGAAAGAAAATGGCGTTTCGATTTGGGATGAATGGGCAGACGAGAATGGGGAACTGGGCCCGGTCTATGGTCACCAATGGCGATCTTGGCCAGCAAGCGATGGCCATACCATTGACCAAATCGCCTGGGTGCAAAAAGAAATTCAGAATAACCCGAACTCGCGTCGCCTTATCGTCTCCGCTTGGAATGTGGCCGATGTGGAAAAGATGGCGCTTCCACCCTGTCACTTGTTGTTTCAGTTTTATGTCGCCAACGGAAGATTGAGTTGTCAGCTCTACCAACGAAGCGCCGATTACTTTTTAGGCGTACCCTTCAATATCGCTAGCTACGGACTGCTCACCATGATGATGGCGAAGGTGACAGGACTTGAGCCAGGCGACTTTGTTCACACCTTTGGGGATGTTCATCTATATCACAACCATTTTGACCAGGCACGACTTCAACTGACTCGTGACCCAAGGCCGCTTCCACAATTGAAGGTTAGGACGCATCCTGCCAAGATTGAAGACTTCCAATTCGAGGACTTTGAACTTCTGGACTATCATCCGCATCCGGCCATCAAGGCGGCCGTTGCGGTTTAGCCATTTGTTTATCCGCTGGCCAAGAACCGTCGTCAGTGCGGCAACCACTCGCAATCAAATGATTGTTGCGAGGACGAAACTGCGTTTCATTCGCTGTGCCTTCCCCTCGATGTAATGGCGACGCAAAAGTTCAGGTTTCAACATCTGCTAGGCGCGGCGATCGCAATCGAATCGAACACGGATAGGGGTATCGTTTGCGAGACACTAACGATGCACGGTTGTGCATGTGCTGCGCTCAATGAGTTTCAGCGCTCACGCATAGGGGAGGCATGGCTCCGAATTCGGCATTGAACCGATTGCGTCTGTTTGGAGTGAGCCGTATCAGGCTGTGCCAATTCCGATCAAAGCGGCCTGGCTTTCGTTACCCATCGCAGATACTCGTCGCGCTAGAAACGATGGGACACTTTCGGCAGCCAAAGGACGGCTAAAGTGATAGCCTTGTGCAAGCATGCAGCCGAGGTTTTGTAATGCGATGACCTGAGAATGGTCCTCGACGCCTTCCACCACCAACGAGATGCCAAGGCCGTTTGCGATAACGACGAGGCCTTGAATCAGTGCTGCTGTCTCAAATGACTTGGGAAAATCGCCGAGTAGCGACCGATCGATCTTAAGTGTGTCGACGGGAAAGCGGTGCAACGCGGCAAAAGATGAACTGCCGACGCCAAAGTCATCGATAGCGAGTTTGATTCCTGTTTCTTTAAGTGATTGAAGGACTTGCGATGCGGCGAGCAAGTCACCGCAGAAGGCGTCCTCGGTTACCTCTAGTTCAATCGCGGACGGTTCTATTCCAAACTCGTCAAGCGTGTCGCGAATCAATTCGGCAAGTCGAGGTTGAAGGAATTGTTTGCGCGATAGATTGAGATTGATTTTCAGTGGCGCTAGCGGCCCTAACTCTCGTCTCCAATCAGCAAGCTGTTTGCAACCATTTCGAAGCACCCAAACGCCGAGATCAGAAATAAGCCCGGATTCTTCGGCGATTGGTACGAACTCAGCGGGACCAATGGCGCCGAACACGGGGTGCTTCCAACGACAAAGTGCCTCGAACGAATAAACGTCGCCCGACCGAATGTCGACAATGGGCTGATATTCCATGTAAAGAGCATCGGCATCGATGGCGCGATGCAAATCACTTTCCAACTGTTGTCGCCGTGTTACTCGGTCTCGCATCGGTCCATCAAAAACCACTTGACAGGCTTTGCCCTTCCGTTTGGCTTCATACATCGCTGTGTCAGCGTCGCGTAAAACATCCTCTGCCCGATTGTAGGCGTGGTGGCCCAATACGATACCGATGCTTGCGGTCGAAAAGACCTCATGTCCGTTCAATTGATAGGGTACGGCCAAAACGGATAACAGTCGTTCTCCCACATTGATGGCGTCCTGAACGCATGTCAGTCCCTGCAGAAGGACAACGAACTCATCTCCGCCAAGGCGAGCACTGGTGTTTCCAGGTGTGTTGTAACGAATCGAATCCACTGAGCGTACATGGATCCGTAGTCGAGTCGCGATTTGCCGAAGTAATTCGTCGCCGGCTTCGTGCCCAAGGCTATCGTTGATCAGCTTGAATCGGTCGAAGTCTAGGAAGAGGACAGCATACGACGATGCCAAAGCCTTCGAACGCTCAATCGCAAGTGTAAGGCGTTCCAGCAAAAGTCGACGATTGGCCAGGCCGGTCAGGCCGTCGAGCAACGCGTCATGAGCCAACTTTTCTTCGGCGTTTTTGAGTGCCGTGATGTCCGAAACCGATCCTGCCATCCGCCTGGCAACCCCATCGTCGTCACGAATCGCGGCACCCTTTGCGCGGAACCATCTCCATTCGTTCGTTTTTGTGAGCATTCGGTAAGTGACGTCGTAGGGTTCGTCTGCCATAAGGTGACGTTGGACCGCATCCCACGTGCCCGTTACATCATCCGGATGCAAATGGCTTTTGAATGAATCAAGATGGTGTGGAAACTCATCATCGGAGTAATCCAGCAGCTCCTTAAACCGCGGCGAGTAGTACACTTCATTGGTTGACACCGTCCAGTCCCAAATACCATCGCTCGATCCGCGAACCGCCAAGTCAAAGCGTTCACGGCTTTCATTCAATTCACGCTCAGCCTGCTTTCTCGCCGTGATATCGGAGCGAATAGCGACGAGCTTTGTAACTTTGCCTTGGTTGTCGAGATAAGGCACGATTGTTGTGTCGACCCAGTACAACGAACCGCTTTTGGTTCGATTGCACACTTCATTTCGCCAGACGGCACCCTGCGTCACCGTTCGCCACATTTCAACCCAGAATGCCTTCGGATGATGCCCCGAATTCAAAATCCGGTGATTGCGGCCGATCAATTCTTCTCGGGCGTACTGACTGATCTCGCAAAATCGATCATTGACATGTGTAATCGTTCCCGACAGGTTCGTCACTGCGACGATCGCGTGTTGATCGACAGCAAAGTTAGCGGATGACAATTCGGCGAGCGTGTTCTCAAGTTGTCTGCGCGCAGCAACCGCCTCGTCCTTGGCATTCACTTCCAGTGCTTCTCGGCGGACCAGTTCGTCTACCATGGCATCAATGTCGGAGGCCAATTCCCCTAGCTCGTCACCTCGCGTACTACCGACGCGAGCCGTCCGCACTCCTCCAGACACGACATGCGCCACGCGAGCAATCTGCTCCATCGGCCTCAATATGACGAATCGAATCAGACCATAGGCACCGAATGCGGCAAGAATGACCACCAGCCCCAACGTGCTCAAAATCCTGCGATTAAATTCTGCTTCTTGCTGCATCAGTGGACGTCCATCGAGATGCAACATGACAGCGCCGGTAGCCCAGCGAAGTGGTATCGGCGACCGCAGGCGTGTCCGCAACGGTACCGTGACGTCGACGGTGCCTTCGGCGTCATGCTCGAATTCGATGCTACTTTGTTGCGACTTCACTGCACGCACCAAGTCGCAAACGGTATGCGCCGGATCGGGTAAGTCGGAAGCGGCAAGCCCAACCCAGTCCGGTCTAGACGATGCGACTACCTTTAGCGGTTCGCCCGCGGCAACCACGATTAAATCGACCTGACTCTCCGCACCCATCGTGGCGACAAATCGCTGTAGTGTCGATTCGTCGCCGGTCGTCTCGGCCAAGTGACTGATAGCTCGCGTAATCGCGCCCGCCCTCGCTGCCAAATGATCTCGCAACGCTCGCTTACTCGTATGGCTAACAATAAACGCTCCTGCAGCGGTTAATAACAAACCAATCAGCAACAGTGGCGCAACGATTCGTGCGCGGAGCCCGAAACTCCAGAAGGAACGAGCTCGCGTCATCGTGGTGGGGACTCTGCAAAGCGACCGTCAAACGGCGGTTCCTGCGGAGCGATTTCTAACATACCGGCGGCAATGAGTCCTTGGGCGACGCGAGCAGTCAAATCACGCGATCCGTCGAGACTAAAAATTTTCCGCGTTTCCTCGCCGTCAATGTTCAACATCTTCATTCCGCCAAGAAATCGCTGCATTGCATGTTGATCGAGTCCACATCGACGACTCAACGTCGCCAAAGCTTCTTGCGGATGAAGTGAGTAGTAGTCCTGTGCTCGCTGGTAGGCGCGGATCAACCCACGAATCGCCTGAGGTTGCTCATTCAGGAAACTTTGGCGAGCGGCGAGAACATCAAGAATGACTCCTGGGGCGTTTGAGGTGTCCCACAACGTATGGACGCCTGGAACCTGTGAGATTGCTTCTGAACCAGGCGGATAAGTTTGTACCGCATCGACTTGACCGGATTGCAGTGCATCGCGCATCTCCGATTGAGCGAGCGCTACAAGTGTCACGTCACCAATCGACAGTCCGGCAGATTGGAGGGCGAGATTGACGGCAAGGCAATCAACCGACTCCGGTTCCAAACCGATTCTAGCGCCGCGAAGCGAAGCCACCGTTGTGAGGTCCTCGCGGGCGACCAGCATGTCGGAACCGTTCGAATAATCAAAAACATGGATGCTTTTCACAGGGTCCGTGACGACCGCATCATTCATCATGAGGACTTCGACCAGTGTGCAGCAAATCAAGTCCGTCTGCCCGTGCTCAAATACACGTCTCGCATCGGCAAGGGAGGCTAATTCAACAAGGCGAACTGAAAGGCCTTCCTCTTCGAAAAAGCCTTTTTCCTCGGCTAAATAGAAGAGTGCATACCCCGGCCAAGGATTGATTGCGATTCGCACCTCGCGGGGCACAGCCGGGGAAATGCACCGATCACTGCAGCCGCTAGGGCCAAAAAATGTGCTGAATGCAAAAAAAGTGATAGCGAGATTGCGACCGAAACGGCCAAATTTAGCGCGAACCGTCGAGGTATGGCAGGGGGAATAAACGATCGGTTGCATCGGGAGCAAATCACAGACTGATGGCTACAGCACTCCATTGGCAGACGAAGCCGCAGGGGTGGAAAAGGCTCGCCATGAGACTTTCGCTCGGCAACCATAGGTCACGGAATGCGACAGACGCCCCAACAACCCACCGATATTTCACAGTCGCTGGCCTCTCTATTCGGTAAAGCCGGCACATGCGAAAACTTTTTCCCTCGAAACCGCGCGGAGAAGGATTTGTTTTCTCAAGGGGGATGCACCTCAACATCTCGCCTCGACGATAGCGCAGAGTTTATTCGCCAGCTACTGTCGACGGCCGACAGGCGTAACCAACGTCTGTGCAATCTTTGCCCGAAGTAACCAACAGAGAATGCTGGCGCTAATCGATTTGAACTTCACCGCCACGGATCTTTCGATCCAGCGCAGTGAGACCGGAGACAACTCCGCAAGTGAAAAGCAACCAGAATATGAAGTCATAGCTGCTGAACACGGTAAGGATCTCGACACTAACCGCCAGCAGAATACTTCCGAGTGCTACCAGAAAAAGGCTGCCACCCGGGTACGTGACGAGGCTTTGGTTACGTGCAAGCGAAAACGCATTGTAGATCGACGCGAACAGCATCAATACAAAAAACGCCAAACCCACGATACCAAGCCTCAGACCGATCAAAATGTATGAGTTGTCGACGATTCCCAAAACTTCTTGAGCTCTTGCAGAAACCGGCAGCCCAGGAATATTGGGAGGGAACGAACTCGTCGCTTCGGTACCAAAACCCATCGCGCCCCCCCGAACCACGAGCGGTCCATAAATTTCAAGGACAAACAGTCGATTGTTTGAACCGGTGTAAGCAACCGCTTCTCCATCCACTTCGACCACTCGAGATCGAACGTTTATACTTCCGGTACTCTCAACAAAGCCAACCACACTGGACCAGTTGACGGCGGCCAGAATCGCTCCCAGAACAATCGTCACGGCGAAAACTCGCCGTGCCCATAGGGAGTAATAACTCAACGCCGTTGCCGCAGCCAGAAAAAGGCACAACAGCGGGCCTCTTGATACAGTTGCCAGGACTCCAACGACAACTCCGGCAAGACTGAGCCAACCGATGTACTTCAACTTCCGGGAACCTTCGGAATCGATCAGTGAGACCGCCCATGGAACCATGAGCATGAGGACGATTCCTAGAAAAATTGGATGACGAGTTGGTCCCATTGCGCGATACAGGAAATCGTATCTCATACCGCGACCACGTTTCACAAGATCATCCACCGGACCGAAAAGCATTTCCCATGCATTCACGTTCGCGAATGACTCGACCAACGCTAGGCATGCAATGACGACAGCACAACACGCAAACGGCAGTCGAATACTTGCCAAAGCCCCAGAATGCATTACTGAAAATCGGCCCGCGAGATACGGTAGCGCCCACTCTAAATAGGATGTCAATGGAACGAGTGCACCGAAGCCATCGTGCAACCAATCGACGGTAACTTGCCAAACTACGAGCCCAGCCACCGCAATATCAATCAAATTAATCCGCGACCAGATCTTACCGTCCGAATGAAAGCAATAGGCGCCTATCAAAGCGATAGCCGTCGCCAGTCGCACATCGATCGGCTGACCATAGACCCACGTGGCCGTCCAGGTTGGCATCAGGCACGCCACTGCCAAACCCACGCCAGCGCCAACACCTGGCCCATGGCGGTAGACTGCAACAGCCCCCACGCCGACACAGATTGCCGTTGCAACAAGCCAGAAGATACTTATATCAGCCATAGAGCATGCGCAACCAAATATCGGTAACGAAATCGACGCCATTCGCTTTGCGATACGCCCAACGCGTCTTCCTGATATACGCTAGAAGATCGAAACTCGCTGGCCTTCGTCAAATCATACTATCTGAAATCTACGTCGACGACATCCTCCGCATCCAACTTCTACAGTATCCGGCTTCGAACTGAAGTCCTCCTGAGTTCTCGCCGCAAACTTCGTCACCGCACCATTCGACATGCATTCTTCTGACGATACTTGGGGTACGATGCACTGCGGCCTCAACTGGATTATGCGAAATTCTCACCGTTCAAGAACCGCAAGCGATTTTAAGCTAAGCCGTGACAGTGACGCGAACCTGTTTGCTCGCCGTCTTCGCTCCGCCAAGACCGCTATTCCCTAAGTCGCTCACGGACAAATCGAATCTCGCTATACCAACAAAACCGCCAGCCCTGACAAATGTCAATCCACTCAATGCCGCATTAATATTCGCTAGTGTTCCCCAAATCAGTAGCGATGAACTGTTGGTTCCACTTCCGGAGAGAAAAGTCAATCCTGAAGGACTACCTAGAGTAAACGATCCATTGGTGACGGACAAAGCCAACTGTATTTCGTTCGTTACCGCGTCCACGTCGGCAATGTTAACGGCATTCGGGGTATGGATTAAAGGTGCATCATTTGCGGTCGTACGCATCCCCGCCAACCCTAATATTTAGATTGGTTGAAGCGCTAGGCGTTCAGTAGCTTTGCCAGTGTCATCGCGAGACTTCGGAGCGCGGCGTCATCGGGCAATGAAATCCTGAGTTGAGGCCGCCCCTCAGCGTCGCGGGCAACGCATTGCGATAAGCGGTCGGTCAGCGATGACACGGTCGCTTCATCCACAGCAGTCGTGGTGTCAGCGGCGAGCAATTCTCCAGCAAAAGTCAACGCAGCCGTGATCAATTGCCCGCTCGCAGCCGAGACCTTTTCACGTCGCTCACTCAATCTCTCTGCATCGGCTTCGACTCGTCGCTGTAGGCTTTCGTCAACGGCTGCTTTCGGTCGTGGGTCGAGAATCACTTCCAGTCGCTTCTTCAGATCTTCCATGCCACTGGTCATTGCGACTTCGTCGACATCGCTATCCATGTCCAGCGTTGCGTTGGCGAGGTCCTGCTTCGAAGCGAGCGTGGTGAGCAGCTTTTCCTCGATGGTATTGCCGACTGTCACCAGCTTGTAAACATGCACAGGATTCTTCTGGCCCATGCGGTGCGCTCGGGCGATTCGTTGCTCCAGTACCGCCGGGTTCCAGGGGAGATCGACATTGATAACGGTGTTGGCCGACTGCAGATTCAATCCCGTGGATCCTGCGTTGGTCATCAAGATTACACGACATTCGGGAGTATTCTGAAAGCGTGCAACGATCTCGCCTCGCTTCTTTTGTGGCACTTGGCCGTCTAATCGCACGTACTCGCAATCGAAGCCATCGAGTCGACGTTCGATCCGATCCAACATTCGCCGCCATTCACTGAAGATTACGATTTTTCGTGTCGGATCTTCAAGCAACCCTTCAAGCAGCTCGCCCAATCGTTCGAGCTTGCTGCTGTATTCCGGCTCCTCTTGATCGATCAGGTAGGTACTGTCGCACGCCATACGAGCCATCAACAATGACTTTTGCATTCGCAACAAGTCCATTTCGGTCATGAACTTTTTGGCCAGAATCTGAGCGACGATCTGCATATGAGAGAAACAGATATCGGCTTGCTCAGCGGTTGGTTCAATACGAATGATTTGATCGGTTCGCTCTGGCAATTGCTTGGCGACCTCGCTACGTGTTCGTCGCAGCAGAATTGGGGAGAGCGTTTCGCGAAGCTCGTCCAGCCGACGATAGCCAATCGTCTTTCCGGTCTCATTGACGACATGATGCTTGTGAAAGAACTCATACGCAGGGCCTAAGCGATGCTCATCGACGAATCGCGTGACGGTAAACAACTCGCCCAGACGATTCTCCAGCGGCGTTCCTGACAAGACCAAACGGAACGTACTCTCAAGCTGACGGATGGTGATGCTGGTTTTTGATTCCCAGTTTTTGATCCGTTGCCCCTCATCCAAAATAATAAGATCCCAAGGTACGGTCTCAATCGCAGTCAGGTCGCGAAGGACTTGTTCATAATTACAAATGGTGAAGAAGCTATCGCTTTGGTATTGCTCGATACGTTCGGCACCGCTGCCCAGAACGATCTGTGAAGTCCGATCACTGAACCTCGCAATTTCGCTCTTCCACTGGCTTTTCAATGAAGCGGGGCAAATGACAAGTACTCGGCTGATTTCGGCGTAGCGAGCGAACAATTCGGCAACACCGATGCCCTGGATCGTTTTGCCCAGGCCCATATCATCGGCTAGAATGGCTCGGCCCGCCCCGACGCAAAACGCAATCCCGTCAAGCTGGTAAGGCAGAAGCGTTGCCTTGAGCAACTCGGTGCGCATCGGATGGTCAGCAACATGGCTGCGAATATTCGCGCACTCGTGACGCAATCTGTCCTGAACCAATTGTCGCTGGATCAATGCCTCGGCGTCAGGGAAAACAGTCACTTCGTGACCAGTGTTTTGAAATGCTGCAACTCGCGACAAAGCCTCTTTGGCGCTGAGCAACGGCTTCGTGTCAGCTTCGTCAACGATCTCGATCAGCTTTTCATCAGGTTTGTGCGGCAGGTTGAACAGCAACCCTCGTTGCTCGCCATAGGTCACGCGAAGCGAAATCCGTTTGCGCCGATACGGAGCATTCAGCTTCGCCGCCGAGAAACGCTTCTTGACTTTCGCTTCGACGTTGAGGATATGTTTGCACGTTCCGATAAGATTCGTTCGAAAGTCGGGACAGGTACAATACGATTGGTTCGCTTCTAACCCTCGCAGGGCGACCCGGTAGGTGCGGCCCGATAGTTCGCTGGTCACGATGTAGTCGGTCCACGGACGTTCGGTGTTGGTCGAACGAACGGTCATCTTCTCTTCAGCGGCCCGTTTTTGACGATCAGCAATTACCCTTTGGAGAAGTTCCTTTTCGGTCAGGTGTTCCAGCGGCACTGAATCGTCTGGCGGAGCAGCGAGCCCAAAGACCGTTTTCGCGTCAAGCAGATAGTCGAACGCAGCACCCAGGTGAACGCATGGAATCTCGCAAGAGTCGCAGTTACATTGAAGTTGTTTATTGCGTCCCGATTGCAGCGTCACGGTTGCAATCGCAAGTCCGCTTTCCAGTTCCGGGTCTTGGACACGAACGCGATAGAGATCTCCGCCTAAAAAAACGTCACGATCGTATTGAATTTCAAAGCTGCGGCCACCTTTGGCGATCAACTGACTGCCTTCATCACCAAGCAAACTGCAAGCTTGCGAGTGGGTCAATGAACCAAGTCGCTGGTGAAAAACGTTGACTTTCTTGACGTTCTTTTTGGGCCGTGCCCCCACTGCAGCCGCCTTCGATCGAATCGTTGCATTTGCCACGTCACTTCACTCCATAGTTCCCTGTTTATTTGGCTGAAACCACATTCAAATCATTCGCGTCACCGGTAGCAATACCGGAATCGTTACGAACCAAAGTTGACTTTGTCGTAGACGTCTCGCATCGCCAGTGGCGCATCGAGACTGAACAGATGCAGTGTTTGATCGATTCCAGCGACCTCTCGCAACAGCCATAGCCCTTCTGCTGTTCGTGTATGCTGCTCGACACGTGCTTCATCCTGCCAAAAAACGAAATACTCCCTCAACGATGAAATCTGGCGGTAATGGCCAAATTTGCTGCCACGATCAAAGTCCGCGGTCGAAGGCGATAGCACCTCGACTTACAGGGTCGGGTCTGAAACGACGTCATCAGCCTCATCCTCAAATGGTGGGCAGACGACCGACACATCAGGATAAGCTTGATAGCCGGTCGCTTGGACGAGTATCCGCATGTCGCCGCCGTGGGCTTGGCAAGGTTTTAGCTTGAGAATATGCCGGACCTCGCCAAGCACATTGCTTCCGATCAGGCTATGCCGCCGAGTTCCACCGGCCTGGGAAAAAACTTCTCCGGCATAGTACTCGTGTCGTTCAACCTGGTCGCGTTCCCAGATGGCGTATTCTTCTGCCGTCATCCGTAAATTGAGCTTAATAGCGTTGCTGATGATCGCACTCTCCAAAAATTCGATGACCTTGTATCAATGGCATTGTACCTCGACACACTTGATTGAATGTTTAGTCGTTGGGTCGTTGTTTTAGGCCGCTGGATCTCGTCTCTGAGTTATTGAATCTCGGTCGCCTGCTTTTGGATCACAGCGACCAGCAACAGGACCAGCAGTGACTGGTCTTGGATGGGGTTTCGACGCCCGCGATGCACAGCGGCTGGGCTTCATCAGGATCTTGCTTGCTCATCCCTGATAGAGAGCGTGAAAGCGAACATCCGAGTAAAGATCAACCCCGGTGCTTTTTTGAGCAGCTACCAGCGAACATCTCGCAAGTCGAAGAAAACTTCGCACAGTAATCAGTACATTCGTGACGTAGACCCTCATTGTCGTATCGTTCGGAAGATATTCAGGTTATTGAAACCGAGACTTTTTACCGCCATTGCATTCGCAAATAGATTCTGCGAAGCAACTGAGATCGCAGTGGCGGTTGCGCACCCAGTGGCCCCAAAAAAATAGGTCAAAAGAATCGCACCAATAAACGCTATCGGTACGGTAGAAACGATCGCTTGCCGATACTCGCTCTCGTGACCTGTCATAGTGAGCAAACATCCAACGGACCCGGTTAGAACATTAACGAACTGCCCTATTGCCATGATTTGTAGCAATATTGCACCTTGGGAGTACTCCGGACCAAACATTGCCATAATATAGGTTGGGAAAAATAAAACCGCAAAAAGCATTGGAAGTGAAAACAAGATCATCAAATAGCTTGCCCGAAGCGAAAGCACATTCAATCCTCTGTAATCCTTCTCTGCAAAGGCACGCGCAAATTTTGGAGCAATAAATAAATTTACCCCAATCAGGACAAAACTTATAAGCATAGAAGTTCGTTGCGCAGCTGAAAACAATGCGACATCCGTAAGAGAAAGCATTGCCGAACACACAACGTAGCCTGACCATCGCACGACCAAATCCATTAATGTTAAATGAAAAAGCGGTGCCAAAGACACTTTCGTCTTATCAGAAATAGTGGCGGAAACAAAAATCTTCGCACGCTTATCCCGTAACCAAACAAAAAAACCAAGAAAACATGTCAGCATCAAACAAAAAGAAAACAATACGACTAGCTCGGATCCTGTTTTTAATTCAGTCGCCAAATAAAACAGGGGAGCAAGACACACAAACAGCAGCGGCGCAAATAGGTTTTGAATCAATGAAGCAAGTTTTGGCTCGTGCTTACCCTGAATGGCGGAACCAAGCACTTGACAAATCGCCCAGAAAAATATTGGGATGCCTGATATAGCAACGGTTGAGGCCAATTCTGGTTTGGAGAACAAATGTACCGCGATGATCTTTGAGCCCAGCCACAAAGCGATTGCAAGCCAAAAACTATTTCGAATCGTCAATCGTAACGCGGCGGAAAGATCCTGATTAATTACCTCCCAGGAATTCTGAAAATCGCTTCCGACTATTCGTACCAATGCGACAGGTGTTCCGTGACAGACGATGCGCCCGAAAACATTCATCAGTGAGAACGCAACGAAAAAACAGGCGGCCTGGTCGACGGACACCACGTGAGTGACGGTAACACCGAGCAAGAAACCCGATATCGCACCGAATCCTCTGAACAGTAGGACCGTCGCTACATCGAATGCAAGCTTTAAAAAGCTAGAGCCCATTAAGTAATACCTGACTAAGAACCCACGCAATTCACTTTGGAAGGTTTAAACGGGGCCCCTCCATCAGCCACCGAACGACGATTCACTTCAACTGTAGATCAGCTAGCTATTCCAGTTCGTGCTGCGGCCGATAACCTTCTCGAGATCCATGACATCGGCTCGAAACAACTCTGCGAGTCTAGCTCGAGTAGCTGGGGCAACTTGTGCGCGTTCACCTGTGTTGATATTCAAGATCAAGCGTTTGATCTTCACACCAACACGACGAGGCAATAGGCGCTTCGCTAGAGTAGTTAATGGGTTAGGCCCCGAAAGCCTCGCAATAATTTTCGACTTCGGTAGTCCACTACGGTTGAATACTTTCTCAGTACTTACTGACTGGCTGTCGTCAATTTTAAGAAACTTATAAATCTGTCCCAATGCCGCTTGGGGATCATTAATGAATTCTTCGAACAGCACGATGCAAACATTATCTTTTCCAAAAACCTCTACGTACCTAGTAACATCATCGCAATAAAGTGATGTCTTGGTGTAGTGGTACATCGCCGCCCATCCGTCTCGTACCCTGCCTTCTTCCGCATCCAGTGCTGCTTCAAGGCTCAAAGGTTCACGCGCATCACGTTTAAGATGCATATGCTGCGAAATAACTTTATCAGTCGGATTTCGTAGCATGATAAGGATCTTGACATTTCCCAGCAATTCCCGAATTGCGGCTGGGGCGTTTTTGCAGTGTAAATAACTTGGAGAAATGTCACCGACAATCGTTTCGTTTGTGGCACCTTTAAAATGCGCATTGTATTGGGACAGTGACTTGCACCAGTCGGCTCGCGATGCAGTGACGCCAATCCCTTTGTTCAAATGTTCAAGATCTTTCCACGCGAAATAGTGTAGTTCTTTTTGCTTGGGAAGAAAAACGTCTTTGTGCTGCCGCAGGTACTCATAAAGGGATGTGGTACCAGACTTTCCTGCACCAACGCAAACAAAATTTGGGAGTCGCACTTGCATGTTCTATTGACCTAAGAATTGCCTTCCGTCTCAAAATAGGGCATTCGTGTTAACCGGTGTGCCAAAACAAAGATCGAAAATTTGGAAAATTCAGCCCATCCGGGAAAGCCGTAGCCACCAGCGATCATCGCTACAAACACAATTTGCAGGCCGACGGACATGCTTGCCGTGTAACCGATTCCATACCTTAAGGCTCCCGATTTCAAATTCACAAATGGACGGATGACACAGGCTATGGCTAGAGCCGCAAAGAAAATGAGGCCCAAAGGTCCAATCTCAAATAAAAGGGACACAACAATGTTGTGGGGGTCAATTGGAAGCGAATGATCACTGCCCAGAACAGTTACGTCTGCAATCTCTCCCCAATAATACAACCAACGATCCACGCGGCCGGTTGAAACATTATCAGAGGACAGCCTGTTCATCCAATGCTGTCCATACTCAGTCCCGGCGAAAATTAATGCGAGTACGTTTACGCCGACGACCGCAGTAATACCCCAAAAGAGACTGTTTTTACTTACCACAATAAAGATGTGCACAAACAAGCAGAATGAAACGGTTAGAAGTAGTTGACCAAGTGATTGGCCAGAAAGCAGAACGAGACTAAATAAAAGAATAAACAACGATGCTGGAAGTGCGCCGATACCGAATAACCGGTGCTGCGGCGAAACCTTCATCGCTAATGCGAGCGTTGAGAGGCAGAAGAAGGACAGAGCAAAAGTATGTTGAGAAATACGATTGTGGTTATTAGCAAGCGTTCCAATCTGATCCTCTTTCACAAAATCATTCACGTTGAATGTGCGTCTAGCGCTTGTAACTAGCCCGCTCGCTTCAAGCTCCACCGTATGGCGAACAAGCGTTGCGACATCATTGAAAGAGGAATTCGCGATTAGACCAACGAAAAATGAGATTAAAACAATGTAATTAAATGCGTATATTTTAAAAACCTGGCGACTTCTTACCCAATCCGATAACTCAAAACCAAGTCCTATCGCAGCGAACAAAAATGGCATTTGTGCCATGAAAGGCATAAAAGAAACCCGCGAGTTCATCAGTAACGATACCGCACCATATAAGAATGCGATGATGGCGAATGGAGAGAGAATCCAAAAAGTGATGAACTTATCCTGGATCACCGAGATAAAACGCATTGGAACAATGGACGCAAGGAGCAAAACAGCAATGGTGTTAAGCTCTACTCGAAATCCGGCAATGGGCAACTCGAAGCCAAAAAACAGCGAAAAGAAGACTCCTGCGAGCAAAACCAAGGCGGTTCGCACGGTGGTTAGGCTTATCATAGATGTGCCTTAAGCAATGCGATGTGCTCTTCTGGGATAGAAATCTTTTCACTAGAAAAGTACACGGGTTTGATTAATCTTTTAACCTTTTTGGGAAGGAGCCGTCGAAGGTACGTTTTTAGTCCGGAATTATGAAGCCAGATATTGAATGCTTGAAATCTGGGTGCGTCGCTCGCATTTTGCTCGGAAACCCCCAAGTCCACGCCCTCTTTGGCGACACCAAGGAAGTCGCAAATACTAGCCATTGCTGCGCTCGGATCGCGTATCATGTTTTCGAAAGACACTTCCATGAGCGATTGACTGGGAAAGGTGTTACGATAAGCCTTCAGTCCATCGTCATACTTGCTATATCGCAGCAGAAATCTTGCTGGCACTGGCGTTGTTTCAGCCAGTTCTTGCTGAAGTTCTTCAGCCAGTGTTAAGTTTGTTCGACCGGTACGTACAGCTAATCTATAGTGCGAAATTGCACGCTGAAGCGGATTGCGAATTAGCAGGATAATTTTTGCTTCTGGATTGTACTTAAAAATCTCAATCGGCGCTTCTGCGCATTGCAAGTAAGTTGTTGATGCATCCACTTTCCATTTCTGATGCATTGCGGAAAAGAGATACTCGTAGTGTTCTAATTCCCGGAAAATTGCGAATTGCATTTGCTTTGTCGAACGTTCACGGACATAACGCTCTGGGTCAACATCGTTCAAATGTGTACTCGCCACAAACTCCTTTGGAAAAAGGTGGCTTGAGAAATGATTGGGCTCTTTAATGGAACTAACTTCGATTTCTGGGTGAGTACCTAACCACGCTGCCAATTGCGTCGAGCCAGAACGAGGGGCTGCAACAATAAAAAGATTAGCTTTACTCATTTGACTACGACGCGGTTCCTGAAACAGATCGTTGCAATTCTATTCGCGCAGACGGTTTCGTTACAAAAAAACGGATCAAACTTAAGCATGCCCCGATGCTGAATCCAACATGACATGTAACAGCAAGGAAGGCAACTCGCGATGACCGCCAAAGCAGCCTAAATGGTGAGTCTCGGCGACAAGCAATCGCGGCGATTAAGAAAATTACGATGAAATACATTAGAAAGCCTACCCAGAAAATGGGATGCAATACGATTGCAAGCAAGGCTGTAAACACCAAATACGGTACAATGAAAATCGGGATCCGTTGACGCATTTGAAGTGGCTGGCTGTGCTTCACAGACGTCCAAATTCTATATTTGCCGTTACGAAGCATCTGCCGCCAAAAGGACCCGAAAGTTGAGCGAGGAAAGTACTCAATCGCAAGCTTGTTCTCAAGGAATATCCGATAACCGAGGGCATTTAGCCTTATGTCTAGCTCCGCATCTTCATTCGCGGCAAACCGTTCGTCATAGCCGCCCGCGTTAAGGAATGGCTGCAGCCGAAAAGCGGCATGGTGACCATGCTCAACGATACCTCGGAATTTTCCAGTCCGGTGCGGAGAGCCACCATTACCGAGCCAGGAATTGAATAGGATTGATGCGTCCTTTTGAACTCCAGATGTCCCGGAAGTTAGCATGGGTACAACCACACTTTCCACCTTTTCGGCTTCTAGAGTTTGTAGAAGCCCCGATACGAAATTCTTTGGGTACCGACAGTGAGCGTCGGCTCGAACCAGCACTGTCACTCCCGGAATCTCCGAAGCTTTCTTCGACGCAAGGTTCACGGCTGCAGACTGAATACGTTTAGGATTGTTGAGAATCCGGACACGATCCTGAAAGTCGCGCTCGACGAGCTCGACCGTTCCGTCGGTGCTACCTCCGTCCACAAGCCAGACTTGAATTTCGTCTGATCTATCATCATTCAGCAATGAGCTCAGCACATTCACGATGTGCTTGGACTCATTCAGCGTTGGTACAGCAACCACAGTCGTTATCGGCATTCTATCAATTTTTGTTTGTACTGCCGTGTCGAAAATCATCAATTGTAAATTGGGAAAATTCGATCCTATTGGCGGACGGGTCGCGTTAGGTCAGATTCGGTTTTCATTGTGAGTTTTGAGACCTATTGCGCCCGGCCGGAATTAGCTCGCAGTTACGAGTGTCTCTTTGTAAACCGAAGTCCGCACATGGCTTGTAATCTTCATTGAGTGTTCCAAGATTAAACCAAAACATCACGGTGCGATTGATTAAGAACATTTAAGAATTTTAAAAGCTTTATTAGTTTACTCTCGGACCGCCACTCAACGCTACGGTAGAATTACAACCTTCCGTCCGCAGTTCAAGCTCGCTCGTATACCTTGTGTAGTTCGCCGATATGCCGTTCGATCGTTAACGGATCATCCCAGTAAGATTGATAGGCCGTCTCGCTCATTCGATGCACCGAAGCATCCGACTTTAGCTCCTCAAGTGCAGCTTTCATCGACTGCGATTTGCCCGAAACTGGGACAACCAACCCATTTTCGTTGTGACGAATTGAATTGCAAGCAGCGGAACAATCGAAAGCGACCACTGGCACTCCGCATGCCAAGGCTTCGAGTGGCACCAGTGGCTGGCATTCGTACCATAGACTAGGAAAAACAAGAACCCTTGCCCTCCGAATCCACTGCGCAACGTCTGAGCTATCGACCCATCCCACAAGCTCTGCGGTAGGGTTTGCTTTGAGAATGCTTTCACTTTCAGGGCCACTACCCAGAAAGACGGCTCGAACACCGGCCTCACGCGCGGCCTGCGCAAACACCGCCGCACCTTTGGCGGCGGACAGGCGGCCAACAAATAGAAAAACGTCGCTTAATTCAGCCTTTGCTCTACTCTCTTTGTCAACCATGATTGGATTTGGGACGTACGTCAATTCTGCTTGCGCGGGTAGGTAACGCTGCATGACAGACTTTTGCAATTCGCTAATATAAATGATGCTCCTGAGGCTTTCGGGAAGCGCCCCCATCCGGTGAAGTACATTCTGGCGAGCGATCCTAAACAACTTGTGGCCATAATTGCGCTGGTCGCAATTGCAAACCAGGCAAGATACTCCTAACGGTTTCCGCACGCAGATTTCATTCGCTCGGTAGTCAAAAAAACCGCCGTTGGGACAAGCAAGAAAATATTCGTGCATGGTGTAGACGGTTCTTACGCCAGTATCATGGAGAACTCGGCCCATCGAGGGGGAAAGTATCTTGTTCCAACCATGAATGTGTAGCACGGTACGATCAAGACCCAGACTACGGATCAGACTTTCGAGCCGCGACTTCGCCTCAGTGTTCCACAACCCCCTGCGAATAGCACTGAGCCTGGACGGATCGCTAAAAATGTCAAGTTGGTCCAAGCAGTCGACGTTCACTCCCGACGCCTGGAGACGCGGGTCTATTGGCCGCGCACCACAAAAGTAGGACACGCAGTATCCAGCTTGTGAAAGCGCGATCGCCGATTCGATCGCCACCTTTTCTTGTCCCCCTCGAACGTCTCCGTAGTCCGCAGCAATGATGACATTTTGAACTGTTTTATCCATTGTTGCGTCGTGAGTCGTCGTGTTGGTTGACGGGCCATATCCGAATGAAAGTCAAATTGGTTTACAATAGCTATGTAGAAGTGGCGAGCATTCAAATACCGATCATAAGGTAAAATTCCGATGACCTTCGCGGCGTGTCAGCCATTGGTGTCGTTTGTCAAGCTCATGAACTCGTGAACTGTACTGACGAGAATACTCTAAAGTCTATCTTTCTAGTGTTGTGTAGTTTTACTCGACTAAAGTTTTTTGAATTCACATGGTGACGATGTTACCTTCGTACCGATTATTTCAACGATATCGAATGCAATGCGAATTGCAGAAAGTGGACGACAGACGCCCCATTTACTTCCCATCGTCTCTAGAGAACTGCGCGAGTTAATGAATAAGCCTTAAGTCAGTCGCCGAAGATCCGAGGTTGAGGCAACGGATCAAGCCGAAAACGATGACAGCCGGTAGCAACGATGCGCTGCGAGCTACTAAAACACAAATATATCAGACCCAAATCAACGTTCAAACAGCGAACATCACGCTAATCTTGATAGGCGCCATCCAACTCGAAGTTGGCGAGTAACACTCCAAGGGCTACTGGTCGATCTAACTGAGTTTGCCCGGTCAAGACGCAAGCTTTGGCGGCGTCTCAACCTTATTTTCCTACCCGTTTATGGGAGTGCACGGCTTGCCTTACTCCGCGTTGCCTCTCTCAAGCACTCCACAATGCAACAAATTGACACGGCGCCGATGCCGGGTATCGATGAGTCGTTGTATTTATTTGGATGGCGTATTCCGTTCACTAATTTCAATCGGGGAAAGTAGAGTGACATTGAGGTGGGATTCTGCTGACGTGCAACAATTAACTTACGAGCTAGTCCAAAAGGATAGTCGAAATCCAATCTTTTTCCTGTTTTTTCCCGCTGCCCGAACTATTGTTCCGTCCGCACCGCACTATCCGCCGTTAGTGTTACGTTCGGTGCCATTGTTCGTCTTTATCTTTGACGCGCATGGGACGAATTGGCATTTCCTGGAGTCGACGGTACGGGAACAATCTTCCGAATTCAAGGAGTTTCGTCTCGCTCGAGCAATCTGCGGGAAGACAGTTTGGATGCGTGCGATAGAAACAGCATTTGGGCGCGATTAACCGGGTTAAGCAGGAGTAGGACTCTAACGCCGGGGAGCCGGAATTTTCAAATAGAAAGCTAGAAACGCCCTGAGCTTGTCGCCGTTGGTAGTTTAGGAGCTACAAATAGATGATGGAGTGCGTACGTGACCTGGTTTTAACGTAAATCGTATCCAAGCAAACGGTGACTTTTTCAGTCCGGCGGGGTAACCGACGAAAACGAAGGTACTTCGATCCAATGGAGTTTTACGTTTTGCGTCTGTCGCCTCGTGAAATCAACGATCTTACCACCACAGTATCGATCACCGCCTTCAACGTCAGCGAGCAAGCGAACTTGGCAGCTACTAGCAATATCCCTATGTCAGTTTAGCTCAACTCATTCTGTTCATTTTCACACCGTACCACTCAAAATATTAACGTGGTGCCATCAAATTCAAAGTTCTAGGGCGACTTTACAAACCTTAACTTCTGTGAAATAAGAATATGGAACTGGCTCCCGAATCGCGAAACTACCGACGCACGCCGGCATGTGGAATGGACACAGGGCAGGGTGATCCCCGTCGCTTCGTCCGTCAGAAATGAGATAGGGGCGTCTAGCTTAGTAGCCCTTGAACCACGCTGCCTGGTTGGCCGTCGAGGAGGGTGCCGATGGAGCCGGGACGGGTGAAAGTGAGACGACTGGGATCGAGTCCGAATAGCTGGAGCAGCGTGGCGTGGTAATCGTAGTGGTGAACTACGTTGTGGATCGCTTTGTGGCCAAACTCATCGGTCTCGCCATAGACCAACCCTCGCTGAATTCCTCCCCCAGCGAGCCACATGGAAAACCCATGTGTATTGTGATCGCGACCGACGTTGGCCTCGTTCTGAATCACCGGCAAACGCCCCATCTCCCCACCCCAATGAACCAAGGTCGAGTCAAGCAGGCCTCGCTGTTTCAGGTCTCGTACCAAGGCAGCGGACGGCTGGTCGACTTTTTTGCAGGAGGCAGGAAGGGCGGTGGTAATACTTCCGTGATGATCCCACTGCTGCGTCTGGGTGTAGATTTGGACGAACCGCACACCTCGCTCCACCAATCGTCGCGCGATCAAACATCTTGTTCCGAATTCTCGCGTGGCGTCTTGATCCAATCCATACATCCGATGGGTTTCGGCGCTTTCCTTCGATACGTCGAGCGCCTCTTTCGCAGCCGTTTGCATGCGAGCCGCCAGTTCGTACGTCGAAATTCTCGCCGCGAGATCGCTCTCGGCGGGATGTTCGGCCAGGTGCTCGGCGTTCATTTTTTGCAGAAAATCCAGATAGTTCCGCTGCGGAACGCCGGCCAGTTTTCCAGGCGGATCCAAGTTCAGCAGCCGCGGCTCGCGAGGACGGATCACGGTGCCTTGATACAGCGACGGCAACCAACCGTTGGACCAACAATCACTGCCTAAAACTGGCAATCCACCGGGATCGGTTAAGACCACAAAGGCTGGTAAGTCTTGCGTTTCGCTTCCAAGTGCATACGTCAACCAAGAACCGAGAACGGGCCGGCCAGCGGTCGTCCGCCCGTGA
>JANOBM010000316.1:0-24183 GCA_031411655.1 Planctomycetaceae bacterium
GAATCTTTGACTTCGTGCTGTAAACGGTTCCAAGGCTGATACCGAGTTCTTTCGCGACGGTCTCTGGCGGGCATTCCTCCAAAACATACTGCCGAAAGACCTGAGTTTGACGCGCTGAAAACTCGTCTTCGATCAATCGAAACGCCTGACGAATCAGAAAGCGAGCATCTTCCTGGTCGGCCAGTTGAGCAGTGTTGTCGACAATGCTGGACTCCGCCGGCACCCCATTCGCTCTCAATCCCACTGCGTGCGACCCGCGCTGTCGCAGACGAGAACGATAGCGATTGAGAAAGATGGTTTTTAGCCAAGCATGAAAGCTTTTCCCGGAATCGTATTCGAATTCGGGGAGCTTGCGCCAAAGGATGAGGAACACATCCTGGACAAGATCGGCACAGTCGGAGTCCTGTTGTCCAAGTTGCTTCGCCCAATGAAACATAAGCGGCGTATATAAATCAACGAAGCGTCCCCAAGCCGATACTTCCTCGTGCTTTCGCAATCGAAATAGCAAGCTTGCGGGAGTCAACATCATTTGGCAGTCGCTTCTTGATTCCCCGAATGAAGGACAAACAAGGGGAGCAATAACCGCGAGCGGATCTCCCCCTGGTCAGTCATCATGCCACGGAAACGGGTGACAATTTGATAACTACTTTGATGAGTCAATTCAATTCCATTGCATTTAATTCGTTTTAGTAGGGTACGGCACATCATCCAAAAGTTCACCTAATGCTTCGGGCTCTTCCGCTGCGAGATCAGAATCTTCTGCGAGGATGGCCCTTGCTCGAGTGAGATCAAGTGCCCCTTCCCAACGCGCAATGACCATGGTTGCCACGCCATTACCGATAAGGTTGGTGATCGCTCGAGCTTCCGACATGAACCGATCGACACCAAGCAGCAACGCTAAACCAGCCACCGGCACTTTTCCAGTCGATTCGAGCGTTGCGGCAAGCGTTATAAAGCCCCCACCGGTCACAGCAGCAGCACCTTTTGACGTTAATAGAAGCACCCCAAGTATTCCGAGTTGGTCGCCGAGACCTAATTGTACATTGGTCGCCTGGGCGATGAAGACCGCAGCCATCGTCAGATAGATTGAGGTGCCATCCAGATTGAAGGAATACCCAGTCGGTATCACCAACCCGACAACCGACTGACTGCAACCCACATTTTCAAGCTTAGTGATCATTCGTGGCAATGCCGACTCGGATGAAGATGTCCCTAATACAATGAGTATTTCCTCTTTGATATAGCGCAAAAATTGCCACAGGCTGAACCCAGTCAATCGCGCAATGAACCCGAGCACCACGAAGACAAAAAGCGAGCAGGTGAGATACACGCACAATACAAGCGTCCCCAACGATACAAGCGTGCCAACCCCGTATTTGCCAATGGTAAAGGCCATGGCACCAAAGGCTCCTATCGGGGCGAAACGCATGATGATGGCGATCACACCAAAGAGAACGTGCGATAGCTGATCGAATAAGTCGATCAATGGCTTCGCTTTTTCGCCAGTGCCTCCCAGCGCTAGGCCAAACAAGATTGAGAAGGTAAGCACCTGGAGAGTTTCACTTCCAGTGAACGCTCCCACTGCCGCATCTGGGATGACGCGAAGCAGCAGCTCAACGGTTGAAGTGGATGACCCGTTAGCAGTATATGCCGCAACTTCCTTAGTATTGAGTGTCTCCACATCCGCGTTGATTCCATCGCCGGGACGCACGACGTTGACCACGATGAGACCGATGACCAGTGCAAGCGTGGAGACAATTTCGAAATAGACAAGCGCTTTGAAGCCAACTCGCCCGACTTTCTTCATGTCACCGATTTTTGCGATTCCGACGACAACCGTCGTGAAGATTATCGGAGCGATCATCATCTTGATTAGCTTCACAAATGCGTCCCCGAACGGCTTCATTGCCGTTGCAATCCCAGGGTAGAAGAACCCCAACCATATACCGATACCGATAGCGACAATCACCTGAAAATAAAGGTGCAGGTAAAGCGGTTTTGCCGCCCTTGGGCTATTCATTGCGAATTCCGAGGAAAAAAGTACTTCTGCAAATCCACTCACACTCATGTGGTTGCGAGTTTGAGTACCGACGAACCCTTGGGACTGACGTGTAGGGTGTCCCCATCGCAATGCATTACATGCACTTTGACAAGGAATTCGAATTCTAGCCCATTCTAGAACCCTGCTGCGTATTCGCAGATACCTGCATTTAGCAACAGACGGCGCAGGCAACAGGAGACCTCTTGCCTCGTTATCGCTTTCAGTGCTCCTGTCCCATGCTGTGTGCAAGAGACTCCATCTCTGGATAGCCTGAACGCTTGGACCATCTCAATCTGCAGCGAGTGTTATGGCCGATCAGAATTCTTACCTAAACAACCGAGGCACTCGATCAATGAACCACTCGATGGCCTCATGAGGCTAATTCGCATCATCGGGGATATCCTCGCGGCGTTGCCATTTGCCTTCATCGGCGTCGTTGGCGTAGAGATGGTCAGTTCCATTGTGCATCCATTTCACGCGGACTCTGACCTAACAGACATCGAAACCTGTAAGCAGTGCTTCGGCCATCAGGGCCCCGTGGTGAATGTTACTGGTTGTTGAATCGACTGCGACAAGCGCTGAAGCCACCGAGCAGCGGGCGCACCATCGATCACTCGGTGGTCAATCGTCAAACTCAGACTTAACGTATCCCCAACGACCACCCTATCATCACATACGACCGGCTCTCGAACGATGCGCCCCATTCCAAGTATAGCGCCTTGGGGCAGATTGATGATCGGAGTGAAGAGATCGATGTCGAACATACCAAGGTTGGTAACCGTAAACGTGGCACCTTGGAGTTCGGCTTGCGATAGCTTGCCGCAACGGGCACGATCGATCAGCTTTCGCGACTGCTGCGCAATTTCATGCAGCGACAACTCAGGCACATTGTTGATCACTGGCGCGATCAGACCGAACTCGGTATCGACCGCGATCGCAATGTTAATGGCACTGAATCGATAGACACCGTCGCGATACCAACAGGCATTCAATTGAGGGAGTTCTTGGATCGTTTGCGCAACTAACTTCACGATCAGGTCGTTATAGCTCGGAATAATATCCGATGAAGTGTTTTGTTTGAGTTTCGTTCGCCATGCCACCAGTGCTTGCGCATTAACCTTTGTTGTCAACGTAACCGGTGCAGTGTGTTGTACTCCTGCAAGCATGCGTTGAGCGATTGTCTGACGAATTTTTGATACTGGTTCCTGATGCCCCGGAGCAATGGGAGCAACGGGAGCAATCGCAGGAACAGGACCAACGGTTTGATCATGCAGAATCGACAATGGCCTGGAGACGAAGTCGATGATGTCTCGCTCACGGACGCGGCCATCGCGGCCCGTACCTTTCACCTGGTCCCAACGAACACCGCATTCCATCGCGGCTCGACGAGCACGTGGCGACGCGAACGCCTTGATAGGTTGGACGGATTTTCTTCGTGCGTCCTGAGCCGTCATTCCCGAACCCGACGACGCAGGTGGAACATGGAGGGAGGAGGATGGGTCGCTGGCGCTGGCCACCCGTCGAACATCTTCGCTAAGTATTCTCCCGGTCGGATCGGGCGTCGAAAGGGACTGGATGTCGACACCGAGCTGTCGGGCCAGTCGCCGTGCAGCGGGTCCTGCAACACGAGGCGGCGAAAATGGTGGTGCCGAAGCGGTAATAAAAGATTCTTTCGAACTCTCCACGGCTTGAGTAGCGGATACCGCCTGGGTCTGGCTTTCAGCCCACGCCGGCGGATAAACCGAAGTGGGCTCCAACTCGCCGTCCGCTAACAGGTACCCTATCACCTGACCAACCTTCACCTTGTCACCAGGCTTCGGAGCATCGCGAGGGATGCACAACGTTCCCGAATCGAAACTTTCTATCTCCTGCACTGCCTTCTCCCCCTCAAGAAGATACACCATGTCTCCCGCCTGGACCTGATCCCCGCTCACCTTCAGCCATTCGGAGAAGACACCTTCGTCCATGGACCAACCGAGACGTGGAATGGTTAGTGAAATCATGATTGGGGCGTTAGGGGATGGGACATCGAAGAGTCAATTTGTCGGATTGAAAGACATCAATGGCGGAAAAGGCTCGGTCTATTCATTCATTAACTCACGGATGACGTTTGCGATGTTTTCAACGTTGGGTACGACGGCACTCTCAAGCGATGGCGCATAAGGTGTCGGGACGAAAGCACCATTGATTCGTTTGATCGGAGCGTCAAGGTCGTTGAAACCAACATCGGCAACTTGTGCGGCAATCTCCGATGCGAGGCTGCACGGACCGAATGCTTCATCGACAATCAACAAGCGGCCAGTCTTTGCGACTGACTGGAGAACTGTCTTGATATCGAGCGGCGATACCGTACGCGGATCGATAATCTCAACGGAAAAGCCTTCAGCAGCGAGTTGTTCGCTTGCCTTGATGGCATGTTGGACCATCAGCGAAAGCGCCACTACGGTGACATCACTACCCTCTTGAACGACACGAGCTTGACCGAAGGGGATTTCGTAATGTTCGTCAGGAACAGGCCCCTTGAGCGACATCAGTTCACGATGTTCAAGAAACAGGACGGGATCATCCTGCCGAAGCGCGTAGGCCATCAATCCTTTGGCATCGTAGGGTGACGATGGCAGCACGACTCGAAGTCCCGGAATGTGCGAATAGATGGAGTGGTACATACCTGAATGATGCGTTGCGGCCGAATGTCCTATACCACCACAACCGCGAAGCAGAATGGGCATCTTCAAACGACCACTGCTCATGTACTGCATCTTTGCGATCTGATTGATCACTTCACCAAAGGAATCATTGATAAAGTCAATAAACATGAAATCGATGATAGGCCGCGTACCTGTCATCGCGGCGCCACAACCAAGTCCCACAAACCCTCGCTCACAAATCGGCGTGTCGCACAATCGCTCTGGACCATACTTTGCGTAAAGCCCTAGTGTTGTCGTAAAGTTTCCACCGCGGACGCCGATCCCTTCCCCCATGACGAAGATGCTCGCGTCGTTCTTCATCGCATGGTCAAGGGCTTCGAGCGTTGCCGCCACAAAAGTCTTGATGGGAGCAAGAGGGAGCGGATCACGGGCCGTTGAGAGTGTTCGCAAAGGCGCAGAGGAGTAAACGAAGTTTGTTGCCGTTGAGAAATCAGGCGGTGGACTGGAAATCGCATAATCGCTGGCTTCGCGAACGATTTTTGCAACGTCATCATCCACGGCAGCGTAGGGCAGATCCGTCAATGAGCTACTTCGCAGCCTTTCAATTGGACACTTTTCTTTCCACTGATTGACTTCGTCGCGCGTTCGATAAGTAAAATCCCCCATCCCTTCGGCATGAGCACGCGTTCGATATGTCTTGCATTCAATGAGCGTGGGCCCCAACCCAGCCCTCGCGCGTGCTACCGCCTCGCCTGCGACTCGATAGACTTCAAGCACATCGTTTCCATCCAGTTCAAAGCCAGGAACACCATAGGCCGCGCCCCGATTTCCGACGCTTGGACTGCCGCTCGAATACGAAAATGGGACTTCAGTCGCGTACTGATTATTTTCGCAAATAAAAAGGACGGGCAACTTCCAGATGCTGGCCATGTTGAGCCCTTCGTGAAAGGCTCCGTTGTTGACTGCCCCATCGCCGAAGAACGCGACCGCGACCGTTCCATTCTTCAAAAGCTTTGCGCTATATCCACCGCCACACGCTTGAAGAAGACATGGTCCGACGATCCCACTGGTACCCATCATTCCGATCTCGGGCGAGAAGAGATGCATGCTCCCGCCCCGGCCCCGCGAGCAACCGGTCGATCGTCCAAACAACTCCGCCATCAACTCCCGTGGCGGCATTCCCTTGGCCAAAGCATGGCCATGCCCACGATGCGTTGAGAAGACAACGTCTTTCACCTGGAGATGAGCACAAACACCTGTAGCAATGGCTTCCTGCCCAACATAAGTGTGACAGGCACCATGGATCAGCCCACGCTGATGGCAACGCGCCAGCTCTTCTTCGGTCTGTCGGATGATCTGCATCATGCGATAGAGATTCAGCAGATGCTCAGAAGACAAACTCTGCGGAAATGGACTGGACAAGCTACTTCTCCTCTCCGTGAAAGGCCTGAATCGAGAATGCTTCGTGCCCCGGCGTTCCACCTGCATTCATCGCCATATTGCCGCCATCCAGTGGGATGATCGCACCGCTGATCCACTCCGAAGCATCGGATGCAAGCAAGACAGAGAGCCCCATGATGTCGTGAGGCTGGCCAAGCCGACCCGTCGGAATGCCTTTCAAAAAGCGACTCTCAAGCGTCGGGTCCGCGTTCATTCGCGCCGTTAAGCCTGGGTTTACGACTTGGGCGGGAGTAACGCAGTTGACTCGTACACCGCGATAGCTCCACTCCGTACTCAGCTCGCGCGTCATTTGCACAACGGCTCCCATGGCCATGCTGTAGGCGATGTGCCCGCGACCAAGCGCCGTTGAACTGGCAAGGGAACCGATATTCATAATCGAACCGCGGCCTTGCTTCAGCATCCTTCGCCCCGCCTCCTGACACATTGCAAATCGACCGACAACAAGGTTCTGAAGTACCCGCTGCAAATCTTCGATCGCGAGGTCCTCAGGTTTTGCAAGAAAACCATCGCCAGCGATGTTCCCGAGAAAGTCGACTCGACCAAACTCCAAATCGATCCGGCGAAACAACTCGGTAATCGCATCCGGGCTGGATACATCCGTGCCTGCTACCATCGCTCGGCGCCCGAATTCTTGTATCTGCTCGGCGGTGTCTTCAGCGCCTGCGGTATTTCTATCGACGACAACCACATCCGCACCATGCTGCGCCAACGCGAGCGATGTGGCTCGCCCAAGCCCTTGCGCCGCTCCAGAAACCACAGCAACCTTGTTGGTCAAGTTAAATAAATTTGTCATGTCGGTGGAAATCGCTTGGTGATCAAAAGTGGAATCCCTGGTTGAGCAAGCTTTTTAGAAACTGCGACCTGTATCATTCGCAAGAAGCGGAACTGTAAGAAGCGGAACGAGGCGTGGACGCCACTTATAAAGCACGATCAATCCTTGATGTTTGTATTTGCATTGTGAGACACTTTAAGAGGCATCGCAGCAATCAGCACAACACCGACGAGATGAATCGCGACCATCGACCACAATCCGTATCGGCCAAGGATCGATGCGCCAAAAATCCCACCGATGTTCGCGACAGAATTAATCATCGCGATTCCGCCGGCTGCGGCAGCTCCTGTCAAAAATGCGGTTGGTACAGTCCAAAAGACTGGCAGCATACTCATCATTCCCGTCTGAGCGACGCACAAACCGACGAGCCCAACCATCGGCGATGGGCTCCAGGCGGTCAACGCCCAACCGCTCGATGCCAAAAGCGCCGCAACGATCAAATGCCCCCTCCGCTCTTTGTGCCGATCAGAACTCAACCCGAAGAGTGACATCCCAATGACCGCGCAAATATGTGGAAGCGCGGTAAGCAACCCAATTTGAAATGTGGTGAGACTCTCGAACTGTTCTTTGATCAGTTTTGGGAAATAGGCTCCACCGGCATTGGTCCCCACTGCCACGGTGAAGTAAATCGCGATCAGAAGCCAAACTTTCCACTGTAAGATCGCTGCCAGACGATCTGCATTGTGGAGCTGTTTGCGTTGCAGTTCTTCTTGGCGCATTTCTGAAACAAGCCATTGACGCTGCTCGTCAGAAAGCCATTTCGCATCCCGTGGGTAATCGGTCAAAAAGCCAAGCACACAAAATCCCATGATGACCGAGGGAATCCCTTCTAGTAAAAATAGCCATTGCCAACCGTGCATCCCTGCGGCGGTATCAAAGTACTGCATGATGAAACCCGAAATCGGATTTCCTAATACGTTTGCCAATCCTATGGCAAGCATGAAGAAAGCCGTCATCTTCGCGCGTTCTCGGTCGGGAAACCAAAAACTCAAGTAAAGAATAATACCCGGAAAGAAACCAGCTTCAGCGATCCCCAGCAGAACTCGCAATCCATAAAAACTCCATTGATCCCTTGCAAACATTGTCAATGATGAAATCAATCCCCAAGTGATCATGATGCGGGCGATCCAAAGCCGAGCGCCGACGCGCCGCATCAGAAGGTTGCTTGGTACCTCAAATAGTAGATACCCGACATAAAACATGCCGTAGCCCAAATCAAACGTCGCATCGCTTAAGCCAAGATCGTCCTTCATCTGCAAGCGAGCGAATCCGACGTTCGCTCGGTCAAGGATATTCAGCAGATAGAGTATGCAGACGAAAGGAATGATTCTCCAAGCGACTTTGGTGAGGACGACAGCGGAAAGCGACGAGTGGGAAGCAGCGAGCGACGAACTGGTGCTGTCCCGCGTAGCCGACGGATCCTGCTCACTCATCGCCATCCTTCCCCGTTCGCATTTCAATACAACACAATCGCTCGCCCGGGGCCCCCGTGACAATCACGGACTTTGACGGCGGCAAATAAGAAATAGGCTTTCTCAGGAACGGCGCCAACGTTAACGAGGAACTCTACACCCACCATTTCATTGGATCCCAAAGCCCAGTAGGTCATGAGTGCGCGGCGAGGATCGACCCCGCCGAGATCGGGAGCATCGGTCCCAATGCACCGGATGCCTTTCTTTTTCAAATGGAAAACGGTTTCAGGCCCAGGCGCTGGCCAACCTTCCGATTTGCCTTTCAGTGGATCCTGCCACAAGGGCGAGTCCGCTGGCGAGGGCTTTAAGTACCGCTCGACATGACCTGTGTAAAAGACAACCACGTCGCCGGCATTCAACGCGCCCTGCTGCTTCTCGTAAGCTTCGATGTGTTCGATCGTGATCTCTGGCGAGGTTGGCCACTGGAGTGATTTCGTGCTTCCAACCAATGACCGAACATCGATCACTCTTGCTTCACCGCAAGACCATGAAATGGGAACCTGCTCCGTCGTCATCGTACTGGTACCGCGCTTCCCGAATTTTGACTCATACTCTTCAAGCCAGCCCCGAACCTCTGGTGCATAGGGAATGGCTTTCGTGACAGGAGGAAGCGCATACGAAGGTGGTACAAGGTGAGTTCCTGCCATCGCATCCATCAAATGGCCATGGTGCCAACTGTCGAGATACTCGGAATACAGAAAGTCGATCTTCAAGTAGACCTGCCGATGGTTTCCTGTTCCGAGTCCTGGCGACGTGATCGGCAAAGAGGCCGAAAGAGTGGGCGATAGATCAATGGCGCGCTTGTTCTGACAGGCATCGATCAATCTCTGCGGCAGGTTACCGCCAACGATCGAAAACGCACGCCCTTCTCCATAAGGTCCGCCCTCGTGTTTCGGTCCAAGCATGCAGTAAAAAGCACCTGTCGACGGCAAGGATCCAAGATTCGTCGCACCTTCAGTCCAGATCATGCCGTGCTTCAAGCCAGCAAAGTGAGTCGGTTCCGCAAGGTCTGGAAGCGGGCCCATGCTGGCGCTATCGGTCCCAAGCGTCATCACCTTTCGCGTTGCGAGAAACTCCATGCATTCGGGACTCGGGTCGGGATAGCCCGGTGCCTTTCGATCAAGCACATCTGCAATAAATCGCTTACCGTCCGGTAACGGTTGATAATATCGATCGGAGTAGTCGCTTCGAAAGAGCACCACGTCCCCGAAGCGAAGCTGTCGATACTGCGATTCAAATCGTAGAACATGCTCCGGTTGAACCAGTGGGCTTACTCCTTTTGGCGATTGATCAAGCATATCTCGCACATCAACGACACACGCTTCGCCTCCGAACTGCCACGGTTCAATTTTGTCGGTATAAGCCAATCCAAGCAGCCCAGACTTCTCACGATTCAGTTCAGGCCTGGCCACCGAATGCGGCGGCACATCTAGCTGTGTTCCCGTATTTCCATCGATCAAAAGCGTATCCACATTGTAAGCCGAGTCCGCGCCGATACTCTGCTGATGATTGAGCTGAAAGCGAGGAAACGGATAAGACGGCCAAGTGCATGGATAATCGGGTGCGATAATAAGCGAGTGATCGATGAGGCGAGATTCTTCACCATACGCTATCGAGTGAACAAGTAGTTGCACCGCAGCTACACACATGGCAATGACTCTGGAGGCAACTTGCCCCAGGAGGCCCCGCCGCCTTCGATTGCGTCGAACAGCTGTTCTGCAATCACTCAATGCATGGCTTGACGTCATTTATCTGCGCCCTATTCAGTTTCTTCAATGACTGGGTTCGTCAAAGCACCGATGCTGCCAATCTCGATCGTAACGCTATCGCCAGGCTTTAAAAAAACCGGGGGCTTACGTGCGGACCCTACTCCGTGTGGCGTCCCCGTTAAGATAACAGTACCGGGCAACAAACGCGTACTGCCGCTTAAGAATTCGATAAGCGTTGGTATGTCGAAGATCATGTCATTGGTATTCCAGTCCTGCATGGTCTGTCCATTCAGCACTGTTTTGATCGACAGGTCGTTCGGATTCGGAATCTCGTCGCGAGTAACGATCCATGGCCCTAGCGGACAAAAGGTCGCAAACGTCTTTCCGCGGCACCACTGACTGCCCCCTTTACGCACTTGCCAGTCCCGCGCGCTGACATCATTTGCGCACGTGTACCCCAAAACGTAATCAAGTGCCTGTGCCTTTGACACGTTGTAACATTCGCGGCCAACCACCACCGCGAGTTCACATTCGTAATCGACTTCGTCACTTCGTAGGCGTCGCGGCAGAATGATAGGATCACCGGGATTTTGCACAGTGCCGAGATTCTTCATGAAGACGACAGGGTATTCTGGGATGGGCAGATTCCCTTCGGCTGCATGCTTTCGATAATTCAGCCCGATGCAGATGATATCGCGAGGCTGGATTGGCGCGAGCAACTTCGCAGGCGCAACCAACACTCCGGTGTCAATGAATGCACTAAAAATATCGCCATCGACACGTGTGATTTTCCCATCGTCATGGCGAGCGCCGAAAGTTGCCTTGCCCTCGGAATCTTGATAGCGAACGAGCTTCATCTTGGTTTTCTTCCGACCTTAAGTTTGAACGACAATTACCTTCGTTGCACTTGCGAACGACTCAATTGCAAGGGAGCCTTTTAGCCTCACCCACTTCAAGTGACTCCATTGACAACATTTGGCAATGATTCGCCTCGCAATGCTTTGACCACAAGCTCGGCAGCCGTCGTTCGGAGTGTAACAACTGCGGTCGGACTAGCAGAAGCGATATGAGACGCAGCGATCACGTTCGGGAGCGATCGCAAGGGGCTGTCGAGAGGAATCGGCTCCGGATCGCAAACGTCAATCGCCGCGGCAGCGATCTGTCCCGATTGCAACGCGGCGACCAATGCGGCCGTATCGACCATGTCTCCTCGCGCAAGATTAATGACTACGGCTCCACGTTTCATCAATGCTAAGGAGGAAGCGTTCAGTAGCTTCCGAGTGATTGACGTAGATGGACAGTGGAGCGTCACGATGTCTGACTGAGCCAACAGGCTTTCCAGAGTCGCCGCTTCACACCCTGCCTGACAAATCGCAGCCGCGGGCACAACCGGATCGAACACTAGGAGCCGACACTTGAATGCAGCCAGTCGAGCAGCCACTTCGCGCCCGATGCGTCCAAAACCAACGATGCCGACGGTTTGATTCCGAAGCGTTCGCATCTGATCCAGTGAGGTTGCCAACCCCCATAGTCCGTTCCGAATGGACAAGGCGTTTTGAACGACCTGACGAGTTGCCGCCAAGATAAATGCCAATGTATGGTCCGCGACTTCATCGATACAGTATTCAGGGATGTTGCAGACTGGAATCCCCTTGGCTCGAGCAGCCTCTAAGTCGACGTTATCGACACCGATTCCATAGCGAACGATGACTTTCGCCCTTTGCATACTCGCGATGACTTTAGCGTCTACCGGTGCAAATTGAGTGATGACCGCATCGGCACTAGCCACTAACTGCGTCAACTCGGACGACGATCGCTTATCCTTCCAAGCAACCAATTCATGGCCATGCAGTCGCAACAAACTTTCTTCGATCCCCAGGTCGGGGAACGTGTAGTCGGTGATGGCGACGATCGACATGGCGAATGCTCTTTGCCGCTTGTTTGCTTTCGGATCGGGATGTCAACCATCTCGACAAAAACCAGTTTGTCTGATAATCTTACATCGCGATTTTTTTGATTTCAAGACGCCATCGGTATGTTTGAGAACGCATTGCGGATGTTAGCAGTGCGGATGTTAAAAGAACTGGCCCGAAAAAAGATTCGTGATCAAGTAGCGCAACAGATCAAAGAGCTGATCATCGCAGAAAATCTGGGAATCGGTGATCGGCTGCCGACAGAGACTGAATTGGCGGACAAGTTTGGAGTCAGCCGATTAAGTGTACGTGAAGCGACAAAAGCTTTGGAGTATCTCGGGATCGCCGAGGCGAAAACGGGCGTTGGCTTGACGGTCGGGCAGATTGATGTTGCACACTTGACGGATCATCTCGGCTTTCATTCGGCATTGCGTCGTGTCGATCCTCTACAACTCATCGACAGCCGAGTCATTATCGAAACCGGGGTGCTCGGCCACGTTGCTCAACGAATGAAAAAGGATCCGTCGATTCACGCGAAGCTCAACGCCTTGATCGATCAGTTTCGCTCCGCTTGTGACTTGCAAACATGGATCAATCTCGACATTGAATTCCATCGCACGTTACTGGAGTCCAGCGGATTGGTACGGCTAGTCGCATTCGGTGATTTGCTGCATGTCTTCTTTCAGCGATTCCGCGAAAGCGTGAAGAAGGCCGAATGGAAAACGAGGATTGAAAGCCACCAAACCATTGTCGACCTCCTGGCGAAGTCTAAAGTCGATAAAGCGATTGACGAGTTGCGATCGCATAGCGAGAGCCATACGGCTCGGGTAGGGACTAAGGCGACTAACCGACTTCGCGATTGCTAGTGCTTAAACCAATCTTAATTTTAGAGTTAACGAGGATGCGTACGATGGACTTCCAGTCCGTCGTTGACGATGTTAACTGGCGGCAAGGACCCTGGTGCGGCTTTCCGGAAGTATGTTAAGGCTGGCCTGGTCAATCCAACGGATGCGAGTGTTGATCGCCTCGAGGACTAGGTTTATGGAAGTGAAGACCTTCTTCGTCGGATAGCGCAATCGGCAGCAAATGATGATCCTAAGAAACTCGAACAACAGATTCGAGGTTCATCAGCCATTACGGTTGATGACGCCATTGAGAGTAGCGCGATGGAGTACCGTGTGTCTCCAGCCGAGTACTGCGGTTTCCGAAGCGGGGCGGGGGGACGCGGCGTGGCAGCCTACCTTCGCCGCCGCTTAACATCGACCACACTTGCCGAATTGTCTGAGCGTTTTGGTTTGGGGCACCCTGACAGTTCTTCAGACATGGTGAAACGCGCGAGGAAGCTGATCGAGTCCAATCGCGAGGCTCGGAAACGGGCAGAGCGAATCAAGGAACGCCTGCTGACGAAACCCGAAACCCGAACCTGACCCCACGCGAAGCGTTCCCCATCTTGCTCGGCGGTTCTGGAAAGAACATTCTCATCGGTGGCGATGGCGCGGATCAACTGACAGGAAGCACCAGCGAAGATTTGCTGCTAGGTGCAAGGTACATCTACGAGAATGATTTCACAGCCCTGGATTCGCTGCTCAGTGAATGGACTTCAGTCAGCACCTTCAACGATCGTGTTGGGCACTTGCTGGGAACGCTTGCCGGAGGCCTCCAAAACGGTTTCACACTGACACGTAGCACCGAGACGGAAGATAGCGCCGCCGATACAATGGCTGGCAGCAACGGTCGTGACTGGTACCTGCGCAACAGTTTGGGTTCACCAACGATCTTCCGAGACACAATCACGGACGCAAATTTGGACAGTGTGTTTACTGAGATCGATACTTGGTTCAAAGACAAATCAATTCATGGTGCTTCGCTCCGCGAAGTAGGCATTCCGCTAACCAGGCAAAAAGTTTTTTCATGAATGACAGCGACCAGCCAGATGGCACTCACGAGGAGTCCGACGAGCTATCGGGAGTCAACCGTATGGCTCCAATCGAGGCAACCAGCGAGGTTGACCCCAACCAGATCTTGCATTTCGTAACCACCATCAAGAATGCTGAGCAGCAAATTGGGGAACACATTTTAAAGGCTCTCCAATATGGCAATACCGTTGCCGTGCTGACGACCGCGATGCTTGGTCCAGATGGAACCCAACGGATCGTTTCCGCAGCTTTGGATTCGACAAGGATGGCACAGGTCAACGAGATTCTTCAAGCTGCTCAGCGAGATCGACAATCGCAAGAGCCCTGCTTCGGCTTTCATTGCCTCGTCAAACCAAAGCGGGTGACGTAACAAGAATCGCAGGAGCGGAACAAAGGAAGCGAAACAAAGAGGTCAGAGATTCGACACTTGCCCTAGGTACGACGCCTCAGTCGCAACGCGAGAAACCCGACAGCCTGGGACGCAACTCCCAGGAAACGTTGCAGTTGATTTCGATAGTCGCGAAGCGATGGCAGGCATTGTACACGCCAGAGTTATTGAACTCGACCCGTTTACCATTGTGTTTCGGGGGAGTGGTTGCTTTCCTGTCGTCGCATCGCGACTTTACATTTCGTTGCTTCCCACCTGATACTCGCGTCCCAGGCTTTCGGGTGCCGTTGCGTTGCGACTCACATCAAAAACCAAGCAATAGAATGTTAGAGAAAAATCAGAGCCTGCTATTTGTCGCACAACGGCCTATTCGCGGCCGAACATGGGGAAAAAAAGCGGTCAGGCCCGAATGGCACCTTTGTTTCTTCAAGGTTCTAAATTCAAAGTGGGTTGGTCGAAGCCTAGCGCCGTAGCGGATTTTTGTGAGCGTTCATTAGCGCTACATATTTCTGTTTTTAAAGTGGATTTGGTGGCCACCACGAAAATCACGATGGCGGAGCGCCAGAGGCACGCTTACCGAGCACTAACTTACTCTTCTGCTCTTGCGTAAGGTTACGATATCCGAGTCGTAGCCGTAGTTAAGCATGGCGATTTCGGCACGACTTTGGCGAACTGCCGCATTCACGTTAAAACTATCGTTGGCCTCCGCTTGGTCCAGTATCCAAGGGCTATCTTGATGCCACAGCTGGTTGCCAATCTGTGAAAGGCCAATAGCTTTCGAGTAGATCACGTTCACTGTACCCGCTCCCTGTACAGTTTCTACGGATTCATTAAGCGTAAAGATCGCCAAGTCTGGTCGAGTGTCGCCATTAAAGTTACCAGTGACCGGGAATGCAAAAAGATCGAATTGTTCGGCTACGTCCAAAATCCCTGACGAATTTTGAGTCCATTGTTTGCTGCCAGCCCCGGTTGGACCAGACGCTGTTCCTGGAATGACCGTCATTGCGCCAGCAAATTGAACTGTGCCAACCGCTTCGAACGGCACGCCGACAACCAAGTCATCTTTACCATCCAAGTTAAAGTCGCCAGAGGTCAAAGTGTTGCCGAACGAGTCGGATTCGTCACTGTCGTCAGGAACTCCAACCGTTTCCTGAGTCAGGAAGAGGATGCCTTGGTTATCCAAACCTGTCGCGCTTCCGCGAAACACATTCACCGCGCCCACGGATTCCACACCATTTCGGTCCCAGCCAGGAATGCCAACCGCCAAGTCTCCAAAAAGATCGCCATCGAAATCACCAATGGTTAGGGCAGTAGCAAACCTATCGTCGAAATCGCTGATAGCGCCCGACAAACCGAAGAGCTGATTTCCGCTCGCTCTTAAACTCGTACCGCTTCCAAAAATGACGTGGACGAGCCCGCGACCAGAATCATCACTTGGGACGCCGACCGCCAAGTCGTCGAAGCCGTCGTTATTAATATCGCCCGTAGCAAGCGAACTACCAAACCTATCTCCCTCTTCAGGGTCACCCTGGATCGATGGCGTTGCTTGCGACCATTGCGTTCCAGTGGTCTTTAGGCCTGTCGCGGAACCCAAGATCACTGTGACTGAGCCTATGTTGCCTCCATCACCGGGCGCAGCGATCGCTGCGTCATCAAAGGCGTCATTGTTGAAGTCGCCTGTTGCTAGCGCCATTCCGAATAAGTCGTTGGCCGCGCTTGCCCCAGGGACGCCAACTTGATCTTGATGAAAAATGCGATTTCCAGCCGCTACGAGGCCGGCGGTTGAACCATAAAGAACTTGCACCGTCCCAGCTCTACTTTTCGCGCCAACGCCCTCCTCTGGAACACCTATCAGCAAATCGTCTTTCCCATCACCATTAAAATCTCCAGTTGCCAGTTCGTTGCCAAATCCGTCCCCAGTCTCGGCTGCTTCTTGCACTCCAGCGGAGTTCTGGTTCCAAAACTGATTTCCAAAGGGCGTTAACCCAGTCGAACTGCCGTAGATCACATTGACAGCTCCAGCGTCAACGATCGCTCCGACATTTTCGAGTGCAAAACCAACTGCCATGTCGTCTTTCCCGTCACCGTTGGAAATCGCCAGCAGCCAAGTTGGCCATCAAATTGCGTCTTTCCAAAGATTCAAAAAGAAACCTACGGCGTTGGTTTTTCTTGCGGCGAGGGCGAAACATAGCATTACCCCTATTGAGAGAGTTCAATTGGTTGCGTTAGAGAGACCCGATGGCAATTCCAGTCACGCATTTTACTGTAATGCTCCGCCGAATTGTTGTTAAAAACTTCTGCGATTCGGGCGTGCGGAATTCAATTGGTGCCATGCATCTTTCGCACGCGTTAATGAAAAGCAATGACGCCAAATGAAATCTTGTAACCTGCATTCTTCACTGGCGGATCAAGCGGCCAAGTAAAACGCCTTTGCTGCCTTCTGGCCGCGATGCCAGCGTTTGCCTGTCCGCTCGGCGTCCGCAGCCATCGACGCAGGCGAACCCACACAACTTACGCGACCAAAATATTTCTTGAAATGCCACACCATGTCACGCCACATGCTGGCTTCAATCCCATGCGTTGCCAGCAGCTCAGCTAACCTTGCCGGAACCTTGGATACGACGCCGTCGTTTGCTTGACTCGCCGTCCAACGCAGCAGTGATAAATAATCCTTCCTGCTCAAATTCAAGAACCCTTTATCGCTCGCTCGCAATCCATCGACGTGAGCCTGAGAATCCAGCAACAGCACTTCGCGATCCAGTGTCAACGGCGAAAGCCATCCATCGCGACGAATCTTCCTGCCCGTTGGATTTCGCTTCTTCTTCTGCTTCAGCTTCTTGCGAAGCTCAACAACAGGCGTCTCGCGAATCGCTTCGCCGGCTGCCTCCGTGCTCAACGGGACCAAATCAAACGCCGCTGAATCAATCACTTTCCCTTTGTCGCTTTGAATCCGATCATAGGCCGATGTGTGAATGGACTCCTCGGGACTGCTCGCCATCGCGGCCCGTACAGGGTTCAAATCGACATACATTGCGCAGGCTAACAACCCCGTTTCATCAACGATTCGCAATGCCTTGAACCTGCCTTCCCAGAACCGTCCTGTGCATTCGTCTTGACGGTTCGCCATCCGCGCGATCGGTTCGGAAAGCGCACGCATGAACCAGGAAATGTCAGACATTCTTTCGCGAATCACGGCTAGGCGCTCTGGTTGATTGACCAGCAGGTTGACATCATTTTCGGTTGGCTCGGCAAGGTGCTCTTCCAACCTTCTCCCAGGAAACACACGCAACCAGCGAATCGCCACTTGCTGGTCTGACCAGGACGCGACGACATCGGGCCTATTCCGCAAGATCAAGTGCATGTGATTGCTCATGATCGCATAGGTCAACACATCGATCCCGAAAACTGACGCGAGGGCTTCCATCCGCCTGCGAATCCATTCGCGGCGAAAAAAGAAGTCTTTCCCGGACTTCTCGTCGACTCCCGCCAAAAACGCACGCCTGACGCATCGCTGAACGACATGAACAACCGATATTTCCGCTGGATCAAACTCTTCCGAACGAGCGGCTCTGCCCATCACCAATTCCCCCTAAAACACAGCTTTTTACCAAACAACACTCCATGCGTCAATCGAAAGGTGGGTGGCACCATCCGTTAATCGAAAGGTGGGTGGCACCATCCGTTAGTTGGCACCATCCGTTCTTCCTAGCAGGATGCCCGCGGCCTTCTAATTTGCCAGCGGGTTGCGGCCCCACGCATGCCGGTAATACACGGGCTCGGCCATGGATCACATCGTTAATCGAGCAGATGATCTTCGCGTCTTGTGGTTCTGATTCATGTCGTATCGTTTCTTCCAACTCTCAGTTTGCGAATATGCTCCGGCGTGGTGCCACAACATCCGCCCACGATTTGCGCCGGCCAGGTTTGAGCACACCGCGAGTAGCTATCTGGGATTACGGCGTCCGTGTTGATCCAGCCTTGGGCCTCGTCGGCATAGCCAATGTTACCATAGGCAATGAGCGGAAAATCGGGGCCACAGGTCGCCCGCAACTCGGCCAGTGGTTTAGCCAGAGTGTGAGCCGGGCCGCAGTTCACGCCCAGGGCCTTCACCCCCAGCGGTAACAACATCAGGGCGGCAACCGCCACCGACTCGCCAGACAGGATTCGACCTTCGCGGTCGCAAACAAAACTGACCCAAGTGGGCCGGCCGGTGATCGTCGCCAGTTTGGCCGCGATGACGGCTTCCCGAATTGAATTCATCGTCTCGATCAACAGCAGGTCAATACCCGCTTCCACGAGATGATGGATGCGCTCGGAGTGCTCGGCGCGGCATTCGTCATCGGTCGGCACAAGGTCGGGGCGATAACAATCTTCCAGTGGGGCCACCGAGCCGGCCACTTGCGCAGGTTGACCAAATTGAGCGACAGCCTCTTGGGCGGTCGCCACCGCGCGCTGGGTCAATTCGCGCGCGGCGTGCCCTTTGCCCGCTAGCGCGCGGCGATGGGTGCGAAAGGTGTTGGTGGTGAGGACATCCGCGCCCGCATTCAAATAGTCCAGATGAATCTGGCGCAACACATTCAACCCGGTATCCGTGGTGAGCGCATTGGCCGACCACAACGGCAAGCCGGTGTCCACCCCGCGCCGGTTCAATTCCGTACCGGTTGCGCCATCAAGCAAGACAAGTTCACCATTCATCATTTTCCAATTCCCGATCACCGAAGGATTGTCTTGACGGCAGCCGTTCTCATGGTCGGTTGTCCTTCCGCTTCGGTATTCCTTCCCGTCGAAGCCGGCGCGGAGGAATGGTGTCGTTGCGTGAACGGGGATTCATTTAAGTCGGATGAGTGCAGGGTGTCCAACCTTTGAATCATGGGTGCTGCTTCATTGTGTCGAGCATGGCTTGGGCGAAGGCATTGCCGATCAACGTGAACGTCTTAGCGCAGCCGAGATAGTGGTAGCCGGCATTCGAGGCGCCGCGTTTCCACAAGGCGACCTCCACAGGCGAGATGAGTTTGGCCTCGAACGATTTCACATACGCCTCCTTCTAACGCTTGGTCATCATGCCATTGTGCGCCGGGGGCTCCGCCGGAGTCAGACTTGATCTTCGGTTTTCAGGCCAAGTTCCCGTGCGATTTGCCGACATTGCTTTCGTAACTCCCCAGACTCCTTCCGTCTCGCTTAAGCTCAACGCACCACGTTTGCTGAATCATCGGGATCAGGTAGTCCCAATTCGATCGATAATTCTCGGAGCGTTGCTCCACTATAACGCCTGCAAAGGAGAGCCGCTAAGTCTCGGCCACCGGCGAGACTACAGAATTCGCGCTAACTGCTGACATCGACACCGTAATGCGCCGCAACGATTCCGATGATTTGCTGCTGGGCCGATAGTGCTTTCGGCATGCGTACTCGACGAGCGTTTATCTCGGAATCTTCTCCGCCTTCAATCGCTAGTAAGCACGCGTGTGAGGAAATCCTCACCTCCGTAAACCCAATCTTTGCATCAGTGGACCTAGTGAATGGAGCGACTCAGGTTCCAATCATATCCCTCGTCTTCAACCGGAAACGACTTGTAACGTCCCTGGAACAGGCGCCCCGTGGGTCGATTGCGCTTGCCGTACCAATATTGGCGTATCCGCTCAGCCAATGTTGCATGCCACGGCACAGATCGGGATGCGTGTTGCGGATCAAGGTGTGAATGCGGTTAGGAATTGAGACATTAACTTAAAAGTGCAATATCGAACTTTTCGATCGCTTGATGGAGCCGTTTCTCAAATGCCTCATCGTCATGAAGTTTGTGAAAAATCGGATCGCGTAAGTTGGCAAGCTTGAGCGTCCAATAACATCCTTGCAGGCCTAGGTTCACGTCACTGCTTGATGCTCCGCAATTCAGGCTGTGTGGTCGCGGCTTCGATGACTTTGATGGCTTCTTGCACCGCGTTGACGCGTTTGCTGTTGAGTTCCCCGCCGGGAAATTCGCGCCGCTCGACCTCGGCGTTGAAGCTGGCGATCAAGTCTTTCAGCGCGGGAATCTGTGGCTTGGCGGCGGCTCCGTAGCCGGTGATGATCTCCATGATCTGGACCGTTCGGGTTTCGCTGCCATGTCCACCCTGGGTTTTCGCAAGTCCGATGGCGGCGGCGATGCCTTCCTGGAAATGATACTTGGTGAGCGCCTTCAGGCCGGCCATGCGGACCACGTTGTTGAACATGGTGTCCGCAGGGCTTGGGCTCTCGACGGCAGCGAGAATCACCGGCGCGAGTGCGATCACGTCTCCCTCACTGAGCTGGTTCTGGAAGAAATCCTCGAGCTGGGCGCGCGCCATGCCATCCGGATTCGTCGATACCGAGCGGATGGCCGCATAACGCAATCTGGCGTCCATTTGATTGACATCATCCTTGAGCGGACCACTGAAGACGGCGGCGGCGAGCTGGCCATGGGCAATCTGCACGGGATCTTCCCAGCGGATCGGCCAGTTCGGTTCCGCCGTAGAAGCAAGCGCCTGGAGAATGCCTTCCAAGGCAGGCTTGGCGGTGCCGCCCATGTTGCGAATGGCTTGCGCGGCCTTGTAACGCACCCATCGATCTGAATGGGAGAGTTGTTTCACTAGTACCGGCAAGGCATCCGCAGTGTTGAGCTTACCCAACGTTTCGCAGGCTGCCTGGATTTGGAAAGGGCTCGTGCCGTCGGCAAGCTTGATCAGCTCGGCGATCATGGTTTTGCCTTCCGGCCGTTTTGCCAGTTCCTCTGCCGCCCAACTACGGACGATGGGCGACCAATCGCTGAAAGCCGCGACCAACTGCTCCGGGGACATTTCCTTCCGGTCCAGATCGAAACGCCCGGATGCGATGGCCGCGGCGGCTTGTTTTTTATCAAGCCATTTTGATGAATCCGCATCGCGGCCGGTGATGACGAGTTTGCGCAAGGGCAGCGCATAGGTGAGCACATAAGTGGCGGCGGGGCTCAGACCGTTGTAGCTACTCTTTCCAAAATACGTGTTATCGTCTGTCTGGCCGGCTCCGTATTGTTCACCACCATCGTAGGTGAACGAACCGTCCGAGCGGCGCACCAGATCGAAGTGCCACGAAGCCTGGCGGAAGAATGCCGCCGCCGCCTCGGGGCCGCCGGCTCCGGCGCCCAAAGCACTCCACAAATAGCTGAATCCCTGCCCGGTGTGACCGTATTCGCGACAGGGGTATCCTGCCGTGGCCATGCGAGCGAAGAAGCCGGTCTCTTTCGGCTTGTTGCCGATCGCGGAGAACATCACGGCGGTGATGGAATTCTTGCCGTTGTTCTCATGATAAGGCCAGGGCTCGTGCTCGCCGTAGGGGATCGCTCCCTTGTCGGTGAAATAGCCGAAGAACCCGGCGGCGCGGATAATGGCCTGATCGATTTCAGGGTGCTTCACGCTGCATTTCTTGGCAAGCACGATGGCGAGATTGGCCGGCAACCCGGCCATGTTCACGGGACCGTAGGGAGGCACGGAGCCGTTGAAATTTTCGTCCTTGGTGAGAGCGGCAAAGCCGTGGCCAAAGGTTCCATACATGCTCTGACCGCGGGCCAGTTGAAGGGCGTTTTTTTCGATGGCAGGCAGCACCTCCTTGTCGCGGGTGACCATGTAATACTCACAGAGAAAGAGATTCTGATAAGCCATCGGCCATGTATTGCCCCAGGTAGGTCCGGAGGGTTTCTTGTTTGGGTCCACTGGCAGGGCTGCCAGGTTTCGCGCGAAGTCCCGCAATTTTGGCAGGTATTCAGGCTTACCCGTCGCGAGCAGAGCCAGACCCTGGATCGGCCCAGCCCAATCTGCTTTCAGCTCTTCTTTTTCGAGCACCTTGATGGCACCATCGAGGATGCGTTTGGATTTCTCGCAGTTCCATGGCGCGGTCTCGCTGTAGGTGCCCATTACCGCGAGTTTGATGGAAAGCTCCTCGACGGTTCCGCTGCGGGAAACCATTAGCTTGAGCTCGCCGCCCTTGGCGTCTGTTTCCGCCTCCTGAATGGCGAGGGCGAAGCTTTTGCGCGCATCATCGCTGAAAGGCTGCCCCGCCACTCCGAGAATCACGTCATCTACTTTCACAATCCCATCTGCCGGTGAGCCGATGCCGACATGGGTGACCAAAATCTGGCGGCTAGCCAAGGTGGTGCGGCCTTGCGCAGCATCGAGATTATTGGCCGCCTTGGTGTAGATCCAACCACGCAGTCCAGTAGCTCCGAGATTGTAGGTGAGCTTGCGATCCACCGACGCGGCGTCCTTGGTGAGATCGGGGACTTGCGAGTGAAGCGGGTGTGCAATGCCGAATGCGAGCGCGGCCAGCAGGACGATGGTTTTGATCGATGTTTTCATGTTGTAGGTCTTAATGTAAAAGGATTATTTCAACAGGCTCTTCATTCCCTCACCGGCCGCTTCGCCGATCAGAAAATAACTCTCGGCGTTCGCGAACCAATGATGACCATGCGTGGGACAGGGCGAGAGTTCTGCAGGGCGTGCGAAATTGGTGGTCTTGATGAATAAAGCATTCTTGATCTGCTTGGTGCCTTCTTCCTGCGCGTTTCTGAAATCAAACATGTCGCCGCTGGTCACCGGTCCGCCGTTGCCCAGTTCGCCTACCACCACCGGCATGTTCGGCGCTTTGAATTCCTCGCGGAGATCGCTGACCAAGTTGACGAGATTTTGCGAATACTCAGCAATCGCTGGTTTCTCACACATATCGTTCCAACCCTGCTGCCAGTAAAAACCCGCGATCTCGTATTTCTGATCTCCCAGGTCAGCCAAGGCCGCGCGAACTTCCTCGACCATCTTGGTGTAAGAGGGCCCGACCTGACCGCCGGAACTTGGAGGCCTGAAATCGACGAACAGACTCTTGCCGCCCCACGCCGTTTTGATCAATAGCACCGGCTCTTCAAAGGTGTCACCCATGACAAACCCAAAGCCCAGCTCGGGTCCCATGTGCCGTCTCGATCCGTCTGCAGCATAACCGGTGAAGCCCACCGTGAGGCCACCTTTAAGGACCTTCTCGCCAACCTTGAATGAGATCTGCACATCATCCCGGACGACCCATTCCCCTTTTTCGTTCTTGAGCCTCTTCATCTTTTCGGCGCTCGTCGAATTCGCCATCGACCAGACCAGGTTGCCCTTGCCGCCATTGTAATCATGATCAACCGAGCCTTGGCCTTCCATGTTGGATTGACCAGCGAGGATGAAGACTTTGATCGGCTCGGCGAATGAGGACCGCGATAGGAGGCACAGCAGTGCTGCGGTTAGGATTGCAGTTGGTTTCATAGTCATTGATTGGTGGTGCGGAGTGGGGATGATACTTGGTGATATCGGGACTTGTGAGAAAAGCGGGCTGGCGAGGCCCATCGCAAGTGCGGCCAGCAGGCCGATGGTGTTGATCGTTGCGAGCGTCGGCGGCGTTCAGGACAGCTAGTGAAGGACGCTATTTGGCTGATGGCGTGACGAACTCCTTGCGGCTGACTTTGCCGTCGCCGTCTTTGTCGAAGCGCTTGTAACGGGCTTCGAGATCAGGTCCGCCGTTTTGGCCGGCTTTGTATTCTTCGAGTGTGAGAAACTCGTCTTTGTTGGTGTCCCAGCGGTTGAATGGAATGCTGCGGTCTTTAGCGGGAGCTTCAGATTTGGGCGCTGCCTTTTCCGAGAGCTTCTTCGGCTCGCTCTCTTGTGGTTTTGCCAAACAGCTTGGATCTGCCTTGGTGGGCAGTGTCGCATTCCAATCGAGTGCCTGCTTGGTCAGGCGCGCGACGAGTTCGGGATGATCCTTTGACTGATCTTTGGCGACGTCTTCAGCGC
>JANOBM010000317.1:0-5997 GCA_031411655.1 Planctomycetaceae bacterium
ATTGGCCTGTCGATTGCACTCGCCGAATTGCAAAGTCGCGATCGGTTATCGTTCCTCCCGCCGGCAAGAAGATGTTCCAGGCGAAGTGATCACTTGCAGTAGGGGCAACCTGCTCAAATCCAATCGGAACTTGTGTAACGATGGAATACGAACGATAGGAGTCTGTATTGAGGAACTGATAAGTGCCATCTGCGGCCGTCGTTACGGATCGCTCGCCGTCATCGAGTAATCCGTCGCCGTCCAAGTCGATGAATACCAGAGCGCTGATAGCTGCCTCACCTATGTCAAAGACACCGTTTGGGACCGTATCTTCAAATACTCGTCCGCTGATCAAACCGGGATTTGGAATCAAAGCGACGTTGAGGTCGGTATAGACTTGCCCAGCTTGTAAATTGAGCGAGAAGCCGCTGTCCGCAAATGGGTTGGGAGCAACGTACACATCAGAAACTCCATTGCTGTCCCCATCAAATAGATTTGTTGATATTGACGAGAACGTCAAATTCTGGCCGTCAGCACTTAGCGATACGTATTTACTGTCAAAATTGCCTTGCACGCCCGCGTCGCTGACGCTTACTCGCCGAATCTTTTTCGTATTACGATCAAACGCAAAGATATCAATTTTTCCATTCGTATCCCCAGGAACTAAATTCGTAGAATCTGATTGAAAGGTAACGTAACGGCCGTCCGCGCTCAGCGACGGATAATCGCTATCACCATTCGCCTGTTGACCGACATCGTTGACACTAATTTGCTCGATAGACTTTGTCGTACGATCGTAAACGTATATGTCACTACCGTAATCGTCTTCCGGCACTAGGTAAGCATTTGACGCGAAAGCCACGTAGCGACCGTCCGCGCTAAGTGATCCACTGAGACTTACGTCATCAAAATCTGCGCCAAGGGGGTTGGCGCTTACTCGTTCAATGGTCTTCGTTGTGCGATCGTAGACGAAGGCATCTGGATACTGATTGGTGTCCCCCGGTACTAGGTTGCTCGCATCCGACGTGAATGATACAAAGCGACCGTCTGCGTTAAGCGACGGTAGGCCACCGCCTTGATTGGCTTGTACTCCAGTACTGCTCATGCTCACTCGCTCGATCTTATTTAATGTAAGATCGTACACAAAGGTATCGTACTTCGCGTTCGTGTCCCCAGGAACGAGGTTACTAGAAGTTCCCTGGAACGTTACGAAGCGACCATCGCCACTTAGCGACGGTTGCCTGTCGTATCCATTTCCTTGTACGCCCGAGTCGCTTATGTTTACACGACGGATTGACTTTGTTGCGCGGTCGTACACAAAGATATCGTCTGTACCGTTTGTATCTCCAGGGACCAGATTGTTAGCGTTCGAAACGAACGACACATAACGGCCATCCGCGCTCAGCGACGGGGGTTCTGCTGTGCTATCGCCATTCCCTTCTACCCCCGCGTCGTTAACGCTCACTCGCTCGATGAGCTGGCTTGTATGATCGTAAACAAAGACGTCTGATTTGCCGTTTGTGTCAGCAGGAACAAGGTTGCTTGCGGCGGAGACGAATGCCACATACCTACCGTTCGCGTTTAGCGACGAGAAATTGCTTGCGTTGTTCCCGAATAGCGACTGATTACGAATAATCTGAAGCGGTGGCGTGTAAGGGGACCAGCCGGGCATTGCGGTTGCACTGAAATGGTAATTACCCTCTAGCAGGGTAGTGATATCCAGGATCCCGTTTTCGTTCACTAGAGTGGTTAGTTGGTTGTCACTTCGGCTTAATAGTTCGACGTTAGTCGGCCCCGTGAGAGTAATTTTGACGTCTGGAATGCCCGATTCCCCAGTATCAAGGAGGCCATTTCGATTGGCGTCAACGAATACGATACCGCTAACCGTTGCGCTAACGGATTCTACGGCACCGATATCGGGTACAACGCGGAGTTGCCCCAACTCGTCTCTCACTCCAGTGCGATCGAGAGTCGCGGAATCGACTGCCGGATTATCTGAGAATAGGTGATGAACAGGAGGGTGTGTCCCTGACCGCCGGAGCGTCGAAACACGGCCAGACTTTGGCGTCGCTGAAAAGATATTATCACGGGAGAGATTGGACGGCGAAAGGTCGTTGATATCTGCGAATACGTCATTTGTTGCAAATAATGAATTGCTTACATTCACGTAACCGTAGACTGCAGCGTTGAAAGTGGTGTTCGATTCAAACTTAGCGCCTGATGTATATGCGACCGTGGTGCTTAGAACGTCAATGACTGACCTAGGCCGGAACGTAATCGGCTGGTTCAATTTTGTCGTGAGAGCGTGAATGAAGATGTCGGGATAACCGTTGGTGTCCACCCCAGGCGCGAGATTCGTAGCCGAAGACTGAAACGTAACATAGTTACCATCGGCGCTCAGCGACGGAGTAAGGCCATTGCCGACGCGTTTGATCAACTTCGATGTCCGATCGTACACGAAGATATCAGATGTTCCGTTATCGTCGCCGGCAACAAGGTTACTTGCACCCGACCTGAATGAAACATAGCGACCGTCAGCACTAAGTGACGCGGTGTTGCTACTGCCGTTGCCTTGGACGCCTGCATCGCTGATGCTGACTCGCTCAATCAACTTCGTGGTTCGATCGTATACGAAAACATCATCCTTAGCATTTGTGTCTCCGGATACCAGATTGCTAGCAGCCGAGTAGAACGTTACGTAACGACCGTCAGCACTCACAGAAGGGGAAAAGCTAAAACTATTTCCTTGGATCCCAACGTCGCTAACGCTGACTCGCTCGATCGACTGGGATGTCCGATCGTAAATGAAAACATCATATGTTCCATTTGTGTCCCCAGGGACTAGATTGCTAGCATAGGAACCAAACGTCACGTAGCGACCATCTGCGTTAAGCTTTGGGGAATCAATAATAGATCCGCTCTCGGAATCCCCCTCCAATCCAACGCTACTGACACTTACTCGCTGGATTAACTTTGTCGTACGATCGTACACGAAAATATCGGCCCAACCGTTAGTATCCGCCGCGACCAGATTACTTGCGGAAGATTTGAATGTCACGTAGCGACCATCAGCACTTAGTGACGACAATACGCTAGAGGCATTGCCCTGCGCTCCAGCGCTGCTGACGCTGACTCGCTCGACTTTCTTCGTGGTCAGATCGTATACGAAGATATCGTCTCTTGCATTAGTGTCACCGGGGACTAGGTTGTTAGCAGACGATGTGAATGTTACGTAAAGTCCATCGGCGCTCAACGATGGTGAGCGGCTTGTGCCGTTCCCTTGTGCCCCTGCATCGCTAACACTAACTCGAAGAATCGCTTTAGTCGTTACATCGTAGACAAATACATCCTCAACACCGTTAGTATCATCAGGGACTAAGTTACTAGCAGATGACTGGAAGGCTACAAACCGACCATTTGCACTCAATGACGGTGAACTGCTAGATCCATTCCCGCGCAAGATGCCCGCATATGACTCCTCACGAACTCCGTTCGCAATAGCACCGTATCCGCCATTATTCGTAGAGAATGTCGAATTTTCTATGGTGCCTGAACCCAATGAAGATGAGTAGAAACCTCCTCCTTTATTGTTGTCAAAGGTGCTCCTTTGAACGCCTGCGGTCGCGGCAACGCCGTAGTAGAAACCGCCACCGAAATCACTCACGTTTTCGGTGATCCACGATTCGTTGATGAATGTGTTGCCATTCCATGAGGCGATTGCTCCGCCGAAGATCGGGTGCGCTGCGTCGATTCCCAATGCAGCGTTCTTCTTGACGATCGCTTGATCGAGGCTCAAGGTCCCGATCGAGAGAATGCCGCCGCCTCCCTGAGTCGCGGGCGAGATCCCTCCTTGGACGGTTAATCGAGAGAGAGTGAGGGTCGAATTCCCGTGAACCTTGAAGGCTCGGTCGATTCCTTGAGCATCCATGATCGTGTCATCGTTGATGTCACCAACAATCGTGATATTGCCCTGAATATCAAAGTCACCGGTGGTTGCATTGGTCCATCCACCAGGATTAGCTATGCCAAGGGAATCGAGTGAGGTTCCGAAGGTCGAGGCAGGATCAACGATTGCAGGGATATCGATCGTGTATTTGCCGGACTCCAAAATGATCGATCGCGGTGCGGGCGAAACGGCGTTGGCGGCAATGATTTGGCTGCGTAGCGTGCCTGGCTCGAGCGAGTCGGCAAAAGTTGAAACGTACAAAACCGAAGGGTCATTGATACGGACGTTGAAAAGTCCGATGTCACGGGCTTCGGTGGTTTTATTGCCGACGAGAGAAGTTACCTTGCCTGCTACGGTCGAGATGACGTAGTCCCCGAAATCAAGAGCGTCCCACATGCCGCCTGGGGCGGTAAGGACGTAGGTTGCGGTCGCGGTCTTCGCTGTGGTTGTGATCGAGTTGGCTTTCAAGGTTGCTACCAATTGATCCGGCGGCCCCCATTGGCGAGTGACGATGAGATCGTCATTGCCAATAGTTGCAGTATCAATCCCGCTGCGGTGACTATATTCGACGGTAAACTCGGTCGTGGTTCCGCCGGCGGTGGTGATGTCCTGTTTGGCGACAAGTCTTGCGGCGGGCGCGAAGACATCGGCGCTAGTCGCTTTGGAGGCACTCAAACGTCCTGCCGTGGAAACGTATAAGCTGCCGTTTGTAATCGGATCAACGTTACTAAGAATCGCCTTTTGAACTTCCGCTACGGTGGCTTCAGGGAATGTCGACCAAATTAAGGCTGCTGTTCCAGAAACATGCGGGGTCGCCATGCTTGTGCCGTTGGCGCTGCCGTAACCACCCCCGGGCAACGTGCTGCGGATATCGACGCCTGGGGCAAATAAGTCGACTGACTTAACGCCGTAGTTCGAGAAATTGGCAGGACGATCAGAAGAGTCGGATGCAGCGACGGCGATCACTCCAGGAACGTCATAGCTGGCGGGATAGAAGGGCGTGCGGTCGTTATCGACGCCTTGGCCTAAGAAGTTGCCGTTACCGGCTGCGGCTACGAATAAGATACCGGCGTCGCTGCTGTCTTGAATCGTCGCTTCGAGTGAGGCTTCATAACCGCCTGGCTGCCCCCACGAGTTATTGAGTACACGAACGTTGGCACCTTGAGTCACGCGACCAGCCGTATCGACACGGTACCGCTCACGCATTTCGCGAGCATAGTTGATCGCGCGAATCGCGGCACCGCTGTCGCCTTGATTGTTGTTGTCGAGAATCCGTAACGACATTAGCGACGTTTGCCAATTCACACCCGCTATTCCAGCGCCATTGCCGCCAATGGCACCGATGGTGCCCGCCACATGTGTGCCGTGACCCAGCGGATCGGAAGGGTTTTTGGAGGAAAACGGATCGTCGGCACCGGAACGAAAATTAACCCCGAAGAAATCGTCAAAGAAGCCGTTGTTGTCGGTATCGAAGCCATCCGCCCAATCGGCATCGGCGAGCAAGTCTTGTGCATCAATACGACTGTTGCTGTTGACGTCGCGAACGAAGGATGCGTTGGGTCCACTGGCGAAACCGCCGACAGTGATCGCGTAAGGAGCAGTCGCTGCGCGAGTGACGTTGTTGAGATCGTAGAACGTGATCAGCCCGTCACCATCGATGTCGGTAAGTTTGGCACCGACCTCATCAAGGTACGTTGGTGGCAATTCACCTTGGTTGATCCAAATGTTGAGATAGAGGTCAGGGTGAGTTGAATCGATGCCGGTATCGACGACACCGACGACGGTTGACAGACTGCCGCGAGTGACGTCCCAGGCATTCGTTGCGTCGACCTTGTCGAGACCCGGTAGCAACCCTGCGACGAATTCAGGGTCGATGGGCGACGTCGCTTGGCCTTCGATCAATTGATTGAGGTGGAAGGAATCGACGGCTGCGTTACGGGCCAGACTGGCTTCGATATCGGCGCGTGAACCACCTTGGCCACGAACCAGGATCAAGCCTTCACTGCCCAGACCACTGATGATCGAAAAATCGTTGTCGGCATCGTCAAGCAATGAATCTGCGGCAGCGAGAT
>JANOBM010000318.1:0-8298 GCA_031411655.1 Planctomycetaceae bacterium
GCCAAACCACTGGCACGCACTCTGTGGTGTCTGGGCCATGCAAGCAGGCAAAGACGTTTATATCGAGAAGCCAATCTGCCACAACATCACCGAAGGGCGAGCACTGATCGAAGCAGCGAACAAATACAAACGAATCGCCCAAACGGGGACACAAAGCCGAAGCAGCGGCGCGTTACGACCGGCCATGGAGTTCTTGCATGGCGGCGGCATCGGCGAGGTCAAATTGGCGCGAGGCCTCTGCTACAAACGGCGTAAATCGATCGGCGCCCTCGGCGACTACCCAGTGCCCAAGTCCGTGAATTATGACATGTGGAGCGGTCCTGCGCCTTCCACTAACCCTAAGTGCACTCGCCAGCAGTTTCATTACGATTGGCACTGGCAACGACACTACGGCAATGGAGACCTAGGAAATCAAGGGCCCCACCAAACCGATATCGCGCGATGGGGACTCGGATTAATGCGCCACCCGAACCAGATCATCAGCTACGGAGGACGACTGGGGTACCAAGCGGAGCGAAAAGATCCCAACTATGTTGACGCAGGGGACACGGCAAATACATGCGTTTCAATCTATGACTACGGCGACAAGTGCATTGTCTTCGAGACCAGAGGCTTGAATGTGGATGACTCGGCCGATGACGAAATCAACAAGCTGATGGGCTATAGCGTCGGAAACAAAGTTGGAGTGATTTTCTATGGATCAGAAGGGTACCTCGTTCAGGAATCGTACGGCCGTTGCTTGGTCTACGACAAAGACTTTAAGGTGATCAAAGAATTTAAAGGTGGCACGCCTCACTTCAAGAACTTCATCGATGCGGTCGTCAGCCGCAATGAGAGCGAGTTGAATGCGAACATGCTCGAAGGCCATCTTTCAGCGGGTATCAGTCACCTAGGAAATATCTCTTATTACCTCGGCGAAAAAAATCACGTAAGCGTCGACGAACTGGGCAATGCATTAGCAAAAGTCAAGAGCTTCGACGATAATGCGGCAACGCTTGCTCGAACCGTTTCGCATTTGAAGGCCAACGAGGTCGATTTAGAGAAATACCCACTCTCTCTCGGACCGTCGCTCACTTTTGACAATGCAAGCGAGAAGTTCATCGACAACATGGATGCTGATGCGCTACTCACTCGTGAGTATCGCCCCGGTTTCGAAGTTCCTAGTCCTGGAAATGTCTGATAACTACATGTCGACGGTACCCTTCGGCCAGACCGAAACTCCGTTCGGTCGCCTCGATTCGTCGGGGCGACGTTCACTCTCGCCAACCGTTACAACGGCGACACCGGAGTCTCACCACTCGTCATCGTAAGCATGCGTCGTGAGGATTCAAATCGCGATTGCAAAAACTCAACGGCCGCGACCTTCGTAAATCGCGTCTTCCGTTACCACTGCATCCATGTAGATATCGTGAGACTGCATGGGTATCTCGTCAAACAACTGACATTCAAAAGCCAATGCGATGAGAGGCGTATCGGGGCGGGCGTTTTCCAAAAGCTTGTCGTAATAACCTTTGCCATGGCCGGTTCGCCCACCGTTCCTATCAAATGCAACTCCTGGAACCATTACGAAGTCCAACTCTTCGACTTCAATCTTCTTGGATGCAACCTCCCGAAGATCCGCGCGAGGCTCAAGAATCTTATACATACCAAGCTCTAGTTCATCCATCGACTCCAAGAAGAACAACTCTAACTCGCCGTCGACACAATAGGGCACGACTATTTTCTGCGACGACTGCAACGCCTTAGGAAGGGCATGTCTCGTCCTTGCTTCGTCTCGCACGTCGACGTACCACATCACACACTTGGCATTTTTGTACTGTGGCATCGACATCACGCGGTCCGTGATCCGTTGGCTTACACCCTCTTTATCGGCCTGGGCCTTGCGGGCGGCATGCGCGGCGGCACGAATTTCGGTTTTACGTTCGGCGAGTTGTTCTTCATTCATCTTAGCGCATGGGGCAGGCGGAAAGTTCAAAACGACAAATAGGATAACGATCCTACTGCGGTTGTCTTCAGTGGTCGGCGTGTACAACCAAAGGAAAATCTCAACATTTTTCTCCCTGGCCGATGTCATGCCATCTACCACGCTATTCTGTGGCAGACTCGTTAACCCCCATCCTACCGACCGCTCCCATCACGACTTGCAAAATTGAATTTGCCTACCGCCTCAAGAGAGTACCAGCATGCACGCCTTATCCAACATTTGTCGCATCAGCGCTTTCCTGTGCGTTCTCGTATCTTCTGCCAGCGCGGCAGAGCTCCAACTTGCAACCCTTTTCGCCGACCACATGGTTTTACAGCGAGACAAACCGGTGCCGATTTGGGGCTGGACAGAACCAAGTTCGCCCGTGACCGTCAAATTTGCAGGCCAATCGAAAACCGTTCATGCTGACGGAGACGGCAAATGGATGCTCAAGCTGGATCCGCTTCCTGCAAGCTCGGAATCGCGTGACTTGGTCGCCGAAGGAGGCAACCAAATTACGATTCACGATGTATTGGTAGGCGAAGTCTGGCTTGGATCAGGTCAATCCAATATGGCGATGACAGTCAGCGCCGCTCGGGGGTTTGAAGTAGAACGCGCAGCTTCAGAGCTGCCACAGATCCGCATGTTTCGTGAAGCATCAGAGGCGGCCGACAAGCCTCAAGAACGAGGCAACGGTGCTTGGATTGTCTGTTCGCCTTCAACAGTGGGGGCGTTTTCCGCGACTCTCCTTTTCTTCGGCCGGGAACTCCACCAAGAACTTGGTGTGCCTATCGGCCTTATCAATTCATCAGTGGGAGGCACACCAATCGAGTCATGGATTGACGCTACGGCACAAAAAAAGGATGCGGACCTGAAGCCCATCTTTGTGAAGGCGATGGAAGCGGACGCGAGCTTCGATGCTGCCGACGCAACGCAAAAATACGAATTGGCGTTATTAAAATGGAAAGCCTCGGCTTCGGAAGCGAAAGCTGCCGGCAAGGCAATTCCCAAGAAACCGAGAGACCCGGTCGAACTCAGAAAACGGAAAGGGAACATCGGTGGATTGTTTAATGGAAAGATTCATCCCCTCATTCCCTACGCCATTCGCGGTATTCTGTGGTACCAGGGCGAGGCCAACTCGCATCCGACGAAGGGGTTTTATTATCGATTTCAATTGCCCTTACTGGTCACCGATTGGCGCAACCGCTGGAACGAAGAATTGCCGTTCGCGTGGGTACAGCTACCAAACTATGAAAAGGCCGGCGAAGACTGGATGCTGGTTCGGGAGGGCATGCTGCAGGCACTCCAATTACCAAACACAGGGATGGCCGTAACGATCGATATCGGGGACAATCTTGACATTCATCCCAAGAACAAACAAGACGTCGGGAAACGCCTGGCGTCTTGGGCACTGAACCGTGTTTATCATCGCGGTGATAAATTCCCGCTGGGTCCGTTCGTAGAACGCGTTGAGATTCGCGGTGACGAGTGCTTCATTGCATTCAACGGAGCCGAAAAAGGCCTGAGGATTGAAGGAGACAGTCAGCTAGGATTTATGGTTGCCGGAAACGACAAAGCCTGGAACCCAGCCGCCGCTCGCATCGACGGTAATACCGTGATTGTAAGGAGTGCGGCGGTGGGCCAACCGGTAGCGATAAGATACGCATGGTCGCCCTCGCCAAAATGTATACTCTTCGGCGATGGCGACTTGCCCGCCTCACCATTCCGTACCGATGAGTGGGAGGTCGGAGACACGCCGGCGCGTTAACCTCTGCGGCAAAGCGAGTGTTAGTCGCTTTGAGCTTCACTCATTGAGCTTGCCGTCCATTAATTCAGCGCGTCGCGATAGCGATCGCGCGAGCGAGTCGCTGTGGGTGACCGCAATTAATATCGCTCCGCTTTGCTTTTGCAATTCGAGTAACAACTCCGTAATCATTTCGGCGGTGCGTCGATCCAGGTTGCCAGTCGGCTCATCGGCAAGTAGGAGAGTTGGCTTTCTGAACAAGGACCTTGCGATCGCAACGCGTTCTCTTTGGCCACCCGATAATTCACCGGGCAAGTGCCCAATTCGATCACTCAACTCCACTCGCTCTAACAACTCGGTTGCCCGCTGGCGATCTTCCGTGGTCGCATTTCGACGAGCTAGCGCTGGCACCATCACATTTTCAAGAACCGACAATTGCGGAAGCAAATGATGATCTTGGAAAATGAAGCCGATGTGACTGTTGCGAAAATCCGCTAACCTTGATTCATCCAGCTCAAACGGTCGGATGCCCCCGATTTCCACCTGACCAGCATCCGGTGTGTCTAACGTTCCGAGAATATGAAGGAGTGTACTTTTACCGCAACCACTTGGACCAACAATTGCGATCGACTCACTTGCATTCATACGGAGCGACAAATTTTGTAGCACTGGCAATCGCTCGCCACCGAGCACATACGACTTATCCAGCCCTTCAACCATGAGACCGGTCATACGCTGATTCCCTCGCAGAGCGCCAAAGTGGCTAGTCCGTAAAATGTGTATTCGACATCGACTGACTGGTCAAATTCGAATCCGTGAAAACCTCCGGGCAGATCTTCCTCGGTATCTCCTGATTGAACATCCTTCATGTCCTCGTCATCCCATTCTAAAAATGCATCCTGCAGCACGGTGGGTGGCATGCGAGGAGACGACGTCCGGTCGCAGCGTTCCATGGAGCGTGCATAACTTACGAGGCGGGGGACATTGAGGCGAGACGTTGCGTCTAGATCGATCAGCGAAATCAGCCCTGTGCAACTGCTTAGCAAGTCGGGCATCGGTATTCGATCGTTGGCTGCCATTCCGCCATCGACCGTTTGCATATCGGTCAAAAAATCGATCGTTGCCACCTCGTCCGAAGGCACCAATTTCCCAAGGCACTTCATCGCACCAATCCCGGCCGCTGTCGGATTAACACCGGCTCGTTTCGCAACTCGGATTTCGCGAAAACCGCCATCCCATTGCCTTTGCACGTTCAAAAAGTCGATCACTCGCTGCGGTTCGGGTTCTTGTCGGTCGATCAACTCCCAACAAAGCAAGTTCAAAAATGTTTGATAAGTACTCCCCGCTGCGCCGCCGGGAGTCTTCGCATAGCCACCATCTAAACTGCGCAGCGACAGCAGCGCAGTTGCGACTCGATCAGCCGAGCCGCGAATCGTACCCATCTCGCCAGTACCATGTGTCAGCTCTAGAATCGATGCCGCCATGATCAGTGAGATGAGATCAACGACCCCCAACTTCGCAGCCCACTGGGATCGGATGAAGCTCGACGCTTGCGCTGCCACGTTTTCGTCGATTCCATCCACAATCAATAAGCTACGCAGTCCAAAGGCGGTGTAATAAGGATCGCTTTGGCCTTCACGTCCTGCAAAACCGCCATCCGACCGCTGGCGGGACTGCAACCAGGCACGATGCCGATTGCGAGTGACCTCATCGAGCCGACTGGCACCAATCGCAAGCCGAAGCGTCAATTCTTGTAAGTAGCTCAAACTGTCGTGACCGGTTCTTCTTCATCCACGCGGACCGTATCGGCTAAGTCTTCGCCGATCGGGTCTTGGGTCCGTTCAATGACCACGATGCACATATCGTCGTCTTGAACCCCATCGCCGATATGTTCATGAACCGATTTTACAATTCGATCGATGATGGCTTGCGCCCCGCCGCCTTGAGCGACCAAGTCTCGTACACGCTCGATCGAAAACAAATCGTCTTCCGAATTCATCGCTTCGTTAATGCCGTCAGTGTACAGAACAGCAACGTCACCGCTGCACATCGTCAAGTCAACGGCCTCATAGGTCATCCCTGTATCGATGGCGATTGGCAATCCCGATTCTTCCTCGCCTGGCTCCGAGATTGTTTTTGTCTTCGAAGCCCACACCACCGGCGCCATGTGACCGGCATTCACAATTTGCGCTGTACGCTTGCTCGGATCAATCACAATCAACAGGAACGTGACAAATCTTTCGATCTTGAGCGCACTCATCCGGTCGTTCAGACGCTCAACGGCCGTCGCGATGTTGGGATCTGCGGCCAAGCAGTAACGCGTCTCTGCGGAAAGCTTGGCCATGAACATCGCTGCGGCAACACCATGCCCCACCACATCGGCGACCACGATTGCCCAACGTCCGCCGGGTAACGGAATGTAATCAAAGTAATCGCCACCGATGTACTGCGCTGCTTGGTAATAGCTGCACACTCGAAAGCCCTCGACATTCGGAGCCTCTTGCGGCAAAAAAGCCGCCTGAACCTCAATTGCCAAACGCAGGTCTTGCTCAACTTCCTGTTGCTGCAACGCCCTCTCATGCAACTGTGCGTTGCGAATCAGGATCGAAGCTTGCCCCGCAACGCCTGACAAGAGGTCCACATCCTCCTCCCGAAACTGACCACGACCTTCGGTGGAGTCAATCTGAAGAGCGCCGAAAGAATGTCCATCGGCATCAATGAGCGGTGCACAAATCATGCTCTTGATGCTGAAGTCCGCAATCGATTGGCTCGAGTCGAAACGCTGGTCGTTGGACGCATCAAGGGAGAGAATAGCGACACCGCTATTCATCGCTTCCTTTACGATCGTCCGACTGATGCGAACCGACTGCGTCTCATCACGGGTTCGTCGGGTCTTCACCCAACGCGGAATCAAGTTTCCGCCTGGGTCTTGCATCACAACAAAGCCACGATCAGCTTGCGGGAAGATTTCAAATAAACTGGTGAGAACCTTTGGCAATACCGCATCCAGAGACAATGCTTGACTCAGGTTTGCATTGATTTTCATCAATGCAGCAAGCTTTGCTTCGGCCGTTGCGGAGATTCGGAGCCCATCGGCACTACTGCGAAATTCCACCTTCGAAATGGGACTATTGGCACTACTGTCACTTGGATCGTCGTCAACCATGGTGACGCCAAAGCGAGTGCCTTCAAACGTCATCGCGGCAACACCACCTTCCAAAAACTCTGGCTTTGTGTCGCTATGAAATACCAACTCGACTTCGCAAATCCGCACGCGGTCTCCCTCACGAAGAATCTGTTCGCCGCTAATCAACTGACCATTCAGGAACGTTCCGTTTCGACTACCTTGATCTTCGAGTACAAATTCATTGGCCCGTTTATTGATCTTTGCGTGAAAGCGACTGACGGCTCCGACCTCCACCACGATATCGCAATCAGGATGCCGACCGATGACGGTCTCGCCATCACTAAGCTCAAACCGGCTGGTACCCGTCGTCTCGTCATGAGTCGTCATGAACGCCATAAACTTAACATCCGAAAAAACGAACCAAAAAACATTGCGAAAGCCGATAAAGCGATGGTAGATTGTAGGATGGCAGCCTGCCGCTCTCAATCGACCCAGCCTACTAAATCCATAAGCAGGGTTATTCGGTATCGAATTTCGAACGGATTCACTGACATCTGACTCGACAAACTGCCCCGCCTTGAAGGGTCCCGAGCGACCGCGGTCCAACCTTGACCTCCGGCGAAACAGAACGTAGGTTCATAGGTAGCGGCGCAAAGCTGCTCAAGGGTGCCTGATAGTGTAATTGGCAACACGACAGATTCTGACTCTGTTATTCTAGGTTCAAGTCCTAGTCGGGCAGCTTAGTGGCAAGACAGCCAGAGCCGATGCAAGACAATCCCAGTTATTTACGGGGTTTTTAGCATCGGCTTTTTTTATGTCTCGGGTTAAGGGCAGATTGTCCTGCATGGTCGGTGGTGTTTTGAGTGGTGTTTTTGAATCCACCACATCCGCACTGTCGGGTTCCGCGGCCGAGCCCGGCGGAGGCGACGGCTGAGGCGTTGTGGTTACACCTGCTATCTTGGCACCTTCGACAATGGCCCGATCGAAGCTCGCCTGCATCGTCATCGCGTAGTGCTTGTTTGCCACGTCCGGTGAATTGCCAAGCCAGCTCGTGACGTCCTTCGCGGGATAGTGAGCTAGCAATTCCGTCTCGCGGGTTGCTCTCAAGTTCTGCATCGGCTTCTCCCACGGAACCAACCCAGCACGGACGATGATCTTTCCCAGCGTCGTAAGAATGTTGTCCTGGTGGCCGTAGCGGGTTTGAACGTAGACAGCACCCGCAGGGGCCATCTCACGGGCACGGAGTAGGTGGGGACGCAGTTCAGGAAAAATCGGACAGCGACGAACCGCTGGAGTCTTGTTACTCCGCACCATCATCACATTGTTCGCCAAGTCGATGTCTTCCCACTTCTGAATTCGCGTTTCATGGCTTCGCATCCCGGCATAGCGAGCGAAGGCCAGGATGATCCGCCAATCTTCACAGGGAGCCTTTCGAATGCACTTTTCTATCCATTCCGCTGGCAC
>JANOBM010000319.1:0-4953 GCA_031411655.1 Planctomycetaceae bacterium
GCAAGATCGATAGCCTCGTGTTTACTGCCGACGGTCAGTATCTGGCGGAAGGCCCCGACACACGTGAGGACATCCAGATTCGCGACATGCGGACGCTCGAGATTATCGCGTCGCTAAAGGACGAAGTCGGCTCACCTCTGATGGTGAACTCGATGGATATCACGCCGGACGGTCGTTATTTGGTCGCTCACAACGAAGTCTCTTTTGACCAAACGAAACTCACGATTCCGCATCGAATTCATGTGTGGGATCTAAAAGAACGTGGAAAGCCTGTGTTCCAGATCGCAACGGGCGAATGGGTTCGCAACGTGGCCTTTGGCGACGGTGGTCGGATGATCATTGGTGAGTTCAGCGGAGCCGCTCATGGTGCAATGCTGGCCGCCTGGAAGTTGCCGGACGAAGTGATCAACCGCCGAGTCGATTCGCCGCGCGATGCCAAAGATCGACTCGGTGACGGTATCCAGTGGTCGAGGTGGGGTGACGAAAACGGACTGCTTTCCGGAGCACGTTTGATTCTGCCCGAAGGCGGACTGAAACCGGGGCAACCGCTGGTCGTTGAGTATCGGCTTGCGAACGTGTCAAAGGAAAAGAAGACGCTGAAATGCTACATGAACAAGGGCATGCAGTTCACGTCGCTTAGTAACGGTAATCGAATCGGCGGTTTTGGACTCGATTGGCATCGCGAGCCAGTCACGCTGAACATTGAACCAGGTGAGGTTTTCATCGATACGGAGCACCTTGTTTCAATCGACACTACGGGTTTGGAGTCAGGCCGTTATCACGCGGCGCTAGGATCCGCCTTCCGTTATCCCGATAACGTCGAGCCCCAAACGACGCGTCATATATCTCATTTCGGCAGTATCCCGTTCATGATCGATGGCGAATCATCGGCACGTTTAGTTGAGTTGCCAAAGAGCGACATCCACTGGGGTAAGCCCATCGCTGGACTGCAGGTCGGAGCTCGATTCGCGGGCGATCCAACAGCGCTCGCAATCGGCGCGACTATCGAAGCGGATCTGTTTGTCACCAACGTGACCGACAAACCGATCGAATGTTCCGTGGTTCTGCCGCATCCACAAGATGGTTGGTTGTTCAATGTGGAGGATAAAACCGGACATACGATCATGCTCCAACGACCATATTCGTTTAGCAGCCCATTTCCTCAACAATACATTCAACTAAAGCTGGATCCTGCGGAAATCACTGCACTCACCGGCGATCACGATAAGAAGGATGGAAAACCATCTCGTCCGCGCGTAAAGTTTGATATTGCTGACACGAAGATCGACGAACAGAGTTGGGCCGACTACACAATCAAAGGGCGACTGGTTACCCAAGGTGGCGAGTTTTCAGCGGTCTTCGATGTCACACTTCTTCGCCCCGAGATCCCGGCACTTCGATTGGATCTCGATTCAGGCAACGTTCCGTTCACGGTATTGAAACCTAGCGAGGATGAGCTGTCTGTCGAAGATGTGGATAGTCCTTTGGAAGGGATTCGACGAGTAGTCATTCAGGCATTGCAGAATCCAAAGGCGGAACTGGGCAGCAATCCCATCGCCCCAGAAGTCCTCCCCGACTTTACCCGCAAGCTAAGAGCTATTCCTCAGAAAGAGCTGGTGATTGATTCTCTTTTCAATGTTCTAACTGACCCACCCGCGGAAATAGATATTGACGAGAGACGAAATGCTTTAAGGTATTTGATTTTTGAAGCACCCGATCGACTGAAGACGTTGTTGGTTGAGCGACTCGCCACCATGAAGCTTCTATTTCCTGACAGCACAGGAATAGCGCTCCCCTACGAGGAGCTTGACGCGCTAGGGCAAATGGGCGAGGCCGCCAGCGATGCGATCCCAGTGCTCACAACATTTTTGACTGCTGAAGAGCCCGACGTTCGCGACACCGCCATCGAAGCCTTAATTCGAGTCGCGCCACGTTCATCCGAGGTAATGCAGTCCATCGCGACGAGAATTGACGACCCTCACAAAACGGTCCGCAGCGTGGCCGTGTATCAGGTTGGTCGCTATGGAACACTCGCAAAGCCACTTGGCCCGAAGTTCATTGAGCTGCTCAATGCGGATACAAAGGAAGTTCAATGCTTTGCGGCCGCTGCCTTGATTACCTCGGAGTTCGATCCGGAGCTTGGATACAAGAAGCTAATTGAGATGAGCCAAGCCGGCTCTAGGGTGGATCGCCAGCAGGCCCTATCGTCACTTGCCATGCTTGGTTCACGGGCGGAATCGGTCCTTCCCCAGTTGCGTTCGATGATCGACGACCGGAACACGAAGCTAGTTCAAGAAGTTCGCGAGACCGTTCGCCGCATTGAAACCAACGAGCGCATCTTCACGCATGCGGAGGAAGCGGATAAGCGAACTTCTGATCGCCAGGCTGCTATGGTAGCGGCGAACCCTGCAAACAGCCAAATCACAGGTGCTTTGAAGGGCAGAATAACTTTGGATGGAGTCATGCCGAAGCTTCTTAAACTTCGAGTGCCGACTCCGACGAGTCCGCGTCTCAGCATGCGGGCCACCGACGAAGAAAGAAAAGAGTATGAAGCATCGCTCGTCGAGATCGACGACGAATCATTTCAGATTGACGCGGATCGAGGTCTTGCCAATGCGTTCGTCTACTTAGTGATGGCACCAGTCAATTGGCAACCAACTCAATCGGACACCAAGCCTCTCACCGTGACGATGCAAGATTTTCGTTTCGAACCGCGAGCAACCATCGTCAGAACGGGTCAAGACGTGCGATTGATCAATTCGAGTGCGGGATCGGATAGCTTTAGCTTTGATCCGCGAAGGAATGGTCCTCAAAATCGATTGGTCGAAGGAGGCTCGCAAACCACGCTTGAGAAACCTTTCACAAGCTCAGAGGGAATTCCAATTCAAGCAAAATCGCAGACGAATCCCTGGAAAACGACGTACCTGCTGCCACTCGATCATCCATTCGCCGCGATCACGGACAAGCAAGGGCGATTCTCCATTGAAGACCTGCCAACCGGAGAACATTCGTTTGCTATCTGGCACGAAAGTGCTGGTTGGTTGGAGAAATCGCTTGTCGTCAAAATCGAGGCAGGTCAAACGACTAGCACCGATCGAGCATTCAGCATCGATCGCTTTCAATTGGCCCAGCAAGCCCTGATTCAAAAGGGCCGCGAACTTTCAGGAAAGCGAGAGGATTTTGTTCGGCGAATCGACAGAGCTGCCAATCAAAGGGACAAAGTCGAACGGTACAGCAGCGATTACTATCGGCTGGACCATACGCTACAAATGCAAGAATTGCTACTCGCAAAGTTCGATCTCGAGAATGCAACAGCGAACATTGTTGTACCGAACGCTCCGCAAGCGACACCAGAACGCATTGCGGAGTTACGTGAATCGCTTCGTATTCGGTGGGGGCTCGCGGTAGATGGCATTCAGGTAGGACTGGGCATGATCGGTGACCGAAGTGAGTTTGAACCTTCCGAGAGAATCTCATTTCAAGTTTACATTCGCAATGCTACTGAGGAGTGGATTACTCAAAAATCGCGATGGTTTGATGCCGCAAATTCGACGTCGCTACTCAGATGCTTGGTCGGAAGCTCAAACAACATTTTTCTCTCCATGCGATCTGGTAGTTCGCTTGGTCAAGTAACGGAACTGCTTTTGGAGCCTGGAGAGATTCGGGAGCTTCCCCGCGGTCGATTCGAAATGGACACAGCAGGCCTGCATTCCGGCTTATACAGCGTCGATGTACACTTCCCAGTTGTATTTCCAAGCCAAGCTGGAGAATCCGCGACGAGGACTGCCCGACCGATCGATTCGGGCGGAACTCCTTTCGAACTTTTGTTTCATTTTGAACTGATTGGCGATCAGCCACCTCTGGATGTGATTCCACCGGATACTGCAAGTGAAATCATCGAGACTTCAGAGGTTAAATGGGGAACACCGGTTTTTGGATTGCAAGCAGGAGCACGTTTCCGAAACGATGCGAAGATCTCAGGCGAAATCGATACGGCAGATACTGCTGTATCGCGTTCATCGATCAAGCATCACACGCATATCGGCGATACCGTCAAAACAGAGCTGCTGGTTCGCAACATTAGCAACCAACCGATTAAAGTTCGATTCGAACCTGCAATGGGCAAGGAAATTCAGTCTCTGTCAGCCATGGAATCCGGACTGACGGAACTAAGCAGTAGAGCAATCATGCGTCGTAGCCCTGTCGAAGCTGTGGAGAAGAGCACTCAAACCATCGAACGGACTTTGCAGCCCGGAGAGCACTTCGTCGTTGCACATCAGGATTTCGAGATTCAGCAACTTGTCGATGGGCGCGAACGCCAACTATCGCTACCTGAAGCCAATCGGCACTGGGTGCCTGGTCAAGGTGACTACATGTATCGGGCGTACCTTAAACTTGGAATCACCGACTCGTTGAGTGTAAGCCTCCATTCGGGCGGAATCGAAATCCGAATCGATGCGGACGAGCATCCGCAGGGGGCCAGTCAAGCAGTCACCACTGAAACAAAGGCATCGTCGCCCAAAGAACTAAACAAGAACGATGACTTGAAGCAGATGCTTGGCCAATGGGATATCTCGCTAACGCCAGCCACGACAGGAATCGTCCCGCAAGCTGAGTCAATGACGCTGATATTCTCCGAGCGAGGCAAGTTCGAGAGATATGTGCGAAAACAGGACTTCATTGAATTTGCAACAGGCTCATGGAAACTCGAGGGTAATAAAGTTTCGGTCAAGTTCAGGCCGTTCGCCATGCAGCCAACAGACAATGCAGAGGTCGAAGCTACATTGCAGCTTGATGCACCAGACAGCTTGACCTTAAAAGGCACTCGATTTCTCAAGCGATCGCCCGCGACTCCGGTTACACTCGATGCAAAGCATCCGCTGCATGGAATTGCTAACGATCTATTGTCAAAGCTGAACGCGAATGCGCCTCAGCCTGAGGATGCCAATCATG
>JANOBM010000320.1:0-25458 GCA_031411655.1 Planctomycetaceae bacterium
GTGTTTAAGGAATTTTTCTAAAAGCTTGCTATCATCCATGACAACATCCTTGTACTTGTAGTGAAAAAGACCGCAGCCTCGCAGTAAACTCGGCGGATGCCGAGAAATAGCAAAACCTAAAACACCTTGAAAGCCCTGGACCTCCAGTCCGTCTTTGATGTTTGCCGACGGACGAGAAGTCCGTCGTACCCTCCATTTAAGTAACGCATCATGTTGCCTGTCGTACGTTCTCCACTCACGCGACGCCAGTTTGTCTCGACGGTTTCAGGGGTCAGCCTTGCTAGTTTGGCTACGCGCTGGCCTGCGACAGCAGACGGTCGTAAGCCAGATGGCATCGGTTTTATTGTCGCGGGAGACACCCATTACCTGGCCGACAAAGCATCTCCGGGGCAGATGGATCCTCGCTCTCAAGAGATCTGCGGCAGGCTTGTCGACACTTTTAACAGGCTTCCTGGATCGGATCTTCCGGCAGAAGTGGGTGGAGGCAAGGTTCTTGCACTGCGAGGGCTGATTCATGTTGGTGACATCATCGATACGGGAGATAAACAGGGAGGGGTCGCCGAAGAGATGCAGCGAACTGAATGGAATGCGTTCATCCAAGACTATGGACTCACTGGTCTGGATGGGCGTTTAAACTGTCCCACCTATGAACTCCATGGCAACCATGATTCACCAACAGGAACGGGGCATGTCATTGAACGAATCATTGAACGCAACCGGAGCCGTCCAAATCTGAGCAATGTCTCCTTCAATGGCCTGCATTATTCATGGGATTGGGGGGCGGTCCATTTTGTGAACGTTGGGTTGGTTGTCGGCAACGACGAATCGATTAGCCGAAAGCGTCGCTACGCTGCGCTGGATAGTCTTCGTTTCCTTGAATCCGATCTTCGCGACAAAGTTGGAAATAGCCAAAAGCCAGTCATCATCGCACATCACATCGATATCAAGAGATATAGCCAACCGTGTGACTTGGATATTCCCGCCAGCGATAAAGAATGGGACCCGTGTGACGTGCGAGCCTTTCATAAGGTCATCGAGAGCTACAACGTAATCGCCATCTTTCATGGACACACTCATGTGCGAAATGTCTATCGCTGGGATGGCCAATCCGCCAATGCGAGTCAAGGAAAACTGGTACTCAACTCGGACAACGCAAGTCACTTCAGTGGAGAGGCTCAAGCGTTTTTTTATGTCGAACTCACCGAAAAAGAGCTCGTCGTTCGCGAATACCAAACTCAAGATGGATGGAAAACCGGCGAATTCTCACGGATACAATGGGTGTCGCCCTTCGTACCCACTTGAAAGCAATCTTCAGCGCGAACTTCAGCGCGAAGGATTGACCACCCGAGTCTTATCCGGAAGCCGCATCGATTTGGAGGTCAAAGGAACCATGGTTATCGGAAATACTCGAGGGCGTGTCGTTTACCTTGAATAGCAACCAGCCCTCACAGGGCGAAATGATTTCGCCGTTCGAGCCCACGTTAACTATCTTCAGTTTCGGCAGATAGCGATCGGCTGGCAAGTTGGAGGGGATCACGCACGCCAGCACACAGCCCAACGGCTGTCCTCGATGATAGGTAATCGTGACCCCATCCGGTTCCGATGTCCAAGTGGGATCGTCATGAAGTTGAATGCGTCCCGTTGCTCGGATCAAAATCCGTTGTCGATTTCGAACTTGAACTGGTGCTGACTGCCAACCTTGTGCTGCGGCTAACTTCATCGTGACCGTTTTTCCAGCCAACTTCGGAATCGTTGAATCAAGAAGGACGCGATTCTGAGTGACATCGAATCCGTAATCCAAATCGTTACAGAGCAATTGCCAGCGAGAGACGACGATTGGCCACTGGGAACGAAGCGATTCAAAGAATTGCCGCGTGAATTGAGGTGATGCGTCGGCCCCACCCGTCGCAGCAGCACGAAACGGCTGGCGATATTCAGGATAGGCCTCTAGCAAAACGGACGCCGCCCAGCTCCAAGCGTACGGTTCGACTTCGCGATGTGCCGTGTCGCCATACCGCATCACGGTCTCGAGGGTCGGCATTTTGCCCTCGCTTCGACGTGTGGCAATCAGTCCCAATCGTCCCCAATACGGTGACGATTCACGGTCGGCGGGAATGATTCCCACCTTCAGGCCGTCGTCTGTACGAACATGCGTTGCCAAGAATTCGGCCGTTCCTTCCATGTACCACGGCGGCCCCGCACCGCCAAATAGTTTTTCAGCAATGCCATGTGCTCCCTCGTGGAGAAGCAGATGCGTGGTGTAATATTGGCTCGCTTGCTGGTTCACCCACAATTTGTCGCCTGCTTGAAATCCGTTAAGAAATTCCGGCAACGAACTGGGAATCAGACCCCGCTTTTGAAAGTTAGCCTTGCTTTGCATAAGGTAGCCTGTCATTCGCCATCCATCGACAGACACTCCATCACGCCCCCAATAGTCAAGCCAAAGAGGTACGGCTTGGTCAAACGAATCGACCAAGTCTTGATGTGATTCCGATGAGGGCAAATCGGTGATCAGACGGAGATACTTACCATCGATGGTTACAAGCTCATCAGCAGCTTGTCCGACCACTGCCATGCTGAACATAAACAACCCAGCAACGACGAAGCAACAACGAACACTCGTGTCTGAAACATATCGCCAATTGATCGGAAATTTTTGTGACTCTCGCATCATCTCATTCTAGGTCAATTGTCACTAAACGACATCTGCCGATATTCCAATTTGTAGCTCTGTTGATTTTATTTGTAATCGGTTGTAGCGATGCAATCGAGAGCGAAGTGGTTTTACATAGCACGGTCGATCAAGAGGTTGCGGCGCCACTTCTTGCTGCGTTTTATCGTGCACAGGAAAACGCTGTAAAGCCGCGCGCCGTTCTCGACACTAAAAGGGTTAGCCGTTCGGAGAAAGTGGAGCTGATCTTAGCTGCCACAAGAGAACGTGCGGCGGATGTTCTCTTCACGAATGACGTCATGTTAGCGATTGAATTACAAAAACATGGAATCCTTGCTCCACACGCTTGGCGGGATGAACCGAGCTCTCCCCGCGATATGAGATCTTCCTCCGGACATTGGTACGGTATGGCATGCATCGCACGAGTTCTGATCGTCAACACCGATCTTGTCAGCGATCCGAAGAAATATCCGCAATCGGTTGAAGAGCTTGCAGATGAACGGTGGGCCAAGCGGTGCGCGATGGCAAGGCCGCTTTCTGAAAACTCCGCAATCCATGCAGCAGTACTCGTTCAAAAGATGGGGGAAGCCGAAGCGATGGATTGGTTCGCTGCCGTCGCGGAAAACTGTGTTGTGCTTCCAAATAATCAAGCCGTCGCCTCGGCGGTTGCCTTAGGCAAAGTCGATTGGGGGCTGACCGATTCGAGCGATGCGGTCATTGAACAAGACGATTCTAGCCCGATAGATATCGTGTTTCCCGATCAACTTGCTAACCAGGCGGGAACGCTCAGGGTACCACATGCAGTAGCGGTATTCACTTCCTCGCCCCACCCCATCGCGGCCGGGCGATTGGCGGATTATTTGACGCTTCCGACGACTGAAGATCGTCTTGCGATGGCGGATACGGCACAGTTGCCAATCTCGCGGCTCGCGACGTTCAAGCCTAGGGTGCTTCCGGATAGCCCAGTGCGATGGATGCAAGTTGATTTCGCTGCGGCTTATGAAGCCTGGGCGAGCGTAAGCACAAAGCTGGAGTTGATGTTCCCTGAATCCCTCAGCGATCCAAACTAATGCATACCGGGCCGTTTCGTATTCAAAGACGAAACGACTGGCGAAGCGTGCGAATCCAACGGGTCAATAATGAGGCGGAGTCGACACGGATTCGTGCGTAGCCGGTTGTGCGTATGGGCAGGGGATGCTTGGAATCGCTCAGCGACACTCGTACCTGGTAATAGGTATCGCGTGGACTGGCAGGGCTGCTTCGCGGGTTGGACGTTCCCTCCATTGCCACCATTCCGGTTTCAATCAGTTCGGGTGGGAAATCGATCGTTGGCGAGGCACCCACTTCAATCACTTGCCCCTCCCAAACGCTCTTGCCAAAGTCCGAAAGCAAAAGATCGGCAGTTTGTCCTATCCGAACAAGTGATACATCCCGTTGATCAACCAACAGTCTGGCTTCTCTCATTTGTGGATCTCCGATGAAACAAATCGTTGTACCGGGATCAAGCCAAGTCCCGGATTGGCTGATATCAAGGGGGGTGCCACTCCATCTTTCAATGCCGTCTATCGGGTCATCGAAGCGATAGGCTGGATGAATGATCATTCCGTCGACATTTGCCTTGACCGTCAGTCGATCTAATTCGATGGCCAATAGTCTGAATCGATCGCGAGCCGCATCTTCGGCTTTGGCCGTAGACAGCAGCAATGCGGAGATACCGGGTTGCGACTGCCTGCGACCTAGCAACGTTTTGTACTGCGTCGCGAGAATAGCAAGCCGAGTTTCTGCCTCCAAATATTCGCTTCGCAGCGTTTCGTTCTGCAACGTCGCGATTACGTCGCCGCGCCGCACTCGATCGCCTTCATTTACATGTGGCTGAATTTTTCCTCCGGCGGTGGCATAAACGGCTTGTGAGCCGTTCGCCTCAATGGTCATGGGAGCGACGATCGTTCTTGGAATCGGTATTAGGAATACGGCGATTAACGCGGCTGAACCCATCGCCTGAAAATAACCAAATCGGTGAGTGCGACGAGTGCCGCGAAAATGAAATGGCGGTGGGGCAAGGAGTGGGCGTACTTCCGGTGCCAACGTAGCGATTGCTAACAATGCACACGCGGCAGCGCCAATTGTAGCAATCCCATGCCCATCGCTAAACCGGTAGATAACGCCTACGACAGCTACCATCACAAGTACCCGGTAGAGCAGGCTTGCAACCGCAAAAGTCGCAAGCCAAAAACTCGGCGCCCTGTCTCGATCATTTGCCGTTGGCACAGGTTCTTGCCAAAGGAACTTTCTCATTAGCTGGCGGAGCGATAATGACGCTTTGGAGGCGAGATTAGGGATCCCGACCAAGTCTGACAGTATGAAATACCCGTCATATCGCATCAGCGGATTTCCGTTGACGAGGACCGTACTTACGGAACAAACCATCATCACGACCAAACACCATTCGCCAACGACGGTGTCTCCTGTGATGAGCCAAAGGAACAGGGCCAACGCAGCCAATGCTAATTCAGCCATCATTCCAGCCGCGGACACGATCATTCGATGGTGGCGCTGCGGCATCATCCATGCGTCGGATACATCGCAGTACAGGCAAGGCACACCCAGTAGCAGCATCGCGCCCAGTTCGCGACACTCGCCTCCGAATTTTCGGCAGGCAATGGCGTGCGCCAATTCGTGCAAGATCTTGACTGCACTCACCACGACAAAAAGTTGCACTACCGTATGCGTTCCGCGATTCTGAAACGCGATGCTTACTTGGTCGCGAAGAGTTCCCCAGTGAATCGTTGCGATCATCAACGATATGAACATCACCATGGAAAATAGCCATGCTGATGTTTTGTTAAATACAGGGCCAACAAGTGAGTCGAGGTGATGAAGAAATCGGTCGGGCCGAACGCCTGGGAAACGAATGGCCAGGCAGTTTTGCCACCAGTGCATTCGAGGACTTCGATTTGGCAGTCGAGGAAGTGAAGGAAGTGGAGAAGCTGATTCAAGGGAAGTGACCGACTTTGATTCCAGGTCGCTGCCACCAAGTACCAACCCGCGTCGGCTTGCGTCTGCGATGAATCGAATTAATCCCTCGGGGGCTAGTACTTTAGACGGGAACAGCTGAGAACATTCACGCAGTAACTCGTTCATGCTTCGGTTGCCGTCGAGTTGCGTCAGGATTGTGTACTCGTCGTCGTTTACATGGTGAAATTCCTTCGTAAGCGGGTCTTTCAGTACCCAAAAGAATCGATTCCCCATCGCCAGTCGTTGGCGTTTCAGGTCCGAGCGAAACCGTAACGAGATAGGATGATCCTTCATCGAGTCGCCGGTTCCAACGAGTGATTGGTTTGTTTATCACTGGGTACGGAATTGGCGGCGTCGCTTGAGTTATTAGGAACCGGAGCCGTCATTCTCATTCGCAATCTCATTCCTGGAAGGATCGTGCCAGATGGATTCTCAAACTCTATCCAGAACCTTACCTCCTCATTCACCGGATCGACTTGAGGCATCACGAAGACGACTTTTCCTTTCAGTCGCTGCTCGGGCGATTCGATGTGAGGAGCCTCGATTTCGACATTGGGTAGGCTTTGTAATTGTAGGGCGACGGACTGGTTCACAAATCCCTCTGCACGGAGTCGATCGAGCCTTAACACTTCCGCAACGGGTTCGCCGATTTGGACCCACTCCCCTTCACGGTGGAATACTTTGACGACGACTCCATCGATGGGGGAGTAAAGACGATGACGCGCGACTGCCAACGTAGCGAGTTCCGCATCCTTCGCGGCTGATTTCGCCTTTAGCTTCGCGATCGTCTGGTCAGCGATTGCCTTGTCGATGCCAAGTTGAGCTTGTTCGGTTGCCAATGTTTGCTCGATGGCGGATGCATCCTCGGCAGCCGCAGCCATGGAGTCCATTTCGCGATCGAACTCAGCCTGCTTGGTTTCAAGTTGAGATCGCTCCAGGGCGAGTGTTAATCCGTCAAGCTCCGAACGGGAAACGCTGTCTATAAATGACTTGCGTGCTGCGGAAGCTCGCTGAAGTTCGTTGCTCGCAACTGCCTCGGCTTTTTGCGAAGCGCGGATGCGAATATCGTTGGCCCCTTTTCGCTGTGCCATTTGGCGAGTGATCTCTTGGAGCTTTGCGGTCTGAACGATTCGTTCAAAAGCTTTGCGAGATAAGTCCAGATCAATGGGGGACTGCGCCTGGTGCTCCGCGATGCTGACTTGCATCGCAGCACGCTCGGCTTCAATCAATGGTTGCGAATCATCGAGTTGTGCGATCAATTGGTTTCGTTCAACCCTTGTGCCCTCGCGAACGATCACCTTTGCCAAACTTCCGGTGGCTCGCGCGGGGACCTCGACGTGATCGATCGGAATGACAATCAAGTTCTCGAGGATAAGATCTTCAGCAGCGGCATCGGCCATGCTAAGAAGGGCGAACAAAAAGGCGATGATGATTAGTACCATGATTGACGCTCAAGCCATTCAAAAAGACCGCGGAACCATACGAAACCGAGTGGGCGATAGCCACACTCCACATCGGCCCATACAGTGGCTCCGATAGCAATCGAACCGGTATCGATAGGGGTAAACTGGCATTTCAATCGAACCAGCGAGCGGCCTTGATGATCGACGTGAGCGGATTGGGCCACGTCTCGAATGACTGCACGGTATTCTCGATCTGGATGTGATTGTAGTCGAAAACGGACATCTCCCTGGACAACTCCGTTCGCTCCGTACGGGAGATATTTTACATGTTGGTCGGGCATTTCTAATTCGGCGACCCACGTTTGGGTCGGTGCATAGACATCCAAAAGATACTGGCCTTGGACGACCGGGCGCATCGTTAATGTTTGCATTAAATCCCAGCGATCAGCGATGCCGTCGATAGGACTAACGATCATCAATTGCCGTTTTTGTTCTTCCACCAATGCAAGTTGTTTCTCAAGTCCAAGAAGCTCTGTTTTAAGAGTCTCCTCGTCTGAAGAAATGCTCAACTCATCGGACCTCCCTGGATCACTTTGGCGAGAACCATTGCGTGACGCTCCGAGGGATGCAAGTCGAGTTCTCGCACTGGAGAGCTCGCCTCTTAGTTGTTCTTCTCGAAGGTCGATCGCTACGCTACGAAGCTGGACGAGTCTTTGTCCTTTGGCGACAGCCTCTCCGGTTCTAATAAAAATATCGGTCACCACCGAATCCGCGGATGCAAACAATCGCCGATGGTTTTCAGGGACGACTCTCCCTTCAACCGGGATAGTGAGTTGCGCGGGTACGGCAATCAAGACGAAGATCAACGCAAACAGTGCAAGAGCGGTGAATACAGCCTTGCGCTTGCTTGATACGCTGCTCAACGGGTGCTTCAACGAATTCCATACCGACGTGTTTCTTGCCAATGCGACCCGCACCGCTTCATGAACAGATTTCCGAAACGACTGGTCGATAGGCTCCTCCGGAAGGATGAACCATTCGGTAATGATCGCGGCGATGGGTTCACCATGATTGGGTACTGTGCGTACGAACTCGATTTGTATTTTTCGGCTACCCGATTCGCCAAGATAGCGATCAAGTTGTTCGCCCCACGGAGTAGGGTTATTAGATCGGTGAATTGAATCGATGCTACCGACCGTAAAGACAATCTCGTCTTGAAATGGTTTCGCTGCGTCGAGCAATGATTCGAGTAAAACAGCCTGGCGAGACCGTCGATCGATAGGCGTGTCAGAGGCGCTCGTGATGAGACGACTGCCTCGGGATGAGACCGTCGCGAGCAGGACACGATCTGCCCTTCCTTCGATCGCAACGGTGGCTGCGATGTGTTGGAACGATTCGGTGAGTGTTTTGCCCTGGTAGAGGCTGGAAATCGCTTGCTCCCGTCGAACTATTTGAGACGATTGGTACCGAAAGTGCGAAAACTGGTGTCGAAGATAGTGGACCGATAACAGTTCCAAGGTTGCCTTGAATAGATCGGCGACGATCGACCTTTCGGTGGTACCTTCAAGAAATTTTTCCCCGTTCCGGTTCCACCGCGCTGTTAAAGCCAACACGACATCCGTGTGCAAGTGAAGGACGACTTGCAGTTCTGCGAGGGAAGCGTTCCCTGGTTGCGATTGGCAGCCCGTTTCTGCGGAGGCAGTCGACGACCAGGTTTCTTGCGGTGTGTTGGCGGGTGAGGTAGATGATGGGGTGGGAAGGGGCGTTTCGCTTGCCGAGAGTCCAGGATTGGTTGCGAGTGACCTTATTGTGCCACCGTCCAGGCACCACAACGTCACACCGGACGCCTGGCTAAACGATGCTAAACGACCGGTGGCGAGGTCATAAAACGATTGTTCTCCATGATTCATCGAACGCTGGCTTGCTTGTTCGATCTCTACAATCAAAGCCTCGGCTTGATCCCAAACGCGGTTCGATGGGAGTTGGGAGGACATGGGCTAGCACGCCGAATCGGACGATGAATCGGACAATAAGGTCAAGTTGACAAGAGGCGAATGAAAAGCCGGACTATGTAGAGTTAATCCAACCGCAGCCGTTGGTCAACGGATTCTCACGCGGACTTTTTAAGGGACATCCTGACGCCACGCATAATTGATACAACCATCCTGGTAGTATCGGGACGCCTCTTTCCTGTGGCCCGACTCAGTATGCACACGTGCGTTCGTAACAATCAAATCCAAACGATCCGAATCAAACTGGTTCGGCAGTATCTTCACTATCAAGCCCATAGTCCTTGATTTTCTTGTGAAGCGTATTGCGGTTGATGCCGAGTTTCGTAGCCGCTTTGGTTTGAACCCCACCGCAAGCCGTGAGGACTTGGGCGATGAGTTCCCGCTCGACGCGATCGACGACAAGTCCGTGTAAATTCACCGCATCATCACCAGCGGTACTTAATCCGCGAGTCACCACTTCGCGAGTCAGAGAGTCGATGTCTGCCGCTAGTAAAGGTTGGTGCGCGGGGGTTTCGCTTGTTATCGCGGTCCCTGTCACGACACCTGGCAAAAGGTCGGTCGTCAACTCGTCGCCCTCGGCCATCACCACAGCACGTTCGATGTAGTTTTGTAGCTCCCGGACGTTGCCGGGCCAGTGATAGTCCTGAAGTGCTTGAATGGCGGTTCGGTCGATATGAACGACGTAGCGGTCGTTGATTTCGTTGTAGTGTTCCAAGAAAAACGAAAGCAGTGCGGGAATGTCCTCCCGTCGTCGGCGGAGCGGGGGGATTTCGATCGGCACGACGTTTAGCCGCCAATAAAGGTCTTCGCGAAATCGTTCTTCGCGAACTTCATTCATCAAGTCGCGGTTGCTCGCTGCGATGACGCGGGAGTCAGTTTGAAGTGTATTGGTATCGCCGACTCTCTCAAACTCCTTCTCTTGGAGCACCCGCAGCAGCTTGACTTGAAGGGTGAGCGACGTGCTGTTGATTTCGTCGAGAAAAATCGACCCGCCATTTGCTGCCTCGAATCTTCCTTCCCGGTTAGCGATTGCGCCGGTGAATGCACCACGAACATGCCCGAATAGCTCGCTCTCCAAAAGGCTTTCGCTCAGCGCACCACAATTGACCCGAACCAATGGCCCCGCGCTGCGGTGGCTTAGACGATGAACCGCTGCGGCAATCAATTCCTTGCCGACACCGGTTTCCCCGAGAATCAAGACTGACGCGTTGCTAACAGCGACTTTTCGCGTCACGCGGTAGACATTTTGCATCGCCGGAGAATTGCCGATAATGCCCGGAAGGGGTGGACCGACGTTGCCCGGCGACTGGATTCCAAGGATCGACATGAACGCTAAATGTCGGGTGAACGAACTCTCATTTCGGGTGATTGTGTGGCCTTGCTCTGGGGCAAAGGCTCATTAAGGATTCCACTGACATCCAAACGCCGACTGATGACCATGAGCACTCTGTCGATCGCCGCTCCCGTTTTATCGTCGACCGACTGTCGTGTCTTGACTAGCCGTAGCAAATCTTGGCTGTTCAGGAGCACTCCATTTCGTTCGACCGATTCTAACAATGCGTCGGCGGCAGCATCCCGTCGATCTGCGGTCGAACTCGCCAGAATCACTCGATCCACGAGCGCAGACTGCGCATCACGACTGGGCGAGACTGACAATACCGCCAAAATCGGTTCACCGAAAGGCACTCTAGGCGATTCACCACTCAACAATGCGTCACGAGAAACCCCGGCGGCTAGTTTATCGAAATCATAGAATGAAAATCGTGCCGGTTGTCCGGCGACGAGTCCAAGCGATTCGGCACCCATTCGCCGGAAGTCATATCGCTCGACTGCGGAAAGCGAAGGCAGGCCGCTTTTCCCTTCAAGCGGCTCCAAGGTCAAGGACCAGCCCGCAGCCGTGGCAGGTAGTTCAACGTGCACGACCGGCGCAGCCCAACGAGCATCTTCGGTCGCGGTCGAAACCGTTTTATCGATCGGACCATGAAGAATTACCGGTACATCAAGCCCCAAGGGGCGACGACGAATCCGGTCTAGCATTTCAAGAGATGACATGTCCGGCAATACGGTATTGGCAATCAAAAAACGTAAGTCACCGCCTCGATCGACTGCAGCGATCGCGTCTTCTACGCTCGATACGATTTCGACTCGATAACCCATCGACGTCATCAATCGTTCAATCTGACCTGCAACTTCGATACGTGTTTCCAGTAGCAGCACCAGCGGCTCTCGTGTCAACGACGTCATTTCAATCCATCGTTTGAACACATCCGAGCTACCGGCATAAGGACTTGCATATCCGAGACGCCCAATCGCAGCGGCAGCCTCGTATCGAACGCGAGCTTGTGGATGCAACGCCGCAGCAACCAGGGGTGAGGGAACTTCGGAGTAGGTCGTGAGAAGCGTCTCCGCGTCAGCTGCCTGCGAATCATCGATGTACTGCATAATCGCAACAGCGACCAATAGGTCGCCCGTTCGCATTGCGGACTCGAGGGTCGAGGCCAGAGTGGGGCCCGACAGCGAATCCTCACCCCACAGGCCTACAAGTTCCGCTTTTGCTTCGCGAATGCCAATGGGATCGAGGGCGTAACGATAGGCGAGGTCTGCACTGAGACCAACGATCGTCGCTTCGGTCGAGAGCGAACCAAGCCGATGAAGCAGGCGAGCCTGATCAATCATGTCGCGGCGGAGTGCATCGATCGATTGAACAGTCGAAGGCCTCACCGATACACGGTCTTGCCCAATTGTCCAAATCACCGTAGGAGTTGTCGGCTCCTTGGCAATCGCGATCGCATTGCGTTTCATTGCGAGTCGATCAAGAAGGTAGTTCTCGACATCCTCTCTCGAAGGAACGGGTTGATACCGTTTTGACAACCATTGAAGTGCGACTGCTCTTTCGGCATCGGTTGATCGGGGGTCGTACGCTGCCGCAAGCGAGATGGGACGGGCTCGATCCGCGCCGAGGCGTCCAAGGGAAGCGAGCGCACCGGCACGCAGCGCATCGTCACCATAGATTGCCAGTTGTGTTAATGCGTCTGGGCCACCCTCTCCGAGTCGCAACAAGACCTGCAAGATGGCATCTCGCTTCGCGGGAACTGGTTCCTTCGCTGCCGCGATTGTTAGAAGCGAAACCGATTCATCGCCCCCGGCCAAAATCACTCGCATCGCCCCAAGTCGCTGGTCGGTCGAGTCGCTGCTGAGTTGCTCGATCGCTGGCGAAATTCTTTCTCGACTTTGATTAATTCGGCGAAGCGATTCGACCAATGCAGATGCCTGCGTTTTCGCCGGCGCGGTGAATTGCGGCTCGAGCGATACTCGGAGCAATTGGTCTGCTCCGATTTGGTTGGCAATTTGTGCTGCCTCGGTGTCATCCGGCTTCCGCGCAGCGAGTGCAATAAGAAATTGGTTGCCAAGATCGTCAAGCTTGAGTCGCAGGGCATCGCTAATCGAGGTCGCGAGCAGCCGATTGCTCCCTTTCGAACGGCGAATCAGTTCACGGAGGTAAGGGTCGCGAAGCGGATCATTCGGATTGGGTGCCTGTCCAAAGGTCGATCCGACTCCGGCAATTACAAGCAGGAGAGCGATAAGAAAGCGATTCATTGGTTTGCCCAAAAGCGTAAAAACGACATCGTAGTTCGTCGTCACCCAACAATCGCTTGCCAACCCAAAAAATCCTATTTGAAGTCGAGTGCCGAACCTGCTCACTCGGTGCAGTCGCACCGCCGCATCTCCTGATTGATAGTCTGGGTAGGATTTCCTGGTCTGCTGGGCATGGTTCTAGTTCTTGTAGGGCGTATGACGATTAAAACCTTCGGTGCGGATATTCGGTTTGCTACACGGAAGGCGATTATGCGGAATCTAAACAGCAAAACGGCGAGAAAACGCTTCGCTTTAGGATTTCTGGTCAGTTTAATCTCTCAGTCGCCTCAGCTCGCTCTGGGGGAATTGGTCGAATCAACGATCCGCGACGCCAGCGCCATCGTGCAAGCACAGGCGACGACGCAAAATGGCACCGCAAACGCGCCGGCGGCTCCCACCGTGGTTCCCGACGCTGAGGCACCTGACACCGTAACTCAAGAAACCCCCGGCCAAGATACGGTCCCCGGCCTAGATACGGTCCCCAGCCTAGATACGGTCCCAGGGGAAGAAGCCACTGGACCCGATGCGGTGCCAGAAATCAGCGACGCCTTTGCCGATCCACTGAATGCCTTGTCGCCTGACGGCGGCGCACAACCATTAGCGCCAAACCCTTCGCTCGGCGCAGCGGCCACAGGACTTTCTTCATCGCTAGGGACGACTGCCGGCTCGTATTCCTCCGCTCCCACAATGATGGGGGACTTCTTCGGTAGCGGAATCTCTCTTGCTGGCTCGGCTGAGCCAGTAAGAATCAGTTTCTTTTCGCCTGGAACGATATTGAGTGGATCGGGAAGCAGTGCGATTCTCGCTTTTGATTTCGGTTCGGGAACGCCCAACGATATTTTCAGCACCCCCGGTACGGGAGTCGATGCTTCCGGTGACACGCTCGTTGATCGTTTCAGCATTAACGAGCCCATCCCACCGACCGATGCGCCGACCTCGCCCGGTCCAGGGTTCGTTTACCAAGGTGGCTTTGCGACCTACACGGGGAGTGGCGCTAATTCGAATCCGGTGCCTTTGAATGGGAACTTTGTCAACGGTGATACCTGGTTCATTACCTACAAATACGCGCTGGATGCATTTGGAAATGGGGGCACCGGTGTACTGCTTGCAGGCCCCGACGTGGCATCCCGCCGCGTCAAGTTGTCGGAAAACTTCAGTCCCGAAGTTCGCGATCGTTGCTTCATTAATTACAACTTTTTCAACGACGCATTTGGTGGCCTTGGAGACGTGAACCGGTTTGTACTTGGCTTCGAACGGATTTTGGTTGATGACTTAGTTTCAATCGAAGTACGGCTCCCGATGGCGGGCACACTGTCCAGTCGCCAACAGGTTGATCGTCCCGGTGATCGAAGTTACGAGCTTGGAAATGCAACCTTTATTGGCAAGTTTGTCCTGCTTCGTACCGATCGCTACCTTTGGACGGCAGGTACCGGCGTGACGGCGCCGCTCGCGGATGATGCCAGACTTCTCCGAGGTGACCAGGAGTTGCTAAGAATCGAGAATGAAGCGGTCCATCTCCTACCGTTCCTTAGCGTCTTGCACCGCTACAATTCGAAGACATTCTTCCAAGCCTATACGCAGTTCGATGTCGACACCCACGGTAATCCTGTTTTGGCAAACCTGACGGGCGGGCCACTCACTGAGATCGGCACGTTCACTGATTCAACGATCGCGCACGTCGATGGCTCGGCACATCGCGTTGTTTATCAAAATCGTCGTTCGAGTTCGCTGTTGAAGAGTGTGATCGCCAACGCCGAGCTTCATTACAGCGGGACGCTGAACGGATCGGACGCGGTCGCGGGGCAAGGCATAACCATTGGCAACTTGAAACAGAATTTCAACATCGTCAACGCAACCACCGGTGCGCACCTCGTGCTCAGTAAGAACATGGTCGTTAGTCCTGGTGTGTCGGTGCCCCTACGGAGCGGTTTAGACAAACAATTTGATTACGAAGCGATTCTGCAGCTAAACTACATCCGTTAAGGATCCGTTCGTATCAGTGGTCCGCAATGCAGAGTACTGAAATGAGAAGTGACAATCGACGGCTAATGAATCTTGCATCCGTCGATGCCCTCGTTGCGGAGCTAGACCGCATTGAAGCGGCCGCAACGTCCGGGACACTTCGAACCACCGGAAATTGGACTGCAGGCCAAATTCTTGCTCATTTAGCCGCGTGGATCGAGTACGGCGATGTGGGTTACCCGGTCAAGCCGCCTCCGTTTTTCGTTCGCTGGATACTGCGACTGATGTTACGGAAAATTTTGCGTGATGGAATGAAGCCAGGGGTGCGAATTCCGGGCGTGGCCGGTGGAACGACCGGCGCCGATCCGATGGACACCATCGCCGCGATCCGCCGGTATCGTAAGGCTATCCCAAGACTGACGACCGGACTCGTTCCCGTATTCCCCAGCCCTGCATTTGGCGAACTTAGCTTCGACGATTACGTCAAATTGCAGCTCCGACACGCCGAACTTCATTTGAGCTTTTTGAAGTTCGATTCGATTTAGCAAATCTTGATTTAGCGAATTTGCAAGCCGTTTATATGCGACGGCTCGGCCTCAACCGGTCGCCCGCCGGTTATGATATCGGGCCGCAGGTATAGCCTTTTCGTTTTTCCATTCTCCCACCGCCTATCTCTTGCATGTCAAACCTACCGACTTCACTCCCCTGGTGGAAGCAACTGACCAAGTACCACTGGTTTATTTTTATTGTTGCGTCACTAGCTTGGTTGTTTGACTGCCTTGACCAGCAGTTATTCATTCTCGCGCGGGGCAACGCGATCCAGACTTTGCTCGCCGTTGGTGGTCAAGCGGTGGATCCCAGTTTGGTGAAGGAGTATGGCGGTTATGCGACATCCATTTTTGTCGCAGGATGGGCAGTCGGTGGATTGATTTTTGGTTCCGTTGGTGATCGTTTAGGTCGATCCAAAACGTTGGCGGTCACGGTACTTCTGTATTCCATCAGCACAGGTCTCAGTGCCTTTTCGCGAAACATCAATGACTTTTATGCATTCCGTTTCTTGACCGGGTTGGGAGTGGGCGGTGTTTTTGGATTAGCGGTCGCGCTGATCGCCGATGGGTTGCCCGAGAATGTTCGTTCCAAGGCGCTTGGTTGGCTCCAATCTTTATCGGCCGTGGGTAATGTTACCGCAGGACTCTGTAGTCTTTCGCTCTCAGGCGTCGACCCAGCAGTGTCATGGAAATACATGTTCCTCATTGGAGCCGCTCCAGCGTTCCTTTGCATCTTTATCATGCTCCGACTGAAAGAGCCGGAGAAGTGGGTCATTGCCAAGAAGGCAAGCCAACAAGTGGGTGGAAAGGCAATGGGCTCTTATGCAAGCCTTTTTGGCGAGGCTCGTTGGCGGAGGCCCGCACTGCTTGGCATGGTGCTCTGTATCGCAGGAGTCGTGGGGCTGTGGGGCGTTGGTTTTTTCAGCCCTGAGCTAGTTTCTTCGGCGCTGGAAACGTCATTAAAGGCCGAGGGACTATCAGGGCCTGAACTGAGCGCAGCGAAAGCTCGTTGGTCGGCTTACAACCTGATCGTTCAGAACATCGGAGCGTTTTTTGGGATGCTCGCTTTTGGACGGCTGGCACAATCCATCGGTCGTAAGAAGGCCTTTGCGATTGGCTTCGTCGCGGCGATGGGGGCGACGATGTTCTTTTTCAGGTCATTCGAAGAAAAAAGCGATATTTGGATGAGTGGCTTGATGGGCTTCTTCCAACTCGCTTTGTTCGCAGGATTCGCGATCTATTTACCTGAACTCTTCCCCACTCGTCTTCGCAGCACAGGTACAAGCTTTTGTTACAATGTGGGGAGGTTCATTGCGGCAAGCGGTCCATTCACGCTGGGAGCACTTCAGAAGGCCTTGGGAGATCGGGCTGTGAGTGCTTTGCCGGAGGCTGCCGATGCCGCAGCACAAGCTGCAGCCAAGTTGGACGCATTCCGAGATGCGGCGTGCTGGCTCAGTGGAATTTACTTGATTGGCCTGCTGGTTTTGCCGTTCTTACCGGAAACCAAGGGGCAGCCACTTCCAGAAGATTAAATCCTGCGCCAGGCGTGTGTCTGGTCGAAGCGATTCTCGAATATCGGATAACATGGGCTATCTTGCCGCTTGCGATTCGATCATGTGCATCAGCTCAGCCGAAGGCCGCGCTAGTGTCATAATGCGAGCGGATGCGGCGGGATCCTTTTGATTGCGTACGATCACAATCACCTCGGTATCTGACGCTGGTGAGGAGCTTCCGCCAATGGCTCCTGCAAGGCTTGCGAATCTTTCCGGCGGTGCGTTGGGCCAATCGGACGGTGCAGCGGTCGGTTGCGGTAAAATCGATTCGGGTGACGAATTTGCAAATGCCGCGTTTGCAATTGATGTGGGTCCGGCATTGTCTGCTGTAGCAGCGACGATTGCGCTGTTCGACACAGGTGCCGATTCGTAGAGTCTTGCAAGCTGAACCCGATCGATTTGCCATCGGATGCTTCCTGGACCCGCGTAGATTCCTATTTCGCCCTCGTAATCGGCTGCATTGCAAACGCCGATGAGGTTGCCTTGTCGGTCGAAAAGTCCTCCACCGCTACGTCCGTCAATCGGTGCTCCGGCGATCTCGAGGTTCGACGCACCTTTTTCCTGGTTGTACTTATTGACACCGGTAATGCGAGTATCACGTCGTGATGGATCAGCTCCGCGGTCGCAGCCAAAACTAAAGGCAATGTCGCCAACGGTCGGCAACTCGGTCGGACCAGCTAAACGGACAGGCTGGATGGCAAACCCCGGGCGAATGGCTACGAGTGCTATGTCGCGATCATCGGCGTCGTAATCAATCAACTGACCTTCCACTGTTCGCGTCTCACCACCCACAAACAAATCGACTTCGATCCGCCCTTGCCCTTTGGTATCACGAAAAAGGTGACCGCAAGTCATCACCAGGGCTTCCTCTCCGTGACTGTCAATGATGGTTCCCGTGCCCGCTCCATAGCCGGGACCGTCGTGGACTCTCAGGCGGACTGTGGCCGCTTGAGCGCGTTGAATCGCGTCGGCGACGGCCACGCTTGGCATGGGCTCACTGATCGCTTCCGGTTGAAGCGATCGTGGACTTGGCGGCACCATCGATGTCGGCAATGGTGCCAGCCGGGTTTGAGGGAGGGTATCGAGAGGCTTGCTAGCGGTGTCGACCCAAGGGCCAGCCGGATCGATCGACAGCGCCGCGAGCAATTGCTCGGAGGACTGCGCTCCTACTAACCGCGTGAGCTCTTTTCCGCCCGAAATGACGATAAAGGTAGGTGTTTGCTGGATTCCGTAGCGACGAGCCAAATCGGGCTCCTGATCAACGTCGACAGTTCGAACGGCGACGCCGGAACGCCCTAGCGATTCGATGATTGGCTTCATCCGTTGGCATGGTTGGCACCTTGCCGAACCAAATTCAACGAGAACTGACTCCGTGGCTTCCGCAGCGAGAGGCAAGCAGTAAAAGGTCGCCATTGCAGCGACAAAAACAAAAAGTCTTCCCACGCTCGTCCCTCCATGGACACCGGTGCTAGCGATATCGACCAGCTACCGGGCATCTTGCACGGGCTGGCGAAGCGAGGTTGGATCATCCGGTATCCGAGCTTACCGAAGCAAGCCCAAACCTTTCAATTCGCCATTCTCAAACGTCGAGATTTCGCACATCCAGTGCGTGTTTTTCGATAAATTCGCGTCGCGGTTCAACTTTGTCACCCATCAGCAAGCGGAACATCTCATCGGCCGCGCCTGCATCCGTCAGGTTTACCTGGACCAGCGTCCGATTGGCCGGATCAAGAGTCGTTTCGCGAAGTTCCTCAGCATTCATTTCGCCGAGGCCCTTGAAGCGAGTCACTTGTAGGCCTTTTTCACCGGCCGCGCGCACCTCGGGGAGCAAGTCTCGAAGGTCCTCCATCCCACGCCGGTTGTCCTCACCTTTGATCAACTCAAATCTTGATGTGGTTGAACCGGTCCTGTCGGTCGGAACAAGGTCATCGATATTAAAACCGAGTGGTTCAATGTCCTTGAGTGCCGAATTGATCGTACGAACTTCGTGGAGTTCGACGAGGTGGGCAAGCTTGGGAGACGCCTTGGATGCTATTGCTTCGCCGGTCGCTTCCGTCGAGGGATCGGCTAGCTCATCGGCGGCGTCTTGATCAATGTCGAGTGCGAGCCCATTGGAAGCGATGAACGCTTCGGCGGACTCAATGTCGTAGAACCATTGGTCTTGATTGCCCCAAATCAGGTGCAGAGAGGGTAGCTTCCCGGTGGCTGCATCGAACCGCATGACGTGAGTTCGGAGACTGATCCCGCGACGTTCCATGGCAATGATCGCTTCCTCCATCGTGGCCAAGGCGAGGCAAAGCTTCTTCATCGCGTCGCCAACTGCTTCGCGTCCGTCTTCACAGATAAGTTTCGTTTCGTTCAAGCCCCGTTCGAGCATCTGGATCTTCATCTCTTCGTCGGTCTGGACGTAGTAGCGATCCTTTCCTTTGGTGACACGGAACAATGGTGGCTGAGCGACGTAGACGTGGCCACTGGCGACGAGTTGATACATCTGGCGATAGAAGAAACAGAGCAGTAGCGTTCGGATGTGGCTACCGTCTACGTCCGCGTCCGTCATGATGATGACTTTGTTGTACCGACGCTTGGTGAGATCTTGGTCAAGTCCGATACCGGTTCCAATCGCTTGGATCATCGATTGGACTTCTTCATTTGCAAGGACCTTGTCTTCGCGGCTCTTGTAAGCGTTGATGATCTTTCCACGAAGTGGCAAAATTGCCTGAAATTCTCGCATTCGACCGCCTTCTGCGGACCCACCTGCCGAGTCACCTTCGACGAGGTAGACCTCGCACTCCTCCATGTTTTTGCTGATGCAATCGCGCAGCTTGCCGGGCAATCCGCCGCCGCCTAGGGCATCCTTTCGTTTTCGCAGCAGGTCTTTTGCCTTGCGAGCCGCTTCCCTGGCTTCGTAGGCAAGAAGTGCCTTTCGGGCAATCGATTTGGCGGTCTTTGGGTTTTCTTCGAGATATTTGGCCAACAATTCGCCGATGCTGCCGTTGATGATTCCTTCGACTTCACCGTTGCCGAGCTTGGTCTTGGTCTGGCCTTCAAATTGAGGATGGGGCACGCGAACACTAATGACCGCGGTCAATCCTTCGCGGAAGTCATCGCCGCCCGGAGTGGTTGTCTTGTAGAGCCCTTCTTTTTTACCGTAGTTGTTGATCGTACGAGTGAGTGCGCTGCGAAAACCGCTTACGTGTGTTCCACCCTCAAACGTGTGGATGTTGTTCACGTAGGACTGGACATTTTCGGTGAATTCAGTGCTGTACTGGATCGCGATATCGAATTCCACGCCTTCGCGCGCTCCGACAAAGTTGATCACGTCGGAATGCAACACGTCGCTTGCGCGATTGAGGTGCTCAACGAATTCAACGATACCTCGCTCGTACTGAAAATCGCCTCCTTCGCCGTTGCGTTCATCAAGAAACTTGATGTGCACCCCAGAATTGAGGAAGGCGAGTTCTTGCAGGCGTTTGTAGATGGTGTCGAATGCGTACTTCGTGACCGCAAAGATTTGGCTGTCGGCTTTAAACGTGGTCTTGGTTCCCGTTTTTTTGGTCGGGCGGCCCTGCTTAACGGGCCCAGTGGGGACCCCACGCTCGTATTCTTGTGTCCAAGTGGAGCCATCGCGACTGACCTCGACTTCGGCCCATTGAGACAAGAAATTGACCACGGTCACGCCGACCCCGTGAAGACCACCGCTGGTCTGGTAGGCGCCTTTTTGAAATTTGCCACCGAATTTTAGAACGGTCATTACGCCTTCAAGGGTACTGACGTCCCGTTCCAATTCCTCTGACAACTGGTCGTGGCGGGTGACCGGAATGCCTCGACCGTCGTCTTCAACCGTGACGCTGCCATCGGTGTGTACCACGACCGAGACGGTTTTGGCGAAGCCCGCCATCGCCTCATCGATCGAATTGTCGACGACTTCATAAACCAAATGGTGTAGCCCGCGAAGCGTTGTGTCACCAATGTACATGCCAGGGCGCTCACGGACGTGATCAAGGTCCGAAAGGTGTTTGAGGTCCTTGTCTGTGTACTCAGAATTGGCGGCAATCCGGCCTGCGGCCGCGGACTCGGCGTTCAAAGTGGTCGGATCGTTTGGGGGAGTTTCTTGCGAAGGAACGTCGCTCATTCAAATCGCTTTATTTGCGTCAAAAAGTCTCGGCACTGAGTGTCCGAAGGAGGCAAAGTTTACCGTTTTTTACTGTTCCCGTCGATGTGACTACGCTCGCCCGCCGCCATCGTTTTGGCGGCTCTCAAAATACAACTTCCTGGCGCGATGCAGTGGGAAAACGCGACAAAATGCGACCCCCTAGATTTTATCTCCATCCATCACTTTCAAAACGACGCCCCGTAACTGATAATCGGGCATTCAGACGAATGTCCGCAGAAAGGTGGTAAAGTCGATGGCCGCGCAAGACACAGCAAGAACGATCATTCTCGATCTCGTTCGGCTAGAAAAGCTCGGGGCTGACCTAGAGCGTCGTTGGCGCAGCGACCCCGCTACAACCGTTGCCGACGTGCTTGCGGATATCGACCCAGAAGACCACATTCTCTATCTTCCTCAGCTGAACAAGCTGCTTGAGGATCTCGTCAAGCTTGGGCGAAGTGATGCACCTGACACGAGTGACGCGGTTCTTGACCACACCCTGGATCAGGGTGATATGATGCAGCGGTCGTTGCTCGCAACGGCAGTTGTCGAAGGTTCAGGAACCAAAGGCTCATCGGGTGGATCCGGAAAAATTTCCGGTAAAGGCAGTTCAGAGAAGAAGAAAGAATCCTCCGCACCAGAGCGAATCGATCAATTTCGGATCATTCGCGAACTTGGCACCGGTGCTTTCGGCGTCGTCTATTTAGCGGAGGACGAATCGCTTCAGCGACGGGTTGCGATCAAGGTGCCCAAGGTCACCGATCCAACTCGATGCCAAAGCTACATCAATGAAGCTCGAAAAGCGGCAGCCATCGATAGCAAGGGTATCGTTCCCATTTATCATGTCGGAACGAAAGACAATGGCATTCCGTTCGTCGTTCAAAAATTGATCGATGGTCCTTCACTCAGGCTACTCTTGTCCCGATACGGTAGCTTGCCTCCCGCCCATGCCGTCACGCTGTTGCGAGATGTCGCCATATCGCTCGGTGCAGCGCATCGCTTGGGTATCTATCACCGAGATCTCAAGCCTGACAACATTCTGATCGACGCAGTCGGCGTTCCGTGGATAGCGGACTTTGGACTTGCCATTTCTGAGTCAGAACAAGCCCAACGCAAAGGTGAAATCGCTGGCACGTTGATGTACATGTCGCCTGAACAAATCCAAGGCCGTGCCGATTGGCTCGATGGCAGATCGGACATCTGGGCACTCGGCATCATGCTCTACGAATTACTTTTGGGTAAGCCGCCTTTCGATGGCAAAAACCGTCAGTCGCTAATGGAACAAATCTGCCACCGCGAGCCCCGGCCGTTGCAGCAAAGTTCCGCGGTGCTCGCCCCGCTGAATGACGTATTCACAAAGTGTTGTGCCAAAAGCCCAAGTGATCGTTATGCGACGGCTGAAACGCTCGCGGCCGAACTGTCGATCATCCTGGAAGAAGGTTGGTTGCCGGCGCAGCCAATCGACGGCACCGAGCTGACACTGGAACAACCGATCAGCCAATTCGGGTCCCGAGACTCGCAAGGTTCGCGCTCGCGTAGCAGCGGCTCGAACGCTGCGTCGCATCTTAGCGGTGTCGGCTCAACCAGAGCCGGAGGAAATTCAGCGACTCAGTTTGCCTCGGGGCAATCCGCGGTCGGCAATTCACAATTAGGTGTCAGTGGTTCGTCACAGCAGGCGTTTGCATCGGGCTCGCTTTCCTCGAGTGGATCACTGCTTACTTCGGTTAGTCCAAAGACTGAACAACGAACGCGCGTGCTGATGATTGGGATCGGATTGGTTTGTGTCGCTGCCATCGGAATCCAACAATACATTTCACGGAATAGCGAACCTGGGGTAATCGCCGTACCCACCACGGGTTCTTCGGGAACTGCTAATGACGAAGCGAAGGAGGGAGATCAGGCCGATGTGACGGTGCCTCCAATCGCCAATGCAATGTCGATCGACAAAGCGAACGGAACGCTTGAACTACCCTTCGTCGTCGCTGCTGATGGCTCAGGCAGTCACCGGACAGTCACCGACGCAATCGCGGCTTGCAAGGCAGGCGACCACGTCAGTCTCAAGCCTGGGACCTATGAGGAAGCGATCAAGCTCTCCAAGCCAGTTCACCTGGTCGGTTCAGGGGAGCCTGCCGAGTGCGTGATCTACAACACAAAGGCTTCGCCCATTGAGATTGCTATCCCCCTCGGTGAAGTCAAGATTGTCGGGATGACGATCAAGGGGGATGGTCGGCAGACGCAATCCGAGTTCAACGCCATCGAATTAACCAGCGGGAAACTAGTTCTCGAAAAGTGTGAGCTTCACACAACGACGTACAACGATGTGAAAGTACAAGCTGGCACGTCGCTATTCGCTAGCGGATGCAAATTTAAGCTAAGCAATCAGTTTGCGATTTCGGCCAAGAGCCCCATCGATCTGATGGTTACCGATTGTGATTTCTTTCTGTCAGGTGTGCAGATTGTCGAAGGCAAGGCGAGCCTCTCCGAGTCTCGTTTTCTTGGGAGTGAAGGAGTGTATGTCGAACAAAGCGGTGGGCAGGCGACGACCATTTCAGGCTGTGACTTCAAGGATTGTGCCGACTACGGAATTTTGGCTACCACGACAGGGAATGCGACCGTCAAGAAGTGCACGTTTGGCGGATGCGTGAAAGGAATTTGGGTTGCCAGTAGCGATGTGGTGATCGAGCAAAGCACGTTTACCAATTGCAAGACCGGAATTGACATGACTGGCGGAACGACCACTGTTACGGGCGCTACAAAGTTGACTGGTGGAACTTTTGGCGCCGGTGTGAGCGGCGGAACGCTGAAGTTGGTGGATGCTGAATTCGCTGACCAAGCAACGACGGCTATCATCATGATCAAGGACCCCAAAACTCAGGTTTCGCTTGAAAACGTAACTATTTCCAATTCGGGTACCTCTGCAATTGAAGCGATGGTGGGCACCCTCAAACTGGATGGGGGAATGATTCGAGATTGCAAGAATTCCGGAGTCTATTTTGATGAGCAATTTGCGCGTGCAGACATCATTGGGACGCAGTTTGTCGACAACCTGTCCGGGGCTATCTTTCAAAACGCAGGTGACTTGAATTGCGAGGACGCTAAAATCAGCGGTTCCGATATCGGAATCATGGTCCAAGCGGCAGAAAATGAGTCAAAAGTCGGGCTGACCCGTGTTGTTTTCGAAAATATCAGTGGCGTGGCTGTTCAGGCCGCCGGACTTGTCGCAATCGAATCCAAACAGTGCGTTTTTCTCGATATTCCAGAGGATCGGCAATTCGACGCCAGCGCCGGCGCCAAAGTCAATCTTTACAAATAGCGATTTCCAGCAATTTTCGTGGGGTTTTTAGAACCCACCCGAAAACCGGAGAGACCCGCGGCCAGCGCCAAAACGGCTAATGTTTTTCGGATAGGTTCTTAGTCTCGGTTGGACCTTGCGGGACGCGTGGAATTTAACGGAAATTGGGGCCGTCTTTCCTTGCGTCAATCACTGATTCAGCGTAACCTACTTACTTATCCTGAAGTCAAATTCCACGTCGGCCGGCTTGGACCTGATTTCAAATCACTGCAGCGAACGAGTCAGGAACTAAAATGACTAACCATTCATTGGCCCGATTTTTATTGAGCGGGGCGACGGTCCTGTCAGGATTTGTAGGTGCCCAGTTGTTAGCCGCTGACGCCGATCGTTTGGTCGCCGCGAACGTAGTAATGCAAGACGAAGCCCGCAAGCTTCCCCAGGACAATACGGCCTACTTCAGCCGAGCCGATCGACGAGTGCGATTCGAGCTAGTGAAACTGAGCGGCGGTAGCGGTGACATGCTCGCAGGTACCAACATAACCGTCATCGGACCGCGTGGTGAAGAATCGGCTATCACTGCTGACGCCGACGGCATCGCTACGCTTGAAAACGCGGAGCCCGGACTCCATGCGATGGTTGTCGCGGGCCCCAAGGGTCACACCGCAGTGCCCATCGCGCTCCGTGAAGAGACTGCAGCCGATGTCGCAGACGCGGTGGAATCGCCGCTTCCACCACCGGTGAAACTGTCTTTGGTGGATATCGACCCCAAGGAAGTGCTGCGTCTTGCCAGTTCGTACCTTCCTCCCAAGATGAAGGGCTCCTTCGAAGACACCGACGGTGAATTGGTTTCGACCGGTCAAGTCTTCGAGAGTCCCCATTACCGGGTTCAACTTGGCGATGAAGCCACACTAGACGGTCAAGTTTATTCGATGATTAGTAGCGGCCTGTCTACATCGAATGTCGAAGGAACAAATATCTTGATCTATCGGGGCAACGCCTTGGTGGCGCGAACGGCCACTGATCAGTTCGGCAAATTTAGCTTCGATGAAATGACGCCCGGCGTTTATGCATTGGTCGCTGCGGGGACATCGGGCTACGCGTGTTTCGGATTTGAAGCGTACAGCGTGCCAGCAGTCGCAAAAATAAGTCGCGGCGAAACGTTGGTTTCCGTACGCCGCAACGAAGGGCAATTGACCTCATCAGTCATGGCCCGTGG